>JAUMUT010000004.1 GCA_030530525.1 Capnocytophaga sp. | reverse complement strand
TTACCTATATTTTTTATATTTTTACTTATTACATTTACTATTTTTACTAAATATTATTTTTATTTGATTTTTGCTTTTTATTATTCTTATTATAAAAAAATAAGTTTCCCAACGATATAGTTAGAAAACTTATTACTATTATTCTATTTTACTTATTGATAAATCTTATTTATTTCTTTTTAAATATATTTATAGGATTAATTTTATTAAAAATATTATTCCAACGATAATTACGAATCCATTTTCCTTCTTCTTTACTTACTAAAAAGCTATTTTTCTCTGATTTTGCTTTAAAATATCCTTTTATATAATTCATAAGTAAGGTAAAATTCCTCTTTTTATAAGATAATTTAATACTTGCCAACATACTTAGTATAAATCCGTATCGCATACGATAGAACATCTCGCCTTGCATATATTTTGACTTGCTATTATAGGCGCTTGCGGTAGGCTTTAAGTGTTTTACTATCAAATTAGTATCTATTTTCACTTCCCAATGATGGTATTTTGCTAAAAGTTCATCTATTGTATCCCACCCCATATCCTTTTTCAGTCCGCCAATACTATCCAAACAGGATTTTCTATAACTTTTTATCCCTCCACGAAGGTGTTTCTTATCTGTAAGGTTCTCTATTACCCAATTATCCCCCTTTTTAATACTACAAACCCCTCCGCACATACCAATATTAGGATTTTCTTCATAATATTGATTTATTTTCTCAATATAATTGTCTGGAAATATCGTATCTGCATCAAATTTACAAATAATATCTACATTTTCCAACAAATTAAGCCCTGTGTAGAATGCTTGTACTATTTTACCTCCTGGCAATCTCTCTTCGGAAGAACTTCGGTATATTGTTTTAATAATAGAATGCTTTTTTACGTAGTCCGATATTATATTTGCCGTATTATCTGTGGAATTATCATCTACAATAATGATTTGATGAGGCAAAAAGGTCTGTTTTAATAAAGAATCTAAGGTTTTTGACAAATATTTTTCCTCATTATGAACAGGAATAATGATTCCGAAACGCATTTTTTACTATTTTTATCGTTAATTAGAAACTATTTTGAAGTTTTTATGCTCTAAAAGTTCTTTCTTTTGTATTTCAAAGGCTTCTTTTTGTATTGCACGAGTACAATTTTCGTGTAAAACGACTTTATAACCCAATTCTAACGCATCTTTCATTGAATAATACACACAATAATCTGCTGCAATACCTACAAAATGAAGTTCTTCTATTTGCAATCCTTTTAAATATCCGTCCAATCCTGTGTTTTTTAGCTTCTGATTATCAAAAAATGCGCTATAACTATCAATTTCTGGATTCGTTCCTTTTCTTATGATTAACGAAATAGGTTTGGTATTGAGTGAAGGATAAAAATCTGCACCTTTTCCTCCTTGAATGCAATGCGGAGGCCATAATGTTTGTGTATATCCGTCTTTTTCTATCACATCAAATAGTTTTTTTCCTTTATGATGGATAAAAAAGCTAAAATGTTCGGTAGGATGCCAATCTTGTGTGGCAATTATATGTTCAAATTGGTTCATTAACTCATTAACAGGAGTAATTATCTCTTCCGAATGAGCAACAGGAAGGCTTCCTGATATAAAATCGTTCTGAATATCTATAAGAATGAGTGCTTTTTTCATTTTTTTATACTATTATTTAAGTTCAAACACAATATGTAGGTTAGTAGAAATTTTAATAGGGGAAAATTCTGTTTTAATATATTCATTATCTTCTATACTTCCTATTCCACGAATTTGCAATCCTGCGGAAGTAGCATTCAACGCATTATTGCCTTGTATATTTTCATAAATATCCAACGAAATAACCTTTCCGACAGATTGCCCCACAGATTTCATTAGTTTATCTGCGTTATTTTTGGCTTTTTTTAGGGCTTTTACTTTAAGCAATTCTATTATTTCATCTCTTTTTGAATATTCTTTTTTAGAAATATAGATATTAGAAATATTATTTTCAACCAAAGCATCCATTACTTTAATAGCTGACTCTGCATCATAGACTAAAAGTTTAAATATTTCATTCTTCATCACCTTGCTTTGGATGATTTTCTTAATAGAATTACTAAAAAAAGAATCTACCCATAATTGTTTTTCAACATCAATGTTTAATTTCTTTAAAGTATTTATCATTGTATTATACTTTTCTTCCATTGTATTTTTATTTTTGCTATCTTTTTCCATTAAAAAGATATTTAGATAGATTCTATCTGGTATTACCAAAGTATCTATGGTAATTTGAGCCTTAAAATAAGGTATTTCTGATATTTTTTGGCTTTGTGAGTAGGTAAATTGTGCTATTAGAGCAAATAAAATAAATATTTTTTTCATAATGAACTATTTTTACACAAAAAAACATCAATTTAGATAGCTTTTTTACTATAAAATTGATGTTTTTATTTAATTTACATTATTATTTTTCTATTTTTCTTTGTTATTTTACTGCAATACAAGAAATTTCTACATTTACTCCTTTTGGAAGTTTAGCTACTTGGTATGTTTCTCTTGCTGGTGCCCCTTCGTTAGGGAAATAACTACCATAAATTTCATTTACAACGGCAAATGTTCCTATATCGGCGAGTAAAATAGTAGTTTTCACTACTTCGTTGAAAGAAAATCCTGCTTCTTTTAGTATTGCTGCGATATTTTCCATTACTTGCTTGGTTTCGGGTTCTATTCCTCCATTAACAACTTCGTTTGTAGCAGGATTAACAGGAATTTGTCCTGAAACATACAATGTGTTTCCTGCTTGGATAGCTTGGCTGTAAGGCCCGATAGGTGCTGGGGCATCTTTTGTTAAAATTACTTTCTTCATTATATGAATTTTTTAAATTATTTCTATTCTTTTTGTTATTAAAAAACTTTTTAAACTTAATTTTTTTATATTTAAATATAAAAAATTAGCGTAAAGTTCTGTCTGGGGCTTTATTTTTCTCCCATTTAAGGTCGGAAAGCATAGAGGCTTTTATTCCAATAAAGAAATTCCAAGAGTTTCTGTAACCAAAAGGTGTAAAACTGAAAGACATACGGAAACTATTGAGGTCTCTTTCAAAACGGAGTTGTGTGTAAGTTATTCCTTTATCTTTAAAATCATATCCTGAAGAAGCACCTATTCTCCATTTTGGGGTAAGGTCAATATTTCCTGACACCATAAGGGAATTGGTACTAATCATAGGGTTACGATTATAATTGGCATAGGAAAGGGAATATGCAAGATTGATATCCCAAGGCATAGAAGCGTAATAATATTTTGTTTTAGTATCTTCTTTTGATGTTTCTTCCTCTTTTATTTCTTCGGATTGCGGATTGGTATCTAACGGAGCACCGAAAAGGTCGTCTGCACGTCCGCCAGATATTGTATTATCTGTATTTTTCCCTTTTTTGAAATTTTTACTTGAAAAGGCATAATTCATTGTAAGGTTGGCGTTTGTCATTCGGAAAAGACTACCTCCGTTACTGATGTTAAACTTTTCCATTTGCCTTCCGTTTTCATCAATTGCATAAGGATTAAAAGTAGCTCCGAAATTAACTCCTAATTTATTATCAAATAGTTGCGTTCCGCCCGTCATATTCAAGGCGCTAAATTGTTTTGTTATAAAATTATACCCAGAACTGAAATTGAGGCTATTAAGAAGCATTATTTTTTTAGGTTCTGTTGCCAAAGAGTCTTTGGAACGGACTTTTGCTTCAAAGGTATTACTTAGAGAAAAACTCATATTATTGGACTCGGTACGACCAGGAGCTCCATAAATACCGCCATCAAATGGGGTATAATCTCGTCTTGTACCAAAAGCATCAGCGATATAATATTTATAATATTGGTCAAACGATGGGGTGTATCCGTAACTAACTGAAGGGCGCATTACGTGCCGAATAGCTTGTATTTTTTTATCTTTACCAAAATCAAACGTCCCGTAAATAGTCGTTCCTAATCCTGCACCAAAATTATAGGTGAGATAACGAGCAAATCCGTTGAGAGTATCTTTTCGGGCAATTCCTGTATTTTGGTCATAGTCTTGGTATTGTATAGTTCTAAATTGCCAAGTTTCATTTAAAGAAGTATTTAGATTGAAACTTATGAATTTTAGCACTTTAAAATTTGTACTCACAGGAATACTATGCCTTACACCATTGACAGCACGGTCAAACATTTCTTTTCTAAAAAATAAATCTTCATTAATATCATAGCGGTTATCGGCTTGCATACTATAATTGAAGTTCATATTTTGAATAAGTCCTTTTTTAGTACCTCCCTTAGAAGCAAAAGGATAAATACGCTCCATACTCACTCGCATAGCAGGAAGAGTCATTTGTATATTTCTTGTATTCGTATTTTGAGAATGAGACGCTGTAAGCGACATATTTACAGAAGGATACGAAGGAAAAGTACGCGAATACGAAATAGAAGACGAAAGCGTATTGTTCAAGAAATTAGATGAGTTTAATTGATTATAAGAATCTCTATAATAAGTAGAGCTACCCAAATTCACAGAAGCAGAAAAAGACGATAATGGACTGGACTTACTATCCTGAGAATGAGACCATTGAATATTATAAATAGAACTTCTACTATAATCAGGGAAACCTCGTTGGCTTTGTATTAAATTTTCATATCTTAGGTTAAAACTACCTGAATATTTATATCTTTTTCTATAAGTAGAAGCCGTACGAATACCATAACTCCCATTAGTATAATAATCTCCTGTTAGGGCAAGGTCTAAATAATCATTAATTACAAAATAATATCCTCCATTTTGCAGATAATACCCTCTATCATTCACCTCTCCAAAAGTAGGAAAAAGCAAGCCAGAAGAGCGAGAATCTGTCATTGGATAATACGCAAAAGGCATAGCGATAGGTGTTGGCACATCGGCAATATACATGTTACTAAAACCTGCTACTATTTTCTTTTTAGGGACAAATTTTGCCTTATAAACCAAAATGTAATAGTCGGGGTCGTCAAGATCTTCTGCGGTGGTTATTTTTCCTTTTCGTAAGAAATATGTGGAATCGTTTTCTTTTTTTATAGTCTCAGCCTTTACTTTATTTTCACTTTGTGTCGTATAAGCATTTTTAATGATAGCTCTTTTGGTAACATAATTAAACCTAATAGAGTCAGGTTCAATGAGTTGGTCGCCTTGTTTAAACTCAGGAGCTTGTACAAGTTCGCCTACACTATCTTTTATTCGCCCTGCATAAGCCTCTCTTTTTTCGTAATTTATAACACTTGCTCCTGCTTTTAGGTCTGTATCCGCATAAGCTATATTGGTTTGGTTATAAAGTAAAATTTCTTTCTTCGCTTTGCTAATAACCACACAATCTTTGGCGTGATATTTAACAATATCCGTAAGCATAGCCGGCTTTTTAGACAAAGAATCAGGAATACTATCTAAAGAAATAGTATCTTTTTTTAACGAAATAGAATCTCTTTTAAGAGTATCTTTCTTTTTTGTTATTTCTTCTAAAAAAGGAGTACCTTCTGTTAAATTTGTTAAAAAATAAGAAGAATCCCTTTCTTTTGTTCGCTCAGAAAAGGTTGTGGGACGGGCAAAAATACCAATAATCCCCACCAAAACACTTGAAAAAAGTATATATTTCTTATTTATTTGCAAAATATCACGTAGATTATATAATTATTCAACATTTTTTTTTACCTTTGCCTTTTGAAAATCAAAGGATTATCTTTTTTTTAAATACTTCATTTTGAATGCCCAAACTTACGGATATTTTTTGTATAACGAAAATAGAAAAGGCAATATTCTTTATTTTTATAGAAATTTTAATATAAATGAGATTTTTTACATACATAATTTTCTTTTTTTTCATTTCTTCTTTTGCCCAAACAGGCAAATTTAAAGTGGTTTTAGATGCTGGACACGGCGGAAAAGACCCTGGCAAAATTTTCGGAAAAGTAACCGAAAAACAAATTGCACTAAAAATTATACTTTTGGTAGGAAAAGAATTGGAAAAAGACTCGCGTTTTAGCGTAGTTTATACCCGAAAAGATGACCGATTTATAGAACTTTACGAACGTGGAGCCATAGCTAACCGAGAAAAGGCGCAACTTTTTATATCTGTACATTGCAATGGTGCTGCTGCTACAAAAGCCTATGGTGCAGAGACTTTCGTGTTGGGGTTACACGCCAATGAACGAAATTTTGAAATAGCAAAAGAAGAAAACCAAGTTATTTATTTGGAGAATAATTATCAGGAAAAATATTCAGGATATGATATTAATTCGCCTGAATCGTTTATTGGTTTGTCTATTATGCAAGAAGAATTTTTGGAACAAAGCATACAATTGGCTAAATATGTACAAAATAATTTAACCACAGAAAATAAGCGAAAAGATAGAGGAGTAAAGCAAGCCGGATTTATCGTTTTGCATCAAACGTATATGCCTTCTGTCCTTATAGAAACTGGTTTTTTAAGTAATAAAGAAGAACGTGAATATTTAACCTCAGCCAAAGGACAACAAGAAATAGCAACAAGTATTGTTAAAGCTATCAAAAATTATTATCAATGGATAAGAAATAATAGCTCCGAAAGTACAAAACAAGATACACCTAAGGAAAATAAAATAGATACTTCCAAAACTATACAAAAAACAATAAATCAAAATATTTATTACAAAATACAATTAGCAACAAGTACTCGTAATTTAGAAACAAAGCCTTCTAATTTTAAGGGGCTAAAACCTATTTCAAAAGAATCTATTGATAAATTATTTCGTTATTACTTCGGAAAAGAAACTAACTTAAAAAAGGCAGAACAACTACAACAAGAAGCCAAAAAGAAAGGCTATAAAGATGCCTTTATAGTACCTTTTGTTGATGGGAAGCGTTCTACAATGGAAGAATTACAAAAATAAAAACACTTCATTTTCATAAAGTGCTTTTTATTTTAATTTGATAATTTTTCTGCAATTGCTTTACACGCTTTTGCTATATCTCTATAAACTTTCTCAAAATCTGATTTATCTCCATAATAAGGATCTGGAAGTTCCTTTTGGTTTTGGGTTTCCAATTCATCTAACAAAAAAGAAACTTTCGCTTTATATTGTTCATTTTTAGCAAGTTGAATAACATTTTTGTAGTTACTTTTATCCATTACAAAAATATAATCAAACTTTTCAAAATCATTAACAGAAAACGTACGAGCTTTCAAATTGGAAATATCTACTCCATTTTCTCTTGCTACTTCCACAGAACGCCTATCAGGAGTATCGCCTGTATGGTAAGAAGCCGTTCCCGCAGAATCTACCATAAATTTCTGACTATCAAGCATTGACTTTAAAACTCCTTCGGCAAGAGGCGAACGACATATATTTCCTAAACAAACCATCAAAATATTGGTCTTCTCCATTTATTGCTTGATTTTAGTAGTAAGGTCAGAGAAAAACTTACGGAATTGTTTATCCGTTTCATTAAGGTTATCCACCGTTTTACAAGCGTGAAGAACGGTGGCGTGGTCGCGTTTCCCGATATGTTTTCCTATATTTGCTAATGATAATTTGGTATATTTTTTAGCAAAAAACATAGCCAATTGACGGGCTTGAACCACGTGTCGTTTTCTTGTTTTAGATTGTAATTCTTCTATGGAAACTTGGAAATACTCAGAAACTATTTCTTGGATAAAATCTACCGTAATTTCTTTTTTGATATTTTTAACAATTTTATCCACAGCTTTCATAGCCAAATCCAATGTAATTTCTTTTTTGTTAAAAAGAGCCTCGGCCATTAAAGAAGTATTTACTCCTTCCAACTCCCGAACGTTGGTTTTTACATTTTGAGCAATATAATCTACAATTTCATCACTCATTTGTACGCCATCTCGGTAAAGAATATTTTTCAATATTTTTTTACGCATTTCAAAATCAGGCGTTTGCAATTCGGCAGAAAGTCCCCATTTGAAACGAGAAAGCAAACGCTGTTCTACATCTTGTATATCAACAGGAGCTTTATCTGATGTTAAAATAATTTGTTTTCCGTTTTGATGTAAATGATTGAAAATCTGGAAAAAAACATCTTGCGTTCCTGTTTTAGAAGCAAAAAACTGTACGTTATCAATTATCAAAACATCTATTTGTTGATAAAAATGAATAAAATCCGTACGGCTATTATTTTTTGCTGCTACGGCGTATTGTTTTGTAAAATCCTCTGCTTCAATATATAAAATTTTCTTTTTAGGAAATTTATCTTGAATTTCTAAGCCAATAGCGTGTGCTAAGTGAGTTTTACCAAGCCCCACTCCACCAAAGATAAATAACGGATTGAAAGATGTTCCTCCTGGCCTATCAGTTATGGCTTTCCCTGCCGAACGCGCCAAACGGTTACTTTCTCCTTCTATAAAAGTATCAAAATTTTTGTTAGGGTTAAGCTGAGATTCTACTTTTACCTCTACCAATCCAGGCACTATATATGGGTTAAAAGACTCTTGTGGCTTTTGTCCGTAAGTATTCATTTGGGCAATATCCGAATGATTTCTTCGGTTAGAGCTAGGAATTTGCTCCGTAGCTTGCTCCGTTTTATTCGGATTATTTTCCATTTTTACATTATATGTAAGTCTAGGCTTTGCTCCCAATTCTTTGGTTAAGGCACTCCATATAAGATTAATGTAATGTTCTTCCAAAAACTCCATAAAGAACATACTTGGCACCCTAATTACCAAAGTATTATCTTGTGTAAGCCTCACCGGTTCAATAGGTTTGAACCACATATCAAATATTTCGTCTGTTACATTATCTTTTATAAAGGACAAGCAATTTGCCCAAATAATTCTTACATCGGTATTCATTGGTTACTAATTTTTTTTATATCTTTGTCGCTGAATTTTTCAAGGTGTTATTAGTGGGGCAAAATTGCAAATATTTTTTGAGAAAAAAAAATATTTTTACTTTAATTTTAATACTTTTTCTTATTTTATTAATAATCAATTATATACGTTTATGAAAGATTTTACATTTTCAATTCGGACACGATATGCCGAAACCGACCAAATGGGTGTGATTTACTACGGAAACTATCCTCAATATTTAGAAATAGCTCGTGTTGAATGGCTAAGAAATTTAGGTGTTTCTTACAAAAATATGGAAGAAATGGGCGTTATGCTCCCTGTGGTATCTTTACATATCGATTATAAAAAACCTGCTCTTTATGACGAATTACTTTCTGTTAAAATTTCTCTAAAAGAAAAACCTACTTCTAAAATTATTTTTGATTATCAAATATTTAACGAAAAGAAGGAATTACTTGTTACAGCAAATACTATTTTAGTTTTTGTTAATAAAGAAACTTTCAAACCTATAAAATGTCCTGATTTTCTGTTAGAAAAATTCAATTTTTAACTTTATATAAATATTTAAAAATCAACACCTTACATAAAAAACAATAAAAAAAACATATTTTTTCGGTGCTATAAGAAATAATTTTTGTACTTTCGTGCCATCATTTAATAGTTAAAATAAAAAAATTCACAATGAGTAAATACGACATTATTGTTTTAGGAAGTGGCCCTGGTGGTTACGTTACTGCTATTCGTGCTTCTCAATTAGGTTTTAAAGTGGGCTTAATTGAAAAAGAAAATTTGGGCGGAGTTTGTCTTAATTGGGGGTGTATTCCTACCAAAGCCTTGTTAAAATCTGCACAAGTGTTTGAATACTTAAAACACGCTTCTGACTATGGTCTTTCTGTTAAAGAATATGACAAAGACTTTACAGCAGTTGTAAAACGTAGTCGTGAAGTAGCAGACGGAATGAGCAAAGGAGTGCAATTCCTAATGAAAAAAAATAAAATAGACGTTATTGAAGGATATGGGAAAATAAAAGCAGGAAAAAAAGTAGATGTTACCGATAAAGACGGAAAAGTAACGGAATACAGTGCAGACCATATTATTATAGCAACAGGTGCTCGCTCTCGCGAATTGCCTGCTCTTCCGCAAGATGGCAAAAAAGTTATCGGTTATCGCCAAGCACTTACATTGCCTGAACAACCTAAGAAAATGATTGTTGTTGGTAGTGGAGCTATCGGTATTGAATTTGCATATTTCTATAAATCAATGGGAACTGAAGTTACTATTGTAGAATTTATGCCTAATATCGTTCCTGTGGAAGATGAAGAAGTTTCTAAACAATTAGAACGTAGCTTCAAAAAACTTGGTATCAATATTTTAACATCTGCCGAAGTAACCAAAGTAGATACTTCTGGAAATGGAGTTAAAGCATTTGTTAAAACAGCCAAAGGCGAAGAAATTTTAGAAGCAGACATTCTTCTTTCTGCTGTTGGTATTAAAACAAATATTGAAAATATTGGCTTAGAAGAAGTTGGCATCAAAACAGAACGTGACAAAATTGTTGTAGATAAATATTACCAAACTAATGTTCCTGGTTATTATGCTATTGGCGACGTAGTTCCTGGTCAAGCATTGGCACACGTGGCATCTGCCGAAGGTATTTTGTGCGTAGAAAAAATAAAAGGACTACACGTAGAACCTTTGGATTATGGAAATATTCCTGGTTGTACTTATTGTACTCCTGAAATAGCTTCTGTTGGGCTTACAGAAAAACAAGCAAAAGATAAAGGTTACGAAATAAAAGTAGGAAAATTCCCATTCTCAGCTTCTGGTAAAGCCAAAGCAAGCGGAAATTCTGATGGTTTTGTTAAGGTTATTTTTGATGCAAAATATGGCGAATTATTAGGTTGCCATATGATTGGTGCTGGTGTTACCGATATGATAGCCGAAGCGGTAGTTGCTCGTAAATTAGAAACCACAGGACACGAATTACTAAAAGCGGTTCACCCACACCCAACAATGAGTGAAGCCGTTATGGAAGCGGTTGCAGCTGCTTACGGAGAAGTTATTCATATTTAAAAACTTTTTTTCATAAGAAATAAAACTCCAAATAATAATTTTATTTGGAGTTTTTACAATAATAAATAGAATTTATTTTTATATTTCTATTATTTTGTTTTCTATTTTATATGCAAAATACTGAAAAACAATAATTTACAAATAAATCTCTTTATTAAACAAAAAAATAATTTAACCAAATACTCCCTGAATCTCTTCATTAATAAAAAGTATAAAAAAATAGCTATTTTATTAAATTTTAATGTTTTAGGTTGCTATTAATTAAATTTTTTGTATATTTGCACCCTCAAAAGATTGTAATTAAATACTAAGAAATATGACAAAAGCAGAAATCGTAACTAAAATCTCTGATAAATTGGGGGTTGATAAGGGAGACGTGCAGACTATTGTTGAGAACTTTATGGATGAAATAAAGCTTTCCTTAGAAAAAGGAGATAATGTGTATCTTCGTGGGTTTGGTAGCTTTATTATTAAAACACGTGCGGAAAAAACAGGTCGTAACATTTCTAAAAATACGACTATTACTATTCCAGCTCACAACATTCCTTCTTTCAAGCCTGCAAAAGTATTTGTTCAAGGAGTTAAAGACAATGTAAAAGTAAAAAAATAACGGAGTATTAACATTTTAAAGCAAGCTATATGCCAAGCGGAAAAAAAAGAAAAAGACATAAGGTAGCTACGCACAAAAGAAAAAAGAGAGCAAGAGCTAACCGACACAAAAAGAAAAAGTAGTTTTTTAACTACTTTTTCATTTTCTAATAAGTTCATTATTTTCCCTTTATTTTTGTGAAATTAAAATAAAGATTGTAAAAAAAACATAAAATCAAAGCAGAATGACAAAAGAATTGATTATTCGTTCTGGTGCTTCTGACGTAGATTTTGCCTTGTTAAGAGATGGACGACTTATAGAACTTCATAAAGAGGAAGATAACAATGGGTTATCAGTAGGCGATATTATGCTCGCCAAAATTCATAAACCTGTACAAGGGCTAAATGCAGCCTTTGTAAATGTAGGATATGATAAAGATGCTTTTTTGCATTATCACGATTTAGGTCCGCAATTAGCCACTTCGTTAAAATTTGTAAAAGAAGTTAGCTCAGGAAAACTGAAAGATTATTCTTTAAAAGAATTTAAACAAGAACCTGATATTAACAAAAACGGAGCAATTGGAGATGTATTAAAAGCAGGGCAACCCATTTTGGTTCAGATAATTAAAGAACCTATTTCTACCAAAGGACCTCGATTGAGTTCAGAACTTTCTATCGCAGGGAGGTACTTAGTACTCGTACCCTTTTCAGAACGAATTTCTATTTCTCAAAAAATTGAAGATAAATCTGAAAAAGAACGACTAAAACGAATTGTACAAAGTATAAAGCCAAAAGGCTTCGGAGTTATTATCCGTACCGTTGCACAAGGCAAAAAAGTAGCAGAGTTAGATAAAGATTTGCAAAGCTCTGTGAATAAATGGATTTTGATGTGTAAAAAAATACCCCAAGCTAATTATCCCTCCAAAGTGTTAAGCGAGGTAAATCGGGCTGGGGCTATCCTGAGGGATATTTTTAACGATACATTTACGGGAATACACGTTAATGACGAAACTCTTTACGAACAAATAAGAGAATATTTATATGAAATTGCCCCTGAGCAAGTTAATATCGTAAAGTTATACAAATCATCTATACCTATTTTTGAGCGTTTTCATATAGAACGACAAATAAAAACAGGGTTTGGGCGAACCGTTTCTATGACAAAAGGTGCTTACTTAGTAATAGAACACACCGAAGCCCTACACGTGATTGATGTCAATAGCGGCAACCACTCCAATAAGGCTACCAACCAAGAAACAACCGCATATGAGGTGAATCTTATTGCAGCGGCTGAAATAGCCCGACAACTACGCCTACGCGATATGGGCGGAATTATTGTGGTAGATTTTATTGATATGAGCAATGGAGAGAATAGACAAAAACTATTTGATTTTCTCCGTGAAGAAATGAAAGATGATAGAGCTAAACATAAAATTTTACCTCCAAGCAAGTTTGGATTAATACAAATTACTCGACAACGCGTACGACCAGAATTACACATTAAAACCAAAGAAGAAGACCCTAGTAAAGTAAATGGAGAAGTAGATGCCCCCATTGTACTTATTGACAGAATAACAACAGAATTAGAGCAAATTATAAATCAAACTACCTATAAAGGGCGAATTACTCTAAACATACACCCTTTTATAGGGGCATATTTGACAAAAGGTTTCTTTTCTATACGCTTTAAATGGTTTTTAAAATATAAGCGATGGATACAAATTCTTCCAAGAGACGCTTATACTTACTTAGAATACCGATTTAAAACCAGTGAAGGAACTCCTTTATAACAAATAAAGACTCATTATAAGTGTTTTATAATGAGTCTTTTATTTTCTTTATAATTTACAAAAAAAGTATTAAATAGAAATAAACTATGAGAATTTGGTCATTACACCCTCAATTATTAGATGTTAAAGGCTTAGTTGCTTTATGGCGAGAAACACTTTTAGCAAAAAAAGTTTTAGAGGGAAACACAAAAGGCTATACCAATCACCCACAATTATTACGATTTAAAAACACTGCAAATCCTTTATTAGCTATCAATTATTATTTATCTGAAGTCCTATCCGAAGCTACTTCAAGAGGATATAATTTTGATAAAACCAAAATAACACAACCTATTTTACCAACTATTTTGCAAGTTACCACAAAACAACTTTCATATGAATGGGAACATTTGTTAAAAAAAATAAAACAAAGAGATGCTAAATTCTATGAAAAAGTAAAAGACCAAGCACCTCGCCCCCACCCTATTTTTCAACTTATTGACGGAGAAATAGAAGATTGGGAAAAGATATAAAAAAACTCCCTCAAAAAGGGAGTTTAATTTTTTATTCTTTTGAAAGAGAGATTTCGTGAGGTCGTTTTCCAAAAATATTTTCCAAATCCTCTTTAAAAATAACTTCTCGCTCTAATAATAATTCGGCTAAAGTATTAAGCTTTTCTTTATTTTCTGTTAAAATATGAATTGCTCTTTGGTATTGTTCTTCAATTATTTTATTTATCTCTTCATCAATAATTTGGGCAGTACGCTCGCTATAAGGTTTGGTAAATCCGTATTCTTCGCCTGTGGCATCATAATAGGTAAGATTTCCTATTTTTTCATTCAAACCATAAATAGTAACCATAGCACGTGCTTGTTTGGTTACTTTTTCAAGGTCGCTAAGTGCGCCTGTGGATATTTTCCCGAAAGTAATTTGTTCCGCAGCTCGTCCTCCCAAAGCAGCACACATTTCATCTTCTATTTGTTCTGTACGAACGATTTGTCTTTCCTCTGGCAAATACCAAGCTGCTCCCAAAGAACGACCGCGTGGCACAATAGTTACCTTTACCAATGGTGCTGCGTGTTGCAAAAGCCAACTCACGGTAGCGTGCCCTGCTTCGTGATAAGCTATCGCTTTTTTCTCCTCTTGGGTAATTATTTTATTTTTCTTCTCTAATCCCCCGATAATTCTATCCACAGCATCTAAGAAATCTTGCTTATCCACAGAAGTTTTTCCTTTGCGAGCAGCTATTAAAGCGGCTTCATTACAAACATTAGCAATATCAGCACCTGAAAATCCTGGGGTTTGTTTTGCCAAAAAGTCAATATCCAAATTTTCTGTAACTTTAATAGGCTTTAAATGCACTTTAAAAATTTCTTTTCGCTCATTAAGGTCTGGTAAATCTACATAAATTTGTCTATCAAAACGCCCTGCGCGCAAAAGTGCTTTATCCAAAACATCCACGCGGTTGGTAGCAGCCAATACAATAACATTGGAAGTAGATCCAAAGCCGTCCATCTCTGTAAGCAACTGATTTAGAGTATTTTCTCTTTCATCATTGGCATTTGTTAAATTATTTTTACCACGAGCTCTACCTATGGCATCAATTTCATCTATAAAAATAATAGAAGGAGATTTTTCTTTAGCCTGTCGGAATAAATCTCGTACTCGTGAAGCTCCTACTCCAACAAACATTTCCACAAAATCTGAACCAGAAAGAGAGAAAAACGGAACTTTTGCTTCATCAGCAACCGCTTTGGCAAGAAGCGTTTTTCCTGTACCTGGAGGTCCTACCAAAAGAGCTCCTTTCGGAATTTTCCCTCCCAAAGAAGTATATTTTTCAGGATTTTTTAAAAATTCTACAATTTCTTGCACTTCTTCTTTTGCTCCTTCCAGGCCTGCTACATCTTGGAAAGTAATTCGTTTGTCTTTATTGGCATCAAAGAGTTTAGCGCGAGATTTTCCTATACTAAAAATCTGTCCGCCACCAATACCTCCGCCTGCTCTACGCATCAAAAATGCCCACAACCCAACAAAGAGTAACACAGGTAAAATTACCGTAATAAGAATATCTCCTAAGAAATTTTGTTCTGTATCATAAAGTAATTGTGTAGAATTTGATAAATTATTATCAGTTACAATTTTGTTAAATCTGTTTTCAAAATTCTCCAATACTCCTACTTCTACCTTATACTGAGGAATTTCTGTCTTAGCACCTGCTTTAAATAACTGACTATCAGGCTTTACATCTTTATGATCTTCTTTGTTAATAGCCTCAGAAGTTAGATATATTCTTGCTTGGTGCTTATTAACCACTACTATTTTGGCTATATCTCCATCTTGAAGATACTTTTCCAATTCCATTTGGGATATTTCCTTAGGCTGTTTCCAAAGTCCTGCGCTAGATAACGGATTAAGGACAAAAAATAATATTAATGCCAGCCCTGCATAGAGCCAAAAAGCTGAAAATCTTGAAGGTTTATTCTCATTCATAATTAATAATCTGTTTGTATTTGAGTTATTCGGGCATCTCCCCACAAGCCCTCTATATCATAATATTCTCTTATATGTTTTTGGAAAATATGCACCACTACATCTACATAGTCCAAAAGTACCCATTCTGCATTTTGTTCTCCTTCTATATGCCAAGGTTTTTGCGGTGTTTGTCGCTGGATAGCTCCTGAAATAGCAACTACTTGGGTGTTTGAATTTCCTGAACAAATTACAAAATGACTACATACTGCATTTTCTATTCCTCTAAGGTCTAAAATGGTGATATCCTGACCTTTAACTTTTTGGATTCCTTCCAAAATTTCTGCTATTAGCAAATCTGGATTATTTTTTTCGTTTATCATCAATTTTTTTGTTATTTTTGCACGAGCCACAAAGGTATAAAATTTTATTGGAAAAAGAAAAATATTTTTATCTTTTTTAGGGAAAAAATAGAATTTCTCTAAATTTTATCTTAAAAAAATATATTCTTTTCTCTAAAAAAACATATTTTTATTTTATATATATAAATTATCAAGTATGAATATCATCAAACTCAATGCCATAGATTCTACCAATACCTATTTAAAAGAAATTTTAAAAACAAAAACTTTGGAAGATAATACCATCGTTTGGGCTCTTAGCCAATTTGCGGGCAGAGGACAGCAAGATGCCAAATGGATTTCTGAACCTTATAAAAACCTGACTTTCAGTGTTTTAAAACAATTTGAAAATTTTCATTCAGAGGATCATTTTATCCTTAATATGTGTGTTTCTCTATCTATTTTTAGGGCTTTAAAAAAATTACAGATTCCTGATTTATCCGTAAAATGGGCAAATGACATTTTGTCAGGAAAAAAGAAAATTTGTGGTATCCTTATAGAAAATACTCTCCAAAAAGAATACATTACTACGAGTATTATCGGTATTGGGCTAAATGTAAATCAAATATTTTTTAACAATTTACCAAATGTTTCTTCTTTACAAAAAATAACAGGTAATTTTTTTGATCTTGACGAAGTTTTAACCTTGATAATCAATGAAATAACCAAATCTTTCAATAATTTATCACCTAATAAATATGCTTCTATTTTTGAAGAATATCATTCTCATCTTTTTAGGATCAATAAACCTTCCACGTTTGAGCTTCCTAATAATCAGAGAATTATAGGTTATATACGAGGCGTTTCTCAAAAAGGAGAGCTACAAATAGAGCTGGAAGATAATATCATAAAAGAATATCGTTTAAAAGAAATAAAACTATTATATTAACATAGTTTATATTTTTTTTAAGAATAATATTTCTCACAAAAAATTACTATTTTTTCATTTTTAGCATTTGTTGTAAAAAATAAAAACAAATCTCCCCCGTCTTTTATTTTTAGCTGAGTGCGAATTTTTTCTACTGACATCGGAAAATTCCTAACCGAAATATTTGCTTTCATATCTTTCATTTCCTTTTGGATTTTTTTGTTAAAATTAAATATCTTTTGAATTACAAAAATTCTCCCTGGAAAATCAGAAATAAGTTCAGAACTAGTGAATAAATGTGAATTTTTTGCTAATTTAACTATATTGTATTTTTTTTGCAAAATAGAAAAACCTCCTGATTTCATTATTGTAACGTTAGGCTCGTACAAATAGGGTAAATTTAAATCATACTTTTCTATATTTTTCTCATTTTCAGGTAGATAATAAGAAAATATATCTATTTTTGAATGGTGTATATTTACGTTTTTAATTAAAATATTATTCTCTATTTTATCGTTTTTTAACAAAAATAAAATTTCTTTTACTTCATTAGAAATCGCTACAATATGTACTTCTTTTACGAAAGATAATTCTTTAATTGCAGTAGAAATATCCAACATTGGAGACGCTTTTAACAATATAGTATTTGTGTGTTTCCAAAAAAGTGGAAGACACGAACAAACATCTGGCTCACAATCTTTTAATAGAAAAATTTTCTCTTTATTTTGATTTCTTCTTGCTGGGTCAATATATATAACATCAAAAAAAGTAGTATTTTCTTGTAAAAAATCTAAGGAATTTTTATTTTCACAAATAATATTTTTTATGTTAAATATTTTTGCATTATGCTTTACTATTTCTGATAATTCTGTTTGTAACTCACAATGAATCACACTATTACATTTTTTTGCAAAATAAAAATCATCTACCCCAAAACCTCCCGTAGCATCTAACAAAACTCCTTCTACCAATGATGATTTATATTCTGCTGTTTGCTCAGAAGAGGCTTGTTCCAATGAAAGTTTTGCAGGAAATAATATTTTTTCTGTTGTGTGCCAAGTTGGTAACTTATTCTTACTCTTATACTTACCTTCTATTTGTGTTGCTAATTCCGATGACGTTATTTCAGGAAATGGAGATTTTTTTAAAATAATTTTAGTAATATCTGCATTTTGATTTTCCGCTATAAATTTTTGAACCTCGTTGGATAATAAATTTTGATTTATCATTAGATATTAGGAGTTAAAAATTTAACAATTTTATTATTTGGGAAAAATGCTTTTAATATAACTTTAAGAACTGTATATAAAGGCACTGCAATTACCATTCCTATTATTCCGAATAAAGTTCCGATAATTAATATCACCAAAAATATCTCTAATGGATTGGATTTCACTGAGTTAGAAAATATTATTGGCTGGCTAAATACGTTATCTACAAATTGAGTAATCAAAAATCCGATAAGTACATATATTGTTTTGGGTAAAATTACCATTGTCAAATCTGCATCTATAAAGTTAGAAATTGTTAAAATACAAATCAAAACTCCACCAATAAGAGGTCCTAAATATGGAATTAAATTGAGTAAAGCACACAAAAAAGCTATTACAATGGCATCTTTAACTCCAAAAATTAACAATGTTATAGAAAGCATTATAAAAATAATTGTTATTTGTAATAACAAACCAACAAAATAACGAGAAAGTAAAGACTTTATCATTTCTAATGCAGAACGTACCGCTTCTATATGTTTGACATTTATTAAATTTATTAAAGAATCACTAATTTTTGTACCATCTTTCATAAAGAAAAATGCTATAAAAACCACAGAAAACAATCCCATTCCAAGTGTTCCCATAAAGCCCATTAATCCATTCAAAACATTGGAAACATCTTGTACATTTATAATATTAGATAACTGAAAAGTATTGGCATCTGCACCATCTAAACCAATGGAATTCAATATGTTTTCCAAAAAATAATGGATTTTTGTATTCACTTCTTGAAAATTTATAGAAGCTAAATTTTCTCCTTGCGAACGTAATAAAGGAATAAAAAGACTTATTATTCCGATAAGTACAAAAAGCATTATGGAAATTGTACTTAATACTGCTAATGTATTTCTAAATTTTAATTTTTTCTTAAAAAATGATATCATTGGATGGCCTATCAATGCCAAAATCATAGCCAAAGCTATATAAGTAATAACCGTTTGTAATTGATAAATAATAAAAATAGACAATACAATACTTACAATAATAACTATTGCTCGTAATATTCCGTTGGCAATTATTTTTGAATTCATTTGTATTTTATGTTAAATTATAATTTTGCTAATATCATTCTATCGTTTTGTTGTAAATCTTTTTTTAAAATTACTTGCGAAAAGCCCTTATTTTCTATCATTTTTTTTGTTTCTTTGGAAAGATATTGATTTATTTCAAAAAATAAAATCCCATTTTCGGTAAGGTTTTTCTTTGCTAATTCTGTTATTTTTTCATAAAATAACAATGGATTATCATCTGGTACGAAAAGAGCTAAATGTGGTTCATTATCTAACACATTTGGTTGAATTTCAGCTTTTTCCTTTTCTTGTACATATGGAGGATTCGAGATGATAATATTCCATTTTTGTAATAAATGTTCTGTTTGTAAAATATTTTTTTGCAAAAAATTAACTCTTACTTGGTTTTTTTGAGCATTTTTTTGAGCTACCTCTATTGCTTTTTCAGAAATATCTATTGCAGAAACTTCGGCAAAAGGAAGATTTTTCTTCAAGGCAATCGCAATACAACCACTTCCTGTTCCGATATCTAGTATTTTCAGAGGTTGCGATGCATCTACACTATTCAATACCCAATCCACAAGTTCATTTGTTTCCTGCCTTGGAATCAAGACATTTTCATCTACATAAAAATTTAATCCGTAAAAATAAGCATTATTTATAATATATTGAATAGGTTTATTTTTTTTTAATTCTTGTAAAATAAATTCTAATTTTTCTAAATATTTTAAGTATATTATATTTTCTTTTTGTAAAAAATATTCTATTCGCGAAATATTAGCTACATTTTCTAAGGCTATAAAAAACAAGCTATCTATCTCATTTTCAATATATTTCTCTTTTAGTTGCTGATGGAATATTTTTTTTATTTCTGAATAGTTCATTCTTCTTTTTTTTCTTCTTCGTCTTCTTTATTTTTTCTAAAAATTCCTCGCCATAATTCTCTAAATGTATCAAAATCAACTTTATATGACAATCCTATCCCTTGTGTATAATCAATTCTGTCTAATAAATATTGTTGAAATTCATTTTCTCTGTTAAAAATTTTAGCACTCAGTGTTTTTTCTTTATTCAATAAAAACTGAAATTCAAAATCGCCAGAAACTGCAGTTTGAGTAACTCCTCCTATTGGAAATTTAAACTTCCCATTGAAGAGAATTCTATCCGTAATATCAGTAGAAAAAGTAAGCCCTAAGCGGTCTGCACTTGTATAGGCTTGGTTAGGATTGACCGCCCCAGCCTCGTAGCTAATTCCTAAATTTAGTTTATCGTCATCACTTGCCAAAAGTTGATTAAAAATTCCTGTTGCAGTTTCCATCATATTGTAAGACAGCACTTTATCTCCTGCTGATGCATCACTTAAAAAATTTCCTTGCGCCAATAAAGCAAAGGCTTGAAGCTGTTTTTTATCGGTATCTTCCAAGCGATAATTCATTTCTGATACAAGACCTGGGTTGCTATCAGGAAATTTTATATCAAAAATGGTTTGCGGATGCGACAAATCTCCTTCTAAACTAATAACCACTTGGGTTTGAATTTTTCGATTATATTGCGTAGATTCTAACAGCACCGATGGGTTTGCATAAAGGGTGTAAGCCGCTTTCAAATTATTAAGTGTTGCGCTCATCGGAGCTCCGTTCCAAGTGATAGAACCATTGGGCAACACTTTAAATTTTTTATCAATTACACCGCCATATTTAAAATTATACTCACCAGAGGTTGTCAAAAAGTCACCCCACATATTAAATTGCCCATTGGTGTCAATTTCCATCAAAATTGTCCCCGCACCACTACCTATAAGATTACTATTATTTTTTTGGTCAATAATAATTTCCACTTCTGCTGTGGGCAAAATATCCAAATCAAAATTCATTTTTATCCCTTGGTAAGTGGCTTCTTCTATTTGTCTATTTTCGGCTTTTTCTTTAGATTTAAAAATGATAAATGAGTCATCTCCAACGGTTTGCGTATCACTTAGAGGAATTTTAAACTTAGTTCCTTCTCCTGTTACTGCCTTTACCCCAATGGTAATATCATCTACACTTCCTTTTAGGGTAGCTTTTCCGTTAATAAAACCTGTTCCATAAAATAAATCGTTATCTTTTGCTTGGGTATTAAGTGCTAAAAAACGTTTATTTTTAGTATCCAAACTAATATCTAAATACCAGTCTGTCAGCTTTTTATGATAGATTTTCCCTCCAAGAGTAGCTTGCGTTTTATACACCACATCAGTCAATTGTATGTCATTGAAAATGAAGTCATTATCTTTTAAAATAATTTCAGAATTTTGGGCAAAATTAGTATCTACATTAAGATAAGGTATTCCCATTCCTACTTTATTAAGATAAAAAGTTCCTTCTATTTTAGGCTTATTAAGCCTTCCTGAAATATGAGCTGCACCTGTTATATTTCCACGAATATTTGACAAAATACCATCAGCAAGAGGAGAGAAAGGACTCAAATTCAATTCTTTAAAGCTGGTATCCAACTCTAAAAAAGTTTGTCCATCACGAATGGCAATATCACCAATAGTTCTGAATCCTTCTCCTAAACCATTAATAAATTGTAAATTTGTGTTAAACGTAGTTAAATCTTCATTTCCTTCAATTCCTAATTCCAAATCGCCCATATCGTATTTATTAAGGGCAAATTTTTTTATAATAAGGTTAGAAGAAGGGTAATATTTACTCTTCCTTTGCACAAGAGATAAATGTCCATTAAGGTTACCTTCCAAGTCAAGTCCTTTAATATCAGGCGTTATCTTGTACAATTCTACTTTATCAAAAATTAAATGAATATCTTTATAAGAATTTTTAGCAAGTATTCCGTTTAATGAAATAGATTCGTCTTGGTGATTTATATTGAAATTTTTAATATGAATAGAATCTAAATTTTTATCAAAAATTAACTTATTTTCGTAATTATTATTTCTTACAACCCACTCATTATCTTTAAAAAATACACTAGATTTTTTTAACCCAACAACAGATTGCCTTTGCTCATTAATGGTATGATAAAAATTTAACACATAATTATCTTTTAAAGATTGCCCTCCTTTAAATTCTGTACGAAAGAAAAGAGTATCTTTAATCGTAGTATTAATTAGGTTAAAGTCCTGAATATCATATATATTTGTATTAATTTTCTGGATTTCTATATAGGTATTGTAAAGAGGATTTTTGTTATCTACTATTAAATTAACGTTTTTTAACTTATTATCATAAATATTAATATTAGGCGTTTTAAAATTTAATTTAAAATCTGCTTCATCTGCTGCTATTTTTCCTCGTATTAATGTATTTTTCCCTAAGACTAATTCGGGCAAAAATATTTCTATTATTTTGTTATATATTTTAAAATCAAATGTTAAATATTGATTTTTTGAAACTTTAAAAGGTTTATAATTAGTATAGATACTTCCTATTGAATTTTGAAAAATTTTGTTAATCTCTGCAAATTTAAACCTTCCTTGTACTTTCCCTGTAATAATATCCGGAGATTCTACTAATATGGTACGGATATTATTTGTATCTTTCTGAATATCAATAAAAAAATCTTCAAATTTATAAAGATTTTGATTTTTATTATAAGTCGTATTTTTAAAATTTATCCGACCAATAAGCTCATCAAATGAATTTCCTTTAACATCTACGGTAATTTCTCCTTTTAAACTGGCTATACTATCATTTTTAACAAATCCTAACGAATTAAGATTTGCCAATTCTACTTTCGTTTTTATATCAATGACATCTTCTTTTTTAGAAATATCCGCCAACCCTTCCAAAGACATTTTCAGGTTAGAGTCTGAAATTCGTAAAGTTCCGTTAAGTTTCTTATCGTCATACGCCCCATCAAACCGAATATTTTTATACGAATAATTTCTATATTCAATTTCTTTAATATCGGCTTGCATAATTAAGTCGTCTAAACTACTCATATCCAAGCCTTTACCTGTTATTTGCGCCGAAGTTGTTATTTTTCCTATATCTTTATTTTTAAGAAAATCTCCCAAACGAAAATGATTAGTTACTAACTTACCACGATAAACAGCCGTAGAAGGATTATCCAAGCCAAAAATACCGCCATTCACCAAAATATCTCCTCCTACGGAAGAATACATATCTGCCTCAATATCAATAGCTTTTGTAAAATAATCGGCTCGTAAAGTTCCTTCTAAAAAGCCAAAATCTTTGAGTTCTTCTGGAATATTTTTTCCTAAAATATCAGGCATTAACCCCACCAAATCCGAATATATTGTAGTAAATTTGGGAAGAGTAACCGCCAAAACAATATCCTTATCGCTAAACGCATATGTCATATCCACCAAGCCCTGTAAGCTCGTATTTTGATAATCCAGCTGAATATTACTTGCAGAAAAACCATTCAAATGACCTTTTACAACTCCTTGAATATCAATTACTTTATCTTCTGCAAAAACTTTACTAAAACCATTAATATCATCTGTACCAACAACGGACGGACGAATATTAGCATTCATATTTACTTTGTTAAGAAAATCTGAATAACTGCCATTTTTTGCAAAAAAATCAATATCCGCATCTATTTCCGAATGAGGCGTTTTAGCATATATTTTATCCAAACGAATTAAAGAATCGGAATAACAAAAATTTAACTTTAAATCATTGATTTTTAAATGATTATCTAAAACCAAACTCCCTGAAAGAAGCTCTAAATCTATATTAGAATTAAAAATATAAAAATCAGAAACATCGGCAAAAAGTTCTTGAATATCAAGCGTTTGCGGATTTTCACTATTATAATCTAACACACGAAAACGACTTTCTTTTAAATGAATTTTTTTAGCTTTCATTATAAAAGGTTCGTTGCTTTTCGGGCTACCATCTTCAAAACTTTCTACAAAAACATCTAAATTAGATAAAGAATCTCCTTTATAAGTTTTCATATCCAGAAATAAATTCTCCGCATATATAGAAGAAAAGTATAAATTTCCCTTTGTTAATTCGTTTATATCAAGCAAAGGAGTTCGTATTTTTTCCGCAGAAATAAGCGTATCTTGCTGTGTATCACGGATAAGCACCCCATCAAGAACAATCATTCCTGTGGGGCTAATAGATAATTTATCTATCTGAATATCAACTTTATAAGTATCATTAAGCCATTTGGTAGCAAAAGATGCCAAATAACTTTGTACAGGAGGAAGCAAAAGAATGATAAAAACAATAACTATCCCTAACAGCCCCCACTTGAAAGTCTTCCTAAATAGATTAAAAATTTTTTTCGTATTCAAATTTTTTATTTTCATAAAAAAATTAATATCTTTGCATTTTATTTTTATATATTAATATACAATATATCAGTATTTTACGTGTAAAAATAACTAAAAAAAATGTTTCTTTACAAAGTTACAAATATACAATAAAGTTTTATTTGCAAAAACTATACCTTAGTATTTTTTTATTAAAGAAATTTCTAATAAAACATTCTTAATTATTACCAAACAAAACACTAATTTTTAATAAATATATTAACATAATATTGTTTTTTATTTAACAAAAAAAATGAATCAAGACATATATATATTAGCGATAGAATCGTCTTGTGATGATACTTCTGCGGCTGTTTTAAGAGGAGAAAAAGTACTTTCTAATGTGATTGCAAGCCAAAAAATACATCAGGAATACGGAGGAGTTGTACCTGAATTAGCTTCCAGAGCACACCAACAAAATATTGTTCCTGTGGTACATCAGGCTTTACAAAAAGCAAATATTGATAAAAAACAGCTTTCGGCTATTGGTTTTACTCGCGGTCCAGGACTTCAAGGGTCGTTATTGGTTGGTGTTTCTTTTGCTAAATCATTAGCGTTAGGGTTAAATATTCCTCTGATAGAAGTTAATCATATGCAAGGACATATTTTAGCTCATTTTATTGATAATGAAAACAATACAAAACCTACTTTCCCTTTTTTAGCAATGACTATTAGCGGTGGGCATACGCAAATATTAAAAGTAAATGATTATTTTTCAATGGAAATTCTTGGAGAAACCCAAGATGATGCCACAGGCGAAGCATTTGATAAAGCCGCTAAAATATTAGGTTTGCCTTACCCTGGTGGCCCTTTAATTGATAAATATGCACAGAAAGGAAATCCTAAGGCTTTTGTTTTTCCTAAACCGAATGTTCCTAATCTAAATTTCAGTTTTTCAGGATTAAAAACTTCTATTTTGTATTTTATCCAGAAAAAAACAAAAGAAAATCCTAATTTTATAGAACAAAATATTAATGATATTTGTGCTTCTATACAATATACTATTATTGAGATACTTATGTCTAAGCTAAAAAAAGCTATTGACCAAACAGGAATAAAACAAATAGCCATAGGTGGTGGTGTTTGTGCCAATTCTTCTCTAAGAAAAGCGTTGAAAGACAATGCTTTAAAATATAATTGGAAAACTTTTATTCCAGATTTTGAATATTGTACCGACAATGCTGCTATGATAGGTATTGCTTCTTATTTCAAATATTTAAAGAAAGATTTTTCGGATATGTCTGTTACTGCACAGGCACGATTTTTATTTTAATTGTTAATTTTAATTAATTTTATGAATATAGCTATTGTTTGTTATCCTACTTTTGGAGGTAGTGGTGTGGTTGCTACCGAGTTAGGGCTTTATTTAGCACAAAAAGGATATCAAATTCATTTTATAACATACAGCCAGCCAGCTCGTTTAGCATTTTTTAACAAAAATATTCACTTTCACGAGGTTTATATGGAAGAATATCCATTATTCCGTTATCAACCTTATGAGTTGGCTCTATCAAGTAAGTTAGTAGAAGTAGCGATGGAATACAACATTGATGTTATCCACGCTCATTATGCTATCCCACATGCTTATGCGGCTTATATGGCAAAACAAATTCTTAAAGAAAGAGGAAGAAATATATCCATAATCACCACTTTGCACGGAACGGATATTACTTTGGTAGGCAATCATCCTTATTATAAAACTGCTGTCAATTTCAGTATAAATGCCTCAGATGCAGTAACTTCTGTTTCTGAAAGTTTAAAAAGAGATACACTTCATTTTTTTGACATTGATAAAGAAATACAAGTAATTCCTAATTTTATCAATTTAAATCCAAAGACCTACAAATCAGAATGTAAGCGACATATGATAGCCAATGAAGATGAATTTATCATTATGCACGTTAGTAATTTCCGAAAAGTAAAACGAGTGGAAGATGTGGTGTATGTTTTTCAAAAAATATTGAAACATAAAAAAGCAAAATTGGTAATGGTTGGCGATGGCCCTGAAAGAGAACCCGCTCAACGTTTATGCCAAGAATTAGGAATTTCCGAAGAAACTCTTTTCTTAGGTAATTGTTTGGATATCAATGAAATATTATGTACAGCCGATTTATTTATACTTCCGTCAGAATCGGAAAGTTTTGGACTTGCAGCATTGGAAGCAATGGCGGCGGGCGTTCCTGTTATTTCAAGCAATGCAGGTGGACTTTCGGAAGTGAATAAATATGGATTTTCAGGCTTTTTGAGCGATATTGGCGACATTAATAATATGGTAGAAAATGCGCTTCTTATACTTGAAAGTCCTTACATTTTAAATAAATTCAAAAAACAAGCTCTGGAACAGGCTACTTTATTTGATGAAGATAAAATAATACCTATGTACGAGGCTTTGTACCGAAAAGTATCTGAAAAGTAAAAAATTAATCTTTATTAAAAACTGATATTTATCATTTTCTTGAAGTTTTTTAGCAAAATTAAAAAATAAGATGAAAATATCTTTTTTAAATAAAAAAAAAGATGTATATTTGCGCCATTAAAATACTTAAAACTAAATTTTAATGAAAACATTAAGAGTAACAGTAGCAAGTATTGTAACTATGATGTTGGTAAGTTGTAATGGTGGCTCTAAAAAAGAAGGAGGTAACACGACAACAACTCCTGAACCTGCAAAAGAAGTTCAGGCTACTCCTTCTCAAACAACCCCAACAGAGAGTACAAGTACAGAGAGTGCTACTAATCAGGACTTTATGAGTAATAAAGGTATTGGTCCTGTAAAAAGTGTAAATCCGCCTTTGGCAGATGCAATAGACCAAGCATTAGCAGAGAAAGGAAAGGAATTATTCAAAATCAATTGTACAGCTTGTCATAAGCCTTCTAAAAAATTCATTGGTCCTGCACCGAAAGGAATTTTGGAAAGACGTTCTCCTGAGTGGGTTATGAATATGATTTTGAATCCTGAAGAAATGGTGGCAAAAGACCCAATCGCTATGCAATTATTAGCAGAAGCTAATGGTGCCCCTATGGCCAATCAGCACTTGAAAGAAGACGAAGCAAGAGCTATTTTGGAATATTTCAGAACGATTGAATAATCTTACTAAAAGTCTGTTTAGTAATTACCTAAACAGACTTTTATAACATAATTGAATATTAATATATTTTTTAAATAAATTGTTTATGAAGACAAGCAAATTGTTAACTTTGGCAGTTGCTGGTACTTTTGTTGTTGGATGTGGCAATAGCGACAACAAAGACGGCAAATCAGGGGCTATTGGTGCTTCTGACGCTGCGTCTCGGGTATATGTAGAGCCTGGAAAACACGATGAGTATTATGCATTTTTGTCTGGTGGATTTAGCGGACAAATCGCTACTTACGGGCTTCCTTCTGGAAGAATGCTTAAAGTAATTCCTGTATTCTCACAAGACCCTGAAAAAGGATATGGTTACAACGAAGAAACCAAACCTTTATTACAAACTACTCACGGATTCATTCCTTGGGATGACTCTCACCACCCAGAACTTTCTCAAACTAACGGAGAAGTTGATGGTCGTTGGATTTTTATTAACGGGAACAATACTCCTCGTATTGCTCGTGTAAGTTTAAAAACTTTTGAAACAGAAGAGATTATTGAGCTTCCTAACGCAGGTGGTAACCACTCTTCTACTTTCGTTACCCAAAACACAGAATATGTGGTAGGTGGTACTCGTTTCTCTATTCCTATTCCGCAAGAAGACGTTGCTATTAAAGATTACAAAGGAAAATTCAAAGGAACTATTTCTTTTGTAAAAGTAAATCCTGAAACAGGAAGATTAAACTTGGAATTCCAAGTAATGATGCCAGGATTCAACTACGACTTGGCTCACTCTGGTAAAAACGCATCTCACGGATGGGTATTCTTCACAACTTATAATTCCGAAGAAGCAAACAGCTTATTAGAAGTAGAAGCTTCTCAAAACGATAAAGACTACATTGCTGCTATCAACTGGAAAGTAGCGGAAGAGTATATCGCAAAAGGTAATTATACAGAATTAAATACGCCATATTATCATAACGTTTATGATGAACACACTCATATGGCTACTTCTAAGGTAGAACAAAAAGTAAAAGTACTTGACCCTGCAAAATGTCCTGGTTTAGTATATTTACTTCCTACACCAAAATCTCCTCACGGGGTAGATGTTGACCCAACAGGAGAATACATTATAGGTAATGGTAAATTATCATCTGACCTTACTGTACACTCTTTCTCTAAAATGGAGCAAGCTATTAAAGACCAAAAATTTGAAGGAGACAAATATGGTATTCCTATCATAAAAATGGAAGATGTTGTAGCTGGTGTTGTAAAAAGTACTGGTCTTGGACCTCTACATACTGAGTTTGATGACAAAGGAAATGCTTATACTACATTCTTTATCTCTTCTGAGGTTATCAAATGGAAAGTAGGTACTTGGGAAGTATTGGACAGACACGCTACTTACTACGCTCCTGGACACCTTATGATTCCTGGTGGAGACTCTAAAAAACCATTTGGTAAATACTTGGTTGTAATGAACAAAATTACAAAAGACCGTTACTTACCAACAGGTCCTGAGCTTTGCCAATCTGCTCAATTATTTGATATTTCTGGCGATAAAATGGAATTATTGTTAGACTTCCCTACTATTGGTGAGCCTCACTATGCACAAGGTGCGCCTGCAAGCCTTATCGCTCCTAATTCTACAAAAATATTCAAACTTACAGAAAACAAACACCCTTACGTAACTCGTACAGACGCTGATGCTAAGGTAGTTAGAGAAGGTAACAACGTACACGTTTATATGACTTGTATCCGTAGCCACTTCTCACCTGATAACATTGAAGGTATAAAAGTTGGAGATACTGTATACTTCCACGTTACTAACGTAGAACAAGACTGGGATATCCCTCACGGATTCTCTGTAATGGGAGCTGAAAATGCTGAGCTTCTTATTATGCCAGGACAAACAGAAACTCTTGTTTGGACTCCAAAATCTGTCGGAGTATTTCCTTTCTATTGTACAGACTTCTGTTCTGCACTTCACCAAGAAATGCAAGGATACGTTCGTGTATCTGCTGCTAATGCTAACACTCCTCTTAAATGGAGCTTAGGAGATTCTGATGACGAATTATAATATATAAACCAAAAAAAGGCTGGTAATAATCAGCCTTTTTTTCAATTCTTTTAAAACAATGAAAGCACGTTTATTAATGATAGTAGCTTCTTTATTGCTACTTTTGCTTTTTATTTTCCCTATTTGGCAAATAAAATTAGATGCACCTCAATATCCAGAAGGTATTAGAATGTACATTTGGATTAATGATATTAACGGAAATGAAAGCATTTTTGCAGAAAAAGATGATTTATCAGAACACACTATTGAAAATATAAATTTGCTAAACCACTATATTGGTATGAAACATATCCACCCAGCTGAATTTTGGGAATTTACATATTTCCCTTACATCATTGGTGCTATGCTTGTATTAGGTTTAGTATTTGCCTTTTCAGGTAAAAGAATTTTATTTTTGGTTTGGGCTGGTATAATGGGGATAGCGGGTGTGCTTGGTATGTACGATTTCTATCAATGGGAATATGATTACGGACACAACCTCAACCCAAATGCACAAATTAAAATAGAAGGAATGGCTTATCAACCTCCTTTCTTAGGAGGGAAGTGGTTGTTAAACTTTTATGCAGAGTCTTACCCACATTGGGGAACTATCGCTATGATTTTGGCTGGTCTGCTTGCTGTTATAGCTTTTTTCATTGCTAGAAAAAAATAAGTTTAATCATAAAAATCATCTTGACGCTTAATTCTAACTCCTAATCTTCAAGATGATTTTTATTTATTTTTTAACAAATACTTGTTTTTAAGCAAATATTTACATTTCACAAATAAAAATCAATAACTAACTCTTTTATTAATCAACAAAAGAAATAACAAATGAAAAAAATATTTTTATTTTTGAGCTTTGCAATACTTTTTATTGCCTGCTCCCCTACTCCACAACCTATTGATTACGGACACGAAGAATGTGCTTTCTGTAAAATGACTATCGTTAGCCAACAATTTGCTGCTGAGGTAGTTACAAACAAATCCAAAGCATTTAAATACGATGCCATTGAGTGTATGATACAAGCACAACAAGAGGATGCTGCCTTACATTTAACTTGTGATTATTTGAACCCCGACGGAAATTTAATAGATGCAACAAAGGCTACTTACTTGGTTTCCAAGCAAATAGAAAGTCCTATGGGGGCTAACTTAGCTGCTTTTTCTTCCTTAGAAGATGCTAAAAAAGTACAAGAAGAAAAAGGAGGCGACCTTTATGACTGGGAGGCTATCCAAAAAAGATTCCATTCAGGACACACTCCTGTCAATACCAATAATATGCACGACCATTAAAATTCAAGTTTTTGATTTATTATTTAACTTGATTTATATTTAATAGAAAAGATTTTGAAAAAGATTTTTATAATACTACTTTTGTGCTTTTCTTTTTACGGAAAGGCACAAATTATAAATGTTTGTAAGGAATGTCCTGTCAATAATATACAAAAAGCCATACAAACAGCCCAAGAAAACGATACAATTATTGTTCAAAAAGGAGTATATCCGGAGCATAACATTCTCATTGACAAGCCTATAACTCTGTTAGGAAAAGATAGACCTATTATTAACGGGCAATTTAAAGGCAATATCCTGATGGTGCGTGCCTCCAACGTTACGATTAAAGGCTTTCAGCTTTCCAATGTTGCGTATAGTGCCACATCTGAGAATGCTTCTATTCACATTGAAAAATGCCGAAATTTTCATATTGAAGATAATATTTTAGACCAAATTTATTTCGGTATTATCATCAATAAAGGAAAAAAAGGAACGATAAAAGACAATAAAATTTCGGGTGTCCCTAAACAACAATATAATTCTGGAAATGCTATTCACCTTTGGAGTTGTGAAGATATTGACATCATCGGGAATGAAGCATTTAACTGCCGTGATGGGGTTTATATTCAGTTTTCTTCGGGTTCGCGTATAGAAAACAACCTCAGTTACAACAACTTACGTTATGGATTGCACTTTATGTTTTCTAATGATAACGAATATCATAAAAATACCTTTAAAAACAATGGAGCTGGGGCGGCTGTGATGTTTTCTAAGCGAGTTAAAATGACAGAAAATACATTCCAAGACAATTGGGGACCTTCTTCTTATGGGCTTTTACTTAAAGAAATTTATGATTCTGAACTTATCGGGAATATTTTTTACCGAAACACTATCGGAATTAATGGAGAAAATTGTACGCGTATGAACTACTACGAAAACCGATTTTTAGAAAACGGCTGGGGAGTTCGCATCAAAGGTGGTTGTTATGACAACCATTTCTGGGATAACAATTTTGAAAATAATACTTTTGACGTTGCTTATGATAACAGCGTGAATGACAATACTTTTAAAAATAATTATTGGAGCGATTATACAGGCTATGATCTTGATAAAAATCAAATTGGTGATGTGCCATATCGTCCTGTAAAATTATTTTCGTACATCAGTAATAAAACCCCTGAAAGTATCGTATTATTACGAAGTCTCTTCATTGATATTTTGAATTTTTCAGAAAAAGTAGCTCCTGTTTTTACTCCTGAAAATTTAGTTGATGAAACCCCACGAATGAGACCTTTTGTTAAAAAATAAAGACCAATTTAACATTATTTAAACGAATGATTGAATTTAAAAATATACACAAAAAATACGGAAAATTAGAAGTCCTCAAAGGTGTTAATTTTTCTATAAAAGATGGCGGAATTATTGCTATTTTAGGCCCAAATGGTTCTGGGAAAACTACTTCTATGAAAAGTTTTCTTGGTATGGTTATCCCGTCCAAAGGAGATATTCATTTTAACGGAAAATCTATAAAAAATGAATGGGCATATCGTGAGCAAATTTCTTATTTACCACAAATAGCAAATTTCCCTAACAACCTGAAAGTTAGTGAGTTAATTGCTATGATAAAAGATATTAAAAAACAAGAATGCAACGATAAAGAGCTTATAGAACTTTTTGGATTACAGAAACATCTTCACAAATCGCTCGGAAACCTTTCAGGAGGAACGAAACAAAAAGTTAATTTAGTTTTAACCTTTATGGTTGATGTTCCTTATCTTGTTCTCGATGAGCCTACCTCTGGGCTTGACCCAATCGCTATTTTAGCTCTTAAAAAGCTCATTATCAGAGAGAAAGAAAAAGGTAAAACCATTCTTATTACCTCGCACATTCTGAGCTTTATAGAAGAACTTTCTGATGAAATTATTTTTATTCTTGAAGGAAATATCTATTTCAGAGGAACTCCAACAGAATTATTAGAAAAAACTCAAAAAACTGATTTTCAAGAAGCTATAGCCGAATTATTAAAAAACGAAAAATATGATTAAAATTATTAGATATACATTTTTTGACCTTATCCGTAGTAGTTGGACTTATTTTTACTTTGGATTTTATCTTTTATTAAGTATTATTTTGCTTTTTCTTAACAATGATATAGCAAAGTCTGTTATTACATTAATGAATATTATTACTATACTTATTCCGTTGATTTCCACTGTTTTCGGGGTAATGTATTATTATAACTCACGAGAATTTATAGAACTACTATTGGCACAGCCCATTCCACGTAAAAATATTTTCTTAGGACAATATATTGGTATTTCTATCTCTCTGAGTTTAAGTCTTATCATTGGGCTTGGCGTTCCGTTTTTAATTTATGGATTAGCTGTTTCTTCAGAAATTTTTAACTTTTTAATGTTAATTATTACAGGTGTTTTTCTGAATTTTATTTTCGTTGGTTTTTCTTATTTAATAGGGCTTTACAATGAAAATAAAATTAAAGGATTTAGCTTAGCTATTTTCGTTTGGCTTTTTATGGCTGTTATTTATGACGGATTGTTTTTGATTAGTTTTTTAGTTTTTAAAGATTATCCGTTAGATAAATTTTCATTAATTGCTACTCTTTTTAACCCGATAGACCTTTCTCGTATTTTAATTTTATTAAAGTTAGATATTTCTGCCTTGATGGGATACACGGGAGCTATTTTTAAGAAATTTTTCGGGTCAAGTGCAGGAGTTTGGATTTCTTTGCTTACACTTTGTGCTTGGGTAGGAATTATCGTTTCTTTAATTATTCATAAAATCAGACGAAAAGATTTTTAATTTAATGATTTTTTTTGTTTTTTTTCATAGTTATTGATTTTTAAGAGATTATCATTTGGGTAATCTCTTTTTTATTTTTGCAATAAAAAAAGCCATTCAAAATTATTTGAACGGCTTTAAAATAAAATTAAGTTTCTTTACACATTGAATCGGAAATGCATTACATCTCCATCTTTTACGATATATTCTTTTCCTTCCACTCTCATTTTTCCTGCTTCTTTTACTTTTGCTTCGCTACCAAATGACACAAAATCTTGGTAAGCTATCACTTCGGCACGAATAAAACCACGCTCAAAATCAGAATGGATTACGCCTGCTGCCTGCGGAGCTGTTGCACCTATCGGAATAGTCCAAGCTCGTACTTCTTTTACCCCAGCGGTGAAATAGGTTTGCAAATTAAGCAGTTTATAAGCGGCACGAATAAGTACGGAAGCACCTGGCTCATTCAAACCAATATCTTGTAAAAACATTTGTCTTTCTTCGTAACTTTCAAGCTCTGCAATATCCGCTTCCGTTGCTACTGCAAGAACGATAACTTCTGCGTTTTCCGTTTTTACAGCTTCTTTTACCATTTCTACATATTTATTGCCAGAAACCGCAGATTTTTCATCTACATTACAAACATACAAAATAGGCTTAGCAGTAAGTAGCTGAAAACCTTTTATTATTTCGCTTTCTTCCTCACTAACTTCTACCGCACGAGCAGAAACACCTTGCAATAATGCCTGCTGAAAACGTTTTAGAAGTTCTAATTCTTTTTGTGCTACTTTATCGCCTGATTTTGCGGCACGAGTAACTTTTTCCAAACGTTTTTCAACCGTTTCAAGGTCTTTTAGTTGGAGTTCAATATCAATAGTTTCTTTATCTCTGATAGGATTTACATTACCATCTACGTGAACAATATTGTCATTATCAAAGCAACGCAAAACGTGGATAATAGCATTACACTCACGAATATTTCCTAAAAACTGATTTCCAAGTCCTTCGCCTCTACTTGCTCCTTTGACCAAACCTGCAATATCCACAATTTCAACGGTTGCGGGTAGCACACGCTCAGGATTAACAAGTTCTTCTAACTTTTCCAAACGTGTATCTGGTACATTTACCACTCCCAAATTGGGTTCTATGGTACAAAAAGGGAAGTTTGCACTTTGCGCCTTAGCATTGGATAAACAATTAAATAGAGTTGATTTTCCTACATTAGGAAGCCCTACAATACCTGCTTTCATTCTATTTTATTTTAAGAGGCAAAGATACGGAGAATTTCATAAACTACAAGTTTTTTATTCTTTATTTCCAATAAAAAAATGGATTTTTATTATTTTCGTGGGTGATAAGTATTAATTACTTCCCGAAGGAATGTTTTGTCTATATGCGTATAAATCTCTGTGGTTGTGATACTTTCGTGTCCAAGCATAAGCTGAATTGCTCGTAAATTGGCACCATTTTCTAGCAAATGCGTAGCAAAAGAATGCCGAAAAGTATGCGGACTAATATTTTTTTGTAAATTAATATGCTGTGCCAATTGCTTAATTATGGTAAAAATCATTGCCCGAGTTAGTTTTTTTCCTCTTCTATTAAGAAAAACAATATCTGAAAATTCTTTTGGAATTTTTAATTTATTTCTACAATTATTAACATAAATTAATATTTGTTTTTGAGTATATTCACTAATAGGAACTAAGCGTTGTTTGTTTCCTTTTCCTATTATTCTGATAAAATTTTCTTCAAAATATAAATCAGAAAGTCGTAATTCTACCAATTCAGAAACTCGCAAGCCACAACCGTAGAGAGTTTCTACAATCGCTTTATTTCTATGCCCCTCATCAGAAGAAAGGTCTATGCTATTTATAAGTTTATCTATTTCTTCCAAAGATAAGGTATCGGGGAGTTTCATTCCAAACTTTGGAGTATCAATATATTCCATAGGAAAATCCTCTCGATAATTTTCAAGAATTATATATTTAAAAAAACTTTTTAAGGAAGATATCAAACGCGATTGCGACCTTGCATTCAGGCTCTTTCCTTTTTCATAAATAAAAGTTCGTAATGTTTCAGCACTTATATTTTGTGGTGTTTCTTCTATATTAAATTCTGACAGATAATCTATTAACTTCTGAATATCAAACAAATACGAAACAATAGAATTATCAGACATTCCTCGTTCTATACGTAAATAATATTCATAATCTTTCCATATTGTTTGCCAATTCATTATCTTTTTTTTAACTATTTATTTTTTATATAAAAACAAAAAGCCTTACTACAAGAGTAAGACTTTTTTATCATTATGCGCAACATATTTATTTATACATCACTTTTTTAACAGCTTTTATAACATCTTGTGCATTTGGTAGCCATTCTGCCAATAGTGCTGGCGAATATGGTGCTGGTGTATCTGCTGTTGTTATTCTTTGGATAGGAGCATCTAAATAATCAAAAATATTTTCTTGTACTTGGTAAGTAATTTCTGAGGAAACAGATGCAAAAGGCCAAGCCTCTTCTAAAATTACCAAACGATTTGTCTTTTTAACCGAAGTAAAAATAGCTTCCCAATCCATTGGGCGAATAGTACGCAAGTCAATTATTTCACACTCAATGCCTTCTTTTGCTAATTCATCTGCTGCGTTGAATGCTTCTTTTATTATTTTCCCGAAAGAAACGATAGTTACATCTTTTCCTGCTCGTTTCACATCAGCAACTCCAAGCGGAATAGTATATTCTTCTTCTGGAACTTCTCCTTTGTCGCCATACATTTGCTCTGATTCCATAAAAATAACTGGATCATCATCACGAATGGCAGATTTTAACAATCCTTTAGCATCATATGGAGTAGAAGGCACTACCACTTTTAAGCCTGGACAATTTGCATACCAATTTTCAAAAGCCTGAGAGTGAGTAGCTCCTAATTGCCCTGCTGATGCAGTAGGCCCACGAAACACAATAGGAATATTAAACTGACCGCCAGACATTTGGCGCATTTTAGCCGCATTACTTATTATTTGGTCAATAGCAACCAAAGAAAAGTTAAAGGTCATATATTCAATAATTGGGCGACAACCATTCATTGCAGACCCTACACCAATTCCTGAAAATCCGCTTTCAGAAATAGGGGTGTCTATCACTCGTTTAGGCCCAAATTCGTCAAGCATTCCTTTGGAAGCCTTATATGCTCCGTTATATTCTGCAACTTCTTCTCCCATTAAATATACAGATGGGTCTCTGCGCATCTCTTCGCTCATTGCCTCACATACGGCTTCTCTAAATTGTATTTTTCTCATTATTTCTAGTAATTTTTATATCTTATTTATATTTAAGATTTTTGTATTTTTACTTTTTGCGGTGCAAAGGTAACAATATTTTTTTATTTCTAAACAAAATCTACTATTAATTTTGTTATAAAATCAATTTGTTCCTCATCAAGCTCCGTATGCATTGGTAACGAAATAACTTCTTTTACTAATTGATTGGTTACAGGGAAATCCGTTTCTTTGTAACGCTCATCTGTGTATGCTTTTTGAGAATGCAAAGGAATTGGGTAATAAATACCAAATGGAACTTCATTTTTAGTTAAATATTCTGCTAATTTATCTCTTTTCCCGTTAATTATTCGGATTGTATATTGATGAAAAATATGAGATGTTTCTCCTTCGGGAATTTCAGGAACGATAATATTCGGATTTTGTTGTAATTTTTCAGAATATTTTTTCGCTGCTTCTCTTCTTCTTTGGTTATAAAAATCCAAATGAGGCAATTTTGCTCTTAAAACACAGGCTTGCAAAGAATCTAAACGAGAATTTACCCCAACCACATCGTGATGATAACGCACATACATTCCGTGATTTACAATTCCTTTAAGAATATGCGCCAATTCATCATCATTTGTAAAAATAGCTCCTCCATCCCCATAACAACCTAAATTTTTAGAAGGGAAAAAACTCGTTGCTCCTACATTGCCTATGGTGCCTAATTTTTGCTTTTTACCATCTTTAAAAGTATAATCTGCGCCTATGGCTTGTGCATTATCTTCAATAACAAATAAATTATGCTCTTTTGCTATTTCCAAAATGGCTTCCATATTGGCAGGTCTTCCATACAAATGTACAGGAACAATTGCCTTTGTTTTAGGAGTAATTGCTTTTTTAATTGCTTCTATATCAATATTAAAAGTATCTTTTTCTACATCTACAAGTACAGGAACTAAACCTAAAAGTGCGATAACTTCTACGGTTGCAGCAAAAGTAAAATCGGCTGTAATAACCTCATCACCAGGCTTTAAGCCAAGCCCCATCATTGCTATTTGAAGAGCATCTGTTCCGTTAGCACAAGGGATAACGTGTTTTACTTGAAGATAATTTTCTAATTCTTTCTGAAAAGCCTGTACCTGTGGCCCGTTTATAAAGGCTGTTGTTTCTAAAACTTCATTGAAAGATTTTTGTATTTGTTCTTTAAGAGGCTCATATTGCCCCTTCAAATCTACCATTTGAATTTTTTTCATATGCTGAAAATTATATTTTTATAAACTTTCGTTTATTTTTTCTATATATTCTAATACAGATTCTTTACCCAATGCCACTTGAGAAGAAGTTATAAAAAACGGCGGAAATTCTTCCCACGTTTGTAATAATATTTTCTTATACTCCTCCACATTCCGTTCTATTGCCAAGGGTTTTAGCTTATCTGCTTTGGTAAAAATAATAGCAAACGGAATAGCATTTTCGCCAAGCCATTGCATAAATTCCAAATCTATTTTTTGAGGTTCGTGCCGAATATCTACCAGAACAAAAGCAGAAACAAGTTGCTTTCGCTTTTTAAAATAATCGGTAATAAATTTCTGGAAAACTTTCTTAACACTTTTAGAAACTTGTGCATAGCCATAACCTGGCAAATCTACCAAAAACCAATTATTATTTATTAAAAAATGATTTATAAGCTGTGTTTTTCCTGGCTTTCCTGATGTTTTCGCAAGATTTTTATGATTAGTAAGCATATTTATTAGGGAAGATTTGCCAACGTTAGAACGCCCAATAAAAGCATATTCAGGAAATTGCTGTTTGGGGCATTTCTCTACATTGGTATTACTTACTAAAAAAGTTGCTTGCTTTATTTCCATTTTTATAAATTTCTATCTATCAACCACTTATCTAATTTTTCATTAAACTCTTCTGGGTGTTCCATCATTGGTGCGTGTCCGCATTTATCTATCCAAAAAAGATTGGAATCTGGAAGAAGTTGATGAAATTCTTCTGCTACTTTTGGCGGAGTAACAGGGTCGTTTTTCCCCCAAATAAGGCAAGTAGGTGTAATCATTTTTGGCAAATCTTTTGCCATATTATGCCGAATAGCACTTTTAGCAATAGCCAATGTTTTTATCACTTTTCCTCTGTCATTTACTATTGCAAAAACTTCATCTACTATTTCTTTGGTTGCTGTTTTAGGGTCGTAGAATACATTTTCACATTTTTTTTTGATAAATTCATAATCTCCTCTTTTTGGGTAACTATCGCCCATAGCACTTTCATAAAGCCCTGAACTTCCTGTTAGAACAAGAGCTTTTACACGTTCTGGATGAAGTTTGGTAAATAATAAACCTATATGCCCTCCGAGTGAATTTCCTAATAAAATAACCTTATCAAGTTGTTTATATTCTATAAAACGATATACCCAATTTGTTAAATTTTTAACCGTTGTAGATAATAAAGGTAAATCATAAATAGGCAACTCTGGGATAATGACTTTGTATTTTTTGGAGAAAAATTTAATCATTTCTTCAAAATTACTAAGCCCCCCCATTAACCCGTGCAGAACCACAATTGGCTGGCCTTCTCCTTCTTCTATGTATGAGAATTTATCTTCTTTTCTTCTAAATAAATTTATCATCTTTTCCCTAAATTCGCGCCCACAAAAATAATATTTTTTTTGCTAAAAATAGTTATTTACGTAAAATATTTTTTTGGGGAAACTATTTTTTCTGTAAATAGTTAAAAAATAAATATTTATAATTTACTCCATTACCAAAATCCAAACATCTTTAAAGTCTTTCAAGTCTGGTTTTGCGCTTTTGAGCTTAGTAAAATCTTTTTGAGCTTTCAAAGCGTCATTATAAGAAGTAGTAAAAGTAAAATAAACATAATATTTATTTTTTGTAGGATGAAAAAATATTCCTTGTGCTTCTATTCCTTTCTTATGAATATTTTTTAAGTATTTTTCTGCATTTTCTTTGGTAGAATATGCACCTAAAATAGTATAATATCCTTTTTTAGCGTCTTCTTTTTGAGGTGTTTCTTGTTTTTTCTCTTCTTCAACAGACTTATTTTCAGTGCTTTCCACTTTTTTTTCCTGTGGAGTATCTAAGGGAGCGTCTGATATTTTTGTACTTTGTTCTTCTAATTTTTTCTGCTCTTCATCAAACACTTTTTGCACTTGTTCTGTTGATGTAAGCACGTCAGAATCAATACTTAACCCCATTAAAAAAGCATAAAATACATCTTCCGTAGATACTATATCTATATTGAGTGTTTCGGATTCAGATGGCACAAATTGATTATTAAAATTAGGTACTTCCATTGAAAAAATATCAAAACCCATTGTATTGATACTGTTCAACTTACGCCCTTTAAGATAGCCTTCATCTTCGGTTATTGAACTATTAAAAAAGTTTTCCGCTTTGCGTGTATCTGTTTCCAAATACACTCCACTTTTTCGGGTACGAACAGCTATTTTATTTTCCCCTAAATAAGCATCACATTCCAAAGTTGCTCCAAATAACCGTGGAAAAACTTCCTGTTCTGCTGGGGTTTTAAATTTATTAAAAACAATTGGTATCCCTGTACTTTTCACTTCCAAAAAGCCGTCTTTTATGTCAATTTTCTTCATTTTTTCCTTAAAATCTTCATAAACGACAACCAAAGCCCAGCCTGCGGACGAACCTCCTTCTATATACCCCTTCCCTGCTCTTACATTCGCAACGGTATATTCGCCATCTTTTCGCTTAGAATTTTGCAATAAAGTAGTAACATCTGCAAACACAACATAAGGCGCATTGGCAACATAATGCACATCTGTACTTCCGTCAAAAATCACCTCCCCTTTTACTGAAATATAATCTTCTTTTGGGAGTTTTAACAACACTTCTTCTATTTCGTTACGTTCCTCATTTTCAGCAAGAAAAGATTTATTTTGAAGAATTCCTCGTTCGTAAGGATAAGTAGCTACCCAATAAAGCCCCGCAAATAAAATATTTGTTTTTTTCCCGTACGGAAGCAACAAAGTAGCAGAACTTGACGAAAACGTCTTAGAATCTTTATCTATGTCTATATATTCCATTGACGCTCCGTCATTGATACGTATTTCTTGCTTTTGGTTATTATTTTCGGTATTTGCATTCCATTTTTTGGTTTGTCTGTTAAGAATGTTATTCCCGATAACCAAAACATCACCTTGTGTAAATGTCTGATAACGAGTATTTAACGCTTCTATATTTTGAGCAAATATTTGCTTAGAAAACAAAAAAGTGCAAAAAACGATATAAAATATATTTTTCATTTTTCAAAATATTTATTAGGATAAAAAATGTTGTTAAAATTTCAATTCCAATTATTTCTTTTTCGGAGGCAAACATACAAAAAATTAATATAAAGAAGCTAATTTTAAATTATTTTTTCATTTATTTAACATAACACTTTCTTTAAATAAAATTTCTTTGATTTTTTTATACTTTTTTATTTTATTTTTCAATAAAATGTTTAATTTTGCCCATTCTATTTCATCAATTTGTTTCCGTACGTTTTAATTTTATAATTCATTGAAAATCAAAGAAAAATCTGTTACGTTTATGAATGTTTTATTTATGAAGAAATATTACACTTCTAAGATTTTTTTCAAAATGAAATGTAGCCTTATACATTTTCGTTCGGTTTTGATAAAAAAAATACAAGGAGAAGCCTATATAAAGTCACTCTCCCCTTTACGTATTTGATAATTTTATTATCATTTTCAGTATAATAGAATTTTTTTCTATTTTTATTTAAATAAAAATAATTTGTTAATAAAATTGTTAAATAATGAAAAATAAATATATTGACCTAATTGACCAAACATATTATTTTCCACAAGATGAATTCAAATTGGAAGGCGACGAACTCCGTTTTCACGATATAGACCTTATGGAACTAGTTCGTACCTACGGAGCTCCTTTAAAATTTATGTACCTTCCACGAATTTCTGAAAATATTCAAAGAGCTAAAAAATGGTTTGAAAAGGCTATAAAAAAACATAAATATAAAGGAGAATACAATTATTGCTACTGCACCAAAAGCTCTCATTTTAAACACGTTATGATGGAAGCCTTGAAGAACGATATCCATATGGAAACTTCTTCCGCTTTTGATATTGACATCATTAACAACCTTATCCAAGAAGGAAAATTAACCAAAGAAAACTATATTATTTGTAATGGCTTCAAGCGAGATGCGTACATTGATGGTATTGCCGATTTAATCAATCGCGGATATGAAAAATGTATGCCTATTATTGATAATTATGAAGAGATAAATCTTTTTGACCAAAAGGTTAAAGGCGATTATAATATAGGAATACGAATTGCCTCTGAAGAAGATCCGCGTTCAGAATTCTATACCAGTAGGCTGGGGATAGGTTACAAAAACATTGTTCCTTTCTATAACCGAGAAATAAAAGATAATAAGAAAGTGAAACTCAAAATGTTACACTTTTTCATCAATACAGGAATAAAAGATAATGCCTATTACTGGAACGAATTACTAAAATGTTTAAAAGTATATATACAACTCAAACGAGTTGCGCCAGAATTGGATAGCTTAAACATCGGGGGCGGATTCCCGATAAAGAGTTCTTTGGCTTTTGAATACGATTATTCATATATGGTAGATGAAATTATCCGTCAGATAAAGATAGCTTGCGACCAAGAGAAAGTTCCTGTGCCTAATATATTCACAGAATTTGGAAGTTTTACAGTTGGAGAGGCTGGCGGAGCCATCTATGAGATAATGTACCAAAAACAACAAAATGATAGAGAGAAGTGGAATATGATAAACTCCTCTTTCATCACTACGTTACCCGATTCTTGGGCGATAAACAAGAGGTTCGTACTCTTGCCAATTAACCGATGGAATGATGAGTACGAGCGCGTACTCTTAGGTGGTCTTACCTGTGATGGCGACGACTATTACAATAGCGAACAAAATATGAACGCTATTTATTTGCCCAAGTACAACAAGAATAAACCTCTATACATCGGGTTTTTTAACACTGGCGCATACCAAGATAGTATCGGAGGTATTGGCGGATTGCAACACTGCCTTATCCCACAACCGAAAATCGTGCTGATAGACAAAGATAAGAATGGCGAAACCTTCTCGCGCTTATTTATGGAGCAACAAAAAGCAGAAGATATGTTGAAGATTTTAGGCTACTAAAAACTTTATACACTATATAAATCGTATATTTTCATAATCATTTATATAATTTATTTATTTTATTTACCAAATGAAGAGTTTTTTACTATTCCTAATAGTAATTAACTCTTTTTTTTAAACTATACCACAATTACACACTATTAGTTATTCTATATTTTTATAAAAAAAGCTATTTTATACACTATATAACTACTATTTCCATTAATAAATACTATTTATTAGTATTATATATTCCATTTCTATGTAGAAAATAGTATTTTTCACAATATAAAACTATTATATTTTTTAGAAATAGCAATTTTGAACATTTATTTATTATTTCCTACAAGAAATATAACATTACATTATTTTAATAAAATTCATTATTTATGAGAAAACTTAGTAAAGCAACCTTAGATGATTTTGCATCGGTATGGGATATTATTTTATTTGCCAAAGAAACCCGAAGATTGGAAGGAAGTACCCAATGGCAAGACGGATATCCTAATGAAGAAAATATAAAAAATGATATTATAAACCAAAATGCTTATGTTATCCGTGATAAGGATACTATATTAGCCTATGCAGCTATCATTTTTGATAAAGAAGAGGCTTATGAAAACATTGAAGGTAATTGGATAAGTAATTACGAATATACTACTATCCATAGAATAGCTATTTCTGAAAAAGCAAAAGGTTTAGGATTAGGAACTATTATTATGCAAGAATCGGAAAGCATTTCTTTACAACATAATATCCGAAGTATCCGAATAGATACTAATTACGATAACCAACCAATGCTCCGAATTTTAGAAAAACTCGGTTATACTTTCTGTGGATATGTTTATTTTAGAAATTCTCAAAGAATGGCATTCGAGAAAGTATTAGTATAATTCTATTCTTTCTATTCTATACAAAAAAATAGTCTTACTTTTATAAGGTAAGACTATTTTTTATTATGTAAAATATATAAAACAATGATTCATTTTCTATTTCTATATAGCATATATTCTATTTTTTATTAAATATATATATTATATAGTGTGTATAACTTGCTTATGTCTAAGCTACTTTATTTCTATTAGTTCTTTGCTTATATGCCGTAATGCTGTCGGCAATTAATTTGTTTATAGAAGTGATTATTTTTTTCGTTTCTTCTGTTGGCGATATAACGTTAATAGCAAACACTCTGGATTCTATTATTTCATATTGCTTATCTGTTATCGTACGTACTTCCTTAGTATTACCTAAGTTATTCGCTATCTGGTTTTCGGCACGTTCGTTTTTCAGTTCATTATACTTGGTATTTACTTCTTCTAATTTATTTACGGCTTCTACTAAGGAAAGAGTTTCTATATACTTTTTATTTTCCGATTTATGCAAGTCCAATAATAGTCCTTCTATAATGATTATCTTCCTTCTGCTTGATGTATATTGCGTACCGATATACTTTTTGGTAACATCATAAAGTATTTCAGCGGCTTTTTTTCTTGCTTCCACAGGTGATTTCTTTTCGGTTCTGAATATAGAAAGGATATATTGCACTAAACTATTTCGTTCTGTATTGAGCGCATTTAATTCTTTCGTTTCTTTACTTATTCTACTTTGCCGAGAAATATCTTTCAGCCGTTGTATATTCTCTTTAAATGCTTCAAAGAAATCCGCTTTTATTTTAAAGGTATCTAAACCTGCATTTTCTACCAATTTCACAATATCATTTAAGTATTGTGTATATTCTTCTGTGTTAAACTTGGTCAGATTGACGCTCGTTATTTTTGTTATTTCTTCCATATTATATAGAATTTAAATATTTTTTACTTTTTTCTGTGCCAAAAGTAATTTATTTTTTTTATATATACAACTTTTTTTTGTATTTTTTTATTTTTTAACTATATATAATAGTATTTTTTTATATTTCTTAATTTATTTAAACATATTTATATTAATAATAAATTAAAATATTTATTACAAAAACATAATAATGTTAAATATTGAAAATTAAACCATTATCTTTAAAAAAACAATATAAATATTTAGGAATTTCAAAATTTAAATAGTAATTTTGCGCCTAAATATTTAAAATAATTATTAATTAACAAACTAAAAACTAACGATGAAGAAAAAATTTATCACTTTAAACTGCTTATTAGTCTTTAACTTTTATAGTGTATTAGCACAAAATAATACACAAAGTACCCCACAAGAACATAAAAATGTAATTATTGAAGTGGATAATTCCATTCGCGGACAATTTGACGAGATTTTGGAAAAATCTAACAACTACGAACAATATAAAGTTGTACCAAAAGCAAAGCTAAATGTATTAAAAAATAGCGTTTTGGATACTCTTTTGAAGAATAAAAATGTAGTTTTAGAAAAATCTAAGATTATAGAAGACCACGAAAATAAGATAAAAGAATTGGAGAGCAAAATATCTACCTTAGAAACAGACCTCACCAATACAGAGAACAAAAAAGATAGTATTGACCTTTTTGGAATGCTACTGAGTAAGAGTTTATATTCTTCTATTGTTTGGGGAATTATCGTAGCTTTGGGTGCCTTACTCTCTATATTTATCTTCAAATTTGGAAAATCCAATGCTATAACCAAAAATGCTCGTAAATTGTTAGAAGAAACGCAATTGGAGTATGAAGAATATCGGGCAAAATCTATTGAAAGAGAACAAAAAGTTCGTCGTCAATTGCAAGATGAAATTAATAAAAACAAAAATAACTAATGCGAATTGATATTATTGCCGCAGTTCCTGAGATAATGAAAAGCCCTTTTGAGGCTTCTATATTAAAGCGAGCTATTGATAAGGGTTTGGTAGAGGTGTATTTTCACGATTTACGAACTTATGGCTTAGGGAACTACAAGCAAATAGATGATTATCCATTTGGAGGAGGTGCGGGAATGGTATTAATGATTGAGCCGATAGATAATTGTATTTCTAAACTGAAAGCAGAGAGAAATTATGATGAAATTATCTATATGACCCCCGATGGCGAAACGCTAACACAAGGTATTGCCAATTCGTTATCCTTATATGAAAATATAATGATACTTTGTGGGCATTATAAAGGGGTGGATCAGCGCGTTAGAGACCATTTTATCACTCGGGAAATATCTATCGGAGATTATGTACTATCTGGCGGAGAGCTGGGAGCGGTAGTACTTTGTGATGCTATTGTTCGGCTTATTCCAAGTGTGCTATCTGACGAAACTTCGGCACTTACGGACTCTTTTCAAGATAATTTATTAGCCCCGCCAATATATACTCGCCCTGCGAAATACAAAGAATGGGAAGTGCCTGAAATATTATTGAGTGGGAATACGCCTCTTATTGAAAAATGGAGAGAAGATAAGTCTTTGGAACACACCAAAGCAAGAAGACCCGATTTATTAGAAGACTAAAAAAATCTTCCGTAAATAAAAAATTATTATTAAAAACTAAAATTAATTACCAATGAAAAAAATTGTAACCCTATCTATGCTTGGGGTATTCGCACAAGTATCTGCACAAGATAATCTTATCAATGCAGTATCTGGAAACCGAGGCATAATGACCGATAAAATATATCAATTTACAGATGTAATCAACTTAGATGCTACTGACGTAAAGAACCAAGGTAAGAGCGGAACTTGTTGGAGCTATGCTATGTCCTCATTTTTAGAGTCTGAAATGGCAAGAAACAAAAAACAACCTGTAGATTTGGCTGAAATTTTCATCGCTCGCCATTCTTACTATGATAAAGCTATTAATTACGTTCGTATGCACGGTAATGTAGAGTGGGGAGATGGCGGACAGCTTCACGATGTTACTAATGCATACAAAAAATATGGTATCGTTCCGCAATACGCCTATACAGGATTGTTAAATGGTGCTACAACGAACAATTTTAAGGAGATGCAGGAAGAATTAAAGCCTTATTTGGATTCGCTTATCCAATTAAAGAAACTCCCTGATAATTGGAAAGATGTATTTAATGCAAAATTAGACAAATATTTAGGCAAAGTACCCGAAACTTTTATATATAATGGAGTACAATATACGCCGAAATCATTTGCTGAGCAAGTTGTAGGCTTAGATAAAGAGAAATATGTAGAAATGGTATCGTATGAAGACCAACCGAAATATAAAAATACATTTATTGCAGTACCTGATAACTGGAGTTTTGACTATGCCTTCAATGTAAATATGGATGACTTTATCTCTGTAATTGATAATTCTCTTAAAAAAGGATATACCGTAGGCTGGGCAACCGATGTTTCTGAAAAATATTTTAGTTGGTATAACGGATTAGCTTTCGTACCTGAAAAATCTTTTGAAGAAATGACCCCAGAAGAACAAAGAACCAGATTTGATGTGTATTGGGAAGAGAAAGTTATTACCCCAGAAGATAGACAAAAGGCTTTTGATAACTACGAAACTACCGATGACCACGGAATGCACATCATCGGGATAGTAAAAGACCAAAAAGGTAGAGAGTATTATATAGTTAAAAACTCTTGGGGAATCAATAATACCAGAAAAGGATACCTTTACGTTACTAAAAACTTCTTAAAATACAAAACTACGGCTATTTTAGTAAATCAAAAAGCATTACCGAAAAATATTGCAAAGGCTTATAAAAAAGCAAATCAATAAATTGGAATAATAACAACGTATATCATAGTTTGTTTTATTTTAAATATTTTACTTGGGAGGATTATTTTTATTAAAAAAATATATTCTTCCAAGTATTTTTTTAGTATCTACATATTAGGTAATCGTAAAACGAAAAAATAAAAAAATAAAATAGTTAAAATAATTTTTAGAATAAAAAAAAATAGTACTTTTGCAGAGAAATAAATCATTCTATGAAAAAATTAATATACTTTGGGCTACTTTGTCATTCTTTTATTGGATATAGCCAAGAATTTTATATAGATGGGAATACCTCTTCTCCATATAACGGGAAATTATATTTATTGTATAATGATAAAATAGATAGTACAACGGTAACTAACGGGAGTTTTTTCTTCCAAGGAAAGATAGAATACCCCACTAAGGCAAACTTATCTACTAAGAAAGATAATAAAGAAACGGGCTTTTTTATATTAGAACCCAGCTCACTTTCGGTAGATATAGCAATTGAAAACAACCGAAAAGTATATTTTAAAGGAATTGGAGGAAGTGAATCGGTTAAGAATATCAAAGACTTTTTAGTGTTTAAGAATAAATATTACCAATCACCTAACTTAGGTAATATGCTCTTTGATAAACTAAAAGTATTATTCCAAAAATCTCCAAAAAGCCAATATAATGGAATGCTCTTAGCCGAGACAATGGCAGATAGAAATGTAACTATGGATCAGTCTAAAATGCTCTTGAAAATATTGGACAGAACTACGCAAGATAAGGAAGACCTCGCAGAGATTGATAATATATTAGAGAGTATGAGTAAAACGCAAATCGGAGCTATTTTCCCCGATATAGAATTTCAAGGAACTCGTGGCGTAGAAAAATTATACAACCACCGAAAGAAATTTACTCTTGTAGCGTTTTCTTCTTCTGATTGTATAAACTGCGTAGAGTTAGACAGGAAAATGGCTGCCGTTTATAAAGACTTCAAATCTCACGGGCTTTCTATATATGAGGTTTATTTGGACGAAAGTAGTACTACTTGGAAAGAATACTTGCATAAAGAAGGCATAGGTTGGACTGCGGTTATCGCACCTAAGAGAAAAAATGATGCTACTATTAAGTCATTAGGTATAACCATCATTCCTACAAACTTTTTATTAGATGCTACGGGGAAAATTATTGGTATTAATGTTACACCAAATAATTTAGCAAAAAAAATTCAAGAATACAAAAAATAATATACTTATGAATCAAGAAATGGTACAATACATAGGCTATCTTGCCTCTGTTTTTATTATCCTAAGCTTTATTGTAAAAGACCTTAAAACACTACGGATTATTAATCTAATAGGTTGTGTTTGTTTTGTTATTTATGGGCTATTAAATACGGAATTACTGTTACCTGTTATTATCCCAAATGCGATTATTTGTGTGGTTCAAATCTATCATTTAGTAAATAAAGGGAAATAATTAAAGTATTTTTCGTTAGTAATAAAATACTTTTGGATTTAAAAATACCATTTTTTCTTAATAATAGATGTTTTCACAAAAAAATAAAAGACTAAAAATGTTAAAATATTTAATTATATTAATTTTTAATTATCTTTTATTTGTTGTTTTTAACACAATTTTTTATACATAGAAAATTTATATTTAAAAAATAAATTAAAAAAGTATTTTTTTTTTAATTTTTATTCGTTTTTTTAAAAAAAAGTACTAATTTAGCCCCCGAAATAATTTTTTAAAATAATTAGTTTTTGTATGAAAAGAAACATTCTTAGCCTAAGCGCAATGTTGGTATTTGTAGGTGCTGCAACTGCACAAAACTTACCAAGCAACCCAGCTCCTGGGAAGTGTTATGTGAAATGTATCACGAAAGACGAATTCAAAGACGTAGAGGAGAAAGTAATGGTAAAACCTGCTTATTCAAAATTAGAAGTAGTACCAGGAACTTTCAAAACTGTTGAAGAAAGAGTTTTAGTGAAAGAGGCTTCTAAAAAATTGGTTTATGTACCAGCTGTTTATGAAACAGTTGAAGTTCCTTACGTTCAAAAAGAGAAATCTACTACGTTAAAAGTAGTTCCTGCTGTTTTTGGTAAAGATTCTAAAACTTTTGAAATCACTCCAAAAACATCTGGTTGGGAATACAAAACATTGGATAACTGTCCTTCTATAAACAAAGATGCGTGTGTTACAGCGTGTTTTGTAGAGTACCCTGCTCAGTTTAAATCTGTAGAAATCACTACTCTTGTAAAAGATGCAGCAGTAGAAGAAACTCCAATTGGAGAAAACAATGCTACCTACAAAAAACAAGTAGTAAAAACTCCTGCTCGTGTTGATGAAGTAGAAATTCCTGCGGAATATGCTACCATCAAAAGAACAGTTGTTGATGTACCTGCATCTACTCGTAAGGTAGAAGTCCCAGCAGAATATACTACTATTACAAAACGTGAGTTAGTTAAAAAAGGAGGAGACACTGTATGGGAAGAAGTAGATTGCCGTTTGTTAGAGCCTACTTTATTACCTGTTTATTATGAATATAACAGTGCAAAACTTACAAGAGAATCTGAAAAAGTTATTGACGAATTATTGTTACCTCTATTAGCAGGAAATAACAAGAGCGTTGAAATTATGTCTCACACTGACTCTCGCGGAAACGATGCTTACAACCTTTCTCTTTCTCAACAAAGAGCAAATGCTGTAGTTAATTACTTAGCTACAAAAGGTATTTCTCGTTCAAGAATGGCTGCAAAAGGTTATGGTGAAACTCGTCTTGTAAACAAATGCTTTAATGGAGTGCAATGTACAGATGAAGAACACGCTAAAAACCGTCGTACTGAATTTAGAATTTTAGGAAACTAAAAATTACTTCTTTTTCCATATCCTTTTAAGATTATTGAATTTGGAAAATAAAAAAAGCTATCTTAATTACTATTTTTAAGATAGCTTTTTTATTCATTAAAACTTATAAATAACCAATAAAACATATTTTTTGTTCTATAAAAATAAAGTTTTTATAGTTTTTATACGCTGATATTCAGTAGATTAATAAAAAAAATATTTTTTTTGAATAATAAACCTTAGTATTTCAAAAAAAAATCTTATTTTTGCAACGAGTTAAATTAAAAATTTTAAAATTATGTCAGACATCGCATCAAGAGTAAAGGCTATTATCGTAGATAAGCTCGGAGTTGACGAAAACGAAGTGGTTGCAGACGCAAGCTTCACTAACGATTTAGGAGCAGACTCATTGGACACTGTGGAATTAATTATGGAATTTGAAAAAGAATTTGATATTCAAATTCCTGATGATCAAGCTGAAAACATTTCAACTGTGGGTCAGGCTATTAAATACATTGAAGAAGCAAAACAATAGCAAAAGATTCACAGCTTAAAAAAAACTCTACGGGGAAGTCAAATTCCCCGTTTAGTGTATTTATAGGTTAATTTTAAAACATTTTTAACTATGAAAAACAGAAGAGTAGTTGTAACAGGATTGGGGGCTATTACTCCCATAGGAAATAATATACAAGAATATTGGAATGGACTTGTAGAAGGTATTAGTGGTGCTAACCTTATCACTCATTTTGATGCTTCTAAGTTCAAAACTCAATTTGCGTGTGAAGTAAAAAATTTTGATGTTTCTCAGTTTATTGATAAAAAAGAAGCACGCAAGATGGATAAATTCGCTCAGTATGCAGTTGTTGCTTCCGACGAAGCCATTAAAGACTCTGGGCTTGATTTAGAAAAAGAAAACAAAGACCGAATAGGTGTTATTTGGGGGGCTGGTATTGGAGGGCTTATCACTTTCCAAGAGGAAGTTTTAGCTTTTGGAAAAGGAGATGGTACACCTCGTTTCAATCCTTTCTTTATTCCTAAAATGATTGCTGATATTGCACCTGGAATGATATCTATACGCCACGGACTTAGAGGACCTAATTTTGCTACGGTTTCAGCTTGTGCTTCCTCTGCCAATGCAATTATTGACGCTTTAAATTACATACGCCTTGGGCACGCTGATGTTATTGTTTCGGGTGGCTCAGAGGCAGCAGTTATTGAAGCAGGAATAGGCGGTTTTAATGCACTTCACGCCCTTTCTACACGCAATGACGATTATAAAACAGCATCTCGCCCATTTGATTTAAATCGTGACGGATTTGTACTTGGAGAAGGTTCAGGAGCTCTTGTTTTGGAAGAATATGAACACGCTAAAGCACGTGGAGCTAAAATATATTGCGAAATTGTAGGAGGCGGACTATCTGCCGATGCTCATCACTTAACTGCTCCTCATCCAGAAGGGCTTGGTGCTAAGAATGTGATGCTCAACTGCTTACGTGATGCAGGACTATCACCACAAGATGTTGATGCGATAAACCTTCACGGAACTTCTACTCCATTAGGAGATATTGCCGAAACAAAAGCTGTTAAAGAAGTTTTTGGAGAACACGCATATAACATCAACTTAAACTCAACAAAATCAATGACAGGACATCTATTAGGTGCTGCTGGTGCTATTGAAGCTATTGCATCTGTATTGGCTATAGCCAATGGTATCGTTCCTCCTACCATTAATTTTGAAACACCTGACGAAAATATTGACCAAAAACTGAATTTCACATTCAATAAAGCTCAAAAACGAGATATTAAAGTTGCTATGAGTAATACTTTTGGATTTGGAGGGCATAATGCTTGCGTTGTATTCAAAAAAATAGACTAAATGCTTTTTTTAAAGAAAATAATATCCCGTTTTCACCAAAAAGACGGGATATTTTATATAAAAATGAAAGATCTTTTAGGATTTTCTCCAAAAAATATTCATTTTTATGAAGAAGCCTTTACACATTCTTCTCTAAGAAGAGATGATGGCTCTCATATTAATTATGAAAGATTAGAATTTCTCGGAGACGCTATTTTAGGAGCTGTTGTTGCTCATTTCGTTTTCCTTCAATCGCCTAATCAAGATGAAGGGTATTTAACAAAAATGCGAACAAGAATGGTTCGACGAGAATATCTCAATCAAATAGGAGAAAAACTAAAACTCAATAGTTATCTTATTTTAGATAAAAAATCCCTGCCTCTTGGAGGAAATATTAATGGAAATCTTTTTGAAGCCCTCATTGGTGCTATTTATTTAGACCAAGGATACGAGGTAGTTTCTGCTTTTATTCATAGAATATTAATTAGTTCTAATTTAGATGTTAAAGAACTGGAAGACAAGATAATAAGCTACAAAAGTTTAATGGTAGAATGGGCTCAAAAATATAAAAAAACGATTACTTTTGAAACCGACGAAGATATGAATTACAAAGCCAAAAAGAAAATTTTCCTCGCAAAAGTAATTATCAATAATAAAGTTTTTTCCAAAGCTCACGAAACATCTAAGAAAAAAGCCGAAGAGCGTGCTGCTAAAAGAGCATATTATCACGTAAAAGAAAAAAGAAAAAAATCTTAATAGTATGCCAGAAACACAATCAAACCCAACAGAACAACAAGAAAATGAGTTACTTACAGAAAAATCTCATTTATTTAACATTATATTATACAATGATGATTTTAACACTTTTGATTATGTCATAAAAACATTAATCGAGGTATGCGAACACACTCCTGAACAAGCAGAACAGTGTGCTACCATTGTCCATTTTTCTGGAAAATGCCCCGTAAAAACAGGCTCTTATGAAGATTTATTACCTCGTTGTGCTAAACTAAAAGCAGGAGGACTAACAGCTGAAATTCATCCTTGTGAATAATTTTTTTCTAAAAAATAATGGGAAGTAAAAACAAATTAAAACGATTCAAAGAAAACGAAACTTTTCCAAACGTTATCCAACCGAAACGTGAAGAAGCAATAGAAGGAACATTCCCCTTAAAAGGTAAGTGGGCTAGTCAGTTCTTTAAAAATAATAATCCTATCGTATTAGAATTGGGCTGTGGAAAAGGAGAATATTCTGTTAATTTAGCAAAACAAAACCCTGATAAAAATTTTATTGGAGTAGATATAAAAGGTGCTCGGTTTTGGCGTGGCGCAAAAACGGCTATGGATAATAATATTCCAAATGTAGGTTTTCTTCGTACGCAAATTGAGCTTATCGAACATTTTTTTGCAGAAAATGAAGTTTCCGAAATATGGATTACTTTCCCTGACCCTCAAATTAAATATAAAAGAACCAAACACAGGCTTACTAATCTAACTTTTTTAGAAAAATATAAAAAAATACTCATAAAAAACGGAATTATTCACTTAAAAACAGATAGTGAATTTATGCACGGATACACTTTGGGACTTTTACACGGGCTTGGATACGAAATTTTATATGCCAATCATCATATTTATCGTAACGAAGGTGCTCCAAAAGAAGTTACTTCCATACAAACTTTTTATGAACAACAATATTTAGCAGAGAACAAACCTATCACTTACATACGATTTCGCTTAAAATAAATCTTAATTTTTTAATTGCTTTATTAAGAATAATTTACATAAATAATAATAAAGAATTAGGTCAAAAAAATATATTTTAACACTATAATTTTCTACAAATTAAAAAAAATATGTATTTTTGCACCATATTTTTAATTGACAAATAATATGGAATATTTGGATTTTGAATTGCCCATTAAAGAGCTTGAAGAACAATTAACCAAATGTGAGCTTATCGGGAATGAAAGCCATGTTGATGTGTCTGATACTTGCAAAAAATTAGAAAAAAAACTTATACAAACTCAAAAAGAAATATACGAGAATTTAACACCTTGGCAGAGAGTTCAGGTTTCTCGGCATATTGACAGACCTTATGCTTTGGAGTATATCAATGCCCTATGTGGAAATACATTTATAGAACTTCACGGCGACCGAACTGTTGGTGATGATAAAGCTATGATTGGAGGGCTGGGAAAAATAGGCGACCAATCCTATATGTTCATCGGGCAACAGAAAGGAAATAACACCAAATCTCGCCAATACCGAAATTTTGGAATGCCAAACCCCGAAGGATACCGAAAAGCTCTACGACTGATGAAGTCTGCTGAAAAATTTAATATCCCTGTCGTTTGTTTTGTTGATACACCAGGAGCTTACCCAGGTATAGAAGCAGAAGAACGCGGACAAGGAGAAGCTATCGCACGGAATTTATTAGAAATGGCGCGCCTAAAAGTTCCTATTATTGTATTTATTATAGGAGAAGGTGCCTCTGGTGGTGCGCTGGGTATAGGCGTTGGCGACAAAGTTTTTATGTTAGAAAACACTTGGTATTCTGTTATCTCGCCTGAGTCTTGTTCTTCCATTCTTTGGCGAAGTTGGGAATTTAAAGAAAAAGCTGCCGAAGTGCTTAAACTCACTGCGAAAGATATGAAAAAAAATGGACTTATTGACGAAATTATTAAAGAACCTCTCGGAGGTGCTCATCGGGATAAGCCCGCTATTTTTGAAAGCGTAAAACAAGCTATAGAAAAAACATTCCAAAATCTATCCAAACTTTCCACAGAAAAACTAGTAGAAAAACGAATGGATAAGTATAGTAATTACGGAGTTTATAAATAATGAAAGTAGTAAAAGTAATTTTTTTCATTTTAGCCATTGGGCTACTTGCTTCTAGTTGTGGAGCATTTCAAGGACAACGATGCCACGGAAGAGGATGTTATCGTTATTAATAAAACTTAAATAATAAGCTCAGTTTCGGCTGGGCTTTTTTTATTTTTACAATAAAACAAAAGAAAATGACCGAAAAAGAAAAAATGCTATCAGGGAAATTATATCTTTCTAATGACCAAACTTTGGCACAAGAACTAAAAAAGTGCAAATCTCTTATTTTTAAATATAACCAAACACCTCCTTCGGAAATACACGAAAAAGAAATTTTAATTTCACAAATAATAGGGAAAATAGGAAAAAACTTTCATATTGAATCGCCTTTCTTTTGTGATTATGGATACAATATAGAGATTGGCGATAATTTCTATGCCAACCACAATGTTATAATATTGGACTGCGCTAAGGTAAAAATAGGTAATAATGTTTTTCTTGCGCCCAATGTTTCCCTTTTTACCGCTGGGCATCCTATTGATTTTGAGAAAAGAAACCAATCGTTGGAATATGCTTTTCCTATTACTATTGGCAACAACGTTTGGATTGGAGGAAACACCACTATAACTCCTAATGTAACCATAGGGAATAATGTAGTTATAGGAGCGGGAAGCGTAATAACCAAAGACATACCCGATAATGTTATCGCTTTCGGGAATCCCTGTAAAGTGCATAGAGAAATAAATGAAGAAGATAAAAAATATTATTTCAAAAACTTAGAATATTAATTTATATTCTATTTATATATAAAAAAAGAATATTACTTATTTTATTCTATTGTAAGTAATATTCTTTTTTATTTTATAATTTTTTATTTACATAAAAGTTAAGAGAGTACTCTTTTCACTTCTTCACTAATAGAATTTATCAAAGGTAAATACTTTTCTCTTTCTTTTACCAAAGAAAGCCCATTGATAGCGGTTACTAATTTTGAAAAAATATCTTGCATCTCGGTGCGTGCTTCTTTTGATTTTCCTACTTTTATAGCTCCTTGTTCCTGTGTTCGGTCTGTGTGTAGAGAAGCTAAACTCTCATTGGTTTGACCTAAAAACTCAATCCATTTTTCAGCCCCTATAAGTTTTACCGAATTAAAAAATTCAGAAGAAGTAACATCTGTTATCAAATTACGTATTATAGATGTCTTTTCTCTAAGAGCTTTTTTCTGAGGATTTTTCCCATAATTTTCATTAACAATCGCTAATTTTTTTGCTGCTTCTGCTTTTTCTTTCTCTGGAAAATTAATGAATAATTTACAATGCCCAATAAACCCCATTAAGTAAGCATCTCTTTTACTATCCAATTCTTTTATTTTATGAGTATGCTCACTTTTACGCAAAGGTTTTACTGCCTCTTCCAAATTCTTGAATTTTATATCAAATTCTGATTTTAAATCTACTAATCCTAAATCGTTTAAATCTTCTTTTTCTAAAAAAGTTTTAACATTAGCCATTACCTGCGAAAACTCCATCAAACGGATTATTTTCAAATTACTTCTTTGTATCATAAATAAAATACATTTTAATTTTTACTTAATTATATATTTACTAATTTAATTATTTACTTTCTTTTTGTTTTATAGTATTCCAATTTTTTATTTTTACTATTCTTTATATTTTTATCAAAATAAAAAATTTATTTTCTATCCTATTTATTATATTATCTATTATTTATTTTATTTCCCTAACATCTTAATAATTTTACTATAATAAATATTTGTTTTTAACAAAATACTATTTAATACTCTATTCCAATCATTGGAAAACATTTTTATTTTTTTAAATTTATTTTCCAATAATTATTTTATTATTCTCCTTTTGCTATCTTTTTTAATTCTTCGTATTTTAGAATGCGGATGGTTCTTCCTTGTGTTCTTATAATTTTTTCTTTGGAAAGAGAAGACATTGAACGTATTAAAGATTCTGTTGCTGTACCTACAAAATTCCCAAGCTCTTCCCTAGATAGTGGCATATCAATATAATTGTCTTTATCCAATCCAAAAGTATCATTTAAATAAATCAAAGCATCTGCAAGTCTTTGCCGAACGGTTTTTTGAGACATATCTGCTATAAAGTTATCTGCCTTTCTTAGTTCGTTACAAAGGTCTTTTATTAGCTCCATAGAAAATTTTGGATTATCAATAAACGAATCTAAAATATATTCTTTTGGAATAAAACACACCGACATATCTTTAATTACGGTTGCTGTTAAATTAACAGGCTCTTGACTTACTACGCTACGTTGTCCTAATGCGCTTCCTTCTTTTACAAATCGTACGATTTGATTTCTTCCATTGGAACTTAGCTTTGACAATTTACATACTCCACTTTCCACAAAATAAACGCCTGCCAAATATTCGCCTTCTTCAAAAATAATTTTTCCTTTTTTAAATGTCATTGGCGTACCCAATTCCGACATTTTTTCCATCAAATGCGTTTTTATTGTATTAAAAACCCCTTGACGGTATTGTTCTTTCCTTTCCATTTCCTGTTGTTTTAAAATTAGTTTTAAAATTTGCACAAAGATAAATATTTTTTTGTATATTTGCAACAAAATTTATTTTTTTATATAAAAATATAATAATGGAAATAAATACTACTACTTGTTACCATTGTGGAAATGAATGCGACCCAAACACCCCTATAAGAATAGAGGATAAAAATTTTTGTTGTTTAGGTTGCAAAACTGTTTATGAAATTCTTTCTGAAAATAATTTAGAAACCTATTATAAATTTGAAAAATCGCCAGGAAGTCGCCCAGAATATTCTGCACAAAAGTATGATTTTTTAGATAATGAGAAAATAAAAGAGAAATTATTAGAATTTGATAACGATAATACGCAAATCGTTTCGCTTTATATTCCTTCTATACATTGTAGTTCGTGTATCTGGATTTTGGAGAATTTACAAAAATTGCATAACGGAATTATTCATTCCTTAGTGAATTTCCCAAAAAAAACTGTGCAAATTACGTATCATTCTGATAAAATATCTTTGAAAGAATTAGCTTTACTTCTTTCTCATATTGGTTACGCTCCATATATAAGCCTTGATGATTATCAGAAGAAAGAAACGAATAAGCAAATGAAACAACTCCTTTATAAATTAGGAGTTGCTGGTTTTGGATTTGGTAACGTAATGTTACTTTCTTTCCCTGGTTTTTTTGAAACCGATGAATTTTGGTTCAATGAGTATAAACATTTTTTTAGATGGCTAATGTTTGCGCTTACCTTACCTGTCCTTTTTTATTCTGCGTCAGACTATTTTATTTCTGCCTATAAAGGAATACGAAGTAGAATATTAAATATAGATATTCCTCTTGCTCTTGGTATTTTAGCTATGTCCCTTAGGAGTTCTTACGATATTATAACCGATTCTGGACAAGGATTTTTTGATAGCTTAAATTCCTTAGTGTTTTTACTATTAATCGGAAAGTTTTTCCAACAAAGAACATATAGTTTTCTATCTTTCGAGAGGGATTATAAGAGTTACTTCCCGATAGGTGTAACAAGAATAAAGAAAGATGGAAAAGAAGAAAGCGTGCAAGTATATGACATTTCGGAAGGCGATAGATTACTAATAAGAAATGAAGAACTCCTTCCTGTGGATTGTATTTTAGTAAATGGAGAGGCACAAATAGATTATAGTTTTGTTACCGGCGAATCAAAATCTATTGAAAAACAAAGTGGTGATAAACTTTTTGCGGGTGGAAAGCAAAAAGGACAAGCGATTGAAGTAGAAGCCATTAAGAATGTATCGCAAAGCTATTTGACGCAACTATGGAGCAATGAGGTTTTTAAGAAAGATAAGTTTCTTGGAGTAAAAACTTTAACAGATAAGATAAGTAAATATTTTACTATTACTATCTTATTAGTGGCATTTGGTTCTCTTTTGTACTGGCTCTATTTCGGAAGTATAAAAGAAGCATTCAATGTTTTTACTGCCGTTCTAATTATTGCTTGTCCTTGCGCCCTTGCGGTTTCTGCGCCTTTCGCATTAGGAAATATGCTAAGAATTTTTGGTAGATATAAATTATATTTAAAAGATACCAAAGTAATAGAGCAAATGGATAAAATAGATACGATCATCTTTGATAAAACGGGAACAATAACTACCGCATCAGAGAATAGAATACGCTATGAGGGAGAAGAATTTTCGGATAGAGAATATAGTATCCTTAAAAATGTATTACGAAATTCTAATCATCCTTTAAGCCGACAAATTTATGATTGTATTCCAAATATAGAAAAGCTGGAAATTACTAATTTTCAGGAAATTAGTGGAAAAGGAATGATTGCTACTTATGAAGATATAGAAATAAAAATAGGTTCTTCTTCTTTCATTATTGCAGAACCTAATAATTTAGAAACTTCGGTATATATCTCTATAAATAATAAGTATAAAGGAAAATACATATTTGAAAATGAGTATCGTAAAGGAATGAAGGAATTATTTTCTTCTCTATCCAAAAGGTATGATTTAGTTATCTTATCGGGAGATAATGAAAGCGAAAGGGAAAATCTATCCCAATGGTTACCTCAGAATACGAAAGTATATTTTAATCAGTCGCCAAAAGATAAACTCACTTACATTGATTCTTTGCAAGAAAAAAATAAAAAAGTACTGATGATAGGAGATGGTCTTAATGATGCAGGTGCGTTAAAGCAGAGCGATATTGGTTTTGCTGTTTCGGAAAATATTAATATCTTCTCCCCCGCTTGTGATGGTATAATGGACGCTCAGAAACTACATAAATTAGATAGATTTTTACTACTTAGTAAGCAGTCTTTGCGTATTATCCATTGGAGTTTTGTTATTTCTTTGTGTTATAATTGTATCGGCTTAGGGTTTGCTATAAGCGGAAAGTTGGAACCCGTTGTGGCAGCTATCTTAATGCCTATTAGTTCTATAAGTGTCGTACTCTTTACTACTTTTGCTACTAATTTTTTAGGAAGGAAGAAATTATAAAAGAGAAGTATAGTTACTTAAAAAATAAGCATAAAAAAATGGGAGATTATTTAGTCTCCCATTAATTTTACTTTATTTTTTTTATCTACAAAGAAATTAAATTCGGTATAATCCAAATCATCTTTTCCAAGAGAAGAAGTATTAATATAACGTGCAAAAATTCTAAATTGTATAGAAATATCATTATTAATACTATGGTAAGAAATATTTTTTATTCTAAAATCTTGATAATTATTGTCTTTTTCTAAAATAATTTGTTTCGCCTGTTCTATATATTTAGGAAATAACGTAAGTTGTATTTTATCCATCCCGAAAGTAGAGTGCAACGCTTGGGTGGGTGCTAATTCTATAAAACCATTGGTGGTATCCCAAATTCTTTTATAGTTTATTTCTTCTTCATCATAATTCACTACGATTTTCTCTAAAAATGGATTGTTAGGCGTAATAAAGAATGTTACGGAAGTGAATTTATTATCGTATTCTTTGAATTTCTCTCGGAAAAATTGTTCTACTTTCTCAAAATCTTTATCCGAATTAAGCTCCAATCTGGTATTATTATTCTTTAATAATAAAATAAATAGAATAGTGCAAAAACTTATTATAAATAAAAGAATTTTTCTTTTCATTGTAAATCATTATAAAAAAATAAAGGAATACTAATTATTTTGTGTTTTCAAAATTTGTTTTAAGATTCTTTTTATCAGCGAAGGACCTTCATAAATAAATCCTGTATAAAGCTGAATGAGCGTTGCACCTGCTTCTAATTTTTCCAGAGCATCACGCTCGGAGTGTATCCCTCCTACTCCAATAATTGGGAAGGCTCGTTGGCTTTTCTCGGAAAGAAAACGAATAACTTCGGTAGAGCGTTTGGTGAGTGGCTTTCCGCTTAGTCCTCCTGTTTCTTCTTTATTCTCTGAGGTTAAATTATCTCGGGAAATGGTGGTGTTGGTAGCTATTACGCCTGCAATTTTAGTTTCTTTTACAATCTCAATGATATCCAAGAGTTGCTCATCAGAAAGGTCTGGGGCTATTTTGAGTAAGATAGGCTTAGGGTTGGGCTTCTTTTGGTTTTCGGTTTGTAAGGTTTCCAAAAGTTGTTTCAGAGGTTCTTTTTCTTGGAGTGTCCGAAGATTTGGGGTATTTGGCGAACTCACATTGACTACGAAATAATCCACATAGTCAAACAAAGAATGAAAACAGATTAGATAATCTTTGCTTGCGTTTTCGTTCTCCGTCCATTTATTTTTACCTATATTTCCTCCGATAATGATGTTTTTGTTCGTTTTCAAGCGTTCCACAGCTTGTTTTACTCCTTGATTATTGAATCCCATTCGGTTAATTATTCCTTTATCAGAAAGCAAACGGAATAGTCTTTTCTTAGGATTTCCTGGCTGTGGCTCTGGGGTAATAGTACCAATTTCAATAAAACCGAAGCCAAAATTGGATAATTCTTTGTATAAAGTTGCGTTTTTATCCAATCCTGCTGCGAGTCCGACAGGATTTGGGAATTTTATCCCGAAAACTTCTCGTTCCAATCGTTTATCTTCCAATTTGTAGCATTTTTTTATAAAAAAAGAAGCAAACGGAAATTTATTTGCAACCCGAAGCCAAGAAAAAGTAAAATTATGCACTTTTTCTGGATCAAAACGGAATAAAATAGGACGAATAATACTTTTATACATTATTTTTTTTATGGCAAAATTACAAAAAAAGATTAAAATAATGTGATTTTTTTATGATTTCTTTTTATAAAAACTCGTATCTTTGCCGAATTATTAAAATCATTTTTTGAAAAAGAAATTTAATGGAAAATTATATTCTTCCTTTCTTATCTATTCTTATTGGGCTAAGTATTGTTTTGCTTCTAAAGCCCAAAAATAAAAGAAATATAAAACTTTTGTTGGCATTCAGTGGCGCATTTTTACTAGCGATGACCGTTTTTACACTTATTCCTGAAGTTTTTCATTCTATGGAACACGACCATAATCATTTAAACGGAAAAGAAATAGGAATATGGATAGTTGTTGGTATTTTATTACAAATTATTTTAGAATTTTTCTCTCACGGAGCAGAACACGGACATATGCACAAGGCTCATTCCCAAGAAGTTAGCAATGATTTTCCTTGGCTTTTATTCATTAGTCTTAGTATTCATTCGGTTTTGGAAGGTTTTCCGCTTCATCAGCATAACCATATGGTTTATGGTATTTTTATTCACCATTTGCCTATTGCTATGGTACTTTCTATTTTCTTTTTAGACTCAGGAATAAGTCTTAAAAAAACAATAATTTTTTTAACATTATTTGCATTAATGACTCCTTTTGGAACTTTTTTAGCAGAATTTGTACCACAATTAGGTAAATATCATATGCAACTATCCGCCGTTGTTATTGGAATATTTTTACATATTTCTTCTGTTATTTTATTTGAAACTTCTGAAAATCATAAATTTAACTATCAAAAATTATTAGTGATTATCATTGGTTTTGTATCTGCTTATTTCTTATAAAAATATAAAAAAAATGTTTAGCAAAGAAGAATCTACACTTTTAAGACAAGAGTTTTGGACCGCCTTTGGAAAGTCTTTCCCGAATAAATGGATTTTGTATAATACTAAAATTAAGGATTTTAGCTTCAAATTCTATTTTGATACGAAAAAAGCAATGGTAATGTTGGATATTGAAGGTAGCTTGGATAATAGAGAGAAATATTACAATAAAATATTATCTTTGCAAAATATTTTAACAGAAGAATATCTGCCAAATGTTAAATTTAAATTTGATTTTTTATTAGAAAACAACAAAGAAATTTCTAGAATTTATGTAGAAAAAGAAAATGTTTGTATTCATAATAAAAATACGTGGCAAAGCACAATGGAATTTTTTGAAGAAAATATGAAAATTTTTGAAAATTTTTGGTTAGAATATGAAGATTTTATAAAAGAAGATTTTTAAATTAATACGCCAAACTCCAAACAAAATTTTCTAAAAAATGAGAATAAATATTATATTCTTTTTTGCTATTTTTATATATAATTGTTGCTGTTTGTTGTTGTGAATTTGGCTGAAACTCATTGATTATCAAATTATTTTTAAAATCTACTTCTGTTGCATTAGCTACTTTAAAAAGAGCTTCTTTTATTGTCCAAATTTGAGTAAAAGCTAATATTTTCAATTCCTCATCAAGTGATGATAAAGGTTGCCAATCGGTAAAACGAGATGTTAATTTTAAAATTCGGGGCGTACATTTTTCTATATCAATTCCTAATTCTTTATTGCCAATCGCAAGAGCCACAAAGGGAAAAGAATGGGTTATTGAAACCGAAAAACCATTGGACAAATAAGGCTTTCCGTTTTCATTATAAAACAAATACTCACTTGAAATTTTAGCTTTTTTTAACAAATACCTAATAGCCAAAAATTCCAAACGTTTTTTTTCAATTTTTATAGATTGATAAATAGATAAATCTTTGAAAGACAATGTAATATCTTTATATAATTTCTCTGAACTTTCTTCTATTTTCCAGAAAAAAATGGTAATATTTTCATATTTTATTTCGTCAAAAAAAGGCATTTTAATATTGATTTATCAAAGATAAAATATAGTAATAATCTTCTGAATTTTCTACAAAATCCAATTCTGAAACATCTATAAAAAGAATATTCATAGAAGTGTTATTCTTCAAAAAATTAAGATAACTATGTTGAATATCATCTAAATAGGATTTTGGAATTTGTTTTTCATAACTTCTCCCGCGTTTTTGTATATTTTTTAAGAGTTGTTCTGAATTTTGTAACAAATAAACATACAAATCTGGCTTAGGAATTTCTTTATACAAAATATAAAATATTTTCCTATAAAGAGAAAATTCGTCTTCATTTAAAGTTACCGAAGCAAAAATGAGAGACTTAAAAATATCATAATCTGATATTATAAAATTGTTAAATAAATCTAATTGTGAAAGTTGTTCATTTACTTGTTGGTAGCGGTCTGTAAGGAAAGACATTTCTAACGCAAAACCAAAACGCTCTTGATTTTCATAAAATTTTGCTAAAAAAGGATTTTCTGCATAGCGTTCTAAAACTAATCTTCCTGAAAATTGTTCAGAAATAAAGGTAGCCAAAGAGGTTTTGCCCGCTCCAATATTTCCTTCAATTGCTACATAATTAAACCGATGAAAAAAATCTAATTCTTTCGGAACAAATAAAGTTTCTTTTAGTTTGATTATCAAAGAGTTATCTTTGCATTCTAAAAGTAATTCTTGGGTCGTTTTCCCTAAAATAGGATGTATAAAATTGGGAATAATATCATTCAACGGAATAAGTACAAATTTCCTCATACTTAATTGATTATGAGGTATTTGCAATCCTTTATCATCTAAAATAATAGCATCATAATAAATAATATCCAAGTCAATCGTACGAGCTTGATATTTCGTAGAAGAAATATCTCTTACCCTACCCAATTTTTTTTCTATTTGTTGTAATTCTTCTAAACATTTTTCAGGAGATAAATCCGTAACTACCTCTATACAAGCATTATAGAAAGGCTCTGAAACAAATCCCCAAGCGGGAGTTTCATAAATGGGAGAAATGGAATTTACATTGCCAATATACCGAGAGATAGCAACTATTGCGCGCTGCAAATATTGTTTTCTGTTGCCTAAATTACTTCCTAAGGATATATAAACCGTATGCTTTTTCATTCGGCAAAGATACTATTTTGTTTTTGTTTATTCAAAAAAATCAAATCCTTTTTTTGGTATAATTTTTGTAATTGAATAGCTCAATATCTTTATTCTAACACAAAAAATTAACAAAAAACATCTTTTTATAATGAAATTTTTATTCGCTTTTTTAACATTTTTTTTAACTTATTTTTTATATGCACAACCTGAAGGAAAATCTACTAATAAATTGTATATTGCCCCAAAGGAAGATGCTAATATTCAGCTACCTAAGAGTGATTCTTGGTTAAAAATTTATTCTGATAAAAAGAAGGTTACTCCGTTACAAATTCCTGAAAAAGGAGTAGATTTCACTGGGGAAAACACGCCCAAATATGTAACCAAAGAATTCACTTTACCTACAAATGCCGTCAAATTTAGCGATACACAAGAGCAAAATTTATCTGCTTTTAAAGGGGACCAAGATTACGGAGATTTTTCAAGTAACGGAAAAATGGTAGGTATTTTTTGTAGAGATTACGGAGCTATTGACGGAGATTTGGTGGATATTTTTCTTAATGATGAACTGATAATGAGTAATGTATATCTTTCTGGCGATTTTAAAAAATTAAATATTCCTTTAAAAATAGGTTTTAACAAAATAGAAATAAAAGCGGTAAATCAGGGTTTGTACGGACCAAATACAGCCGAATTTCGGGTATATGATGAGCAAAATAATGAGTTAGTCAGCGAAACTTGGGCGTTGCTCACTGGCTACAAAGCTCGTTTTGTTATTATAAAAGATAAATAAAAATTTAACTTATTTTTAACTTTTGTGTTCTTTAAAAATTCATATAATTTTTGTAATTTTGCTCACATAAAAAAAGACTTAAAAGTCATTATTTAAATACTTTATTTTGAAGAAGGTTTTTAGCATAGTAATGTCGGTATTAATTCTGCTGATTTCTATACAGCAGACCTTAATTGTCGTGCATTTTAGCTTAAACCAAGATTTTATAGAGGAACTGTATTGTGTTAATAAGAAAAATGTAGAAATGAACTGCCACGGAAAGTGCCAGCTCAAAAAAGACATACAAAGCAGTTCTGAGGCAGCTACGAAGATTATCAATCTTAAAGATATTGATATTATTTTGGTAGCTCCTATTTGTTTTGAAGTATCTGAAATGATGCAGCTGGAACCAAAACCAGCAAAAACTCTTTACCACGAACAATTGTTTGCACATAAAATAGTACAAGAACAGATGCGCCCCCCTATTGTTTAACTTCTCTTTTACAAATAAATATATTTTGGAGGATAATTACGTTTATTCTTCTCTATTTTCTTATCAAAAATATATTTATTCCATACTTTTCTTAAATAATTTATCATTAATTGCCACACTTAAACAATTGCCACTTGTTTGAGAATGATAAATCGTATAGTCGTGTTAGCTTTTTAAGAAAGAGTTAGCTTTTATTTGGAGTTTTTAATAGAAATTCCCTGAAATTTCCTATCATAATTTGAACATCGCCACATTTTTCAAATTATTGATATATAATTACTTATGCTTAAAATAAATATCATAAACAATTTTAAAATATTAAAAATTGTCCGTTTTAGGCTTTTAATTAATTACTGCTTCTTATAACCTCTTAGAACGGACAATTTTTCTTAAATAATAAAGATAAAATAATTTTGTAACAAATTAAAATTCAACATAAATGAGAAATTTAAAAACAATTTTTGCTGTTGCAACAGCAGGTATTTTAACTTTTACATCTTGTAAGAAAGATGACGACAACAATGGAACTACGCCCAATGAAGAAAAGGGAACAGTAGAATTACATTTTGATAATGTTTATAAGACCGTTGGAAATTCTATAAAATTAGCCACAAATGATAATAAAACATCTGTGGGGACAGAATTAGTTTCTTCTAACAACCAAAAACATAAATTTGAAGTGTTAAAATACATTATTAGTGATGTTAGTTTGGTTACCAAAGACGGAAAAGAAGTACAATATAACCACGGAAATCCTAACAAAGGAGCTCAAATCATCAACCAAGCGGAGGAACATTCTCATCACTTTAACCTTTCTGATATTCCAGTAGGAGAATACAGCAAAGTTAAATTTTTAATTGGAATTTCAGAAGAAGTATTTAAAAAAGGAGAAAATTTCCAAAAAGATTTTTTTGATAAAACAACTAAAGAAGGTATGAACTGGAAATGGAAAAACGGATACAGACATCTGCGCTTTGAAGGTTTTTATGGAGATGATTATGCTTCTGCTTTTAAACTTCACTTAGGAGACAAAGTAGCATCTGCAAATAGCCAATCTATTTCTGGGGCTATCCAAATAGAGCTTCCTATTACCGCTGTATTAAAAGTAGAAAAAGACAAAAAATCTGCTATTCATATAAAAGTAGATTTGGATAAATATTTAAGCGGAACTAAAAAAATCACTTTAACATCTGATAACAACAATATTCATAGCGTAGTTGGCGCTGATGATTTTGTTGAAAATATAAAAGGTGGAATGTTCTCAGTGGATCATCTTCATTAATATTTTTTAACATATCTAACAAAAATAAAGAGGTTGCCACAAACAACCTCTTTTCTTAAAACTAACCAACAACAAAATCTAATGAAAAACTTTTTATTAATTCTTATATCACTAAGTATTTGGTCGTGTAGAGAAGAAAAAACGGAGAATATTTTTGAAAACAGAAGAATACATTTACACATTCCTTCTAATTTTCCTAAAATTCAGTACGATTTAGAAAGTAACTACCCAACTGAATATGGCGTAGAGTTAGGAAAAAAACTTTTTTCTGACCCTCGTTTAAGTTTAGATAATACTATTTCTTGTGCTAAGTGCCATCAACGAAAATTTGCTTTTACAGACCCTTCTGAAATAAGAACACAAAGAGCCGTAGGAGTAGAAGGAAGAATAGGAATGCGCAATACTCCGCCAATACAAAATGCTTTATTTCTTGATAAATATATGTGGGACGGCGTTATTACCGAATTGCATAGACAGCCGATTGTTCCTATCGTTACCGATGAAGAAATGGGAGAAACGCTACAAAATGTAGAAAATAAAATAAAAGACGACCCAGAATATAAAATACTATTTAAAAAGGCTTTTGGGTCAGATACTTTTTCCCGAGATGGAATGTTAAAAGCCATTACTCAATATATGCTTACGCTCATTTCTGCAAATAGCAAATACGACAAAGTTATCAGAAATGAAGGAGAATCTTTTACCGCAGAAGAACAAAAAGGGCTGGAAATTTTTAAACAAAAATGTGCTTCTTGCCATAGTACAGATTTATTTACAGACCAAACTCTCCGAAATATTGGAATACCTTACAATCCTGAAACCGAAGATGATGGATTCCGTAGAGGAACAGGGAAACAAGAAGATTTTTTAAAATTCAAAGTTCCAAGTTTGCGAAATGTAGAATACACAGCTCCATACGGACGTGATGGACGCTATGCCACACTTAAAGATTTTTTAGATTTTCTAACAGATGGCGTACAAGAATATCCTAACCTTGACCCCGAAATGAGAAAATATTTCGCACAAACAGGAAAATTAGGCATTCCTCTAACCGAAGACGAAAAAAATGCACTTATCGCCTTTATGAAAACCCTTAGTGATGAGGAATTTACAGGCAGAAAATAAAAAAACACAAATTAGTAAAAACAACAAATTATTAATAAATGAAATTTTTAAAACGCGCCTTACTCGCAGTCTTGGCAGCTGTATCTATCACCTCGTGTGATAAAGACAATGAAGTAAAGTACCCAGAAATGAAGCTGAGTGCTGAAAAATTAACCATCAAAGAAGCCGCAACAGCTACCTTCTCTATCCAAGCAGGAAGTGGCGACTATTCTGTTACTTCTTCCAACGAAAAAGTAGCTACGGTAAGCGTTAGCAACACCAAAGCTACGGTAAATGGTCTCCAACAAGGAAACGCCAATATCATCGTTCGTGATAGAGTTACTCGGCAAGCTATTACGCTCCCTGTGGTGGTGGAAAAATCTACTCCAACAGAAAATTCGGTTACTTTACACTTTGATGCTGTTTTTGAAAAAGACGGCGTAGTATCTCCTTTCGTTTTATCTAAAACACACAATGCACCTACAACGGCTACGCAATTGGTTTCTGCTAAAAATCAATTACATAGATTTAAAGAAGTGAAATACATTATCAGTAATATTCGCCTGATAAAAACAGACGATACCGAAGTTGACTACAACGTAGAAAGCTTGGATAACGGAGCGCATATCGTCAATTTAAAAGATCCTAAAACATTTGACTTTGTACTTTCTAAAATTCCCGCAGGAGAATATAAACAAATAAAATTTGGATTGGGTGTAAAACCCGAACTTAACAAATTGGACGAAGAAGCTAACCCAAAATTCTACGCACAAGCAGACGGAAATGACGACAGAATGCACTGGGAATGGGGAAGCGGTTATCGCTTTGTTAAAATGGAAGGATATTTCAGAGATAATAATGATACAAGCGTTTGGAAAGAATTATCCATACACATTGGTAGTACGTTTGCTGATTATGATGCTACCGAAGCGTATAGAGATATTACGTTAGATTTGCCTCAAAACATCAACGTTGGCGAAGTTGCTCCAACCATCAATATCAATACCAATCTAAGTAAAGTATTATCTGGAAAAGAAAATTTGACTCTTACGTCTAATATTGATAACGAAGGACAATCAGGAAACGCAACCCCAAATGTACATCACGCTGGTTATATCTATCAATTTGTAGAAAATATGAAAGGAATGTTTTCTGTGAATACTATCCAAAATTAATTCTTAAATTTATTAAACCACTATCAAGAGGAAGCCTTCAAAAACTTCCTCTTTTTTAACTTTATCTAATCTATGAAAAAATATTTTTTTTTAGCTTTTATACATTTTATTTTTTATTCGTGTAAAAAAGAAAATGATTACACATCTGAAATTTTCACCTTCAACAACCCAAAAATAGAACTAAAAAAACCTTCGTATTTTCCTGATTTTACAGAAAAAACATTAGAAAATTTACCCTCCAAATACGGCGTTGAACTCGGCAAAAAATTATTCTACGAAACACGTTTAAGCGGTAATAACACCATTTCGTGTGCCACTTGCCACATACAACAATACGCTTATGCGGATACAAATCCACAAGCCATCGGGATATACAACCGAAAAGGACTTCGTAACACCCCTCCCATCCAAAATATGGCTTTCTTAAAATATTATATGTGGGACGGCGCCGTTACCAATCTCAAAGAACAACCGCTCATTCCCATTGTTACCGATGAGGAAATGGATAGCTCTGTGTTGCGCGCTCTCAACAAAATAAAAGACGACCCCGAGTATAAAATTCTTTTCCAAAAAAACTATGAAGACGGCAAAATAAATTCTTACCGAATGTTAGAATGTATTGCCCAATATATGCTTACGCTCATTTCTGACAATAGCAAATACGACAAAGTCATTAGAAAAGAAACTACTTTTTCGCCATTAGAACAAAAAGGTTGGGATATTTTTAACCAAAAATGTGCTTCTTGCCACAGCGGTGCTTTATTTACAGACCAAACATTCCGAAATGTTGGCTTCCCGATAAATCCTAATATTGTAGAAGAAGCAGGACGCGGACGATTTACAGGCAAAAAAGAAGATTTTATGAAGTTCCGTGTGCCTTCCCTCAGGAATATTGAGCATACCGCTCCTTACGGTAGCTTTGGTCAGTTTGCAACATTACGCGATGTGCTGGATTATTTTAGCAATTCCGTGATAGATGCGAATAATTTAGACCCTATTTTAAAAAATAATGGTAATAAAATTCCGCTTTCAGAAGAAGAAAAAGACGCATTAATTGCTTTTATGAAAACTTTAACGGATAAAAAATTTATTGGAAAAGAATAATCGTTTCCCTTTTTTTACACTTTTTTAGAAAAAAATAAAAATTTATTTGTTTTATTAAAAAAAATATGTAATTTTGCACGCGGAAATGGTAAAGAAAAGGTGAGAGGGCAATTATAGTCCTCTTTTTTTGTATTATGAATTTTAAAGAAAAAGTTAAAGAACTAATAGATAAAGGATTAGAAGAAAATCCTACGTTATTTTTAATTGATTACACCATCGGGGCTGATAATTTAATAAAAGTAACCATTGATGGAGATAATGGCGTTTCTATTGAAGATTGTGTGGCTCTTAGCCGAGCTATTGAGCATAATTTGGACAGGGAAGAACAAGATTTCTCATTAGAAGTTGCCTCTTGTGGTATTTTTGCGCCTCTAACACAAGAACGCCAATATGTTAAAAATATTGGACGAGATTTGCAAGTAAAAACCAATGATTTGTCCGTAGAAGGCACTATAAAAGCCGTTGAAAACGGAAATGTTATCGTAGAAGTTACCACACGCGAGCCAAAACCCATTGGCAAAGGTAAGATAACTGTAAAAAAAGAGTATTCTATACTAATTAATGATATAAAAGAAGCAAAATTGCTAATAAAATTTTAAGAAAAAACAATGGAGAATAACCTTGATTTGATTGAATCTTTTTCTGAGTTTAAAGACGATAAACTCATTGATAGAGAGACGCTTATGGCTATCTTGGAAGAAGTATTCAAAGCGGCATTGAAGAAAAAATATGGTTCTGATGAAAATTTTGATATCATCATCAATCCTGACAAAGGAGATATTGAAATTTGGAGAAACCGAGTAGTAGTAGAAGACGGCGAAGTAGAAGACCCTAACGCTCAAATTCCTCTTAGTGAAGCTCAAAAAATTCAAGCCGATTTTGAAGTAGGCGAAGACGTATCCGAAGAAGTGAAAATCAAAGACTTAGGAAGAAGAGCCATTCTCTCTCTACGACAAAATTTGATTTCCAAAATACACGAATACGATAATACAAATATGTATCGTAAATTCAAAGACCTAATAGGAACTCTTTATTCTGCTGAAATACACTTAGTTAGAGGTAAAGCTGTTATCCTTTTAGATGATGAAGGAAATGAAATTTTATTACCAAAAGACAAACAAATCGCATCCGATTTTTATAAAAAAGGAGAAAACCTAAAAGGTGTGATTGATAGCGTGGATATTAAAGGAAACAAGCCTACCATCATAATGTCGCGCACCTCTCCTCTATTCTTAGAACGCCTCTTTGAACAAGAAATACCTGAAGTAACAGACGGGCTTATCACGATCCAAAAAGTAGCGCGCATACCAGGAGAAAAGGCAAAAGTAGCCGTGGAAACCTATGACGATCGTATAGACCCTGTTGGGGCGTGTGTTGGGGTAAATGGAGCTCGTATTCGTAGTATTGTGCGAGAATTGGGTAACGAAAATATTGACGTTATCAATTATTCTAGCAATCCTTCCGTATTCATTACCAGAGCTTTAGCTCCTGCTAAAATTATTTCTATTTCTATCAATGAAGAAACTAAGCGTGCCGAAGTACTTTTAGCTTCTGAGGAAGTTTCTAAGGCTATCGGTAAAGGTGGAACAAATATTCGCCTTGCTGGGCAACTAACTGGTTATGAGATAGATGTATTCCGTGAAGGTGTAGAGGAAGATATTGAATTATCTGAATTTGAAGACGAAATAGAACCTTGGATTATTGAGGAATTTCGTAGAATAGGCTTGGATACTGCAAAAAGTGTCTTAGAATACAGCGCAGAAGAGTTAGAAAAACGCGTAGATTTAGAAGCAGAAACCATTCAAGAGGTTTTAAGTATTCTTAAAGAAGAGTTTGAAAATTAACATTTTACAAATATAAAAACTAATATTGAAAAATTTAATTTCAAGGGGATTAATAATAACGAGGTAAAAATTATATGGCTGAGGATAAAAGATTAAATAAAGCAGCGAAAGAGTTCAATATTTCTAGCGATAGAGTGGTTGAATTTCTAGCATCAAAAGGACATAAAGTAGATACTAATCCGAATACAAAAATTCCGGCAGAGCTTGTAGCTTTACTTGAAAAAGAATTTGGTTCGGACAAGAGTAGCCGTTCCGCATCAAGAGAAATAAGCGAAGGACAGCGTAAAGAAAAAGAAGCTATCCGCCAAGAACTTCTTGAAAAAGAAAAACGTGAGCGCGAAAAACGCGAAAAAGAAAAACAAAAGGAACAAGAAGTTATTAAAGCAAAAGGAAATGTTGCTGGTATTAATTTGGTCGGGAAAATAGATTTAGAACCTAAAAAAACCGAACCAAAAGACGAAAAATTGGATAAAAAAGAAGAATCTGTGGAGAAAACAACCAAAATAGACTCTCAAAATATCCAAAAAATAGAATTAAAATCAGATAAAAAGGATAAAAACAAAAAAGATAAAGATAAAAAAGACAAAAATCAGCCCGTAACAAAAGAAGATAGAAAGATAAAAGACAAAAACCGAGAACTTTTATCTGGAAAACCAATAAATAATAAACCTCAACAAAAAGAATCCCCTAAAAAAGAAGAAAAGAAAGTCGTTGTAGAACCCGAAGTTGGCATTATTGAAACAAAATACACCAAACTAACAGGTCCAAAATTAGTAGGTGAAAAAATTGATTTATCCCAATTTGAAAAGCCAAAGAAAAAGAAAAATAAAGGCAAAGAAAAGGATAAAGAAAAACCAAAAGAAGGAAACGCAACCTCAAACAACAACGACGAAAAACAAGGAAAACGTAAAAGAAAACGTATTCCTTCGGACAAAGACGCTAATAAACAAAACAATAGCAACCAAAACGCCAACCCTCGCAAAGACGGAAAAGATAATGCTAACAATAGCAATACAGGCGGAAAAGATAAGAAAAATAAAAACAAAAAAGGAAATAACAAGCCTTTCATAAAAGCAGAACCTACGGAAGAAGAAGTACAAAAACAAGTACGCGAAACCTTAGAAAAACTGCAAGGAAAATCTATCAAATCCAAAGGTGCTAAATATCGTCGCGAAAAACGAGATAGTCATCGCCAAAAAAGTGAAGAAGAATTAGCACTACAAGAAAGAGAAAGTACATTGTTAAAAGTAACCGAATTTGTTACCGTAAATGAACTTTCTACAATGATGGATGTACCTGTAAATAAGGTAATTGGAGCTTGTATGTCTTTGGGTATTTTTGTAACAATGAACCAAAGATTAGATGCGGAAACTTTATCTATCGTAGCAGATGAATTTGGTTATCAAATAGAATTTTCTACGGCTTCTATTGAAGAATCTATCCCAATTGAGGAAGATAAACCCGAAGATTTACAACACCGCGCCCCTATCGTTACCGTTATGGGACACGTGGATCACGGAAAAACTTCACTCCTTGATTATATTCGTAAAGAAAATGTTATCGCTGGAGAAAGTGGAGGTATTACGCAACACATTGGAGCTTATTCCGTTACTTTGGATAACGGACAGAATATTACTTTCTTGGATACACCAGGGCACGAAGCCTTTACCGCTATGCGTGCACGTGGAGCAAAAATCACTGATATAGCTATCATTGTGGTTGCTGCCGATGATGATATTATGCCACAAACCAAAGAAGCCATCAGCCACGCACAAGCCGCAGGAGTGCCTATCATTTTCGCTATTAATAAAATTGATAAACCAACGGCAAATCCTGAGAAGATAAAAGAACACTTAGCAGGTATGAATTTGCTTGTAGAAGATTGGGGAGGAAAAATCCAATCGCAAGATATTTCTGCTAAAAAAGGAACAGGTGTTAAAGAATTACTTGAAAAAGTGCTTTTGGAAGCCGAAATGCTTGAACTAAAAGCAAATCCGAACAAACGTGCTTTGGGTACTGTCGTAGAAGCGTTTCTTGACAAAGGTCGTGGGTATGTCTCTACCGTTTTAGTACAAGAAGGAACTCTAAAAGTTGGTGATTATGTTCTTGCAGGAACACATTCTGGTAAAATCCGAGCTATGCAAGACGAACGAGGCAAAAACGTTAAACAAGCTACCCCTTCCGTTCCTATTTCTATTTTAGGATTAGATGGTGCGCCACAAGCAGGTGATAAATTCTATGTTTTTGAAGATGAAAAAGAAGCAAAACAAATAGCAGCAAAAAGAACGCAACTTCTTCGAGAACAATCTGTTAGAACACAAAGACACATTACCCTTGATGAAATTGGTCGTCGTATTGCTCTTGGAGACTTTAAAGAACTGAATATCATCTTAAAAGGAGATGTTGATGGTTCAGTAGAAGCACTTACGGATTCTTTCCAAAAACTTTCTACCGAAGAAATTCAAGTTTCTATAATCCACAAAGGAGTAGGTGCTATTACAGAATCTGATGTACTTTTAGCTTCAGCCTCTGATGCTATTATCGTTGGCTTCAATGTGCGTCCAATGTCCAATGCAAGAGCTTTGGCAGATAAGGAAGAAATTGACATCCGTACTTATTCTATCATTTACGATGCTATCAACGATCTAAAAGATGCTATGGAAGGAATGCTTTCACCAGAAATGAAAGAAGAAGTTACAGGAACGGTAGAAATTCGGGAATTATTCAAAATATCCAAAGTGGGTACTATTGCAGGTTGTATGGTTACAGACGGAAAAATTTACCGAAATTCTAAAATCCGCCTAATTCGTGAAAGTGTCGTAATTTATACTGGCGAACTTTCTTCTTTAAAACGATTTAAAGATGATGTAAAAGAAGTTTCCAAAGGCTACGATTGTGGATTACAAATCCGAAATTATAACGATATCAAAGAAGGAGACGTTATTGAGGCTTACCACGAAATTGCCGTTAAAAAGAAATTATAAAATTATTATAAACAATAAAAAAGGGGATAATAAATATTATCTCCTTTTCTTTTTGTATAAAAATGCTTACGTTTATTTTTCAGGTACTTTTATTAAATATGTTTTCCCTTTTTTATTTTCTAATGAAATATCTCTTATCCAAGGGTTTAAAAGGCGAATCATCTTATAATTTGTATTATATTGTTTAGCAAAATCTGCTAAATTTTCTATAGAAGTTGTTACTTCTACGTATTTAACAGGCTCTAATTCATAAAGATGCTCTTTTTTTAAATTAAATCCATACTTTTGAGGATTTTGAACGATTTCTTTTAATGCTAAAATACGAAAAACATATCTACTTGTTTCCGTATTTAGGAATAAATCATAATAATTATCTACTTTTTGTCTATCTATTTGAGTTTTTATTCCATTTTTGCCTGCATTATATGCAGCTGCGGCAAGTGTCCAGTTACCTAAATCCGTTTTTGCTTTCTTCAAATAATCACAAGCCGCTTGGGTTGCTTTCTCCAAATGATAACGCTCATCCACAGTCGTATCTATTTCCAAGCGATATTCTTTCCCTGTATCTTTCATAAATTGCCAGAAGCCAGCCGCCCCAGAAGGAGATACAACATTTTGTAACCCGCTCTCTATCAGTGCTAAATACTTAAAATCATCAGGTATATTATTTTTCTTCAAAATAGGCTCTATTATAGGAAAGAATTTGTTTGCTCTTTTTATTAGCAGTAAAGCATTGGACTGCCAATAAGTATTTACTAAAAGTTCTCTATCAAAACGCTCTTTCACATCTTCTATATCCATCGGTACACTCTCCCCTGCAAAATTTAGATTTTTAGGCATATCCAATGCATAAATATTGTACGTTCTTTCTGGAATAAAAGACAGAGTATCAGATACTTGCTCTTGTACAGGAATGGAGTCCGTTTGGTGAGTGGCAGAGGCATTAATCAATAACATAGCAACCCCTATAACCGATGTACTAACAATTATATTCTTTATTATCATTATTATTTTCATTTATTTTTTGGCAAAAGTACAAAATATATTCATTTTCTTACAAAAAAAATACTTTTTTTAATCATAAAAAAAACATATTTATTTAACTTTTTTTAATATTTATTATTTACAAACTTTAACTTTATTTTAATTAAAAAATCACCCTAAACAAAATAAAAACACCTACAAAAAGTAGATGTTTTTATAATTTATACATATTTTTTTATTTTTTATAAAAAATATATTTGTTATTTTTCTAATATTTGTTCAAAATATTTAGGATAATTTTTAATAAGTTCCGTAGAGTCTTCTGCAAAAAAAGCTGTTTTCTTTATTTTTTTTAGGAAATCTTCAAATTTTTCTGGCAGTTTGGATTTTATTCCTGTGATAAAATCTACATTTTTCACCGCTACTTTCATCAAATTAACACACGAAGGCTCTGAAATTTCTTTTAAAAATTCTTTCGGTATCTCATCAAAAGTCAATTTGTTAATCAATGATTTATTAAGTATTCCTTCAAACATATCTTCTGTAAAAGAAATAACTATTTTTGCCTGTGAGAAAATAGGATCATCTTTATAAATTGTTCGCAAATACAAAGGTAACAGCACTCCTAACCAGCCTTTTATGTGAATAACATCGGGTGTCCAATTAAGTTTCCGTACCGTTTCTACCACCCCTTTGGCAAAGAAAATACAACGTTCATCATTATCCGGAAATAACACTCCTTTTTCATCAGAAAAAACATATTTTTTCTTAAAATATTCATCGTTGTCAATGAAATAAACTTGTATTCTTTCCTTAGCAACTGATGCTACTTTGATAACCAATGGCATATCTATATCATTGATTACCAAGTTCATACCTGATAGCCGAATTACCTCGTGAAGCTGATGGCGCCTTTCGTTAATATTTCCGTAGCGCGGAGTAAAAATACGTACTTGCCCACCATTAGAATTGAGCGTCTTAGCCAAATCAAAAGATAGCTTAGAATGCTCTGTTTCAGGTTGATGATAAGGTATCACTTCTGAGGTTACATAAAGTATTTTTTTCGTCTTCATAAAGTGACTTATTTTTATTTAGTTTTTCAGGTACAAAATTACAAAAAAATAACGATATATGCATATTTTTTTTTAATTTTGCAATCTCTTAATTCCTATAAAAATGAAAATTTTTAACAAAAAATTAGAACTTGAAAACTATTTAGAACCTTATATCTTTGGAAAAAAAACTATCGGATTTGTTCCTACTATGGGAGCTTTGCACAATGGGCATTTGTCCTTAATAAAAAAATCTTTGAACGAAAATGAAATTTCTGTTATCAGTATTTTTGTTAATCCAACGCAATTTAACAATATTGAAGATTTAGAAAAATATCCCCGAACACTGGAAGCCGATATAGAAAAAATAAAATCTGTTAGTGAAGATATTATCATTTTTGCACCAACAGCAGAAGATATTTATGACGGAAATATTTCCTCAGAAGTATTTGATTTTGAAGGTATTGACAAAGTAATGGAAGGAGCTTTTCGCCCTGGACATTTTGATGGTGTAGGTACAATTGTTAAAAAATTATTAGAAATTGTTCGTCCTACCAATGCATATTTTGGGGAAAAAGATTATCAGCAAATTTTGATAATTAAAAGTATGGTGAAGCAAGCCAAAATCTCAGTAAATATCATACCTTGTCCTATCATCAGAGAAGCTAACGGATTGGCTATGAGCTCACGAAATGAAAGGCTAAGCCCTGAAAAAAGAGCGCAAGCAGATATTATTTATAAGGCTTTGCAAGATGCTAAATCTTTATTCCCGACTCATAGTATAGCAGAAATAGAAAAGGAAATTAAACAAAAATTTAACAAAAACAACGACTTCCAATTGGAATATTTTACCATTGTAGATGCCGAAAAATTAGAACTTGCTAACGAAAAAGAGGCAAATTCTAATTACAGAGCTTTCATTGCCGTATATGTTGATGGGGTTCGTTTGATTGATAATATCGCTTTAAACTAATATGAAAGTAATAACAAGTACCCAAAATTCTTTCGTAAAAGAATTAATTTTCTTAAACGAAAAATCTCGCAACCGAAAAAAAACAGGACATTTCCTTATAGAAGGTTTGCGCGAAATTCGTTTGGCTTTGGCTGGAAATTATGAAATAGAAACTATTTTTTTTAATAAAAATATTATTTCTGAAAAAGATTTTTTTTCTATAATTTCTACTAAAAACGAAAATATAGAGATTATAGAAATATCTTCCGAAGTCTATGAAAAATTAAGTTATCGCAGTTCTACCGAAGGAATTTTGGCACTTGCCAAATCTAAAAATCATTCTTTAGAAAATATTATTTTCAAGAAAGAAAATCCTCTTATTTTAGTAGCGGAAGCTCCTGAAAAACCAGGAAATATTGGAGCTTTGCTTCGTACAGCTGATGCCGCAGGGTTAGATGCCGTTATTATTGCCAATCCAAAAACAGACCTTTATAACCCTAATATCATAAGGTCTAGCGTGGGTTGTATTTTTACTATTCCAATAGGAATAGGTTCTACATCAGAAATTATTAATTTCCTAAAAAACAATAATTTTAACGTTTTTTGTGCTGCGTTATCTGCTTCGGTAGAATATCAAACTATTTCCTATATACAACGCTCTGCTATTGTTGTAGGTACAGAAGATACAGGACTATCCAAAGAATGGCTAAAAAATTCTACACAGAATATAATTATTCCTATGAGTGGTGTTATTGATTCTATGAATGTATCTGTTGCAGCTGCTATTATTACTTTTGAAGCCAAAAGACAGAGAGGTTTTTCCTGATTTTTATTATTTTTAATCCAAAATCTGGTTTAAATTTACCAAAATATCATTTATTATTGTATTTTCTTCTATAATATTTTGAGAAAGTTCTGTTTTTTGTTGCTGTAACTTAATTATTTTCTCTTCAATTGTATTTTTACTCACAAAACGAACTACATTTACTTTATTTTCTTGCCCTAATCGGTGTGCTCTCGCTATTGCTTGTCGTTCTGAAAACGGATTCCACCAAGGGTCAAGTAAAAAAACATAAGAAGCCGATGTAAGATTTAACCCTACTTCACCTGCTTTAAGAGAAATAAAGAAAAATTTAACATTTTTATCCTTTTGAAATTTTTCTACTTCCGCTTTTCTATTTGCCGTTGGTGTTTCTCCTGTTAAAGTTGCGTATTTTATCTTATTCTCTTTGCACCATTGTTCATAAATAGAAAGATGAGATACAAAACTACTGAAAATCAATGCTTTTTGTTCTGTTTGCAAAAGTAATTCAAAATAATTTATCACTTCTTCATATTTTCCTGATGCTATTTTACTATCTTTATCTAATAACTTTGGGTGATTGCTAATTTGCCGAAGTTTTGTAAGCATATTCAATGCGCTAACTCTATCTGTTTCTAAATCAATGAATAACAATTGGTTACGTATTTTAGATTTTTCACTTTCGTACCATTTCGCTTGTTCTTCGGAAAGTTCGCAATAAGCTATTTGTTCCTCAATTTCTGGTAAGTCTTTGATTACCTGTAATTTAGTTCTTCTTAAAAGAAAAGGACTTATAATCGTTTTTAATTCTTCTAATACCAAAGGATTGTGCTTTTTCTCTATTTCTATCTTAAAATATTTAGAAAAATGATTAAAATTTCCTAAAATATTAGGATTAATAAATTGCATTTGCGCCCAAAGGTCTGACAAAGAATTTTCTATCGGTGTTCCACTAAGAGAAATTCTATTTTTTGCATTTAAAGAATTTATTATCTTAAAAATTTGTGAATTTTTATTTTTTATTCGCTGGCTTTCATCTAAAATAATATATCTAAATTCATATTTTTGAAGAATTTCAGCATCTTTTGCAACAATTGGGTAACTTGTTAAGACAATATCGTAATTAAGTAGCCGTTTTGCCTTTATTTTTCTATTATTTCCTATATATTGAGTGCATTTAAACTGAGGAGCAAAGCGTTTTACTTCATCATACCAATTAAAAACTAAGGAAGAAGGCAAAATAATCAATATTTTTAGCATTTCTTTCTGTTTTTGTCCTATTTCAAAAAGATTTGTAGGGTTTTCTATAAGGTTTTCAGGCAATTTATCGTGAATATCTACCAATAAAGCTATTGTTTGTAGCGTTTTTCCTAATCCCATATCATCAGCCAAACAAGCCCCCATACCATTATAATAGTGCTCCAAAAGCCACTTTACCCCTTCTTCCTGATAAGGTCGTAAAGTAGTTTTTAAGTTAGGAGAAGCTACATAATTTACCTCTTTAACCAATGTTTTTGGTTTTATTTCTGGTAATTCTTCCAAAAGAGCATAATTATTTTTAGGAATTTGTAATTTTTCATTTGATATTTTGCTAAATTTCGCTATTTTTTCATATTTACTAAACCATTCTTGCGGAATAATAAATATTTCCCCATCAGGAAGCTCAAAAATAGGATTATTTTCCTTAATATTTTTGATAAATTCAGAAAAAACAAAGGAATTTTCACCTATTTTCACTTTTATATGCAAATCAAACCAATCATTTTTCTCTGTTGTTTCATTAAATGAAAGAGAAAAAGGTTCTATATTCACTTTTTTTCTTTCTATTTCTAAATTTTCTATAAAAAAACCTAATTTAAGTAAATTTTCTTTATTTTTCAACAAATAAAAACAACTTGCAAAAGGATAATTTTCTTTTATTGAAAAATTTCCATCTTCATTAATAAAACCTAAATTTTCTAAAATTTGGTATTTTTTTGCTTCTTCTGCTAAATTTCTCTTATAATAATCTATTTTTATGGTATTATTTTCTTCAATTTTTAAATTTGATTGTTCTTTTTTAGCCTGATTACTATAAAAATAATAGCCATTATAATCGAATTCTATATAAATTTTATAATGATTAGTAAAAAAATCGTAAATATATTTTAATTTAGCTCCTACAATTTCATTTTTTTGAATAATATCAAAGCCTATTGTTGTAATTTCTACTTTTTTTATTATTTCTTTAAGAAATTTATCAAAATATTGAGGAATAATTTTTTCAGGAATAAAAATTTCATCTTTTTCTAAAAAAGGCTGAATAGGTTGCAATTTTATATTGCTTATTTTCAGTAATTTACCATTTAGTACAAGCCAAGATTTTTCATTATTTAACAAAATAATAGTATTCTTTTGAGGAATAATTTTTTCTGTATTTTCCCATAAAAGTAAGCGATAGAAAATACCATCTGTTATTTTTTCAAAAGTTAAAGAAACAGATAGCTCTTTTTTTGTTATTTTCAAGAATTGTTTATCTAAAACATCTTCTTTTTTATAGTTTACGGTTATAAAAAAGTTTTTTTCAATGATTTTTTCTAAAATTTGAGCTGTTTTTTCTTCTATTTGTTGCTGAATATACTTTTTTTTCTCTTTATTTTTATAAATTTCGTATATTGTTGTTTCTTTTTTTATATATTTCTCTAATAAAATAGGATTTTGAAGACTATTTATAAGAAATATTATCTCATTTTGTTCATTAGATAATGATAAGGAAAGACTTTTCAAAACTTCATCAGTTGCTTTTTTAAAAAAATACCAAAAATTATTCTTTTGTATGGCAATATAAGTATTTGGCAAAAACAACTGAAAATCAGAATCATAAGAAAAATCAAAGAAGAGAGAATATTTCATATTTTTTTATTGTTATAATTGGCAAATATACAACTATTTTTAATATTATATTTATTTGATTTTCAATTAGTTATTTATATTTTCATCATTTTTAGAACTAATTTTTTATTTTTTTATTGATAATCCTAATAAAATCCTTATCTTTGCGTAACTCAATTAAAAAAAGAAATTTATGTACAATTTATTAAAAGGTAAAAGAGGTATTATATTTGGTGCTTTGGATGAAAATTCTATTGCGTGGAAAACCGCTGAGCGCGTGCATCAAGAAGGAGGTAAATTTGTACTTACCAATGCCCCAATTGCTATGCGTATGGGAAAAATAAACGAATTGGCAGAGAAAACAGGAGCGGAAATAATTCCTGCTGATGCTACCAATATGGATGATTTGCAAAACTTGGTAGCCAAAGCAATGGAAATTTTGGGTGGAAAACTGGATTTTGTGCTTCATTCTATCGGAATGTCTGTAAATGTACGCAAAAATATCCCTTATACAGAGTCAAATTATGATTTTTCTTATAAAGGTTGGGACGTTTCAGCACTTTCTTTCCATAAAGTATGCCAAACTCTTTATAAAAATGATGCAATGAACGAATGGGGAAGCATTGTAGCTTTAACTTACATAGCTGCACAACGTACTTTCCCAGATTATAATGATATGGCTGATAATAAGGCATATTTAGAGTCCATAGCGCGTAGTTTTGGTTATTTCTTTGGTAAAGACAAAAAAGTGCGTATTAACACTATTTCTCAATCGCCAACGCCTACCACAGCTGGACAAGGTGTAAAAGGTTTTGACGGATTTATCTCTTATGCGGAAAAAATGTCGCCACTTGGCAATGCCTCTGCACAAGAATGTGCAGACTACACCGTTACTCTTTTCTCTGACCTTACCAGAAAAGTAACTATGCAAAATCTTTTCCACGACGGAGGTTTTTCTAATGTTGGTGTAACACAAGAAGTTGTTGAAGCCTTTAAAAAGTAATTTTACAAAATAAAAAAAGAAAGTACCAAGAGTAATTTTTTGGTACTTTTTTTATGAATTTATAAAAGAAAAACTCTAATCAGAAAATCTAATTAGAGTTTAAAAAATTAAATTAAATGCAATGAAAACTTATTCATCTTTTAATAGAAAAGAACTCTGTTGTCTTCAATATCAGCAGACTCTTCCAAAGCTGTAAATAAATCTTGCGCTGTTCTATTTAATTTCATTGAACGAAGCGCATTGGCATAACTTCCATAGTTTGGCAACGCAGGAGCTGTTTCTTTTTTAGTAACTTCTATTACATATACTCCGTTTTCTCCTTCAATGGTTTTAGAAAGTTTATTTGGTTCAAGTGCAAAAGCTACTCCTACTACGTTTGGCTCTCTTCCTTCCCCAATCAAGATTGGATTTTTGATAGTAAGCCCCTCTCCTAATCTAATATTTTGTTGTCCTATGGCATTTGCTATTTCGTCTAAGGTATTGCCCTTCATTTTTTCAGCAAGTTGTTTTGCTTTTTTCTCTTTTATTAAAATAGGAGCTACAACAGAACGAGCATCAGCAACAGAAGCCAATCCTTTTTCAATTTTTTTAGTTAATTGAGCCACAACCAATCCGTCTTTAATATCAAATCGTTGTACATCACCTACTTTGGTTTCTTTATTGAATAACCAACGAACCAAACCACGATTTGCACCAAGTCCTGGAATATCTTCGGATAATTCTTGTAAATTATCTGCTGGAAGAACAGAAAGAGATGCTTCGTTTGCTAATTCTACAAATTTAGTAGGATTGTGCGTTACATCTAACTCAAATTTTGCAATTTTATTAAAAATTTCATTACGAGTAGCATCAGAAGGCTCTATATTACGAACGATAGTAGCTAATTGTACGCCTTCTTTTTGGTCTGTAACTTTTACGATGTGAAAGCCAAAATTAGTTTCTACAAGCCCCACATCACCAATTTTATGAGAAAAAACATAATTATTGAATGCAGGAACCATCATTCCGCGAGAGAAGAAATTAAGGTCTCCTCCATTATTTGCATTAGAAATATCATCAGAATTTTCACTTGCCAATTTAGAGAAATCTTCGCCTGCACGTACTTTGGCTAAAATATCTTCTGCTTTGGTTTTTGCTTCCTCTTTACTACGAACAATGCTAGAATTGGAAGGCAAAGAACCTTCGTAAGCTACCAAAATATGACTTGCTCTTACTTCGGCATTCGCTACTTTATTCATCATTCGTGATAATTTGTAAGTTTGTCCGTCTTCATAAGGACCAAAAACATCACCAATTGGCATATCATATAATTGGTCCGCTACGGAAATAGGCAATCTTTCTTTGCTAACATACAAACTATCATAAGGTACATCTGAATTTTCATTAACAAATTCTGGCACTTTATTAGCTTCCATTTTGTTAAAACCTAATAAAGTTTCATCAGAATGGGTAGTTTTATTATACACTACTCGTGGCTGATTTAGTGCAGATAAACTTGCTTTAATTTCGTCTTTATCAGCTTGTGATGCTTCTTCTTTTAGCATAACAAACTGAATATTACGCATATCTTTTTGTTCAAAATCTTTTTTATGTTTATTAACATAATTTTTTATTTCTTCATCAGAAATAGAAATATCTTTATCTTCAATAGAACTGTAAGGAAGTGTTACATATTTAATATCCACTTTATCAGCCTCTTGGTGGTAAGACATTTCGCCTTCTGCGGCAGTTGCTCCAAGCCCTGCACGAACAAGAGAAAGATACACATCGCGCTTAGCACTTTCTACAAGAGATTGTTCTTGCACTTGCCATTGGCTATATCCTGCTGGGTTAGTAGTTTTTAAAGCTGCTATAAATTGAGCAAATTTATTAGGGTCAAACGCTCCGTTAGCATTCTGGAACTGAGGGTCTTGCGTTATAGCTGGGGATTGTGCTATAATAGCCAAAACTTGGTCTTTACCAATAATAATTCCTAATTTTTCAAATTGTTGGTCTAAAATTTTGCCTTGTACCATTTGTTGCCAAAGCATATTTACAATGTACATAGAGCCAATACCTGATGCTCCGCCCATATTACGATTTGTATTTTCAACTTGTGCGGAAAAAACACTATATGGTATTTTGTCACCATTTACAGAACCGACATCGGTAGGAATGTTACCATTACCTCTGTCAAAAACACCTGAAATTACAAATGCAAAAAGTGCCAATCCTATAACAAGGATTAGGAAAAAAGTTCGTTTTCTGATTTTTTCAAGAACTGCCATTTTTATTTAATTTACTTTCTTTTTTTCAAAAGGCGAAAATACTATTTTTTTCTCAATTAAGAAAATATTTTTTAGCTTTTGCCTTATTTTTTTTATTCAACAAATATTCTTATCGTAAGTATTTTATTTTCAGCTACTTCCTCTACTAAAAAGCGATAGCCTTCTATACATACTTGCTCCTCTTTTTGAGGAATAGACTCTGAAATATCCACAACCAAGCCTCCTAAGGTTTCGTAATTTTCACTTTCAGGAAGCTCTAAACGATATTTTTCATTCAAATAATCTACCTCTAACCGAGCAGAAAAAACATATTCTTTTTCAGAAATTTGAAGTTCTTTTAAAATAGTTTTGTCGTGTTCGTCTTCTATTTCGCCAAAAAGTTCTTCCACAATATCTTCCAAAGATATTACCCCAGATGTTCCTCCGTATTCGTCAAAAACAACGGCCAAACTTTGATGTTTTTTTGTTAAAATATCCAAAACTTTTGAAGCATAAATAGTTTCTGGCACACTTACTACTTGCCGAAGAATATCCTTTATTTTCTGAGGATTTTTAAAAAGTTCAAACGAATGAACATATCCAACTATATCATCAATATTTTCCTGATAAACAATAATTTTAGAAAATTTTGTTAAAATAAACAACTCTTTTAACTTTTCTATACTTTCTTCTATATTTATGGCTACAATTTCGGTTCGTGGCTTCATAACATCACGAGCTTTTACTTGTGAAAAGCCCAAAGCATTTTGGAAAATATGCACTTCGGAGTCCATTTCGTTCGTTGCTGGCATATTCTCAATTTGCTCTGAAATATAATCTTCCAATTCCGTTTTTGTAAATGTGAAATGATTGGTATCGCCTTTGGTTTTAAAGAAAATACGCAAAACAGTATCGGTTATCCAAATTATAAAATTGGAAATAGGAGAAAAAATAAAATAGAAAAAATACGCAAAAGGACTAAGTATTTTTAACAATTTATTAGCATAAATTTGAAAAAACACCTTAGGTAAAAACTCTCCTGTCATTACAATAATTACCGTAGAAATCATTGTTTGCCATAAAATATTATGGAAAGAAATAGGCAGAAAATCAATTATTACCTTTCCCATCTCAAACCCATAGACCACCAATACAATATTGTTTCCAACAAGCATTGTGGCGATAAATTTAGATGGTTTTTGTGTTAATTTTTCTAAAATATTACCTATAAATCCGCCTTGCTTTTTCTCTATTTCTAACTGAACTTTATTAGAAGAGACATAAGCAATTTCCATTCCTGAAAAGAAAGCCGAAAGTGTTAAAGTTATTAAGATAATTATAACCGATATATATATAGGATATTCCATTTATTTATTGTCTTTTTTTTGTAACAGTAAGATTATCAATCTAAAAAAAGAAATAAGAAGCGCCACGATGAATACATAGTTTCCTTTTAAGAATATTATTTGATACAAAGAAAACAAAAACACCGAAGCGTAAAGGATAATCATCAATAGTCTCATATCATTTTATGATAAAAATACAAAATTATGCACAAAAATAAATAATTTTATGTACATACGCAAATTTTATTCTTTCAAAGGTAAAATTCCTGTGATTTTATGTGCTTTGAGCTTAGAAAAACTTTTATCAAAGTCCATTCCTATACCTTTGGTTATACTTCCTTGAAGGGTGTCAATATAGGTAAAAGGTTTTTCGGTAAATGCCCAATCCGAGCTTTCTTGCCAAAATAACTGACTTGTTTTCAGTAATTTACCATCATAGGTTGTCAATCGTACGCTATCTCTAAGCTCCACTATTTGAGTAGGAAGATAATAGACTGCGTAATTAGATTGAATAATATTTTTATTTTTTTGATTGTCAAAAAAAGTAATTTTTAAGCCCTCTGGAAATTCCATATAAGCAAATTGTTGATTGGTAAAATCCAGATTTAGAGGACTTTCCAATATTGCTTTTATCTTAGTAGAATCGGTGTAAATGAGCTGAAAATCACGTGCTTCTCCTGTGGGAAATTTGTGTGTTTCTATTTGTTTTATGGTACGAATTTCGTCATTACACGAAAAAAACAAAGCAACGCTCATAAGCGCTGCAATGTTTATTAATAATTTTTTAAATCTATTCATTATAAAGAAGGTACTTTTACAGACTGGCCTATCCAACATTTCAAAGTAATTGTTTTTCCTGCCATTCCTGAACTAAAAATATCTGCCTTTGTAGGAGCCAATTTATCATAATAATTTGCTAAATTTTCCAATCCTCCTTTACGAGCTGTAGAAGCTGCAAGCCAATAAACTGCTTGTTTTTCAAACTTAGTTGAGCCACATTCGTTTGCTGAATTTGCATAAGTTTTTGCAATTATTTCATATGCTTTTGCATAAGAAGGGTTAAAAGACAATGCTCTTTGTGCGTAACTTACGGCTGTACTTCCTGAATATTTAGAAGCAATTTTCACTAAATAAGTTGCTTTTTTCAATTTATCTGTTTCCAAATCTACCGCTTGTGTAAAGTATTTCACCGCTTCTGCTGTATTTTTTTGTCTTTCTTTCATTGTTCCAAGATAAAGAGCAGAAGAAGCTGATGGCGATAATTGATACAAACGTTCTGCCAATTTAACATATAAAGAGCTGGTTGTACAATCTTTATCGTTCATTCTTCCTGCTGCGGCATTAAGCCACGCAATGTTATCTTTATTCGCTTCAAAAGATTTTTCGTAAAGCGGAATTAAATTATCACAATCCGCCAATTTACCTAATTTTGCATCAATATTTTCTGCAATATTACTCAAATTATTTACTCGAGTACGAACTCTTGCTAATGTTCTACTTTCTCTATCTGTAAGAGAGTTAGAGTCTTCTTTTGGCAATAATTCATTGAGCATATTTGATAATTTGTTATTTTCGGTTTCCATTCGTTCTGTAACCAAATCGTAGTTATCAAATACATCTTGAAGTGTTTTTTTGCCTTCATTATACAAATCTACGGTAGTTGCAAAATATTGATAAATAGCAAGTTCATCGCTAAATTTCTCTTTATCAGCCTTATATGCTTTTTCTAAAAGAGAATTAATTTCAGAAGGAGTACCTGCTTTTTCATCAATTAATAATAATGCTTGTCGTATATATTTGTCTGTTTCTGTGAATTTTTGAGGAAAAAATTGGTTATATTTTTGATAAAAATCATTCATTGCTGACACCAATTTACTTTTATCGCCTTCACTTTTTAGCTTATCTCTCAAAATAAATTCTCCATAAACAAAAGTAGCATTATTCAAATCTGGACAATTATCATACACTTGTTTCCAAGGCGTGTAAGCATCTTTATAATTTTTATTTTTTGCAAATTCATAAAAAGTAGATAAATTTGCATTACATTCTTCTTTTTGAGCAAACCCACTCACGGCAAAACCGAATGTTACGACCGATAACACTAATTTTCCTTTCATTTTAATCTTATTTAATTAGTTATACTTTGATTTTTGAAACCATTTATCATTTAATGTCAATGCTATTTTCAGAGCTATATAATTTTCTTTTACTAAATTTTGAGCAAGCGTACCTTTTTTTCCGTAAATTGCCCCTACGGTAACATTAGAAAAACCTCGAACAGGAAGACTCACACCAAAAGATATGCCAAAATCTGTAATGTCTTCATTTTTTAGTGAAATTCCTGTATTTTCATAATGGAAGCCCAAACGATATACTACTCTTTTCCAATAACTTGTAAAAGATTTATAATCAGGCAAATAAAAACCTCCTAAGGAAACTCTATATCCTTTTTTATATTCTACAAAAGTAGAGGTTATGAACGGATTGCTATATTCATTATTATTAATTAAGGTATAATCCACAGCAGCAAACCAATTTTGGTTCTCCCCTACTCCTGCTCCTATATTAAATTGAGACGGAATTACCAAGTTTGTTTTTTCATCATTTCCTAAATCAATAGTTTGGCTTTCTTTCACTAACAAATTTCCTTGCGAATTGTATTGTAAAGTAGAAAGAGACCGCGAGTTGGTAGAGGTTATAGTAGCTTTTGGCAAATAAGAAAAAGTGGTAGATAAGGTCAATTTATCTGAAATTTTCCTTTCATATTCTGCTCCAAAATTAAAATTTGTTCCACGCAATGAAGAGGAATTTTGCTCACGTGTTAAATAGGTTCCTCCTTGTACTTGATGTAAATTTTCAATATCTGTTTTACCAAAATTAAAATACACTCCTGCTCCTATTCGTAAGCCTTCATAAATCTCATATCCTGTGGCTATATATACTCGGTTTAAACCTCCGTTTCCTTCAAAGGTTAATATTTGGTTATCTCCATTTCTATTTTCTTGTGAAGATAATTTATAACCTACTGAGGAATAAGGATATAACCCCAAAGATACTCCTACTTTTTTATACACAGGGAACGATAGTGCTAAATAATCTATCGTAGTTGTCTTTGTACTATAAGACGTGGTATTGGTTTTCATTGTACGAAAATCGGCTCCAAGCCCAAGAGAATAGGTAGTAAATAACAATTTTCCGAGAGAAGCAGGGTTACGTACATCTACCCGCGTACTATCCGAATAGGCAGTTATTCCGCCCATTAAGGCATTTTCTGTATTCCCTGAAAAACGTATTGTACCCAAACCATAATAAGAATACGGAGAGTTTGTCCCTTTTTGAGAATAGACAAATATACTCAAAAATAATACAAAAATAAATAATAGATTTTTACTCATACACTCAAAAATATTTTCTTTTCCAAAAATAGAAAAAGTCTTGCAAATATCTAACTTTTTCGCAACCTATACAAGTAAAAAAGAAAGAAAATGACAAAAAAAATGTTAAAGTTTGATTTTATATATTTTTTACATTTTAAAAAACACTGAAAATCAATATTTTAGCATAAAATGAAAATATTTTTTTAAAAAAAGTGATTTTTTTTGCAAAAAAAATTTGCAGGTTTAAAAAAAAGTCGTAATTTTGCACCCGTAAAACAATGATAGTAAAGTTATCAACGGTGCCTTAGCTCAGTTGGTAGAGCAAAGGACTGAAAATCCTTGTGTCCCTGGTTCGATTCCTGGAGGCACCACCAGTTGAAAAGAAACTGCCTCTTAACAAGGCAGTTTTTTTTATATCTATATTTCCCATAAATATATTTTGTAATTTACTAAAAATCAATATTTTAACCTACATTATTACTTTTGAGAAAAATAGTTTTTTACGTATGTTTATCCTTATTGCTATTACCTCCTGTTTTAGCACAAGACTCTCTTTTTACCAAATCTTTGGAAAATGACTCTTTAAAACATAAAAATGATTCTATTTTTCACTCTTTACAAATAAACTCCAAAAAGAGTAAATTCCGAAAAAAACTGCACCAATTATTCTTTAATTCTACAAATGTTAAGCAAGATTCTTCCGTAAGAAAGAAAAAAGTTCCGCCTCGCGATTGGACAAATGTACAAGGGAAAACGATTAGAAACATTAAAATCGTAGTGCTTGAACCCTTAGGATATGATGAAAAAGATAGCACAAAACAGCCCAATCGTTGGGAAAATTTAGGAAATATATTCCATAATAAAACTAAAAATAAAATTGTAGAACGGTTGCTTCTTTTTCATAAAAATTCTTTGTTAGATTCTACTATTGTGAAAGAAACGGAACGTGTGCTTCGTTCTCAGACTTATATTCGGCGTGCTAATATTGAGGCTTTCCCGACAGCAAGTAAAGATTCGGTGGATGTAACTATCTCTGTTTTGGATAGTTGGAGCCTTTATGCAGATGCCACAGGTTCTTTTTCAGAAGGAACAATACGGCTTTTTGAACGAAATTTTTTAGGACAAGGGCATCAATTGGCTTTCCGTTATAGTCAAGAAATTTCAGGAAACGTGCGCCCGAGTTTCGGTTTTGAATATCGCATACCTAATATATATGCCACTACGGTCAATACAATGGTTTCTTATTCCATTGATTTTGATAGATATTATGAAAAATATTGGGCTGTTTGGCGTCCTTATTATTCTATTTATACGCGTTGGGCGGGCGGGATTACGCTTTCTGAAAGAAGTTTTCGGGAAGATTTCAAAAAAAACGATACTATCATTCCTCAAAGTTTGAAAATTCGTTATAAAAATGTATGGGCAAGTGGGGCTTTTCCTATTTCTAAAAATGAACAAAAAAATAGAGTTACCAATTTTGTTCTTTCTACCCGATTTTATCAAACCAGATATATAGACAAACCTTTAAAAGAACTTGATGAAAATCAGTTTTTTAGCGATAGATATACTCAAATTACCTCTATTGGTATTAGCCAAATGGGATATGAGCAAGACCGATATATTTTCCGTATTCGTGATATTGAAGATATTCCCGTTGGGCGAAATATTTCTTTACTTTCTGGTTTTCGGTATAATTTGAATAAAATTTCTCCTTATTTAGGCTTTAAGGCTATGTACGGAAATTATTGGAAATTTGGTTATTTTAGTACTGATTTTCAAATAGGTAGCTTTTTTAAAGAAGAAAACAAACAAACTACAATACGAGGAGAATTGATTTATTTTTCCCCTCTTTTTCATTTAGGAAAATGGAACTTCCGACAATTCTTTAAGTGGCAGTATGTCAATGGGTTATCTCGTAAAAATTATTTTAAAGACCGAATTACTTTAAACGGAAATACAGGAATTATTGGCTTTAATAGCCCTACACTTTCAGGAACAAGAAAATCTGTATTTACCTTTCAAACGCAGTCTTATTCGCCTTTTTCGTTATTAGGTTTCCGAATAAATCCTTTTTTTACGGCTGATATTGGCTTAATAGGAGAAGGACAACGTTCCATTTTGAAAGACCAAGTTTTCACTAAATGGGGAATTGGTTTATACGTAACGAATGACTATATCCCGCTTGGTAATTTTCAGTTTTCTTTTGTATTTTTTCCAAGAATACCAGGGGTGGGAAATTATATTCAAGAACTTTCAGGAAGAAGCAATGATGATTTCCGATTACCAAACTTCAACTATCAAACTCCTGAAATTATCCGTTATGAATAAAAAAGAAAAAGCAAAGAAAAAATCTCCGCTTTTCAGGAATAAAAATTTATTCATTATGCATAAAGTCTCTTTTTCGTAAGAGTTCTTCTTCGGTTTCCTTATTGTTTTCATCAGGAATACAACAATCTACGGGGCAAACTGCCGCACATTGAGGTTCTTCGTGGAAGCCTAAACACTCGGTACATTTATCCGCTACGATATAATAAAAATCGTCACTTATAGGTTTTTGTACTTCGTCAGCATTTACATTTTTCCCACTCGGGAGAATGATATTACCACGTAGTTTCGTACCATCGCTATAACGCCAATCATCAGCGCCTTCGTATATTGCATTATTAGGGCATTCTGGTTCGCAAGCCCCACAATTTATGCAGTCATCAGTAATTATAATTGCCATCTCTTATTTTTTAGTAATAATTAAAAGCTATTTACTTGCTCACAAGTATTAAAAATCGTAATTTTGTGCAAAATTATTTCAAATCGTAGAATAAACAAAATTTTATGTTGTTAAATGATAGAAAAAATATTCTTTCTAAATTAGGATTTTTTTTAAAAACATTTGTTAATAAAGAACAAACTACTGATAATGAGTTACTTTGGTCTAAAAAATTAGAAGAAAAAATAGAAAATGCCGAAAAAGAAAATGCTTGGTTTAGTAAAGAAAATATTTTATTTGCAATACATACTTGGGCGGAAAGCTTATCTGAAAAAAATATAGAAAAATGGCTTTCTTCTTATCATTTTAAAGAAAATAATCACAAAAAAATAGCACTTATCTTGGCAGGAAATATCCCGCTGGTGGGCTTTCACGACTTTTTATGTGTTCTCATCTCTGGGCATTCTGCTATCATAAAATTATCTTCTAATGATAGAATTTTGTTGCCTTTTTTCGTAGAATATTTACAAGATTATTTTCCTTCTCTAAAAGAAAAAATAATTTTCACAAAAGATAAACTAACTGATTTTGACGCAGTTATAGCCACAGGAAGTGATAACACCGCACGATATTTTGAATACTATTTCGGAGCAAAACCTCATATTATTCGTAAAAATAGAAATTCCGTTGCTATCTTGACAGGAGAAGAAACCGAAGAGGATTTATATCGTTTAGGGAAAGATATTTTTACATATTTTGGACTCGGTTGCCGAAGTGTTTCTAAAATATTTGTTCCGCAAGGCTATGATTTTCAGCTATTTTTCAAAGCTATTTATAATTTTCATTCTATCATAGAACACTCCAAATACGCCAATAATTACGACTATAACAAAGCGGTTTATTTGATGAGCTTGTATTCTCTTTTAGAAAACGGATTTCTTATTTTAAAAGAAGATAGCTCGTACAGCTCGCCTATTGCGTCTTTATTTTATGAATATTATTCGGATAAAATAGAGTTAGAAAAACGTCTATTAAAGGATAAAGACAAAATACAATGTATTGTAAATCAAAATATTAACAAAAAACATATTCCGTTTGGAGAAACACAACACCCTTCCCTTTCTGACTATGCAGATGGGGTGGATACGCTTCAATTTTTAATCGATTTATAAAAAAAATCTAAAAAAATTCTATTATTTAAAAATAAAATTGCAAATTTGCAACCTGTTTAAGAGTAAATTCATATGAAAAAACATAATTTTAGTGCAGGTCCTTCTATCTTGCCTGCGGTTGTTTTTGAAAAAGCCTCACAAGCTGTTTTAGAGTTTGAAAACACAGGACTTTCTATTTTAGAAATTTCTCACCGAAGTAAAGATTTTATTTCCGTTTTAGAACGAGCAAAAGCCAATGTTTTAGAACTTTCTGGTTTAAAAGATAAAGGCTATCAGGTATTGTTTTTGCACGGTGGAGCAAGTATGCAATTTTTAATGACTGCCTACAATCTTCTTCAAAACAAAGCCGCTTACATAGACACTGGTACTTGGGCAAATAAAGCTCTTAAAGAAGCTCAACTTATTGGAAATGTTGATGTTATAGCCTCTTCCAAAGATAACGGATATAAGAATATCCCGAAAAATATTTCTGTAAGTGATACTTATGATTACTTACATATTACCACCAATAATACCATCTACGGTACGCAATACCAGTATATTCCTGAAACAAATATCCCTTTGGTTGCAGATATGAGTTCCGATATTTTTTCCAGAGAAATTCCTTTTGAAAAATTTGGACTTATTTATGCAGGAGCTCAAAAAAACATAGGTGTTTCAGGTACAACATTGGTTATTGTTCGGGAAGATATTTTAGGAAAAGTAACCCGAAAAATTCCAACTCTTTTGGACTACCAAGTACATATAAAAAATGAAAGTTTGGCTAACACCCCTTCTACCTACGCTATTTACATCAGCTATTTAACAATGGAATGGATTAAAGAACAAGGTGGATGCAAAGGAATTGAAGTAAAAAATAAAGAAAAAGCTGAAATTTTATATAACGAAATAGACCGAAATCCTTTATTTAAAGGTTATACCGATAAAGAAGACCGCTCTATGATGAATGCCGTTTTCACTCTTGCCGATGAAAAATTAACCGACCAATTTGATAATTTATGGAAAGAAGCTGGCATTAGCGGAATAAAAGGCCACCGAAGTATAGGCGGTTATCGTGCTTCTATCTATAATGCAATGCCTCTGGAAAGCGTAAAATTATTAGTAGAAGTAATGCAAAATTTTGAAAAATTACAATAAAATAAAAATATGAAAATATTAGCAAATGACGGAATTTCTGCACAAGCAGAACAAACTCTCCGTAATGCAGGTTTTGAAGTACAAAATATTAAAGTAGCTCAAAATCAGTTATCTAACTATATCAATGAACAGCAAATAGAAATTCTTTTAGTTCGTTCTGCTACCAAAGTATTCCGTGATGTTATAGAGGCTTGTCCTTCTTTGAAACTTATCGGGCGGGGTGGTGTTGGTTTAGATAATATTGATGTACAATTCGCTGAAAATAAAGGAATTAAAGTAATAAATACACCCAATGCCTCTTCGCTTTCTGTTGCCGAATTAGTTTTTGCACATCTTCTTGGGGCTGTACGTTTTCTTTATGATGCCAACCGAAATATGCCCTTAGAAGGCGATACGAATTTCAACGGACTAAAAAGTGCATATTCCAACGGGCAAGAACTAAAAGGAAAAACCTTAGGAATCATCGGGTTTGGGCGTATCGGCACAGCAGTTGCTAAAATAGCTATTTCCTTAGGAATGAGAGTTTTAGCTTACGATCCTTTTGTTGATAAAGCTACTATTACCTTAGATTTTTATGATGGACAAAAAGTAGAGTTTCCAATAGAAACGATTACCAAAGAAGAAGTGTTAAAAAATTCTGATTTTATAACGCTCCATCTTCCTTCGCAAAAAGAACCTATTATCACTGCCGACGAATATTCTTTAATGAAAAAAGGTGCTGGAATAATTAATTTAGCACGTGGCGGTGCTCTTAATGAAACTATTCTATTAGAAAATTTAGACAACGAACAATTAGCTTTCGCCTGCCTTGATGTGTATGAAAACGAGCCTACCCCATCTATGCACGTGCTTATGCACCCAAAAATTTCCCATTCACCACACATTGGAGCAGTAACCAAAGAGGCGCAAAACCGAGTTGGAGAGGAATTGGCTTTGCAAATTATTCAATTTTTTAAGAAATAAAATTACAAACTATTATATTTTATGTGAAAATCTCAATATTAATAGAATATTGGGATTTTTTATTTGTTTTTAATAAAAAATATATGAAAAAATTTGCGAAATTCTAAAAAAAATGTAATTTTGCACCCTAAATAATTTGTTTTATGAAAAAAATAATACTTATTTTTTCAACTTTACTTTTAATTCAATGTACGGAAAAAAAATTAGAGGATAAAACGATGATTGTTAAAGGGGAAGTTGAAGGATTAAAACGTGGTACCATTTATTTACAAAAATTTGATAATCAATGGAATACACAAAATATAGATTCTGTTATTGCAAACGGAAATGGAAAATTTGAATTTAAAGTTCCGTTGGAGTCTCCCGAAATTTTTGCTCTACAATTGGATAAAAAAGAAACCAAAGAACCTGAACAAATAATATTTTTTGGCGAACCAAAAGAAATTAACATTAATACTATTAATGAAAAATTTGCTCTCAATGCTCAAATTTTAGGTTCTGAAACTCAAAAACAATTGGAAGAATACAACTTAGGATTGCGCCGTTTTTTTATCCGAAATACAGAGATTGTTGCCAAACAATTCAGTGCTTCCAAAGATAAAAACTTGGAAGTAGTAGATTCTCTCTCTGACTTGGCTAAGAAAAATGAATACAGAAAACACTTATTTAGTGTAAATTTTGCTTTAAATTATAAAAATTCGTACTTATCGCCATATATTGCCTTAACAGAATTTGATTTTATAAACCCAAAGTATATAGATTCTATCTATAAATCTCTTTCTCCTGAAGTTTCTTCTTCAAAATATGGGAAAATGTTGGAAGAACGACTTAAAAAAACAGAAAAAAACTGAATAAACTAACTTATTTTATAGATGAACGAAAGCTTTTTATGGAGTTTTACTCTGTAAAAGGCTTTTTTTCTTATATAAATTTATTTTAATTTTTTATTAAAAAAAAGTTTGAAAAATTTAGTTTTATTATAAAAAAATTATACTTTTGTAACAAATATTAAAAATGAAGATAAAGTCTTTTTTTAATAAATATATTTTTTCTACAAAAAACAATAAAAAAATGAAAACAATTGGCTTAACAGGCGGAATAGGCAGTGGTAAAACTACTATTGCAAATCAATTTAAAGAATATTTTTCTATTCCTATATATGTAGCAGATACCGCAGCTAAGCGAGTTATTGAGACAAATACGGAAGTTCAGTCTAAAATTAAGGAAATTTTTGGTAAAAATGCATTTATAAATAAGGAATATAACACAAAATACATAAGTGAAATCGTTTTTAATGATGAAAATATGTTAAAAAAACTTAACAATATTATTCATCCTGCGGTAGCGAAAGATTTTGCTATTTGGAAAGAACAACAAACTTCTCCGTATGTGATAAAAGAAGCCGCAATCCTCTTTGAGAGTGGAAGTTACAAAGATTGTGATATGATTATTTCTGTAATTGCTCCGTTAGAATTACGAATAAAACGCGTTATGCTTCGTGATAATATTGATAGAAAATCCGTAGAAAATCGGATAAAAAATCAATGGTCTGACGAAAAAAAAATAAAAAATTCAACTTTTGTAATAGAAAATATAGAAATAGATAAAATTTTTGATAAAATCAAAGATATTCATTTTAAAATTATGAAAAGCATTAATGAAAATTCAAAAAATTAGCAAAAAAGTTAAAGTTAGTTAAATATTAATTTTATATTAAAAAACAATATAATTTTGTACAATGAATAAGAAAAGTTACTTAGTTACCTTAGTTTTAATGTCTATTGCACTTATAGGGCTTATTTCCATTCAGGTGTATTGGGTAAAAAGTTCTATTGATAATAAGGAAGAGGCATTTTCAGATTCTATTCGCCAAGTGCTTGGCTCGGTATCCAAAGCAGTGGAGCTTAAAGAGATAAACCAAGCGATGGCTCGCTTTATTGAGTTAAAAAGAAAAGATAGTTTAGGTTCTTTGAAATCTGGGCAAGTGTGGGATTTAAGTTTTGTACAAGAGGACAAAAAAACCAAAGAAACTTTTGTATACAAACATCGTATTTTGGAAGAAGACTATGATATACCCTCCAAATTGTTTGACTTACCTGGCAATGACTCTACCACGATTCGTAATTATGTAAGCAAGCAAACTTCTCGCACCTTTGGAGCGCATTCGTTATCTAATGACTTGTCGGTGGCTTTGGCTTCGGAAAAAATGGGACGTTTTAGCCCTTTTGACCGATTTATGTTTGAAGATTTATTCAAAGCAATAACTCAAAAACTTTCCGTTGAGAAAAGAATAACGAGTATTCAGTTAGATATTTTGATAAATCAGGAATTGCACAACAGAGGAATTAGTAATTTGGAATATGAATTTGCTGTTTTTGACAAATCAAAATCATCAGAAGGTGTAATCACCGCTTTAAAATCTAAAAAATTTGCTCCAAAAACGAATGATTTATATAGAGTTCCGTTATTTAGAGATGAATTTGGATATTCTAACTATGAATTAGTGGTTAGTTTCCCTTACCGAAACCGATATTTATTATCTTCGGTATTGTTTATGGCTATTATGGCGTTTGTTTTTACAACGATTATCATTTGGGCTTTTGCAAAAACGCTTATTCAACTTCGTACGCAAAAGCAAATTTCGGAAATAAAAACAGACTTTATCAATAATATGACGCACGAATTCAAAACTCCAATTGCTACCATAAACTTGGCTTTGGACGCTATGAAGAACCAAAAAGTCATAGAAGATGTTGAAAAACGAAATTTCTATTTACAAATGCTTCGTGATGAAAACAAACGAATGCACGCCCACGTAGAAAATGTTTTGCAAATATCCAAATTGGACAAAAACCAAGTAGATATTGAGAAAGAACCTTTGGATGCCCACGAAATTATTGAAAACGCAGTAGCTCACGTACAATTACTTATTGATGACCGAAAAGGAAAAATAAAGCAACATTTGCAAGCTGAAAATTCAGATATTTTAGCAAATGAACTTCATTTTACCAATGTAATTGTTAATATTTTAGAAAATGCTATTAAATATTCGCCAAATGCTCCTGATATTGACATTTATACAAGCATTGCTCATAATAAATTGATAATCCAAATACAAGACAAAGGGCAAGGAATGAGCAAAGCGGTATTGAAGAAAATTTTTGAAAAATTTTACAGAGAACATACAGGTGACCTTCATAATGTAAAAGGACACGGGCTAGGATTAGCTTATGTAAAAAGAATAATAAAATACCATAACGGCGAAGTATATGCCGAAAGTGAAAAAGGAAAAGGAAGTACCTTTATTATAAAAATTCCGTTAATCATTTGAAAATAAATATATTAAATTTAGAAACTATGGAAGCAGTTAATAAAAAAATTCTTCTTGTAGAAGATGACCCAAACTTCGGGACAGTATTAAAAGACTATTTGTCAATGAGTGGCTTTGATGTTACCTTGGCTAAGAATGGTATGGAGGGATTTGATAAATTCCGCAAAGAACCTTATGATATGTGCATCTTGGACGTTATGATGCCATACAAAGACGGATTTACTTTGGCTAAAGAAATCCGAGAAAAAAATGAAAAAGTGCCTATTATCTTCTTAACTGCAAGAACAATGCGTGAAGATGTTATCAAAGGATACAAATCTGGTGCAGATGATTACCTTAACAAACCTTTTGACTCAGAAGTCCTTTTGATGAAAATCAGAGCTATGCTTCAAAGAAAATCGGTGGATACCGTAATCGACAGCAAAAAATTTGAATTCCAAATAGGTGAATTTTTCTTAAATTCTAAACTTCGTTTCCTTCGTTATAGAGATGAAGAACCGTTCAAACTTTCTCCAAAAGAAAATGAATTATTGCGCTTACTTGCTCTTCACGAAAATGATTTGATGCCTCGTGAGCTTGCTTTAAACAAAATTTGGAAAGATGATAACTACTTCACTTCCAGAAGTATGGACGTATATATTGCAAAACTTCGTAAGTACTTGAAAAAAGACGAAAATGTAGAAATCGTGAATATTCACGGAGAAGGTTTCCGTTTATTGACAGGACAAGAAGAGGAAGAAGGCGAAGAAAATTTATAATCATATTTAATTTGTTTAAATTTATTTTACTAAAAACCATAGTGTTATATAATACTATGGTTTTTATTTTTATATTTCAATTTCATTTTTTTGTCAATTCTAATTATTCTTGTAACTTTGCAAAAAAAAGATGATAAAAGCCACTAACATACACAAACGTTTTGGAAATTTAGAAGTTCTAAAAGGCGTTGATATTCAGGTAGATAAAGCAAGTGTTATTTCTATTGTAGGTGCTTCGGGAGCGGGGAAAACTACTCTTTTACAAATATTAGGCACTCTGGATATAATGTCGCCTGCCGAAGGTTCTTCTTTATTTATTAATGATGTGAATATCAAAGAATTATCTTCTAAAAAAATGGCTAAATTCCGTAATGAAAATATTGGTTTTATCTTTCAATTTCATCAACTTTTACCAGAATTTACTGCCTTAGAAAATGTTTGTATTCCTGCTTTTATACAAGGAAAAAATAAAAATGAAGCCGAAAAAAGAGCCAAAGAACTCTTGGATTATCTTGGGCTTTCGCACAGAATACACCATAAACCCAACTCGCTTTCTGGTGGCGAACAACAACGGGTTGCCGTTGCTCGGGCGTTAATGAACAAGCCTGCGGTCGTCTTTGCCGATGAACCCAGCGGAAACCTTGACTCTGAAAGTGCCAACCATCTCCATCAGCTGTTTTTTAACCTCCGTGATGAGTTTGCTCAAACTTTCGTTATCGTTACTCACAACAACGAATTAGCCGAAATGGCTGACAAAAAATTAGTAATGCAAGACGGGAAAATTATTTATTAAAAGAATTATTTATGGAATTTTTTTCTATCCCATTCCCTGAAATGAAAGATTTTCTCAATGAGAAAGTAGAACAATACAACCGACCCGAATTTATAGAAACCGACCCTATACAAATTCCTAAATCTTTTTCTTCTTTGGAAGATATGGAAATTTCAGGATTTTTATCGGCTGTAATTGCTTGGGGACAGCGAAAAAGTATTATCAAAAATGCTCAAAAAATAATGCTTTTTATGGATAATTCTCCTTATGATTTCATAAAAAACCATTCGCAAACCGATTTAGAAAAAATAACAGGAAGCATACACCGAACATTCAACAGTGAAGATTTGGTCGTGTTCATCAAAGCATTGCAACGAATTTATAATATATACGGAAGTATAGAAAATGCTGTTTTTCAATCTATTACAGATAATAATCTACAAAATGGAATTTCTAATTTTAAAAAAATATTTTTTGCAGAAACCTTAGTATCAAGGTCTTACAAACATCTCCCCGACCCACAAAAAGGCTCTTGTGCCAAACGAATAAATATGTTTTTCCGTTGGATGGTGCGCTCCGATAACAAAGGAGTAGATTTGGGCATTTGGAAAAAAATAAAACCTTCCCAACTTTCTTGCCCCCTTGATGTACATTCAGGGAATGTAGCCCGAGCCTTAGGGCTTATTTCTAGGAAACAAAATGACGCTACTGCACTTGCAGAATTGGATAAAAACTTACGTTTGTTAGACGCTTCTGACCCTGTAAAATATGATTTTGCACTATTTGGGTTAGGTATTTTTGAAAATTTCTCTAAAAAATAATATTATTTCTTCTTTTAATCAAATTTTATAGCCTTTATAGGAGAAATTTTGGTAACAATATACGATGGAATAAGAAGCATTAAAAGACAACAAACCATTATCCCTATATTTAGTAAAATAATATAAAAAATATTAATGTAAATAGGCACTTCGGAAACGTAATAAATAGAAGGATCTAATTTGAGAATAGAAAAATATTTCTGAATAAACAACAAACCAAGCCCTATAATATTACCAAAAAACAGCCCTATACCTATTAAATAACCCGCATTATACAAAAATATTTTCCTAATAGACCAATCACTTGCGCCCATTGCTTTTAGGTTACCAATCATCGGGGTACGTTCTAGAATAAGCACCAAAATAGCAGTTATCATATTCACCCCGCCAACTACTATCATTATACTAATGATTATCAAAATATTAAGATCAAAGGTATGAAACCATTCAAAAATAGTTTGATATTTTTGTGCAATCGTTTGAGAATCAAGTGTTGGAGGTGTTAAATGATAAATCGTATCTCCGATAGTATTCATATCATCAAATTTGTTTATGAAAACCTCAAATATTCCTGTTTGATCCTCATTCCAACGATTTATTTGTCGTAATTGACGAATATCTACCAAAATATAAGTAGCATCAAACTGCTGAAAACCAGAAGAATAAATACCCGATATTACAAAATTTCGCTGATTAGGAATGGTACTTTCTTCTCGTAAAAAAAGCGTATTACATTGGTCGCCTACATTAAGTTCCAAACGTTTGGCTAAATAATCCGAAATGAGAATTTCCTCACTGGGCTCAGAAGTGGTGTAATTAGGAATTTTCCCAGATACCAAATATTCTTGCATATATTGCCAATCATAGTCCGACCCTACTCCTTTGGCTATTATTCCCTCAAAAGTTTTTTCGGTTCGGATAATTCCTCCTTTTGTTATAACCGACTGAATATGAACTACTTTTCCATCGTTTATAGATGCATTAAAATACTGATAATCAGGATAAAATTTTTGCTTTTCAGAAATAGGCTCTACCGAAACTTCAGAGCGATTGGTATCAAAATTATAAATCTGAATATGCCCATTAAGAGACGCTATTTTCTCTCTAATTTTCTTCTGCAAGCCCGTACCTGTGGCAATAGCGATAAGAATCATTACCACCCCCAAGGCTATGGCACTGATTGCTATTTTGATAATTGGAGAAGATATTGTATTTTTGCCGTCGTTATTCTTAATAATACGTTTTACTATGAAAAATTCAAAATTCAAAACTAAAAATTTTATTACAAGGTTCAAAATTACACTTTTTTTTATAATTTTCCTCTTTTCTATTCCTTTTTATGCACAAAAAACAACAGAAAAAGAGAAAACAACTACTAATCAGCTAATTACAGGCGCAGAAAATAGCAAAGAATATTTACCTTTATTAAAAAATAAACGTATAGGTGTGGTTACCAACCAAACGGGAATTATTCTAAGACCAACCTCTCAAAATGTTGGAAATAAGTTAGATACTATTCACTTAATTGATTTTTTATTGGAAAATAAAATTTCTGTAAAACGAATTTTCGTTCCTGAACACGGATTTCGTGGTAAAGCCGATGCAGGCGAAAAAATTAATGATGATATAGATAAAAAAACAGGACTACCCATCATTTCTCTTTACGGAAAGAATAAAAAACCAAGTGCAGAGCATTTAAAAAATATTGATCTGTTAGTTTTTGATTTACAAGATGTTGGCGTACGTTTTTATACCTATATTTCTACTCTTCATTATATAATGGAAGCTGCCGCAGAGCAAAAAATACCTGTTATTGTGCTTGACCGACCTAACCCAAACGGACATTATATAGACGGACCTGTCTTAGAACCTTCTTTTAAGAGTTTTGTAGGTATGCACCCCGTTCCTGTTGTGTATGGAATGACCATTGGAGAATATGCGCAGATGATAAACGGAGAAAAATGGCTTAAAAATGGTGTTAGATGTAACTTAACCGTTATTAAACTAACTAATTACGACAGAAATACACCTTATCATTTACCTGTAAAACCTTCTCCTAATTTACCAAATAGTAAAGCTATCAACCTTTATCCTAGTTTATGCTTTTTTGAAGGTACTAATATAAGTATGGGGCGAGGTACTAATAAACAATTTCAAATATATGGCTCTCCTTATTTGCGTAAAACTTCTTTTTCTTTTATTCCAAAACCTAATGAAGGGGATAAAAACCCTAAATATAACGGAAAAACTTGTTATGGAGAAGATTTAAGTTCCTCGCCTTATCTTTCTTCTATTCAGCTTTCTTGGTTAATAAAAACCTATGAACAGAATAGCAACGTTAAAACGCCTTTTTTCAATGCGATGTTTAATAAATTAGCTGGGAATGCTACACTTCAACAACAGATTATTCATAAAAAAACAGAAAAAGAAATACGAGATTCTTGGAAAAAAGATTTAGAGAAATTTAAAAAAGTTAGAGAAAAATACCTTTTATATAAATAATTTTTGATCATTTTTTTTATTTTTTATATTATTTATTTACGTTATACGAACATTATTTTTACAAAAAAATCCTCCTTTTACACTAAGGAGGATTTTTTTTATTTTATATTATTGTATTATTTATAAATATAGTACATCTATTTAAATTATTGCATAGCCT
>JAUMUT010000029.1 GCA_030530525.1 Capnocytophaga sp. | reverse complement strand
AAAAAAGGCAAACGTACCCAAAAGGCACGCCTTGCACTTGTTTTTCCTTCGTTTTATTTTGTTCATCTATTTTTATTAGGATACTAAAAAAGCCCTCCGTAGAAAGAGGGCTTTTGTGGTTTTTAATATTGGTATTGCTTCTTTTTTTACTCAAAAATCTCTTTTAAGTGCAATTATAATAAAAATTAGTATTAAAATGTTTATTATTAAGGCATTTAACATCAAAATAAGGGTAAAAAAAATGGTCTTTATCCCATATATTTTGAACAAAACACACAAATTTAACGCTAAACAAGAGCAAGTTTAGCATAAACATTAAAAATAAAGGGGGGGGCTTTCATTATAATAAAGGTTTTGCGATTTGACCTACTTTAAACATTATCTCCATAAAATTTATCTATTAGTTTTTCTAATAACTCTTTACGTGCTTCTTCTTATTCATCAAATTTTCCTTCCCAATCTAATTTTTCATAAAAACACACAAGGGTAACTTAAAATTCACAAAATGTCTCCTATTTTTTTTAAAAAAACATCACCAATATCCTTTTTATTTTCAGTTTTTCTGTTAGCTTTCACCTTTTTAAAAGCTTCTTTGGTTTAGTTTTTCTTCTTATTTTCTTAAAAAATAAAATTCTATTTAATCTTATTTTTTTAGGTTTTAACACAACATAGCATTTACAGAGATAGATATTTTTTTTACTTATTAAGATTTTAAAAAATATTTATAAAAAAACAAAAAATTATTGGTCTTATCGAAAAAAAGTATTATTTTTGCACCGCAATTTTTTAATGAAAATTTATCTTTATGGAACGTGATGAGCAAATTTTTGAGCTTATTGAAGCTGAAAAAGAAAGACAATTAAGAGGAATTGAACTTATTGCCTCTGAAAATTTTGTAAGCGAACAAGTTATGGAAGCCGCTGGTTCTGTGCTTACTAACAAATATGCAGAAGGTTATCCTGGTCGAAGATATTACGGAGGTTGCGAGGTGGTTGATGAAATTGAACAACTTGCTATTGACCGTGCAAAAGCCCTTTTTGGTGCAGAATATGTAAACGTTCAACCTCACAGTGGGTCGCAAGCAAATGCCTCTGTTTATTCTGCTTGTTTATCTCCTGGTGATAAAATTTTAGGCCTTGACCTTGCTCACGGCGGACATTTAACACACGGAGCAGCTGTGAATTTTTCAGGGAAAATTTTCCACGCAGTTTCTTATGGCGTAGAGAAAGAAACAGGCTTGCTCAATTATGACAAAATTGAAGAAATTGCAAAAAAAGAACAGCCAAAAATGATTGTTGCTGGTTATTCTGCATATTCAAGAAATATTGATTTTAAACGTTTTAGAGAAATAGCGGATAGCGTTGGAGCTTTCTTACTTGCTGATATAGCACACCCTGCTGGGCTTATAGCAAAAGGGCTTCTTAACGATCCTGTTCCTCATTGCCATTTTGTAACTACTACCACTCACAAAACATTGCGTGGGCCTCGTGGTGGTTTAATAATGATGGGAAAAGATTTTGAAAATCCGTTTGGATTAAAAACTCCAAAAGGCGAAATCCGAATGATGTCTTCGCTTATTGATTTAGCGGTATTCCCCGGTAATCAAGGAGGACCATTAGAACATATAATCGCTGCAAAAGCAATAGCATTTGGAGAAGCTCTTTCAGATTCATTCTTACATTATGCTATACAAGTGCAAAAAAATGCTAAAAAATTAGCACAATGTTTAATTGATAAAGGTTATAATATTGTTTCTGGTGGAACAGATAACCATTTGATGCTCATTGACTTACGAAATAAAAATATCAGCGGGAAAGATGCTGAAAAAGCATTAGTGAAAGCGGACATTACTGCTAATAAAAATATGGTTCCGTTTGATGATAAAAGTCCGTTCGTAACAAGCGGTATCCGTTTAGGAACTGCTGCTATTACTACTCGTGGGCTTAAAGAAGATGATATGCAAACGGTAGCTAATTTTATTGATGAAGCTATACAAAATGCTAATAATGAGGAAGTTTTAGAAAATATTGCTGATAGAGTAAATGAATTTATGGAAAATAGACCATTATTCGCTTACTAAGAAGCAAAACGGGATGTAGCGCAGTTGGTAGCGTTCACGTATGGGGTGCGTGAGGTCGCTGGTTCGAGTCCAGTCATCCCGACTTTATTTATTCATAATTATTTAAAAATCAAACTATTATAAATGTTTCATAGATACATAAAAATAGTTTTAGCAGTTCTTATCATTGCTTTTGCTATTTATCAATTTACTTTGGGAAATATTGGAAACGGAATTTTTTTAATTCTGCTAAGTGCTATTCCTATTTTTTTATATTTTAGAAATGAATTTATTCTATTAGCTTTCCTTCGTCTTCGTAAGCAAGATACAGAAGGAACTAAAAAATGGCTTGATAAAATAAAAAATCCTGAAACTGCCCTTATAAAAAAGCAACAAGGATATTATAATTATTTGTATGGGCTTATTTCTTATCAAATAAATTTAACTCAAGCTGAAAAATATTTTAGAAAGGCTTTACAACTTGGGCTAAATATGAGCTATGATGAAGCTATGGCAAGGCTTAGTTTGGCTGGTATTCTTATGCAAAAACGCAGAAAAAGAGAAGCTCAAGAATTTTTAGTACAAGCTAAAAAGTTGGATAAACAAAATATGCTAAAAGACCAAATAAAAATGATGCAGGAACAAATGAAACGTATTTAATATCAGCTAATTATAGAATGAAAAACTACAAAATACTACATACCATAATAAGTACTTTGGTGCTTTGTTGTTACTTTACAGCAATGACACCCATTCACTCTATTTGGCATTATGTAGAAAAAGAAATCGTTTCTCATTCTGAAAAAGATAATTCGCAACACGAATGCGAACATCAAGATACGGAAGTTTCCAATCATTGCCATTTTTGTGATATTATTTTCTCAGGGGAAATAAATTATACCTTTACCCCTACTCTATTTTTAGATTTTTATACTTACCTATTTTCTACTACTGAAAATATTCTTTACCAAGATATATTTTATACTTCTTCTCTTAATAGATATTCTTCATTAAGAGCTCCTCCTTTTTATTGCTAATTTTCCTTAATTTTTAGAAATTTATTTTCATTTTTAATAGAAAATTTAGCAATAAAAAAATGACTTTTTACAAAAATAAATCATTTTTTGCTACATTTCTCTTGGTTTGTATGCTCAAAATAGCATTTCCGATAGGTGAATTTTTTCATAATCACCATTCGGATAAAGAGCTTTGCGAACTTCACCAAAAAGAAAAATGTAAGCATTCGGCACACTTTTCTGTTTATGAAAAATATTTGGATTGTGTGTATTGCCAATTATTTACCACTTTTATTTATTTACCTTATTATTTTTGTTTTTATACTGAAAAAATTATTCATTTTTACGGATTTATTTATAAATATTTCCATTTTTGGAATATTTTTTCATCAGATAGAGCTCCTCCAATAGCTTTTTCTTTATAAAAAACAAAAAAATATCATTTTATGAAAAAAATATTATTTATTATATTCTTTTTTAAGGCTTTTTATACTTTTTATGCACAAGAAACCTTATTTTTAAAGTTAGAAGATGATAAAAAGCAACCTTTAAGTGAAGCTATCGTGCATTTTATAGGAAAACATTATGTAAGTGATGGAAACGGAAAGGTAATTATTCCTAATCTTTCCAAAGGGAATTATCCTATAAAAATAACGTATTTAGGATTTCACGATTTTGAAGAAATTATTACTATTCCTGCCAATAATCCCTATATTATTACGATGAAGGAAGAAGTAAATGAACTGGAAGCTACGATTGTTTCTGCTAACAGAAATAGCAACATTCCAAAAGTTACAACTTCTTATACTGTTATTAAGAAAAAACATTTGGATAGCAAAATGGGCGATGAATTGGCTAAAGTACTTACTTCCGTTGCAGGAATTTCTTCTATACAAACGGGAGCAACGATAGCAAAACCTGTTATCCACGGGCTACATAGTAATCGTATCTTACTGTTAAACAACGAAGTAAGACAAGAAGGACAACAATGGGGCGCAGACCACGCTCCTGAAATAGACCCTTCAGTAGCAGATAATATCACTATCGTAAAAGGGGCAAATGCCATTCGTTATGGGTCTGATGCTTTGGGTGGTGTAGTGTTAATTTCGCCTAAAAAACTTCCTTTTGGAGATGGTTTGCACGGACAAATTTCGCCTTCGTTCGCTTCTAACGGAAGAAAAATGGCTACTTCTGTAAAATTAGAAAGTTCTGTACCTAAATTGCACGACTGGGCTTGGCGAATACAAGGAAGTTTAAAACGTTCGGGAGATATTAGCACTGCGGAATATTTGTTAAATAATACCGCTTCGCGTGAGGCTAATTTTTCCATAGCAACAGGGGTACAGAAAGAAAAAGGAACTGCGGAAATTTTTTATAGCCGATATGAAAATGAAAATAGTATATTTTTCGGTTCGCATATCGGGAATTTAGAGGATTTACTTCGCCGATTTGAAGTAGGAAAACCACTCACTACTTTCCCTTTTTCCTATTCTATTGAAGCTCCTAAGCAGAAGGTTATTCATCATTTATTAAAAGCAAAAGCCTTTTATTTACTTCCGTTTGGAGGAAAAATAACCGCTCAGTATGCATTTCAGAAAGATATTAGGCAAGAATATAACGTTCGCCGAATGGATAGAACTCGTATTCCTGCTCTAAATATGGAACTTTCTACACATTCTATGGATATTTTCTGGGAAAATAATTATAAAAACTATTGGAATAGCCAAATTGGCGTAAATTTCAATCAGCAAAATAATTATAACCAGCCTGGAACGGGGGTAGTTCCTGTTATTCCCAATTATGCTTCGCTTGGTTATGGTGTTTTTGGTATTCAACAATATCAGCGTAATAATTGGTTCGTAGAAGCAGGGTTACGATACGATTATAAATATCTAAATGCTGACGGATACGATATGTTTTCACAGCGTTATGGAGGAGAGCATAATTTCCATAATCTAACCTATTCATTAGGAGCTACTTGGAATGAAAACAAGCCTTTTACCTTAAAAAGTAATATCGGTTTGGCTTGGCGTGCTCCTCACGTTAATGAATTGTATAGCAGCGGGTTACATCACGGAGCAGGTACGTATGATTTAGGAGATAATACTCTAAAATCAGAAAATGGAATAAAGTGGCTTACAGCTTTGGAGTACAAAAAAAATTTTCTGAATTTATCCTTAGATTTGTATCTTCAAGTCATTAAAAATTATATTTATGACTATCCAACGGGAGAAACTCGTACGCTTTCTTCGGGGGTATATCCTATTTTTCAATACACCCAAGCAGATGCGTTTTTTCGTGGAGCAGATTTAGATGCAAAAATACAACTAAATGATAATTTTCAATATCGTTTAAAATCTTCTATTGTATTTGCTAATGAACTGAAAACCAAAAGATTTTTCCCGTTTATTCCTGCTCCTCGCCTTAGCCAAGAATTAGAATATAGCATTTTTCCTGACCATCTTTTAGAAACTTTTCAGGTAAGTATTGGGCATACTTTTGTAGCTAAACAAACTCGCTTTGAGCCTTCGCAAGAATTGGTTGCCACCACCCCAGAGGCTTATCATTTATTTGAGGCTTCTGTAAATGGAACTATCAAAATTAATAATACTAAAAGACTGAATATCAGGATTTCTGCTGAAAATATTTTTAACCAATTGTATAAAGAATATACCAATCGTTTTCGTTACTATGCGCACGACTTGGGAAGAAATATTCATTTACGACTAAATTATAGTTTTTAAATTATTAAATAATGAAACAAAAAATATCTTACTTTTGTGGGGCTATACTCCCATTTTTTACCACAATATTTTTATTTTCTTGCTCCAAAGAAGAAGAAAAAAATGAAATAGTTGATGTTCCTAAAATAGAACAAATAGAATTAGGGCATAATAATTCCAAAACAGGAAAAATTGGCGATGAAATACACATTGAAGCTCGTTTTTCTGCGGAAGGAAGCATAAAAGAAGTAAAATTACAAATCCAATATCAAAAAGGAACGTCTTCTTTTTATATAAATGAATCTTTTCCTGATTTAGTTGGCTTAAAAGGAGGCGATATTCACAAACATTTTGATATTCCAACAGATGCACAAGAAGGAAATTATAATTTTTTACTAAATATCACCGATAAAAACGAAAAAATTACGGAAGTAAAAGATGTTTTAGCCATTGAAAAAAAGATAGATTATACAGAAAATGATAATTTACCTCTAAATACGCTACAACTTGGCATCTTGAACAATAGTATTACAATGAAAAAAGAAGATTTTATTTCAAAATTAGAAAAAAATAATATCTCTTATGAATGGACAGAGGATTTTGAGCCTCAACTAATTTATTATGCTTCCAGAGAAATGGCTTCTTTCCAAAAATACAAAATAACCGTAGCTTTTGAAGACGTTTTTGATTTGGACATTCGCCCTTACGAAAGATATAAAGGCGTTGGAAGTATTTCCATTGTGCCTGTTGATGACAATAAAGAGGATTTGCAAAGTAAAAAATTAGTAGAAAATTTTACTTTTTTAGATAATTATATCTCTTCTTTTGCAAATAATCCTTATAAATACAAAAGATATAATGACGATAAAGACTATTCTTATGAACAATTCACAAAAGAAAGTTTTTATAAATCTTTATCTACGGAAGATTTAGGAAGTGCTTCTATTTTTTGGAATAAAAACCCAAATGCAACAGCAGAAAATAGCTCCAAAGAGAAAAATACTCCCAAAATAATGATTAATTATAACTACGAAACTCAAAATTATCAAATCGTAATAGAATTTAATCGTCCTGATGATTATTTTAAATATTTAAAAAATAACTAAAATTTATCCTAATGAAAATTTTTTTTAACACTATCAAAAGTATCATTACTTTAACATTAGCAACTACTATTTTTATCGCTTGTAGCAAAGATCCTGAAAATCCAACCGATGAACGCAGAGACAAAGGCCACGATGATGCTACCAAAGTAGAATTTATCATTCGTAAGGGACATCTACACGGAAGTAAATTTCACGCAGATCCTATAAGTGCTATCAATCCTATTCAGAAATTTTATTTTGAAGCAGATAAAGAAACTTATAATTGGGTTCGAAAAGATGAAAATGGTAAAATCCTTACCGAAAACGACCCTATTTTAATGATAGAAAACGAAGGGAGAACCGTTTATTCTTTAGAAATTATTTATTATAATAATAAAAATGAACGTATGAATAATGAATTTACTACCAGTGAAATGCTCCCCATTCATCAACATTTCTTTGAAGTAGATAATTATTATGATACCCAAAATAATAAAACGATAAATAATACAGAAAATCTTTGGACATATACCTATCGCGACACAGATCCTGAAAATGTAATGGTGGATCAGCTTATCAATCCCACAGAATCCACCAGAAGATCTGTACTTACCGATAATCCATTAGGTTTAAAAGGCTATTTTGCTCCTAAAATAGCTTATGCAAAATTTAATATGTATACCATATTATACCATATAACAAAAGGAACAAAATATATTAACAATGATAGCTCCAAAGGTTTTTATCCTTTCAATAAAGCTGGAGACGAATTAGTTGCAAGAAGTTCCACTGATTTTGCTCAAAAAATACCTGTACATATTTTCACTTCTGTTCCCGATGGAGAGGCGGAAAAAACAGAAAAGTACCATAATGATTTAGCCAAACAATATAATATAAGTGTTGAAGAAGTAAAAACATTACTCAAAGAGGAAAAAAGAAATGTAGAAAGCAGTAATTTTTATATGTAAAACAAAATAAAAAAGCAAAGAGTTTTTATATTCTTTGCTTTTTTTAATTAAAAAAAGTATTTTATAAAATGTTAAATTCTACAAAATACTTTTATTTGGTGGAGTCGGAGAGATTCGAACTCTCGTCCAAACAAGTAACCATAAAGGTTTCTACACGCTTAGTTTTCGTTTGATTTTCATTGTTTTACTGACCGAAAACAGCCCATAAAACACTTATCTTCTTTTTATCCAAATTTGCCAAAAGAAGCCATCGGCAAATTCAATGTTGATTTTTATGGTGCTTCTTTACGAACTGCCATCAACAAGGGCTTTTCAGAAACATCTCGCTTCCTTACCTTGTAAGGAGTTAGCCAGAAATCTTACTATAATTCAGATTAGGCAGCAAGAGCGTAGTTATTCTCGCCATTTAAAGTTTTGAAATAGATATTTACGAGCATTAATTTCATAGCTCGGCGTGCTTGCTTTACAATTAAGCTCGCTGTCAAAACCAGTCGACCCCTAATTGATTTGCAAAAGTAATACTTTTTTTTTATATATTCTACTTTTGTGTAATATTTAACATTTTTAAAAATATTTTTTCTAATAAAAAATGTAATTTTGCTTTCTAAATAAATTGCAATGAATTTCCCCGAATTTTCGGAAACTTTATTAAAATGGTATAAAATCCATAAAAGAGATTTACCTTGGAGAAAAACTAAAAATCCTTATTTTATATGGCTTTCTGAAATTATCTTACAACAAACAAAAATTATTCAAGGATTACCATATTATCATAATTTTACAGAAAAATATCCTGATATTCATTCTCTTGCAAATGCAACAGAAGACGATGTTCTAAAAACTTGGCAAGGGCTAGGTTATTATTCAAGAGCTAAAAATCTTCACCAAACCGCTATTTTTATTTCCAAAAACTTAAACGGAAAATTCCCTACCACTTATAAAGATATTTTAACTCTCAAAGGCATTGGTGATTACACCGCAAGTGCCATATCCTCAATATGTTACAATGAAGCTCAAGCCTGTGTAGATGGTAATGTGTATAGAGTACTTAGCCGAATTTTTGGAATAGATATTCCTATTAATTCCAATAAAGGAATAAAATACTTTAAAGAATTGGCTACCAATATATTAGATAAAAATAATGCAGGAGAATACAACCAAGCTATTATGGAATTTGGAGCAATATGGTGCAAACCTAAAAATCCTAATTGTGAGCTTTGCCCTTTCCAGCATAAATGTATTGCTTTTCATCAGAATAAAATAGATTTTTTCCCTGTTAAAACAAAAAAATTATCTATAAAAAAACGTTTTTTTAATTATTGTATTCTAATAGATTCTCAGCAAAAAACTATTTTACAAAAAAGAGAAACCAAAGATATTTGGCAAGGATTATATGAATTTCCTCTTATAGAAACTACGGATAATCAAGAAGATAGCTTTATTATTGAAAAAATTAAAGCCAATTTTCAGAATATTATTAAAATAGAAAAATATCCGAAAGAATACATTCATAAATTATCTCATCAACATATACATACTTTTTTTTGGAAAATTTATGTTAATGATATTTTAGAAAACGGAATAACGTTTCCTCAAATAAATAATTATCCAAAATCCATCTTAATTGTTAATTTTTTAAAAACGTTGGAAGTTTAAAAAAAAATGCCTAACTTTGGGCAAATTTTTTCTTTAAAAACTTTACTTATGAATGGAAGTGTAAACAAAGTAATTCTCATCGGTCGTTTGGGTGATAATATCAAGCTAACTTATTTTGACAAAGGAAGTTGCGTAGGAAAAGTTCGTTTAGCTACAGACGAATCTTTTACTAACAAAGCCACTAACGAACGTATAGAAAACACCGAATGGCACAATCTTGTATTCACTAATAAGAGTGCTGAACTCATTGAAAAATATACTAAAAAAGGAGATTTGCTGTACATTGAAGGGAAATTAAAAACCAGACAATGGCAAACGCAAGACGGCATAACTCGCTATATTACAGAAATTTACGTTTCTGACTTTAACTTTTTGACAAAATCAAACCATTCAGAAAAAACAAACGAATAAAAATACTAATCAAAGATTATTTTTTATTATTGTATAACAAATTTTAACATATTTTGGAATTAGAACCTCCCAATTTTTTAACAGAATCAGAATTAATAATTCGAATTATTATATTTTTTGTTTTACTTTGTTGCTCAGCCCTTATTTCTGGTGCAGAAGTTGCATTATTTTCACTTTCTCAAACAGACCTTAATAATGAGGAAGAAAAAAATGATAGCAATGGCAGACTTATTGTAAATATCTTAAAAAATCCTAAAAAACTATTAGCAACTATCTTAATTGCTAATAATTTAGTAAATATTTCTATTGTTTTAATATTTGCTCCTATTGGAGAATTTCTTTTTAGTGGGTTAAATAGCTGGTTACGAGCTATTTGTGATATTGGTTTGGTTACTTTCTTTATTTTACTTTGTGGAGAAATTTTACCTAAAATTTACGCAAATCGTAATAATATTTCCTTTGCCAGAAGAATTATAAAAATAATAAAAGTTTTAGAATTTTTACTTTCTCCTTTGAGTATTCCTATGAAAGGACTTACAGAATCTATTAACAAACATTTAGGAAAACAAAAAACAAATATTTCTGTTGGGCAACTATCTCAGGCTCTGGAACTTACCTCAGAAGAAGATACCACCAAAGAGGAACATAAGATACTTTCAGGAATTGTATCTTTTGGTAATACGGAAACAAGAGCTGTTATGCGTCCAAGGGTAGATATTTCGGCTATTAGCGATGATATGAGCTTTGCCGAAATTCTTAATTTTATTAAAGAAAATGGATATTCGCGCGTTCCTGTTTATCACGAAAACATAGACAATATCACGGGAGTTATCTATGCCAAAGACCTGATTCCTTACTTGTCTAAAAAAGATTTTAAGTGGCAAAGTATCAAACGAAAGGCATTTTTTGTTCCTGAAAATAAAAAACTTGATGATTTATTATCTGAATTTCAGACAAAAAAGATACATTTGGCTATTGTTGTAGATGAGTACGGAGGCACTTGTGGAGTGATAACTTTGGAAGATATTATAGAGGAAATTGTAGGAGAAATAAGCGATGAATTTGATACCGATGACTCTTTTTACACCAAAATTAATGACAATACTTTTCTATTTGAAGGGAAAACTACTTTAAAAGACTTTTATAGAATTTTAAGTATTTCAGATAATACAGAAAATAAATTTGAAGAATACCGTGGAGATGCTGAAACTATTGCTGGTTTTCTATTAGAAATTGTTGGTAATTTCCCTGAAAAAAATCAAGTTATTTCGTTTGAAAATTTTACTTTCACTATTGAAAATATTGACAAAAAACGTATAAAACAAATAAAAGTTACTATTTATAATGCATAAACTACTTTTTATCTGTTGTATTAGCTTTTTTATTATAAGTTGTGGAGATAGCACGCAACCCAAGCCCAAAGCTATGCTAAGGTTAGAATACGGCACTCCTTCTTATGATAGCCTAATAACAAACTGCCCTTTTTGGTTTGAAAAAAATAAGAAATCTTTTCTACAAAAACAGCAAGAATGTAGTATGAATATCTTTTATCCTGAAATGAAAGCTACTATTTACATCACTTACAAACCTGTGGAAAATAATTTAGAAAATCTACTTCGTAATGCTGAAAAACTCACTTACGAACACGTTATCAAAGCAAGTAATATAATAGAACAACCTTATGTAAATGAGCAACATAAAGTATTCGGAATGTTTTATGAAGTAGATGGAAATGCCGCTTCTCAATCTCAATTTTATGTTACAGATAGCACCAAACATTTCTTAACAGGCTCTATATATTTTGATGCCAGACCAAATTTTGATTCCATTCAGCCAGCAGCTTTCTATCTTAAAAATGATATCCGAAAAATAATGGAAACTATCCGTTGGAAACAAATATAATTCTATAAATATCATGAAAAATAGTTTTTTTTTCTTATTAATCTCTTTGTTATTTTTAAATTGTGAAAAAGATAGAGAACGAAATCCATATTTGCCAGAAGCACGTTTTAATACAAAAATTAATCTCAATTTGCCTATGTATGACAACCTAAAACAGCCTTTATCTCCTGTTTATTTGGATAATGTTGGCTTGCGAGGTGTTATTGTTATTAATGTGGGAGGTACTATTTTTGCTCGGGAAAGAGCTTGCCCCAACCATCCTTTATCAGATTGTAGCACTATGCAAACCAAAGATAATCGTATTTTTGAATGTCCTTGTGATGAGGTAACTTACGATATAGCTACTGGCGCACCTATAAAAGGAAATTCTAACTATTCAATGTTAGATTATAGAGTTTCTACTAATGGAAATATTTTAACTATTTACAATTAAAATGTTAAATAAATCATTAAATAATATAAAGTCTAACACCTTACTTTTTTTATGTTTAGTAGGTGTTTTTCAGGTATTTACATATAGATTTTTTATTTTTAATAGTTTTTCTTCTTGGGAAGAAATATTAAGCAGTTTTGGAATTGCTATCCTACTGATTATCAATATAATAATTATCAATTCCATAGATAGACAAAGTCATCTTAGTTTAGGAAATTCTTATTTACCTTTCTTTATTTTAATACTAACCTCTTTTTTTCCAATAGTATATTACGATATTAAAATAATGATTTCCAGCGTATTGACTATCATTATTTTCAAAAAATTATTGTATGCCGATTACAACCAAGATGCTCGATTATCTTTTTTAGATGCTTCAATGCTTGTTGTTATCGCCTTTTTGTTTTACAATTATAGCTTTCTTAATATATTCTTAATTTGGTTTAGTATTTTATCTTATGGAAATAAAGTATACCGAAATTTATTCATTCCTATTATTGGTGTTTTAATTGTTTTTTTGTTAATTTTAGTTATTTCTATTCCTTTTAATTTAACTAATTATTTTTATAATTTAATAAATATTAGTTTTTATTTATCAATTAAGGATTTTTTAAATAAAGATTTTTTACCTGTTATTTTGGTTGTTTTAATTAATTTAAGCATCACTTCTTGGTGCTTATGGAAACGATATAAACGAAAGGTTTCACAATTTTTAATATTTATAACCATCTTAGGCTTCTTAGCCGTTCTTTTTAGCCAACAAAAAGATGCTTCTGCAATGGTATTTCTTACTTTACCTACTTCTGTATCCTTAGTCGTTATTTTAGAAAATATAAAACGTAATTGGCTAAAAGAAAGTGTTTTATGGTTTTTTATTATAGTATCTTTTAGTATTTTTTATTATCAACACAACTCATAATATTAACTTTATGTTTTTTAATTTTAACAAAAATGAATAGTTTCAAAAAAATAGTAATTATCCCAACATATAATGAAATTGAAAATATAAAAAATATTATTGAAGCTATATTTTCCCTCCCTATTGCTTTTGATATATTAATAATTGACGACAATTCTCCTGACGGAACAGCCAAAGAAGTAGAAAATTTACAAAATATTTATCCTGAAAGATTATTTTTAGAAGTAAGAAATGAAAAATTAGGCTTAGGTACGGCATATATTTATGGTTTTAAGTGGGCTTTAGCTCAAAATTATGACTATTTTTTTGAAATGGATGCTGATTTTTCTCATAATCCGAAAGATTTATGCCGTTTATATACCGAATGTATTGAAAAAAATGCAGATATTACTATTGGATCGCGGTATGTGAAGGGGGTAAATGTTGTAAATTGGCCTTTATCTCGTATTTTACTTTCCTATGGGGCTTCATTATATGTTAAAATAATTATAGGAATGAAAATTAACGACCCCACTTCCGGGTTTATTTGTTACTCCCGAAAAGTTATTGAAAGTATAGACTTGGATTCTATCCGTTTCATAGGATATGCTTTCCAAATAGAAATGAAATACAAGGCCTATATTCGGAAATTCCGAATTTTAGAAGTTCCTATAATTTTTACAGATAGAGCAAAAGGCAAATCCAAAATGAATTCTTCCATTATAAAAGAAGCTATTTTTGGGGTTTTTATGATGAAATTAAGAAATTTATTTAATAAAGAATAATTTTTTATAATTAAGCGAAATTTATAGTTTATTATTTACAACTCTTATTTAAAAAAATATTCCTTATTTTCTTGTGTATAATATTTTTTTTATGTACCTTTGCCGAAAAATAACCATTATGGCAAGTATAAAAAATTTAAAGAAAAATGTTACTTCTGTTTTAGGAGAATTAATTGATACCATTTTCATTTGGGAATTAGTTTCAGAAAAAGAAAGTTCTGAAGCAAAGAATTTAATTGAGGATATTTATTCTACTTATGAGAATTTTCTTCAAAAAATTAATAATCCAGAAGGTGAAAAAGGTGCTTATTATAAGTCTTTACGAAAAGATTTTGAGAAAGAAGTTCATAATATAGTACAGAAAATCAATACTTTAAACTAATTTTTTATTTTTTTCAAAAATAATTTGCAGATTAGAAAAAAAGTTGTAACTTTGCACTCGCAAAATCGCCGATATAGCTCAGTTGGCCAGAGCACGTGATTTGTAATCTCGGGGTCGTGGGTTCGAATCCCTCTATCGGCTCAAAAGTTGTCTCACAAGGCAACTTTTTTTATTTTATATACTTCTCATATTTATTTTTTTCTTATCTTTGTGAAATTTTCAACTTAAATTAATTTATGATACGAAGCAGAGCTCAAGAATCTACCAATGCCATAGAAAAATTATACACCACGATGCGACATTTATTCAATCGTGGTTTTTATAAACCAATGGGAGTTTCAGGTGAAAGCCTTAGAGAATCTCTCCTTTTATTACGTCCTGAAATTTATGGAACAATCGCTGAAAATAAAATTGAATTAAACGGATTATCTTACGTTTTAGAACGTTTGCCTGTTGGTATTGAACAATGTAGATTCATAAACTTAATTTCTGACGAGGGGTATAGACAATCTCATTTTCAGCCAATTATACCTCTCAAACGCCGTAGAAACTGCTATCGGGTGGATAATGAGCAAATGAATATTGAAATTACTCGTGGTCGTTCTGATATTTATGATATTTTAACTCATTTAACTTTTCTTTTTATAGAATCTCATAAAATAGCAAGAAATATTCTTATTGAAGAAGGAACAAAAATCAGTAGAGACTGGGAAAAAATAGATTTCTTTGCTCAAAAGAAAAAACTTACACAAGCGGAACGCGAGTTAGCTTTGATACACATTGGAACTATTTTAGGACGAACTTTTGAGGAAATTCTTCCTATTTATCAGAATTTTGCAACAACAGATAATCCTGAGAGATTTATACAAGTTATTTATTGGTTAGGAAAATTAGCATTAGATGAAATTCTGTCTGATAATAAGCGAGTTATCACTTTTAGTCCTATTTTACGAGAGCGATTGGGACACCATATTTATGGGGAAATTTGGGCGAATACAATTAAAAAAGTATTAAAAGATAACAATCTATTAGATAGACCTTTACATATCATTAGTGCAAATATGCATAGTGTAATGAATTGTCTTTTTGCAACAAAAGCCTTAGAAAAAGATATAAAAACAAATAACGAACTTACTATTTATGAGCAACTTAGCGAGCATAAAAATGAAGAATTACGTAAAAAAGTACAGCAATTTGCTCACAAAAATGGTATGATTTCTATAAAAGATACTTCGGGGACAAATATTGATGTACAAATATTTGATACTGAAAAAATAAATGTTGATTTAACAAAATTTCACTTAAATAAAGAAGAAAAACCTGTACTTTTTGTAATGGATTATGCCTTTGGCGAACAGGCTTTTGAAACTATTGATGAACTCCTTAAACCTTATAAAATAGATGGAAAAAAATATTTCTTAAATGTTGCATCTATTTCTATAATGGGAAAAGCTGGTATTTTGGAAGGAGAAAAAGGGGATATTATGATTCCTACTGCACATATTTTTGAAGGAACAGCAGACAACTATCCTTTTGATAATCAATTAACTAAAAAAGATTTTGAAGGATACGGCTTAAATGTTTTTGAAGGAACAATGATTACTGTTTTAGGAACATCTTTACAAAATAAAGATATTTTAACATTTTTTCATCAATCTACTTGGAATGTAATAGGGCTTGAAATGGAAGGAGTGCATTACCAAAAAGCAATACAATCAGCATCTAAAATCAGAAAAAGTATTCGCCCCGATGTAAAAGTAAGGTATGCTTATTATGCGTCAGACAATCCGTTAGAGACAGGAAGTACCTTAGCTTCTGGCGGATTAGGGACTACAGGGGTAAAACCTACTTATTTAATAACGGATAAAATTTTACAACAAATTTTTGAATAATTTTTACAAAAAAAGCTATCTTTTTGATAAACAAACAGATAGCTTTTTTATTTTAATATGGAATATCATTATTATCTTCGTCTTTATCCTGAGCTACATCATCAAAGGCTTGTGATATTTCCATTTTTGGAACCGGTGAATTTATAAAATCTTCATAATTTCGTTTAGACTCAAAAGATTGCACTTCATTATCCATCATAAAAGAAACATCTCTATTGCTAAACACTCCATTTTTGAATTTTAACTTAATATTATCTAAACCTCCATTACGATGTTTTGCGATAATAAATTCAGCTTCGTTGGTCGTTGGTGAGCCTTCACCTCCTTCTCCATCATCCCAATTCGTAATACCATAATACTCAGGACGATATAAAAAGGTAACAATATCCGCATCTTGTTCAATAGCCCCAGACTCACGAAGGTCAGAGAGTTGAGGTCGCTTATGTCCTTGATTTACACGAGATTCCACGTTACGAGAAAGCTGTGATAGAGCAATTACAGGAAGATCTAATTCTTTGGCAAGTGCTTTAAGATTTCGTGAAATAGTAGAAATTTCTTGCTCCCGATTTCCTACACCTTTTCCGCCTGAATTTGCTGTCATCAATTGCAGATAGTCAATAAAAATAATTTTTATTCCGTATTGAGCTACCATTCGCCTCGCTTTGGCACGCAAATCAAAAATAGATAAAGATGGTGTATCGTCAATGTAAAGAGGAGCGTCTTCCAAGCCTTGTATTTGAGTATTAAGCCTATACCATTGCTCTTCTGTGAGTTTTCCTTTACGAAGTGTATCCGAATCAATTCCTGTTTCTGCGGAAATAAGACGTGTTATCAACTGTACAGAACCCATTTCCAAAGAAAAAAACGCTACGGGAATTCCTTTATCTACGGCAATATTTCGCGCCATTGTAAGAGTAAAAGCTGTTTTTCCCATTGCGGGTCTGGCTGCTACAATAATAAGGTCTGTCGCTTGCCATCCTGCTGTAACTTCATCTACTTTTGTAAAACCTGTCGGGATACCACTAAAATCTTCTTTCCTATTAGAAATTTCTTGTATTTTTTGTCGGGCTTTAATTACCAAATCTTTTGCAGACTCCGAAGATTTATTAATATTTCCTTGCGTTATATTAAACAATTTTCCTTCGGCACTATCCAATAAACTGAAAACATCCGTAGTTTCCTGATAGGCTTCTTCTATAATTTCGTTTGACATTTTTATCAAACTACGTTGAATGTATTTTTGAAGCAAAATACGCGCGTGAAACTCTATATGCGCTGCCGAAGAAACCTTCTGTGTAAGCAATACTAAACTAGCCTCCCCTCCTACTTTTTTAAGATTACCATTTTTACGAAGTTGTTCTATAACTGTAAATAAATCAATAGGTTGCGTATTTTGGAATAGTTCATAAATAGCTTCATAAATCAGCTGATGCGATGGCTGATAGAATATATCTTTGGATAAAATATCTATCACATCATCTACTCCTTTTTTGTCAATAAGCATTCCGCCTATTACTGCTTCTTCCAAAGCTATATCTTGTGGAGGAATTTTTCCTTTTTCAAGAATAGTTGGTGTATGCGAAGGTAAAACGGATAAAGATGGCACAGATACTGAATTTTCTACCTCTTGTGTGTTTGTTGTTTCTTCCATAAAATAAGAATTCAAAAAAGTGAGCAAAGATAAGACTTATTTTCTGTAAAAAAGCATTTCACAAAATAGTTTTTACAAAAAAAATACTATCTTATTGACATAATGCAAGTTGAAACGACGCTTATTTTTCAACATTTTTTTACACAATTAATATTATATGTAATTCCTTAAAAATATTAATATAATTCCCTGATTATCAAAAGAAAATATTTTTTTTCAAAGAAAACATATTTCCTACAAAGAAAAAGAAAAGCTACTTTGTACAAGTAACTTTTCTTCCTTAGAATATTATAAAATTTTTATACTTTTATTTAGTAATAATACCTATTTCTCCGAAAGATGCTCTATTATTTTCATCGGTGGTAGATTTTGCTGTAATTCTTAAATATTTAGCCTCTACTGGTGTGAAAAATACTTCTCGTAGGGTAGGATTATTCTTTATATTGTCAAAAGTTCCTTCTTGTATCGTTTTCCAAGAGTTTTTATCCTCACTAACCTCTAATTTATAGTTTATTATATGTCCGAATGCCCATCTATCTTGTGCCGGCATATATTTTAATCCTTTTATTTTATGTTTTTTACCTAAATCTATAAGAATATAAGGTTTCTTGTCTGATTTTTCTGTAAAGAACCAAGTATTATTATCTTCATCAATAATATTTGCTGCTTTTTCTAAATCGCCACTGCTTACCTCTACCACTTTCCAATCTTTCTTAGGAACGTCAATATTTTCCAGCATCACTTCGCTAAAAGTATCTGTTTCAGGATAATATGCCACATAGCGTAAAGTAGTTGGTGTATCAATCAAAATAGGTCTTGTGTATAATAAACTATTTGCCGTAGGCGTACTTCCATCTAATGTGTAATAGATTTTTGCTAAATTATTAGATAAATTAAGTTTTACTATCCCTCCTTTTTTTCGTTCATACTTTGGTGAAACAATAAGTGGTGGGGCATTGTATATTTGTATATTACTTATTACTGCATTGGCTAAGGCATCTTTAATATGCAAACGAATTGCTGATGCTGTTATAGGGGAAAATCTTAAAATTCGTTTATAACCTATCGTTGTACCCTCTTCTATTTTTTGCCATTTATTATGGATAAAGGCTTCCAGCTCAAATTCTTTTACACGTTGCCCATATTTAATATCTTCCTGAACAAGAAAACGATTAAATGTTATTGGTTTATCAAATACATACTCCTTATAATCAGTTAAATTATTAGCTACCCAATAATTCTTTTCAGGTAATAAAGGAGTTTTAAAATCGGATTCTATTACCTTTTTAAGTTTTTGAAGCTGTTCAATATCTTTTTCGTGTACCAACCCACGAGTATCCACAGGAATATTTAATAATAATGTTGCATTGCGCCCAACAGAAGCATAATATATGTTGGCAAGCTTTTCTATGGAATGAACTTGATGATCTTCTCGTTTGTGATAATACCAACCTGGTCGGATAGATACATCGGCTTCTGCTGGCACCCAATTTGGCGCATTCATTTCTCCTGTGTTCAAATAATGAAAGTCTGCCTCGCCTGGGGCTATCTTACTTCTGTTGATAGTACTCCAATTCGTTTCATTACCTTCGCCTCGTTCATTACCAATCCAACGAACATCTGGCCCACCATCACCAAAAATAGCTGCATTTGGTTGTAATTCTCTTATAATTTGTATGGTTTTATCCCATTCGTAATAGGTTTTACTATCAATGGTACGTTTTTCGTTTGCTCCGCCATAGTAACCATCGCCACCATTAGCTCCATCAAACCAAACTTCAAATATTTCCCCGTAGTTGGTCATTAATTCTCTTAGCTGGTTATGGAAATACGTTACATATTCTGGTCTGCCATACTCTGGGTGGTTTCTATCCCAAGGGGAAAGATAAACGCCCATCTTCAATCCGTACTTTTTACACGCCTCAGAAAGCTCTGCAACTACATCTCCTTTTCCGTTCTTCCAAGGGGAATTTTTCACAGAATGTTCTGTATATTTAGAAGGCCAAAGGCAAAACCCATCGTGGTGCTTTGCCGTTAGTATCACCCCTGTCATACCTGCATCTTTTATCACTTTTACCCATTGCTCTACATCCATTTCTGTTGGGTTGAATAAAGATGGTCTTTCATCTCCATACCCCCACTCCATATCCGTGAAAGTATTCATATTAAAGTGTATGAAAGCATAATACTCCATCTTCTGCCAGTCTATTTGTCGCTGGGTAGGTACTGCCCCATAAGGTTTTAAGGCTTCTGGCGCTACTTGCTTTGTCTTACAACTCGGGAACAACATAAGTGCTCCTAATAAGTACGTTATTTTTTTTATCATAACCTATTTTTTTATAGTTTATAAAATTATACTGATAATAAATATATTTTGTAGTTTAAAAAATTATGCAAATATAAGCATTTTTGAATAAAAAACTATACGTAATACAAAAAAATATAAAAATATTTTTATATTTAAAAAAAAATTGTACATTTGCAGGGAATTTATACCAAATCTTAATTAAGAAATATGATTAGGTTATCTATTTAAAATAAAAAATCACTAATTAATTTTTAAAGTTATGGAAATAAAAAAGTACCAGTTAAAAGATATCCGACTAATGGAGTTCTTCCAAGTGATGTTGGATATAAAATCTTTCTTAGAGAAAGAAGATTTGCCTTCCTTAGGGCTATCGGATATTAAAGTAGTGTTTGACAATGCTTTACGCAAGTTTGATGAGGCTATCAAACCTATACAGAAAAGTCCTTACACCCAGAAATTGCAAGAAGTTAATAGCGAAAGAAGCCAACTTCTATTCGGGATAACCAAGTATTGCGAAGCATATAGCAAATTCCCTAAGAAAGATGTAGCCGAAGCAAGCAAGAAAATATTACTTAACATAAAAAAGTACGGACGACAATTCTCTAAAAAAAGCCTGCAAGAAAAAACAGGTATTATCAACAGCCTTATTAGTGATTTTAAAAATGAAGAACTATCTAAGGCTGTACAGAAGATAAAAGCCGAAGAGTGGATTAGTTATCTGGAAGAGCAAAACACTATTTTTAGTAATATATACAACGAAAGAACCGAAGAAAAAGGATCTATGGAAATAGGAAAAACCCAAGAAGCTCGGAAAGAAATGAATGATGCCTATACTAAGTTAATAAAAAATATTAATGCACAAGTTACCATCAACGGAAGGCAAAAATATATTAACTTAATAAATACAATGAATAAGGTAATCCAACAAGCACTAACCCGATAAGTTTTTATTCCAATATTACTCTATTTGTTATTTACTTTATATTTAATTTTTATTAGAAAAGCTAAGATAATTTACTATCTTGGCTTTTTTTATGCTATATAATTACTATTTCTTTATATTTTATTTATAATATTAAAAAGAAATGAATCATTCTCATAAGAAATATAATTTACCTTAGTAGGAAAAGTTACTTTCTCATAGGAAATATACTTTCCCTTGCAAGGAAAATATATTTTATCCTATATTTTTACTATTTTCTTTGTAATAAAATATATTTTTTCTGTATTTTATACTTTTCCTGTCTATTTTATGTGAAAATTTATATACAAAACAAAAAAAATGGCAATAAATAGTTTAAAATCTATTTATTACCATTATTATTAGGTAGGTTTTATGCAAAATAATATATTTTTTATTATCTATTAGCAGTTATTTTATTGTGTATCATAATAAGTATATTTTACCTCTGTAATTCTTGTTAATTTCCCATTTTTATAAACATTCTCTTTCGTTATATTTCCTTTCGTATTATATTCATAAAATATTCTTTGGGTTTCTTTTCCTTCTTGGTACGTAATCATTTCCAGCAATTTATTTTGAGGGGTGTATATATAAAAATTGGTTTCCTTTTCTATATTTTCAGGATTATATTGAATGGTTTTTAATATATTCCCTCTATTATCATATAAATAGGAAGTAGTATATAATATTTCTTCTTCTTTATTTATATAGGTTGCTATTTGTTCTCTTCCTTTATAATTATATATAATTTCTTTTACAGAAATACTATCTTTTGCATTAGAAAAATACGATTTTTTCAGTAAATTATCCGTATATGTATGCGTTTCTTTCTCTTTGGTTATCCATAAGAACAAATAATACTCAGAAGTTCGCTTTTCTATTTCCTTTCCTTGCTCATTATATTCATAATTTAGTTTAGAAGTAGGTTTCCAATAGTTTTCATTAAAAATATATTCTACCTGTGCTGTTTTTTGTCCTTTATCATCATAAGAAAAATTATATTTCTTTGCTGTAATGGTAGTATCTTGGTAAAAATAAGAGTTTCTTTCTACTTCGTAGCCTAAACTATCGTACAATATATGGTTTAATATTCTTTCGGTAGAGAATTTCTTTTTATCCAAAGTAATATAATTCTCGGTTATTCGTCTAAAATTGGCATCATAATCAAAAAAACTATGTTTTTCTAAGCTATCATTTCTATAAAATTCTTCCAATTCAAATCCGTATTTATTAAATATAATAGAAAATTCTTCTTTTTTCATTTTTATCGTTTTCCTGCTAATACTATCGGTAACCAATGCATACGTGATAAAATTCTGTGTCTTGATAGCCCCTTCCAACTTGGTTTTCTTCAAATCTGCCTTTGGGGTTTGGGCTATTGGCTTAGGATTATCTTTGCAAGATACCCATAAAAAAGTAAAAAAAGAGTAGAAAAATAGTTTTATTATACAGGAAATATTTTTCATTTTAGAATATATTAAAATTGGGGACAAAAATAAAAAAAATCTGCCATAAAGACAGATTTTATTAGTAGTTTTTTAAAAAAGAATACTTATTTTAAAATTTCATTAAAAGTAATACTTGGACGCATTGTTTTACTTACCAAATCCTCTTTAGGGTGATAATAACCTTGTACATTTACTTTTTCTCCTTGTACGGAAATGAGTTCGGTATTAATTTTATCCTGATTGTCTTTTAGATATTTAGCCACAGGCAAAAATTCTGTTGCTAAACTAAGGTCTTTTTGCTGATTTGCCAACGCTTCTGCCCAATGTAGCGCAAGGAAAAAATGGCTTCCTCTATTGTCAATTTCTCCTACCTTACGAGAAGGCGACTGATTGAGTTCTAATATTTTTTCTATCGCTTGGTTGAGTGTTTCCGAGAGAATGAAGGCTTTTTCGTTCTGGAAAGTATGTCCCAGATGCTCCAAAGATGCTCCGAGAGCCATAAACTCTCCCAAAGAATCCCAACGGAGATGATTTTCTTCTAATAATTGCTCTACGTGCTTTGGAGCAGAGCCTCCCGCACCTGTCTCAAACAATCCGCCTCCGTTCATAAGCGGTACAATGGAAAGCATTTTTGCGCTGGTGCCCAATTCTAATATTGGAAATAGATCGGTAAGATAATCGCGTAGTACGTTGCCCGTTACCGAGATAGTATCTTTGCCTTGTCGTATTCTTTCCAAAGATAATTGGCAGGCTTCCTCAGGAGAAAGTATTTGAATATCAATACCTTCTAAGTCATACTTAGTAATATAAGTTTTTACCTTTTTAATTAGCTCGGCATCGTGTGCGCGAGTGTTATCTAACCAAAATACGGCAGGAGTTTGTGTTAATCTTGCACGAGTAACGGCTAACTTTACCCAGTCTTGCACAGGAGCATCTTTGGTTTGGCACATACGCCAAATATCGCCTTTTTGTACAGAGTGAGAAAATATTTCCTGATTGTCTTCGTTGGTAAATACCTTTACTTGTCCGTCTTCTTTTATTTCAAACGTTTTATCGTGAGAACCATATTCTTCTGCCTGTTGCGCCATTAGCCCCACATTGGGTACAGAACCCATTGTTTTAGGATCAAAAGCTCCGTGTTTTTTACAAAAACGTACTACCGTATCATAAACACCTGCATAGCTACTATCGGGGATAATTATTTTGGTATCTTGTAGCTTACCTTCTGCATTCCACATTTTCCCCGAAGTGCGCAACATTGCAGGGATAGAAGCGTCTATAATAACATCGTTAGGGACATTCAGATTAGTTATTCCTTTATCCGAATTTACCATCGCAATAGGTTGCTGTTCTATACACTGACGAATATCTTTTTGTATATTTTCTCGCTCTTCAACAGGTAAATTTTCTATTTTTAGGAGAATTTCTCCCAAGCCGTTATTTGGGTTTATTCCTATTTGAGAAAAAATAGTTTCATACTTCTTGAACACAGGTGCGAAGTAGTTTTTTACTGCATAACCAAAAATAATAGGGTCTGACACCTTCATCATTGTTGCTTTCAAGTGAATGGAGAATAAAATATCCTTAGTTTGGGCATCTTTTATCTCTTTTTGTAAAAATTCTTCTAACGCTTTGTGGTTCATTACGGTAGCGTCAATAATTTCTCCTTCCAGAAGTTTTAAATTCTCTTTAAGCGGAATAATTCTTCCATCGGTTGTGTGCAATTCTATACGAATGCTTTGCTCTTTTGGCAAGGTATAAGATTGTTCATTATGCTTGAAATCACCGCTTTGCATTGTAGCAACTTCCGTTTTAGACGTAGGCAACCACTCGCCCATAGAATGTGGAAATTTTCGGGCGTAATTCTTTACTGCCAAAGAAGCTCGCCTATCGGAGTTGCCTTCTCTAAGTACCGGATTAACAGCACTACCCTTTATCTTGTCGTAAGTATTTTTTATCTTTTTTTCTTCTTCATTCTGAGGATTTTCAGGATAATCTGGCACAGAAAAGCCTTGCGCTTGTAATTCTTTTATTGCCCCGAGAAGTTGTGGCATTGAGGCGCTAATGTTAGGCAATTTAATGATGTTAGCTTCTGGCTGTAACGTCAGAGAGCCTAAAAACTTCAATTCATCATTTACTTGTTGGTCTTCGGGAAGATACTCAGGAAAGTTAGCCAATATTCTCCCAGCGAGAGAAATATCCTTTAAGATAAAATCAATTCCTGATGATTTTGTAAATCGTTGAATAACAGGAAACAACGAATGTGTCGCATAAAACGGAGCTTCGTCTGTTAATGTGTAAAAAATAGTCTGTTGCTTACTCATTACTTATAAATTTTAATATTTTGTACAAAAATACAATTTTTTTTCATTTTTTATAGAATAATTTTAAATATTTTTATAATTTACAATTTATTGATAATCAAACAAATAAATTCTTATAGAAATAAAAAACAAATTCATTTAAAATAAAAATTGCATTATTGATAAAAAAAATGTACTTTTGACAAAAATTTTAATTATGATACAAGAAGCCTCTTTTGAAGATTTTTTTTCGGGTTTATTTATAATTTTACTTATTTTTATTGGAATAGCGTGGTTCATTAGATTAGTTTTTCCTTTTGCTATTCAATATTTTTTAAGGCGAACCCTACGCAAAATGGAAGAAAGAAATCAAAATTTTATGCAAGAAGAAATTAATTTTCAACAAAAACAAAATCAACGACCACAAGAGAAAAAAATCGTTGGAGAATATATTGATTTTGAGGAAATTGAATAATTTAGAACTTAATTTTATCCTTCTAAATAGAAATTATTTTCTAATAATAAAGATTTAACATAAAATATTTATAAAATATTAAATGAAATTATCATTACAAAAACTATTACCACATTTAGTATGCATTTTCCTTTTTATAGGAATTTCATTATCTTTTTTCTATCCTATTTTACAAGGAAAACGTTTGCAACAATCTGATATTGTGCAATATACAGGAATGGCAAAGGAAAGAAATGATTTTAGAGAAATTAGGGAAAGTTATTGGACAAATAGTGCCTTTGGAGGAATGCCAACTTACCAATTAGGGGCAGAATATCCTCATAATTATATAAAAAAGGTAGATAAAATTATTCGTTTTTTACCTCGCCCTGCTGATTATTTATTTCTTTATTTTATTAGTTTTTATATCTTATTATTAGTCTTAAAAATAGATTATAAATATGCATTTTGGGGAGCTTTGGCTTACGGATTTTCTACATATTTAATTATTATTTTAACAGCAGGACATAACGCTAAAGCCCACGCTATTGGGTATTTTGGCTTTGTTTTGGCTGGTATTCTAGTTTCTTTCCAAAGGAAATATTTATTAGGATTTTTACTAACAGCCATTGGATTGGGCTTGGAAATTAATGCAAATCACTTCCAAATGACTTACTATTTATTACTTTTAGTTTTAATAATAGGAATTGTTAAATTATATGAATTTATCAAAAACAAAGAATTAAAAATCTATTTTAAAACTATCGGAATATTAAGTATTGCTGTTATTTTTTCTGTTCTTTTAAATGCTACAAACTTATTGGCTACTAAGGAGTATTCTGATTTTAGTACGCGAGGAAAATCTGAACTTACCTTAACACCTGATGGATTACCAAAAAGTAATAAAGGACTATCCAAAAAATATATCACAGAATATAGTTATGGAATTTCTGAGTCTTTAAACCTCATTGTTCCTCGTCTTTTTGGAGGATCAAATAGTGAAAATATTGGTGAAAAATCGCAAACGTACCAATTCTTAAGCCTACACTATCCACCTGATTTGGCTCTTAACTTTGCTCAACATTTACCTATTTATTGGGGGGAACAACCTATTGTTGCCGCTCCAGCATACATTGGAATTATTGTTTTTTTCTTCTTTATTTTAGGATTATTCATCATTAAAAATAACACAAAATATTGGTTATTAGCAGGTGCTATCTTATCTTTATTACTTTCTTGGGGTAAAAATTTTAGTTTTTTAACAAATTTTATGATAGATTTTTTCCCAATGTATGATAAATTTAGAGCTGTATCTTCCATTCAGGTAATTTTAGAATTATGTCTGCCTGTTTTAGCATCTATGGCTTTATATAATTTCATAAAAAATTACAAAAATGAAAATTATAAAAAATATTTACTCTACACATTCGGAATTACTATTAGTATATTAATATTTTTATTGTTATTTAAAGATATTTTTTCTTTTTCTTCTAAAAATGATGTTCTATACAGTGGAGATGGTAGTGCCTCAGGATTAGTTAATGCACTCATTGAAGATCGTAAAACAATGTATATCAATGATTTAATAAGAAGTATTCTATTTACTATTTTAACCTTTGGTGTTCTATATACTTTTTATTTAAAGAAAATTAACGAAAAAATAACTCTATTCTTACTTTCCGTATTAATTCTATTAGATATGGTTGGAGTGGCAAATCGTTATTTGAGTGAAGAAAATTATGTCTCTCCTTCACAAATAGAAAAACCTTTCCAACTTACTGAAAATGAGGAATTAATATTAAAAGACAAAACTCATTTTCGTGTTTTTTCTCTTTTTGAAGGACTCAATGGAGCAAGAACTTCTTATTTCTTTCATTCTATTGGAGGGTATCACGCTGCAAAGCCTAAAAAAGTCCAAGAACTTTTTGATTATCAGATATATAAAAACAATAATCAAGAAATATTGAATATGCTCAATACCAAATATTTTATTCAAAGAAATGAGCAAGGAGCTATTATGGTGCATCAAAATGAAGAAGCTCTTGGAAATGCTTGGTTCGTTGAAAATATTTTACCTGTTGCTAATGCTGATAAAGCTATGCAAACTCTTGATACTCTTTCTGTTAGGAAGAATGCTATTACTACGGATAAAAATATTTCAAAATCTCATTACCCAATAGATAGCACTTCTACTATTCAGTTGCAAACATACACTCCTGACAAATTAACATATATTTCTAATAATATTAACAATGGATTCGCCGTTTTTTCTGAAATATACTATCCGTACGGGTGGCAAGCTACTATTGACGGACAAAAAGTTCCTATTTATGAGGTTAATTACACTTTAAGAGGATTAGAAATTCCTGCTGGGAAACATTCTATTGAATTTATTTTTGAACCTGAAATAGTGAAAATAGGTAGTAAAATAAGTTTAATCTCCTCTATTATTTTATTAATAATCAGCCTGTTAAGTTTATTTTTTATTCTTAAAAAAAATAAAACACAAAATGAAATTATTTAACATATTATTCCTAATTATCTTTTTTTATTCTTGTGATACTCCTCTTTTCACCCCAAAAGAGGGATATATTACTCCGTTTGAAATAGCTGATGGAAAAAAAGGAGCTTCCTATGAAGAAACCATCAACTATTACAGGCAATTAGCTGATGATTATAGCTCAATTGCTTTAAAAACAATGGGAAAAACAGATAGTGGAATACCTTTATATTTAGCTATTTTTAACAAAGATGGAGTTTTTGATTTTAGTCGCATACAAAAAGATAAAATGATTATTCTTATCAGTAATGGAATGTATGCCTCTGAAAATGAAGGTGTTGATGCAAGTATGCTGTTAATGAGAAACTTAGCACAAAAGCAAATACAAATTCCTGAAAATGTTGTTATTGCTACCATTCCTATTCTGAATTATTTAGATTTTATGCAAAATGATTCTATCTTTAAGAATACATTTAATACTTTGATAAACAGAGATTTAGAAAATGATTTTATCAAGAATGAAAGTAAAAATAGTATTTCTTTTTCCGATATTTTTCATTCTGTACAACCCGATTTTTTTATAGACACTCGTTCTTTAAAAGGCTTTAAAGAAGGAAATAGAATTTTTTACCAAACCGTTGTTCCTGAAAAATTAAGTAAAATTAAGTTTTATTTACAAGATAGTTTTTTTTCTCAACTATCTGATTCTCTGAAAAATAAATCTGTAAAAATAGAAAATGATTCTATTGAATTAAACCATTTAGAGCTACTGCCCTACCCTACTTTGCCTAATATTGAAAATGCAAATACTTCTATCGGCTATGCGTCTCTTTGGAATAGTATTTCGCTAAAAATTGCTACTCAAAATGAAAAAAATTATCAAAACAGAGTGGAAAATATGTATAACACTCTAAAAATGATTATTTTACTTGCTGATACTGATTTCCAACTCATTAAAACACTTAAAAATCAACAAGATAAAGAAGATTTACAGCTAAAAGAATATTCTTTTTCATTTTTGCCCGACTCTCTTTCTATTAATAAAATTGAACTTTTGAATACTAATAAAGATAGCATTTATAATAAAGATTCTATTACAAATACTAAAAAAATTATATTTTTTAATAAATATTTATCAAAAAACAAAATTAATATTCCGAAGGGATATATT
>JAUMUT010000028.1 GCA_030530525.1 Capnocytophaga sp. | reverse complement strand
TATTTTTTCTATAATAGTTTTATTATCAAATAGTTATATAGTATTTGTTTGTTAATAGACAATAAAAACTTATTAACAATTATATTATTGCAAAATAACAAAATCTTTTTATATTTATATTAATTTATGTTATATATATTATAAAAACACTTGTTTTTAATTTAGATATAAATATATTAACGTTGCTTATATTTTTTTAATTCATTATCAATAATTTCTATATTTTTGTCAGAATTATTTTGCTTTAGTTTTTCTAAAAAAACTAATAGATCATTAATTTTAGTACCATTTTCCTGTAACTTTTTCTCCAATAAATTAATAATTTTTTCTCGTTTTTTTAATTCCGTTTGGTATTCTTTAATGGTAGAATAATTTAATTCACTACGTTTTTTAATTATGTTAATGACAAATGTAAGAACCAAAATAACTATAAGTAAGATAATAAGAATTAATTTTAACATAAAGTGTTATTTATCAATTATTTATAAAATTATTTTTTGTGTTGCAAAAATAATTATTTTAGTACAAAAAAATATTATTTTTTTATATTTTTTCTTTTCATTAAAATTATTTCTTTTAAAATGAATAGAATAGTAATTTATTTTGTATTTTTGCCGAAATTTTTTGTAAATGAATTTTTTAGAAGAAATCCAAAAACGTCGTACTTTCGGGATTATTTCTCACCCCGATGCAGGGAAAACAACACTAACGGAAAAACTTTTGCTCTTTGGTGGAGCTATCCAAGAGGCAGGCGCTGTAAAATCCAATAAAATAAAAAAAGGAGCAACTTCTGATTTTATGGAAATAGAGCGTCAGCGTGGAATTTCGGTAGCTACTTCTGTCTTAGCTTTTAATTATAAAGACTACAAAATCAATATATTAGATACTCCTGGACATAAAGATTTTGCAGAAGATACTTTCCGAACTCTTACCGCTGTGGATAGCGTTATTGTGGTGATTGATGTTGCCAAAGGAGTAGAAGAACAAACCGAAAAACTCGTGGAAGTATGCCGTATGCGCAATATCCCGATGATTGTTTTCATTAACAAATTAGACCGCGAAGGTCGTGATGCGTTTGACCTTTTGGACGAAGTAGAACAAAAATTAGGACTTCGGGTTACCCCCCTCTCCTTCCCTATCGGTATGGGATATGATTTTAAAGGAATTTATAATATTTGGGAGAAAAATATAAATCTTTTTGAAGGCGATAGCCGAAAAAATATAGAGGATACTATTGCGTTTGATGATATTTCTAATCCTGATTTGGAAAAGATAATCGGTGGGCAATCGGCTCAAAATCTGAGAGATAACCTTGAATTAGTATATGAAGTATATCCCGAATTTAATCACGAAGAATATTTAAACGGAAATTTACAACCCGTATTCTTTGGCTCTGCTTTGAATAATTTTGGCGTACGAGAACTCTTGGATTGTTTTGTAAAAATTGCTCCTTCTCCTCGTTCCAAGAAAAGTGAAGAGCGTTTGGTAGAGCCTTCGGAAACTACTTTTTCAGGATTTGTATTTAAAATTCACGCCAATATGGACCCAAATCACAGAAACCGATTGGCTTTCGTAAAAATTGTTTCCGGAATTTTTGAACGAAACAAACCTTATTTGCATACACGTCATAATAAAAAGTTAAAATTTTCAAGTCCTAATGCCTTCTTTGCCGAAAAGAAAGAAGTTGTAGATATTTCTTATGCGGGAGACATTGTTGGGCTTCACGATACCGGAAATTTTAAAATTGGAGATACTTTAACCGAAGGCGAAATACTTCATTTCAAAGGTATTCCAAGTTTTTCTCCTGAACATTTCCGTTATATTAATAATGCTGACCCTCTCAAATCCAAGCAATTAGAGAAAGGAATTGACCAGCTAATGGACGAAGGTGTAGCGCAATTATTTACTCTTGATTTTAATGGGAGAAAAGTAATCGGTACCGTTGGGGCACTTCAATATGAAGTTATTCAGTATCGTTTGGAACACGAATATGGTGCAAAATGTAGTTACGAATCTTTTCCTATTTATAAAGCGTGCTGGGTAAAAGAGCCAGCCAACCCAAAAGATCCTGATTTTCAAGATTTTCTGAGAGTAAAACAAAAATATATGGCACGAGATAAGCAAGGGCAATTAGTTTTCCTTGCAGATTCTCCTTTTTCTATTGAAATGGTGAAACAAAAATACCCTAATGTGCAATTATTCTTTACTTCTGAAATGGAATAATTTTTTATAATATTAATTAAATATAATCAATTTATGTTAATTATAGGAATAGCAGGCGGAACAGGTTGTGGCAAAACTACGGTGGTCAATACCATAATAAAAGAACTACCTCTAAGTCAGGTAAGCGTCATTTCACAAGATTCTTATTACAAAGATCTTTCAGAGATGACGTATGAAGAACGAACTAAGGTGAATTTTGACCACCCAAAGTCTTTGGATTTTGATTTATTAAAAGAACATCTTATTATGTTAAAAAATGGTAAAAGTATTCAACAACCTACTTATTCTTTTATTGAGCATAATCGTGCCAAAGAAACCGTTACTATCAACCCTTGTAAAGTCTTATTTGTAGAAGGAATTTTGATTTTTACTCACCCAGATATTCGAGAATTGTTTGATATAAAAATTTATGTTCACGCCGATTCGGATGAGCGACTTATTCGAAGAATAAAACGTGATATTTCCGAGCGTGGTCGTTCTATCGATGAGGTTTTAAATCGTTATCAAACTACCTTAAAGCCTATGCATCAGCAATTTATAGAGCCAACCAAAGAATATGCAGATATCATTATACCAAATAATAGACGCAATACTGTTGCGATAGATATTGTAAAAGCTATTGTACATAATAGAATAAATAATTTGCATAAAATTAACAATAATGAACTTCTTATTTAAGAAATATTTATATCATATTATTTTAGCTGCTTTTACTATCTGGATGTTGTTTTTTGATGCCAATTCTTGGTTAAATCATAGGAAGTTAAACAAAGAAATTGAAGAACTAAAACGAAAAAAAGACTTCTTAATCAAAGAGATACAAAAAGATAGACATAGCTTATTTGAAATAAAAACCCCCGAAGGAAGAGAACGTTTCGGGAGGGAAAATTATTATTTCAAAAAAGATAATGAAGATATCTATATTATTGAATATGATACAATTAAATAAAATTTTGTAAAAAAAACATTTTTTATGTTGTGTATGTGCTTTTTTTGCACTAAATTTGGGCTTTAATTTAAACTGAGGGATTTATGGATGAAAAAGAATTAGAACACGATGAAATTTTCTCAAAAGTACTTCGTGCAGGTAGAAGAACATATTTCTTTGATGTTCGCGGAACAAAAGCAGGTGACTATTATTTGACAGTTACCGAAAGTAAAAAATTTACTCACGATGATGGTTCGTTCCATTACAAAAAGCATAAAATTTATCTGTATAAAGAAGATTTTAACGCTTTTAAAGAAATTTTAGAAGAAATGACCTCTTACGTCTTTGAAGAAAAAGGAGAAGAAGTTATCTCAGAACGTCATCAAAAGGATTTCAAAAAGGAAAATTTTTCTTCAAGAGAAAATTCTAACGACAAATCTTTTACAGATGTAAGTTTTGATGATTTTTAATACAAAAAAAGGCTAATCAAAGCCTTTTTTTGTGCTTTTTTCTTACTAAGAAGCCGAAATAAGCTCTTTTATTAGATTAATATCGGATATTGGACGCACTTTTTCATTCAAAAACTTTTCTGTATTCATTGAAAATGGCATATTTCCGCCTGTTTCTTCAAAAATTGTAGCCGAAAAATGTATTTCATTGAATCCTGCGTGCTTTATTTCTTGAATATTCTCAGGCGAAATGCCTCCACCTGCCATTATGGTTATTTCTCCATTGGCTATTTTATTTAATTTTTTTAACAAAGGAAGCCCTTCTATAGCAGATTTTTTCTGACCAGAACTTAATATGCGCTTTACTCCTAAGGCTTTCAATTCTTCAATAGATTTTTCAGGACTTGGCGTACAATCAAACGCTCTATGATAGATAAAATCTATATTTCCCGCAGCTTCTATTAGTCTTTTTGTTCGTTCTATATCAATTTCTCCGTTTTTATGGAGTACGCCTGTTACTACTCCTTCGCACCGAAGTTCTCTGCAAAATTTTATATCCCGAAGCATAATATCAAATTCTTCATCAGAATAGGTAAAATCACCACTTCGCGGACGAATAAGCACACAATTTAGAATAGAAAGTTCTTCCATTATCTTTGTAATTAGCCCATAACTTGGCGTAATACCTCCTACTCCTAATTCAGAACAAAGTTCAATTCGCTGTGCGCCAGCTATTTGTGCATTTTTAGCTGACTCAAAAGAACTTGCACAAACCTCAAATATCATATTAACAAATTTTAAATATACAAAATTACAAAAAAAATCATAAATAACCGAATTTTTTAATTTTTTATATGTAAAACTTTATTTTTTGTTTAATTTAACAAATTTAAATACTATTTCTGTTTATTTTGTGTTTTTATATACTTAATTTTTTGTATATTTGCCACTTAATGAATTTAATATTAATAATGATGAGAAAAGAACATCGTTCAAAAGAATGGAATGAAATAAAATCGCACGATTCGTGGGGAATTTTTAAAATTATGAGCGAATTTGTAAGTGGTTATGAAAAATTAAGTAAAATAGGCCCTTGTGTGTCTATTTTTGGTTCAGCACGCATAAAACCTGATACAAAATATTATAATTTATCCGTAGAAATAGCCAAAAAAATAGTAGAATCGGGCTTTGGGGTTATCACAGGCGGAGGTCCAGGTATTATGGAAGCAGGAAATAAAGGTGCTTTTGAAGGAAATGGAGATTCAGTAGGGCTAAATATTGATTTGCCTTTTGAGCAAGACTCTAATCCGTACATAGATAGAGATAAAAATCTAAAATTTGATTATTTTTTCGCTAGAAAAGTAATGTTTGTACGATATTCTCAGGCTTTTGTTGTTATGCCAGGAGGTTTTGGTACATTAGATGAGCTTTTTGAGGCAGTTACACTCATTCAAACGAAAAAAATTGATGCTTTTCCTATTATTTTGGTAGGAAGTGAGTTCTGGGGAGGACTTTATGAGTGGATTAAGACTACTTTATTAGAAAAATTCCATAATATTAGCCCAGAAGATTTGGATATTATTAAAATTGTAGATACTTCTGAGGAAGTTATTGATATTATTGAAAAATTTTATTTGAAATATAATCTTAGACCTAATTTTTAATTTTATTTAATGAAAAAACTACTTATTTTAGCTCTATCTATTTGGTTTTCAAACGGATATAGCCAACAAGGCGGAATGTGGGTGCCTTCTCTCTTAAAAGGACAAAACGAAAAAGAGATGAAAAACCTCGGGATGAAAATTTCTGTTTCTGAAATTTATAATGTAAATTCTTCTTCATTGAAAGATGCTGTACCTCAGTTTAATGGAGGCTGTACTTCGGAAGTTGTTTCAGACAAGGGCTTGCTTCTTACCAATCACCATTGCGGTTATGGGCAAATACAAGCACATTCTACCTTACAAAATGATTATTTAACTAACGGATTTGTTGCTAAAAATCTTTCTGAAGAACTGCCAAATCCTGGTACAGACGCTACGTTTATTGTGCGTATTGAAGATGTTACTTCTCAAATTTTAAAAGGAACAGAAAATATTTCTTCTTTGGAAGAAAAAGAAAAAATTATCCAACGAAATATTAACGCTACAACGTTAAATTCTCCTAAAGAACCTTGGCAAGAGAATCGTATAAAAACTTTTTTCAAAGGAAATCAATATTTACTTTTTGTAGTAGAAGTTTTTAAAGATGTTCGGCTTGTAATGGCTCCGCCTTCTTCTATTGGTAAATTTGGTTCGGATACCGATAATTGGGTTTGGCCACGACACACAGGAGATTTTTCTGTTTTTAGAATTTATGCAGATAAAAATAATCGTCCGGCGGAATATTCAAAGGATAATGTTCCATACAAACCAAAACATTTTTTCCCTATTTCATTAAAAGGAATTAAAGAAGGGGATTTTACTTTTGTCTTTGGTTATCCAGGTTATACGAATGAGTATTTGCCTGCAATTGCTGTGGAACAACTTGTAAATCAGATAAATCCAGCTCGCGTTGCAGTGCGCGATGCCGTTCTGAAAGTGCAAGATGAATATATGCGAAAAGACCCACAAATAAAAATTCAATACGCTTCCAGATATGCCAGAACGGCTAATTATTGGAAAAAATGGAAAGGAGAAAATTTAGGGCTTATTAAAAGTAATGCTGTAGATATTAAAAAGAAAAATGAAGCTGTTTTTCAACAAAAAGCAGCAAAAAATTCGGAATATGCATCTGTTTTAGCAAATCTTACAGAAAAATATAATGCGTATGCACCTTATAATTTAGCAATGACTATTTCACAAGAAGTAATTCTTAGAAATAATGATTTATTGGTAAATGCACACAAAATCAATGAGTTAAAAGATATTTATGAATATCGAGGCGAACAATCTTTTGTGGATAGAAAAAATAATTTATTAAAAAGTTTAGAGCCTGTTTTTAAAGATTATAATAAAAACGTAGATAGAGATGTTTTTGAAAAATCTTTGGAAATTTATCTAAAACTTATGCCAAAACAATTCATTCCTGAAAATCTCTTAAATTCTTTTGATGTAGTAGCTACTACCAATAAAATTTATTCAGAATCTGCTTTGACTTCATATGAAAAAGTAAAAAATCTTTTAAGCGGAACTCCACAAGAAGTTATTCAGAAAATAAAAAATGACGTGGGAGTGCAATTTGAAAAATCATTAACTAGCGTACTTTATGATAAAGTAATGCCTAATTATCAGAAACTTACAGCTGAAATTAATGATTTAGAGAAAATTTATATGAAAGCTATATTAGAATATTCTAAACCTTCTGACAGAATATTTCCTGATGCAAATAGCACATTACGAGTAACTTACGGGAAAATAAAAGGCTATTCTCCTGCCGATGCAGTATATTATGAACCTATTACCCACTTGGAAGGAGCAATAGAAAAATATATTCCAGAGGATTATGAATTTGATATGCCTCAAAAATTGCGAGAACTTTATCAGAAAAAAGACTATGGAATATATGGAAAAAACGGGAAAATGCCTGTTTGTTTTATTGCTACCAACCACACTACGGGTGGAAATTCAGGAAGCCCTGCCATTGATGCTAACGGAAACCTCATTGGTATAAACTTTGACCGCGTTTGGGAAGGCACAATGAGCGATATTTATTACAGCCCAGATATTTGCCGAAATATTATGGTAGATATTCGTTATGTTTTATTTATTATTGATAAATATGCCGATGCAAAACACCTAATTGAGGAAATGAAAATCATAAAATAAGAAGTAAATAAACAAAAAAAGGGGAATTTATTAATATTCCCCTTTTTTATTATATTTTTTCGTTTATAAATAGTTCTTTGATACTTAAAAACGATTTTTTGAGTGTTTTTTCTAATTTTTTTGAACTTTTCCAAGCTACTTTTTCAATATCTTCTTCTATTTGTGGAGTAAAATCTTTATTAAATGAAGAAAACATATTAAACCAATGTGTTTCTTTTAGGAAAAATTTATTATCACGAGAAAAAATATGATATGTAATTCCACGAAAATCTCCAAGAGACAATTCTGTTACACCTGTTTCTTCCTCCACTTCCCGTAGGGCGCATTCTGAAATATTTTCTTTTTTTTCAAGTTTTCCTTTGGGTAAATCCCATTTTCCTTTTCGTTTTATGAATAAAATTTCCCCTAAATCATTTTGAACCACTCCCCCACCCGCTTGTATCCTTTCTATTTTTTGTAAAAATTTTTCAAAAATATCTGTTTCAGGATAAAAAATAACTACTTTTTTTAGTTTTTTATGTTCTATTTTTGAAATAAATTCTTTTATAGAAATATCTTCTAATAAGAAAATTTTATATTTTAACAGCTTAGAAGTTAAATGATTAGTAAGAATAATTTGTTTTTCGTTATAAAAAATTTTGTATGTTTTTTTATCCATTGTAATACATTTTTATTGAACTTCTAAAATTCTCTCTTCATCAATCATATCTCCCTCAAAAACAACACGATACATTCCTTTTTGCAAATAATAAACTCCGTTAGATGCTGGTTTAAGATATTTTTGTATTTTCTTTTCATATTCTACTCGTCCTTCATTGGAAAAACTAAGATTATAAGGAAGATAATTAAAACCTGCTTCTGTCTTGATTTTGAAGGAATTAAGAACAACTTTATCCTTAATAATACTTACTTTTACTTCTGTCCCACCTTGTGAGGCAAAGGCACTAAAATAAATATTAGGAAGTTCTGGTTTTTGCCAAGCACTTGTTGCATTTCCCCATTTGGGAGAAAAAGGAATCGTATATTTTTCTAATAACGGATAGAAAAGTTGGTCTTGTACAGCAGCACGAAGTTCTTTCAAAGCAGAAATATCAGCTGAAAAGATACCTCTTCCGTCTGTTCCTATATAAATTTTTTGAGTTTGAGGATTAATAACTATTTGATTTACAGAAGTTTTAGGTAAATTTTTCTGGAAAATATGCCAAAATTCTCCTCCATCAAAAGAAACATATAATCCTGATTGGGTTCCTAAATACAAAACTTGTTCATTATAAGGATCTTCTAAGATAACATTAACATTTTCATCTGGAAGGTTAGATTTGAGGTTGTCCCAACTTTTACCGTTATTGTCGCTACTGAATACAAGTGTTTGATTATTAGAGCTTTTCAAAACGGCATACACTCTATTTTTATTATGGACAGAAGCCTGCAAACATACCACTTTATTAGGTTGCGGAAACGAACTATACACCATCTGCCAAGACACACCTCCATTGGTGCTGGTATGAATCATTCCATCATCGCTACCCGCATACAAAAGTCCGAACTGAAAAGGCGATTCTGTTATTGCAGAAATAGTTCCGTAAGATAAATTTCCTGATTTATTTCCGTTGGAAAGATCGTTAGAAATACTATTCCATACTTTTCCTTCATTAAGAGATTGGAATAATAAATTACTTCCTGCGTAAATAATACTATTATTTTGAGGAGAAATAAACAAAGTTGTCTCTTTTGGATAGCGTTGTTTTATAGTTTTATCGTTAGGAAGTACTATTTTTGGTTGTCCTAAGGGTAAAATTTGCCCAAAAGATTGCCCAATATAGCATTTTCCGTCAGAATTTACTACTAATTTTCCGTTTTCTTGTGATAATTGTTGCCATTTTGTACCTGAATATTTCCAAATCCCTTGATTATTTACACTTGCAAATAAATTTTCTGTAGCAGGATTACCTAATGATAAAGATTTTACTTGAATAGTTTGTGGAATATTCTGTAAATTCCAAGTTCGTCCTTGGTCAAAAGACTGAAAAAATCCTTTATCATTTACATAAATAATTTGTTTATCATCTACGGAAAGTTGATAAACTTTATTTTTTAAGTTATTGTCTTTGAGTAAGTTCCAAGTTGTACCACCATCAGGAGAAACTAACAAAGGTACTCCCGAAAGGTATATTTCTTTTTCATTTTTAGGATTAACAGCCAAAGCCGAAACTTCATAGCCTTTGTTATAAAAGACATTTGTTAAAGGTTTTGTCGTTTTTTTGTTCCATTTTTTTCCTCCATCTACCGAATGAAAAATTTCAGCTCCAACCACTCTTGGTAAAGAACCTAAATATTTTGTTAAAGAAGATGGAGCTATTCCACTACGAACAATTTCCCGAAGATTTGCCACAGAATATCTATCTTGCAAACTATGGTTATATAAATAAAAATTTAACTTTTCATTATCTAAATTTAAAAATTCATTAGCAGACATTTTTTCAAAAGATAAATCGTCTTCTTCCAAACGAGAATTATTATCCACTACGGCATAAATAGAATTTTGACTGAATACAGCCAAACTTATTTTTCCTACATTTCGTTGTGCAAAACCTGTGTTTTCCTCGGTGAGGCTTACCCAAGAAATTCCTCCATCAGTACTTTTATAAATACCTGATTTTGAACCAAAAGGAATAATATTTGTATTCGTTTTTTCAAAATCCCAAGTGGAAATAAATAATGTTTTTGGGTTATCTGGGGCTTGAACTAAATCGGTAACAGCCACTTGTCCAAAAGTTTGTTTCCAAGTTTTTCCTTTATCTTCTGTACGAAAAATACCTTTCTCTCCCAAAGCCGTTCCGAAAGAACTAACACAAATTTCCGTAGGAGAAAGGATTAATATTTTACTAATATTTTCTAAAGAAAGGGAATGTACTCGTTGCCAATCAGAAGTGTTTTCTTTATAAAAAAGTCCTTCGGTGGTTGCTACCCAAATGGTTTTCGTACCCCAATCTACGGATATAGTTTCCACGTTTTGAGGCATTTGGTCAGTAAAAACAGGAATAAAACTTGTTCCGTTATTATTGCTATACCATACCCCAGACGAGGCAGTGGCTATGTACATTTCAAAGGCATTTTTTGGGTTTTTGCTCACTTGTACAATTTCTGCCGAGCCTTGCGGAAAGGCAATAGAGGTAAAAGGAAGATTTTTCACCCACGATTTTTGAATATTATTTTGTCGTATAAGCTCTTGTTTATTCTGTGCTAATACCACATTGCTACAAATACATAAAGAAAATAGAATCCTTTTTAACATAATAATATTATATGAAATTCGGGGCAAAGATACTAATTTTAATTTATAAAAACTATGTTTTTGATAGATTAAACACTACAAAAATTATGTTATAATTTCTCCTTTTTTGTCAATACTAATCCATACTTTCATAAAATTATTTTTTTAATGCTTTATTTGAAAAAAAATACCTTATCTTTGTGTGCTTTTTTAATAGTTTTTTTATATCTATGGTGTTTTTAAAAAAATGGAAAGGTTATATACTAAGGAATAAAATAAAAAGTAGTATTCTTTTGTTAGTATTGGTTGTTTATTATTTCTGTTTGCCAAAAGACTTATTTGCAGATAGTTATTCTACTATTGTAGAAAGTAAAGAGGGCTTACTCTTAGGTGCGAAAATAGCTAACGATGGGCAATGGAGATTTCCTGAGCGCGACTCTATCCCTTTTAAATTGGAAAAGGCAATGACCCTTTATGAAGATGCCCATTTTTATCAACATTGGGGTATTAATCCTGTTTCTATGTCCAAAGCGTTCGTAAAGAACCTAAAAAAAGGAAAAATTGTTAGAGGTGGAAGCACCATTACCCAGCAAGTAATACGATTATCCCGCAAAAATAAAGCTCGGACGTACTTTGAAAAGGCTATTGAGGGAATTTTAGCTACACGCTTAGAGTTTAGATATTCTAAGAAGAAAATTCTTGCGCTATATGCTTCCCACGCTCCTTTTGGGGGGAATATTGTAGGAGTGGATATGGCTGCGTGGCGTTATTTCGGGATTAGCCCTGAAAAACTATCGTGGGCAGAGGCTTCTCTATTGGCAATCCTCCCGAACGCACCAGGCGTGGTATATCCTGGTAAAAACCAACAAAATTTGATAAAAAAACGAAATTTCTTGCTAAAAAAACTTTTGGAAAAACAGATTATTGACCAAACTACCTATGAACTTTCTCTGCTGGAAGAATTACCGCAAAAACCACACGATCTACCGCAAATTGCGCCTCATCTGGTAGAAAGAATAGCCAAAGAAAAAAACGGACAATCTATCCGAACTACAATTAACTATGATTTACAAAATAAAGTAAATAAAATAGTAGAAAGACACTATAATATTTATAAACAATTAGAAGTACATAACGCTTGCGTATTAATTGCCGATGTAGAAACTAAAAATATCATAGCCTACGTGGGCAATACTCCAACCGATTATGACCACCAAAGAAACGTAAATATCATTCACAGACCAAGAAGTACAGGAAGTATCCTAAAACCATTCCTTTATGCTTCCGCATTGGATAGTGGCGAGCTATTACCACAGGAAATTATCGCAGATGTACCCACCCTAATATCAGGATATAAACCCGAAAATTTCGGAAACACTTATGAAGGTGCAGTCCCAGCCGATGAGGCTCTGTATCGGTCTTTAAATATTCCGTTCGTGCTACTTTTACAAAAATATGGAGTAGCCCGCTTTTACCAACAGCTAAAAAAATTAAAATTATCTAACATAAAAAAACATCCTGACCATTACGGACTTTCTTTGGTGTTAGGAGGCGCAGAGAGTAACCTCTACGACCTTTGTCAGGCTTATACCACAATGGCTTTTGAGCTAAATTATTTCCAAAAGAAGAGTATGTATTTAGAGAAAGCCTTTCAGCCATTGCATTATTATCCGCAAGAAAAAAGTACAGACTACGGGAAAGAACAAGTAGAAAAAAATCTATTTAGTGCAGGAGCAATATACAAAACCTTAGAAGCCCTTACACAGGTGAATCGCCCTGCGTACGATTCGGCTTGGAAGTATTACGATTCGGCTCAAAAAATTTCTTGGAAAACAGGAACTTCTTTCGGGAATAGAGATGCGTGGGCTATCGGGATAACGCCCAAATATGTCGTAGGCGTTTGGGTTGGAAATGCCTCTGGGGAAGGTCGCCCCGAGCTAACAGGCGTAACCAATGCGGCCCCTATTATGTTTGAAATCTTCCATTTTTTACCAAAAAGTAAAGGTTTTACTCCACCCTATGACGATTTAAAACCAATAGAAGTATGTGAAAACAGCGGATTGCTTGCCTCCGATATTTGTCCTAAAAAAACGATTTACAACGTAGCCCTTTCTTCTCAAAATGAAGTCTGTACGTATCATAAATGGGTACATTTAACCTCCGATAAGCGTTACCAAGTACATACGGACTGCGAAAATTTGTCTGACATCGTTTCCGAAAGTAGGTTTGTACTCCCGCCTTTGATGGAGTGGTTTTATAAAAAAAGCCATACCAATTATATTCCTTTACCTCCTTTCCGACAAGATTGCCTACAAGCCGACAAAGTTTCTACGATAGACTTTATTTATCCTAAGCACGGAAATATCATTTACCAAACCAAAGGATTTGGGGGCAAGCTACAACCCATCGTTTGCCGTGTTGCCACCTCTGGGAACGGACGAATTTTCTGGTACTTGGATAATACTTTCTTGGGCGAAACCCTACATTTTCACGATATGCCTATCCATACCACAGAAGGCGAACATTTCCTAAAATGTATAGACGAACAAGGTAATGAAAAGACTATAAAAATTATGATTGCTACCGAGTAGCTTCTATTCTTTTTCCTAAAAATAATTTTAGAACCAATACCCAATACTAAATAGCCACAAAACTCTATCTGTCTCTGGCGAATAGGTAGCTTTTACACTTAAATTTCCTAAAAATGTCTGAGAAGTAATCCCTATTCCATAGCCTGAATATTTAGGGAAAGAAATCCATTGGTTGGTCTTGAAAATATCTTTTTGTGCATTGGCAAAATTAACAATAACATCTAAGTAATTTTTTTTGTAGAACCGATAATTTATCGTGGTTGCCAATTTCCAATATTCATAACTACCAAAACTCAAATAATCATACCCTACAAAAGAAATATAATTAGAAGGCATATTATACCCATAACCTCCTAAAACAAATTTTAAGGAATTGGTATTGGGGTTTCCGATAACAAAACCTAAGGAAGCCATAGCCTTAGCCGATACTTTGGGGGTAAAATGCCACGCCCCTCCAAAATCTATTTTGGTTTGTACGAATTGTTCAAATTTCTCCTGAATACCTCCTGAAAACAAATACCAATTGGAAGAAACATCAAAATAAGCCCCCGAAGTTGGCAACATTCTATCATTAAGAGAATCAAACCTGATGTAAGCGTAAGGGCTGTAAAAATGAGTATTTTCGGTAGTGGTTTGTTCTGTCTTCGTTTTTGCAATAATATTGTGATGCTCCAACCCTACTCCAACCAAAAATTTTTGGTCAAATATAGATTGAATATAAACTTGATTGACTAAATTTGCTATTTTCGTATCCAACTCTACGGAAGTATCTCCCCTATCCCAATACTCGGTATGCGTAGGCGAAAGATAGTCGCCAAAAGTAATATCTCTTCTAAACCTATCATATTTTGACCGAAAACCATAACTCGTATAAAAGCCCTTATCTACGTAATAATCCAATTTATACCGAATATTATCTCCCACAATAAAGTCAAAAGAAAATAAATCATCTTTTTGTAAAAAGTTAGATTTACTGATATTTACAAGAGCTGCCGTTTTATATAAATTATCATAATGCAACGACAATTTTACCCACGTTTGCTGTGGTGCTTCTTGTAGGTTAAAATATAATTCTTCTCCGCTTGGGGTTGGACAGATATGATATTTTACAGATTTGAAATTCTGCGTCGCTAATATATTCTGTACCCCGATATTTAAATCATCAAATGATATTTTTTTCCCCCATTGGAAGCCCAATTTCCCTCTTAGGTATTGGTCTGTATAATGGTTATTCCCTGTAAAAGAAATAGCAGATACATATAAAGAATCTTTTATTTGTATTTGTTCTTTATCTTTCTTTTTTTGGTGATGTGCCAAATATTCTAAATCACTAATTTTATTTTTTACCGCTACCCTACCCGAATCTATAATGGCAAAGCCTTCTTCAAAGGAAATAACATTATACCCTTCCATATTGGGTTTTATATAAATATCTGTCTTTTCCTTTTTCTCTTCCATATCGTTGGCTATCTTGTAGCTAGTAATTTGCATCAAAACCTTATCGGCAGATTGTAGTTCGGCACGATTTTTCAGCGGGGCTTGCACATCTACCCCTATGATAACGTCCATACCTTTTGCTCGTACCTCATCTACTGGGTAGTTGTTAAGTATTCCGCCATCGGTGAGCCATTTGCCATCAATATCCATAGGAGAAAATAATGTGGGGAATGCACCACTTGCCATAATAGATTGTGCCAAATCGCCGTGTTCTAATACTACCTGTTGCCCTGTCTCTACATCAGTAGCTACACATAAGAAAGGAATAGGAAACTTAGAAAAATCTTCTATATGCCTTGTCGGATAGGTAAGTTTGCGTAAAAAATTGTAAAGATTATTTCCCTTAGAAATAGCCGAAGGAAGCATTAATTTTCCGTTTTGAAGAGTAAGAGATACCATATACCTATCTCTGTTGGCTTTCTCATAAAAGTTTTGTGCCGAGCGCGGAACGTTATCTTGTATTAGTTCCTCAAAATCTACGGTACGAAAAATAGAATCTAACTGATGGGCAGAGTACCCTGAGGCATACAAACCTCCTACAATGGCGCCCATACTTGTACCTCCTATATAGTTAATCCGTACTCCTGCCTTTTCTATGGCTTCGAGTACGGCTATATGTGCCAATCCTTTTGCTCCTCCCCCACTTAATACCAGTCCTACTTTTATATTCTTTCCTTTTAGGTCTGCTAACGAATTATATTTTTTTTGTGCAAAAGAAACACCAAAAAGGCTAATAAAAAATAATAAAAATATCCTTTTCATAACAATACGTTTTACTATTTTTATTTTATGACAGAAAAATGTAATAATAGTTTATAAAAAATTAATATCCCCTCTATCCATTTCAGAAAGAGAACCTATAAAATTAATTATAGTTTTAAGTTAATTTGTTTAGTTTTTTCACTTATTTTCCTCTTTATTGAATAGGATATGGGGATATTGCTGTAAATTATAACAGAAACTATTATTTCTATTATAATATTAATTGTATTTAAAAATTAATTATAACAAAAATGTTCGTATTAAATACTTTTTTTAGAAAAATCCTCTGTTATTCTTTCCGATTCATTCTCTTTTTTTGATTTTCTACGAGTAGCACGTGCTGCAAGCTGTGCTTTGTAGTAACTCATCAGTTCATTTATCTCCGTAATAAGCGGAAGATAATTTACCTCTTCATACTCCTCTTGATATAGCTCCAAATATTGAAAAAACCTACGAATAATTTTGTCTGCTTCCAATCTTATTTTTTTGCTATCTATTTTCTCTATTTGGGCGTTCTCCTTTGTACGTTGCATAAACACTTCCTCAAAGTCTGCATTTACCTTTCTTAATTGTTCTACCAAAGGAGAAATATTTAAAGCCGTAAAAGCATTGTTAAGCTCTGTATTTTGCTTAATATCAGATAAAACATCGTTTATTCTTTCCGTCTGTGAGGTATAATTGCTATTGCTGATGGTTTTAGCTTCGTGCTTTTTAAGGAACTCCACTACTTTTTTTGCGTTTTCTTTTACCTTTTCATCAGAAGAGACTACCCAAGACTCTGAAATAGCAATAATACTGCGTATTGCCTCCTTCCGTTTGGTATCCAAGGAGTTTAAGGTATCCGAATGGTTAGAAGTTTTCCTTTGTACCATTATCTTATCAATATCTACTTGAATGGATTTTAATTTGGCAAAAGGTTTTTCCAGATGTAGCTCTTCTACATTATAATGTTCAATAATACCTATCAACCGAGAGAATATTAAACTATATTCGCTATTCCATAAATCGGCAAACGGAATTTTTACTATTTTGTGTATATCTGTTTTCATCTTTTATAAATTTTTAAAATTATTTGGGTGCAAATATAGAACTTATTTTTTTATTATCAACATATTTATTCTTTTTTTAAAAATATTTATCTATTTTTTAGGAATTTCATAAAAATAAAATAGTTATTATGTTATTTAATATTTTTTAATAGATATTTTGAGTTTTTACTACTTTTTACTTTATAAATCATAAAAACAACTATGTTTTTTATATTTTTTATAATTAAATAAACTAAAAAATAAAATATTACTTATATTTTATACTATATGTTTTTAATACTTAGTAATACTTTCCTATTATTTTTTATTTTATAAAATACTAATATATTTTTTATCCTTTAATTATAATATATATACAATACTAATATATACTATGTACTAAAATTATTTTTATAAGTAAAAACTAATTAGTGTAGATATAAAAATAAAAAATAAATAGCAAATACTTTTTAGTATTTATACTATTTGTTTTTAAAAGTACATAATACCAATTAGTATTTGATATTTTTAAATATTTTTATTATAAAAACTAATTAGTATTTATTATATTTTGAAAAATAGAAATCAAAAACTAATATATATTATATATTGTAAAAAATAAATATATAAAAAACGAATTAGTATTGCTCTGTTTTTAATTTTTTAGCAATAAATATATATATGTATTATACATTAAAAAAATAATATCTATATATCTTTGGTTGATATTACTATAAAAGAATAAAAAAAATAAGTGTAAGTATTTTACTCACACTTATTTTTATTTTATTTCTTAGCAACCTTTTTCTTTGCTGGCTCCTTTTTGGTTTTGGTAGTAGTTTTATTCTTATGTATTCTTGGTTTTGTTTCTTTTTTAGGTTTTTCCTTAGAAGCTAATAAGGCAACTGCATCGTCAAGGGATAAGTTTTCTATATCGGTATCCTTACTGAGTTCTACTTTTACATTTCTACGAATAAGGTTATACCTTCCCCAACGAGCTTTTTCTATTCTTATATTTTCTTTTGGCCATTCTTTTACTACGCGTTCCAATTCCTTTTTGATTTTTGCCTCAACCAATTCTTTCAGGTCTAAGTGAGTAAGATTATCAAAGTCATATTTTTTGCTGACATTGATAAACATATCATTCCACTTAATATACGGACCGAAACGTCCTGTTCCTTTGGTTATACCAAGCCCATCGTAGTAGCCAATAGGCTCATCGGCTTTCTGTTTTTGTAAGATAACTTCTTGCGCTTGCTCGGCAGTAATGGTGAATACGTCCAAAGATTTGTCTATGGATATAAACGAGTTACCGAACCGCACGTAAGGACCAAATCTCCCTATATTTGCCTCTATTTCTTGCCCTTGAAAAACGCCTAACTTACGAGGAAGTTCAAAGAGCTTCATTGCTTCTTCAAAAGTGATGGTATCCATAGACATATTCGGCAATAGACTGGCAAATCTTGGCTTTTCTTCATCTTTGGAAGAGCCTATTTGCACCATTGCGCCATATCTACCTAAGCGGACACTAACGGGCTTGCCTGTTGCGGGGTCTGTACCGAGTAGTTTTTCGCCCGTTTCTCTGTCGGCGAACTTTTCCACTTCTGCTATCGTAGGGTGAAAATTTTGATAGAAGCGCCCCACCATATCTGACCATTCCTCTTTCCCTGAGGCGATGTTGTCAAACTCTTCTTCTACTTTGGCTGTAAAATTATAATCTACAATACTATCAAAGTGATTAATTAAAAAATCATTGACAATCATTCCTATATCGGTAGGCATTAGTTTCCCTTTGTCTGCGCCTACGTTTTCCTCTATATCGCTAATAGTAATTTTTCCGTTTTCTAATACCAATTGCGAACAATATCTTTTTTTTCCTTCTATATTGGTTCGTTCTACGTATCCTCTATTTTGGATTGTGGAAATAGTAGATGCATAAGTGGAAGGACGCCCGATGCCCAATTCTTCTAATTTCTTTACCAGAGAAGCCTCCGTATAACGCAATGGCGGACGAGTAAAACGTTCGTTTGCTACTATTTTTTTATTTTTCAGCTCTTCACCAATGTGTAACGCAGGGAGCATTCCTTCTTCCTCCTCATCTTCTTCATCTTTATCCTCCAAATATACTTTTAAGAAGCCTTCAAACTTAATTACTTGGCCACTGCTGATGAAAAACTCTTTGTGCGTGTTAGCAGAAATCTTCACTTGGGTACGTTCCAGCTCGGCATCACTCATTTGCGATGCGATAGTTCTTTTCCAGATGAGTTCATAGAGGCGAACTTGGTCGTAATCTTCTCTGATGGAATGAACAGACATTTCGGTTGGGCGGATAGCTTCGTGTGCCTCTTGCGCTCCTTTGGTGTTGGAGGTGAATTGTCTTGGTTTGCTGAATTTCTGTCCGTAGGTAGCCTCAATTTCATTTTTAGCGGCATTAATAGCCTCCTGAGAAAGATTGACGCTATCGGTACGCATATAGGTAATGAACCCTGCTTCGTACAATCGCTGTGCGAGTTGCATAGTTTTAGATACGGAAAAGTGCAATTTTCTTGCTGCTTCTTGTTGCAGTGTGGAGGTTGTAAAAGGCGGAGCGGGCGACTTTTTGGCGGGTTTGGTTTCTAAGTCTGCCACGGAGAATTTCGCTCCAATATTTTGTTTTAAAAAGTCATTTGCTTCGCTTTTGGAGGCAAATGCTTTGTTTATTCGTGCTTTTATAATTTTTCCGCTTGAATTAATAAACTCGGCGGTTACTTTATAAGAAAATTCGGTACGAAAATCTTGTATTTCTCGTTCCTTTTCCACGATAAGCCTCACCGCTACGGACTGTACTCGCCCGGCAGAAAGTCCTTTCTTTATTTTTTTCCAAAGGACAGGAGAAAGTTCATAGCCCACGAGCCTATCAAGGATACGGCGCGCCTGTTGCGCATTTACTAAGTCGTAGTTTATTCCGCGCGGGTTTGCGATAGCTTTTTCAATAGCGGACTTTGTAATAGAGTTGAAAACTATTCTTTTAGTTTTATCTTGTGGTAATTTAAGTTCTTCTGCCAAATGCCAAGCGATAGCCTCCCCTTCGCGGTCTTCATCGGAAGCGAGCCAAATGGTATCAGACTTTTTTACTTCTTCTTTAAGCGTTTTTACGAGTTGTTTCTTATCGGAAGATATTTGGTATTGCGGTTTGAATCCGTGCTGAACATCTACTCCAAGCTCTCTGTCAGGCAAATCTGCAATATGTCCATAACTTGACATAACCTTATAATCTTTACCTAAAAACTTTTCAATGGTCTTCGCTTTTGCTGGCGACTCTACTATTACTAAATTCTTTGCCATCTTTTCAAAATTTGGTGCAAAATTAAATATTTTTTCTCAAATAATCATTAATTTAATTTCAAACAGCTCATTTTTTTTAAATTTTCTTATTTTTTAAAGTTTTTTTAGTTATAAAATTGGAAAGTAATGAGGCAAAAAAAATAATAAAGGAGAGAGAATTTTTATGGATAATTCTATTTTTTTAAGTTTTTTATTATCCCTAAAAATATTCTTAAAAAATATTTTTTATTGTAATATAATTATTTTTTTTTGAAACTTCATTTATTTTTAGCAAATTTGCATTTTATTTTATTCTTTAATAAAATACGATATTTATTCCTTATCTATTTGGTTTTGTATTTTATTTATTCTTTCAGGATAATAATATAAATAAAATTGTAATTTGTTTTATAACAATACTTTACATATAATAAATGAAATATAAAATTTAACTTTATGTATAAAGCATTGATTATTAATGAAATAAAAATATCAAGAAAATATAAAAAATAAAGTTTTACTATAATATTTTATATATAAAATGCATAAAATCAACAAAATATATTTTAATATAATATAAAATGAATATAAGAAAATTTGGAGGTATTGATATTGGTTCTAACGGGGTTAGATTATTAATAGCTAATGTATTGGAAGAGGAAAATAAAGTACCAATATTTTCCAAAGCGAGTTTGGTTCGCGTTCCTATTCGATTGGGAGAAGATGTTTTTGAGAGCGGAGAAATTTCAAAAGGCAATACCGAACGGTTGTCAGAGGCTATCCAAGCCTTTTCTCTGTTAATGAAAGTATATAATGTAGAAAAATATCAGGCTTGTGCTACTTCTGCTATGCGAGAAGCAAAAAATGGAAGGGAAATAGTGTTAAATATTGCTAAAAAAACAGGGATTTATATTGAAATTATTGATGGACAGAAGGAAGCAGCCATTATAGCAAATACCGATTTGCATTCTTTTATAGAAAATGATAAAAATTATTTATATATTGATGTTGGAGGTGGTAGTACCGAATTTACGATATATTCTAAGGGTAACAACTTGGCTTCCAAGTCTTTCCCTATTGGGGCGGTACGATTATTAAGAGGCAAAGCTACCAATAAAATATGGGAAGAAGTAGAAGAATGGATTGTTAAAAAAACAAAAAATATTAAGAATATACAAGCTATTGGTTCTGGTGGAAATATTAACAAAATATTTAAGGCATCAGGTAATAAAAAAGGAGAACCACTTTCTTTGAGTTTTCTTAATGATTTCTTAAATAAATTGGAATCTCTTTCTTATGAAGAACGGATTCGTGATTTGGAACTTAATCCTGACAGAGCAGATGTAATTACTTATGCTACAAGGGTTTATATTAATGCAATGAAATGGGCTAAAGCTGAAAATATTATCGTTCCGAAGGTTGGACTTTCTGACGGAATTATACGAGGATTGTATTATAATAATATATAAATAATTAAAAATCAGTTAGTTTTGAAAATTTTATCTACCAAACAACTTTCAGAAAAGCAGAAAGAAATATTTACATTAGAAGGTTTTGAGGTTGTGGATATGAATTTTATTGAAATATCTCCAATTCCTTTTAAAGAAGAAATTATTTCAGATTTATATATTTTTACAAGTAAAAATGCGGTAGAAATAGTAGAAAAAAATAATTTTTATAAAAATTTGGTAAATAAAAAAGCTATTTGTGTAGGCGAAAAGACAAAACAATTTTTAGAAAAAAATAATTGGCAAGTAATTGATTATGAACATTATGCATATAATTTAGGACAAAAAATTATAGAAAAATACCATTCTTTTACTTTTACCTTTTTTTGTGGAGAACTTCGCAGAGATACATTGCCTAATTTATTAACTAAAAATAACATAAAATATAAAGAAATAAATTTATATAAAACTATTTTTATTCCTAAAAAAATGGAGTATTCTTTTGATGCTATTCTTTTTTTTAGTCCATCAGGAGTACAAAGTTTTTTAGAGCAAAATATTTTTAATAATGAAAAAATATTTTGTATAGGTAGTACCACAGCCCAGACCTTACCCGCTGATACTCCGTGTGTTATAGCTGAAAAACCTACTACCGAAAGTATAATAAAAAAATGTATAACATATTTAAAAAATAAACATAATGCTACAAAATGATATTTTTTTAAGAGCTTTAAATGGGGAAAATGTAGAACGCCCGCCTGTGTGGCTTATGCGGCAAGCAGGAAGATATTTGCCTGAATTTAGGGCTTTGCGTGATAAGTATGATTTTTTCACGAGATGTAAAACTCCTGAATTGGCTTCGGATATTACTATTCAGCCTGTAGATATAATAGATGTAGATGCAGCTATTTTGTTCTCTGATATTTTGGTTGTTCCGCAAGCAATGAATATTCATATTGAAATGAAAGAAAATATCGGTCCTTGGATTCCCAATCCTATCCGAACTTTGCAAGACGTTGATAATGTGATAATTCCAGATATAGAGGAAACTCTTGGATACGTTATGGAAGCGGTTAAACTTACTAAGGAAAAGTTAAACAATCGTGTTCCTTTAATTGGATTTGCAGGTTCTCCTTGGACTATTTTTTGTTATATTGTAGAAGGAAAAGGCTCTAAAAGTTTTGATATTGCTAAATCTTTTTGCTTTTCTCAGCCTGAATTAGCTCATAAACTTTTAGATAAAATAACAAAAACTACGATTCAATATCTTAAAGAAAAAATAATATCAGGTGTAGATGCGGTTCAAATTTTTGATAGCTGGGGCGGAATGCTTTCTCCTATGGATTACAATGAGTTTTCTTGGAAATATATAAATGAAATTGTTGAAGCGTTATCGCCTCTAAGTAAGGTTATTGTATTTGCAAAAGGTTGCTGGTTTGCTCTTGAAGAAATGGCTAAAAGTAAGGCTTCTGCCCTTGGCGTTGATTGGACTTGTAGCCCTAAAATAGCTCGGCAACTTACGGGAGGAAATATTACTCTGCAAGGAAATTTTGACCCTGCACGACTTCTTTCTTCTCCTGATGAAATTCGGAAAATGACTCATAAAATGGTAGCAGAATTTGGGAAAAATAAATATATAGCCAATCTTGGACACGGAATTTTACCCAACATTCCTGTTGAAAATGCAAGGGCTTTTGTTAAAGCAGTTAAAGAATATAAAGAATAAAAACAAAAAGTATGACCTTTAAAAGTCATACTTTTTTATTTTATTTAACATCAATAACCAAAGGTAAAACACATTGTGTTCCTATATTAACCTCGTTTTTCTTAGCAGGAATAATATTTTCAAAGTTACTTGTTTCACTGGATAAGATACTATCTAATGAAGGTAATAATTCTGTTAATTTTTCAGAAGAAGAAGAAGTTTTTTCAAAAATAATTTTTCCTTCATTATCAATTTTTAAATATACTTGCACAGTTGCTTTTAAAGTATCTCCGATAGCTAATTTATGTTTATTTAACGCTTCTTTGTATAAATTAGACATATTTTCTTCAAAACAATTGAGTTTTTGCTCTTTTGTTAGAGTATCCAAACATTGTTTAAAAGAAGGATATTCATCAACTTCCGATTTATTGATGCTAGCAAATTTTTCTTCTACAAGTTTGTTTTCTTTTTCTTCTATACTAATGGTTGGCTCTTGTGGCTTATTTTTATTACAAGAAAATAATAGTAATCCTAAGAAAACAATAGCAATTTTTTTCATAATTTAATCTATTTTTCAGGTGGTAAAAATACAATTTTTTTTATTATTTTTTACTTTTTATAAAAAATATTTATCAACAATATTAATTCCTATCAATATAAAGATGCAAAATAATTTAACAAAATTTCATCATTTAATTTTCGTGGAGTAAAAATTTCTAATAATTGTGGATTTTCATTATTTTTCAAAAATAATTCTAATTTTTCAGACATTTCTTCTTTATTTTCAGCTTTCAAATAATTAATTCCATACATTTGGCACAAATGAGACGCATTTAATTGGTGAGGCGTTTCAAAAAAAGGCTCAAATATAGGTAATTTTTTGTCTGCTGGCAAAATTCTAAAAATCCCTCCCCCATCATTATTTACTAAAATAATTTTAAAATTTTTAGGAATATATTTGCACCAAAGAGCATTGCTATTATAAAAAAAACTCAAATCGCCTGTTATTAAAATAGTTGGTTTTGAGTTAATTACAGAAGCTCCTATGGCAGTAGAAGTACTTCCATCTATACCACTTGTACCTCTGTTACAAAACACCTCCCAACCCTTCTTTTTGTTAAAAAGTTGTGCATACCGAATAGGAGAACTATTACTTATTTGCAAATGATATTCATCTGGGATCTTATTAAAAATTTGTTGATATACCCACAAATCAGAATATGGAATATCTGACAAAAAACAATCTCTTTTATTATAAATTTTGTTAATAAAATCTATCCATTTATGTTTATAATCTGAATTGATTTGAGGTAAATTTGTTATAATTTGTTCAAAAAACACATTTACACTACAAGAAAAATGATGAGTAAGTGCAGAAAAAGTGTCATAGCCAATATTTTCATCAATATGATAATGCGTTTTTGGTTTATATTTTCTTAAAAATTGTTTAATTTTTTTAGAAATAACCATTCCTCCAAAAGAAATAAGCACTTCGGGCTGTAAATTTTTTTGTAACTCTTCACTCTTTTCAACAGGAACTAGCAAAGTGTCAATCATCTCAAAATGAGAAGGTTCTGAAATATTAGAAAGAGTTTCTGTTAAAACAATAACCGAAGTATCTTGCGCTAAAAAATCAATCCACTTTTGTTCTATTTGATTTGGCTTTAACACTCCAATAAGTATCATTTTCTTTTTAGAAGACCAATCCTTAATAAATTTTTCTTTATAAAAAGAATTTATCTCTTTATTTTTTTGGCTAATTTCTTTATTTGTAAAATTAATTACTTTACCTGTTGTTTTATAAAGAGGCTCTTCAAAAGGTGCATTAATATGAACAGGAAGTTGTTTTTCTATTGCAATATTTAAAGCTTGATTTAACTCATACTCATTGAAAATCAATTGTTTATTATCATCTGATAAATTAGCATTGTAAGCGGTATGACTTGCTAATACGTTTTTTTGACGGATAGTTTGCCCGTCTCCAATATCAATTTTAGAGCTGGGCCTATCAGCTGAAATAACCACGAGCGGAATATTACTATAAAAAGCCTCGCTTACAGCTGGATAATAATTCAAAACAGCTGAACCCGAAGTACATATAACTACCACAGGTTCAGAGAGTTGTTGAGCTATTCCCATAGCAAAAAATGCCGCACATCGTTCATCTACAATACTATAACATTTAAAAAAAGTATCCATAGAAAAACCAATGGTAAGCGGTGCATTTCTTGAACCTGGCGAAATAATAATATGCTTTATTTTCTTTAATTTGCAGGCTTGAATAATCTGCTGTGCTAAAATAATTTCAGGATAAATCATAATAAAAAAACAAAAATAATAGCTAAAAAATTAACTATTATTTTCTATAATTTATTGTTTTGCAAAAACTTTTTGTAATAAAGGCGTTGTTCTTGAGCCGATATTAGTACGTATATCTTCCTCTTTTTTAGCTACTTGCAAGAAAAGCCCATCAATAGCCTTCTCAGTTACATAGCTTGTCAAATCTGCATTTACAGGATTTACAAGAGGAAGCGCATTGTATTTTGACATTATTTGAGACCAAATATCGTTAGCTCCTACTTTATCCAAAGACGCTTTTATTTTAGGAGAAAAAGCAGAAATGAGTTGCGATGTAGTTGTTTTTTGCAAATATTGAGTAGCTGCATCTTTATTTCCTGTCAATATGGCAGTTGCATCAGAGAAAGTAAGATTTTTAATAGCACTAACAAAAATAGGTTTTGCCTCATTTACAGCATCTTCGGCAGCTGTGTTTAGTAGTTTTATTCCTTGGTCAGCCAAAGAACCTAAGCCTATTTGTCGGAGAGTTTTATCTACTTTTTGTAATTGTTCAGGGAGGAGAATTTTAACTAAATTATTGTCATAATACCCATTTTTTTTACTCAATAAATCCACTCCTTGTGATACTCCTAACTCTAACGCTTGTTTTAGTCCGTTAGAAATATCTAATGAAGAAAGTCCGCTTGTACTTGTATTTTGACTTTGTTCTGTATTAGGCAAATTTTGCATAACTGATTGAAGCTCAGCACAACTTGTTAGTAATAATAAACTACTTAACGCAAAAATCTTTTTTTTCATTGATTTTTATTTTAATAATTATTCAATAGTGATAAATGGTGGCAAATATAAGAATTGTTGTTTTAAAAAAAAGTTAATTTATTACTAATTTTGTTTTTTATAAATTATTCTTCTTATATTAAATAAAATAAACTTGAACAGATAATAAAAAAGCTATCTAAAAAGATAGCTTTTAGTCAAATTTATTTTTATTTACATATGAAGAGCACGTTTGTCTGTAGCGTCTAAACAGGCTTCTTTTATTGCTTCGCTATACGTTGGGTGAGCGTGGCAAATACGTGCTATATCTTCGGCACTTGCCCTGTATTCCATAGCTACCACCGATTGCGCAATAAGGTCGGAGGCACGAGCTCCAAGAATATGTACCCCAAGAATTTCATCTGTATTGGCATCGGCAAGCACTTTAACAAATCCGTCCGTTTCATTACTTGCACGAGCACGTCCTAAGGCACGCATTGGGAACTGCCCTACTTTATAAGATCTTCCTTCTTGTTTCAATTGCTCTTCTGTTTTTCCTACGGCAGCAACTTCGGGCGTGGTATAAACAGCACCTGGAATTAAATTATAATCTATGTGAGGTTTTTCACCATTTAATAATTCTGCTACATAAACGCCTTCTTCTTCGGCTTTGTGCGCCAACATTGCTCCACGAACCACATCGCCTATGGCATAAATAGAAGGAATATTAGTTTGTAAATGCTCATTAACTTCTATTTGTCCGCGTTCATTTACTTTTACTCCTACTTTTTCTAAGCCTAAACCTTCTGTATAAGGCCTTCTTCCTGTGGCAACTAAGCAATAATCGCCTTCCAAAATAATTTCTCCTTTGGAATTATCCGCTTTTACGATAACTTTATCGCCTTCGCGAGTAACTTCTTTTACTTTGCTATCGGTATAAAAGTTAAATCCTTGTTTTTTAAGTACTTTCGTGAGTTCTTTCCCGATGGCACTATCCATTGTTGGTAAAATACTTTGGGCATATTCTACCACAGAAACTTTTGCTCCCAAACGCAAATATACCTGGCCGAGCTCTAAGCCTATCACTCCTCCTCCTATAACTATCAAATGTTTTGGAACTTCTGGAAGGCTAAGGGCTTCGGTTGAAGTAATAACCCGCTCTTTATCTATTTTTATAAAAGGCAAAGCCGATGGTTTGGAGCCTGTTGCTATGATAAAATTGGTAGCGGAAAGTTGTTCTTCGGTTTCTGAATTTTTCACATTAATTTTGGTAGAAGACACAAAAGAAGCCGTTCCGTGAAATACATCAATATTATTTTTTTTCATTAGGAAATTAATCCCTTGTGTATTTTGCTCCACAACAGATTGTTTTCTTTCTACCATTTTTTTGAAATCAAAAGAAATATCGCCAGAAATTTCTATTCCGTGTAAAGAAGCGTGTTTGCGAGCATCTTCCAATAAGTGAGAAGAATCTAACAAGGCTTTTGAAGGAATACAACCCACGTTAAGGCACGTTCCACCAAGTGTGGCATATTTTTCTATAATGGCTGTTTTTTTGCCCAATTGCGCACAACGAATAGCTGCTACATATCCGCCAGGACCAGCCCCGATCACTATAACATCGTAATTTTTCATTATCGTATTTTTTTAGTTGGTATAAAGATAATAATACTGCAAATATAATATTTTTTTATAAAAGAATGTTATTTTTTATGTTTTTTTAATTTTTAATGGCATTTTATCTCTTCACAATCAAAGGAAGAAGTATCTATTTCCAAGGTAGAATGTTGAATATTTTTATGAAAAAGTTTGTGTTTTAGTTCTTTTTTTATTTTCATAAAATCTTCCAAAGTACTATTTTTTTGTAAAACTAAATGAGCCGTAAGAGCATTTTGCGAACTACTTAAAGCCCAAATATGCAAATGATGAACAGATATAATATTCTGATTTTCAAGAAATAAACTTCGTATTTCTTCTTCTGATATTTGCTGAGGAACACCATCTAAAATAAGTTTTATACTTTCTTTAAGAAGCGACCAAGTAGAAAATAAAATAATAATTGCAATTCCGAAACTAATAATTGGGTCAATAATATTCCAATTTGTAAAATAAATTAATATCCCTGAAATAATCACCCCAAACGACACCAAAGCATCTACCAATAAATGCAAAAAAGCTCCTTTTATGTTAATATCTTCTTTCTGTCCTTTGAAAAATAAGAATGCGGAAAGCCCATTTATCAATATCCCGATAGTGGCGGTTATCATTATTATATTTCCTGAAACTTCTGGCGGAACTGATAAACGTTCTATACTTTCTATTCCTATTTTTAAAACAATGAAAATCAATAAAATAGCATTAATTAATGATGCTAAAATGGAAGTTTTTTTGTATTCGTAAGTATATAAAAGTGTTGTTCCTTTTTGGGCTAATTTCATTCCTAAAAGAGAAATAATAAGACTGGCAACATCGCTTAAATTATGGCTTGTATCGGAAATTAAAGCCAAAGAATTTTCTCGAATACCTATTACAAATTCAATAATCGTATAGATAAGATTTGCACCAATTCCTATATAAAATACTTGGTTAATTCGTTGTAAATCAGGTGTTGAATGCGAATGTTGATGATGTTCGTGTCCCATAATAATTTCTTTTTATTAATTCATTATTGCATTCTATTTTTTTAATTTATTTGTTGGATTAAGAAACGTATATTTTATTTACAAATATAAATATAAATAAACAACTTGGAGCAAAATCACAAAAATTCTATAACTTTTATTCAATTTATTTTCAGAATAATTTTATTCCAAAAACAAACAAATGTTAAATACTTGATTTACAAGTAATTAATTTAATATTAATAGATAAAAATTTTAGCATTATTCTGAATATCAGTTATTTATATAAAACCTTAAATCTATGCAAAAGTAAAATTTTTAATCGTTAGGAAAAATAAATATCAAAACAGAATATATCTTTTTGAAAAAATATTTGTTTTATAAAACACTAAAAATCAATTAATTATATAAATAAAACATTTTTTTTGAAAAAAAATGTAATAAAAATTTGTAGATTAAAAAAATAGTTGTAATTTTGCACTCAGAAATCGCGGGATAGAGCAGTAGGCAGCTCGTCGGGCTCATAACCCGAAGGTCACTGGTTCGAGTCCAGTTCCCGCTACGAAGTGAAAAACCCAATAAAAATACGCCTTAGAGCGTATTTTTTTATGT
>JAUMUT010000057.1 GCA_030530525.1 Capnocytophaga sp. | reverse complement strand
AATGTAAAATAATTATATTTTCTGAAATAGTATTTTTACATAATATAAAATAGATATATTTTTTGTATAAATAAATTATATAAAATAATAAATAGAAATAGAAATAAAAAATACGATTTACATAGTGTTGTAAATCGTACTTTTGTAAAAATATATAACTAAAATGATGTCGGGAATACAAGGAGAGTATTATTGATACATTTCAGGAGACTGCACAGTTAATAAATCTTTTAGCAGTGCCTCAAAAAGTAATTCTGAAATTCGTTCCGTGCCTGTTTCTGTGAAGTGCGTAAAGTCGCCAGACCCCAGCTTATTATCATACCATATTTTCATAGAGTTTTTACCTCCCATAGCCTCGTACATACTCCAATACGCGATACCATTTTCTAGGGATTGTTTCTTCATTTCTTCAATAAATTCGGGTAAGATATCGTAAGAAGTTTGCGTGTCTCGCTTTAACATATCACTCGGACCTATCCAAATACATAGCGCATTGGGGTTTCTACGCTTCACCCATTTGATATTCGTTATAATCCGCTTCACGCTGGCACTTATTTTATCCTTCGTCAAAGAAGGAACTAAGTTTCCACCATATTGAAATATGAAAATGTCAGGCTTTATATCATTACTCATTGCATCAAAAGTGTTTTGTAGCTTGGTGAAATGAAATCCGGAGTCTCCGCGAGTGGGAATATTATCTATTTGCACACCTTTTGCACTTTCTAAACTAACGCCGTAAAAGTCAGGACTAATTTTAGAAGCTAATTCTACCTTAATTTTTTTAGGCGTACTATTAAATGTTACTTGGTAATTATGATATTTTCCATCTGCTTTAAGTGTTTCCTTTCGGATTTGGTTGTCATTTTCATAAACGGTAATTGTAGTGGGCGAGATACAGTTTCCGTAATAAATATTCATAATAGAATATTGTGCCAATCTGTTGTAATAAGCGTAGGAAGGCTTTATGGTAAAGGAGGCATTCTTCACCGAAGTAGTGTCTTGTAGTTCTACGGGGGTAAAACGAGATACATTGGCATACAACCCATATTGGTTGTTTTTCAGAAGTTCCTTTTTGCGCCTTTGGTCGGCATTAAATAAGGCATATCTATACCAATCGCCGGAAATTTCTTCCCTTACGCTCTGTTGGTTATAGGGCATTTTGATAGAAAAATAGCCTGGTCCGGTGCCTCCATATATGATTTGTAACCAATTTCGGAGGTAACTAGTTATTCTATCTCCTTCAATTTTGGAATCTCCGAAGTGAAGAATCTTACATTTCTTTTGGCTCAACTTATCGTGCAGTTTCTGAACGAAATCTTCTGCTGGCGCAGGATAATATATCTTTCCTTCTATATTGCTAAGTAGTTTTGGTTTCTCGGCAAGGAGGTATAGGCGCAAAGAATCTTTCAGCGCACGTTCTTTCTTTGGCAAAACGAGTAACTTGGGTTGGTGTCCGCTAACAGAATCTATAATTTTTTCCTCTTGGGTAGGGATAGAAGTTCCGTGAATAACGGCTTCGGCTTTGTCATTAGTTACCTTTTCTTTTGGGTGGAGTATTTCTTTAATGGTCGGATATTTTATTTCTACCGAACCTACCTTTACCCCAGAGACGATAGCTGTTTGATCGTTAGTGTATTCCCTACTTAGGAGAGTAAGGAATAGCAAGGCGATAAAGGTACATATAATAAATAAGAATATTTTCTTTGGGTTCATAATTATTCTTGTAACATTTTTTCAAAATCTAATTCTGAAATGATTGGAATACCCAATTTGGTAGCCTTCTCTAATTTGCTTGGTCCCATATTTTCGCCTGCAACGATGTAGTTAGTTTTAGAAGAGATAGACGAAGCCACTTTTGCACCGTTATTTTCCATCATATTTTTTAGCTCATCGCGTGAGAATTTCTCAAAAACCCCTGAAACGACAAAGGTCAAGCCCTTCAATTTATCCGAATGTTCGTTTTCATTACGAATAATTTGAGTTTGCAAGCCATAGGTTTTGAGTCTTTCTATAATTTTTTGGTTTATCTCACTTTGGAAAAATTCTACCACACTTTGCGCGATGCGTTCTCCAATTTCATCAATTTGTAGCAAATCTTGCAAGGTGGCTTTTTGTAAGTTATCCATAGAGAGAAAAGTACGCGCGAGCTTTTTGGCAACGGTTTCTCCTACGTATCGTATTCCTAAGGCGAATAGCACACGCTCAAAAGGTACTTCTACCGATTTTTTTATGCCTTGCAGAATGTTCTCAGCACTTCGCTCGCCCATACGTTCCAATTTGCTAATATCTTGGAATTGGAGTTCGTAAAGGTCGGCATAATTAGTAAGGAGTCCGGAACGGAACATCAGCTCAACGGTTTCCTGTCCTATACCCTCTATATCCATTGCTTTTCGGGAGATGAAGTGTTGTATGCGACCCGTAATCTGCGGGGGACAACCGTAAGTATTAGGACAATAGTGTTGTGCTTCGCCGTCATTCCTAACGAGTTCCGTTTGGCACTCAGGACAATGTGTAATATACGATACAGGCGAGGAATTTGCGAGTCTTTGTAATACATCAACACCAACGATTTTCGGGATTATTTCGCCTCCTTTCTCCACAAAAACGCTGTCGCCAAGGTGTAAATCAAGCTTAGCTATTTGGTCTGCATTATGTAGCGAGGCTCTCCGAACGATAGTACCTGCCAGCAGAACGGGTTCCAGGTTTGCCACAGGGGTGATAGCTCCTGTACGCCCCACTTGGAAGGATATATTATTTAATTTAGTACTTACTTGCTCGGCTTTGAACTTATATGCGATAGCCCAACGGGGAGATTTTGCGGTGTAACCCAATTCTTGTTGTTGTTGTAAGTCATTCACTTTTATGACCACGCCATCGGTTTCATACGGAAGTTCGTGTCTATGTTTGTCCCAATAGTTAATAAATTCCATAACCTCTTCGGTGTTATGACAAAGACGAGATTGTGAGGGTACTTTAAAGCCCCATTCTCTGGCTTTTTCCAATCCCTCAAACTGAGTAGTTACCGGCAAAGAATGCCCCACGAGGTAATAAAGCAAACAATCTAACGGACGCTTTGCTACTTCGCTACTATCTTGTAGTTTAAGGCTTCCGCTTGCCGTGTTTCGAGGATTCATAAACGGGTCTTCGCCTTCGGCAATACGTTCGGCGTTCATTTTCTCAAAGCCATCTTTTAGTATAATTATTTCACCGCGTATATGAAAACGCTCAGGAAAGTCATTTCCTTTTAGCACGAGCGGAATACTTTTGATAGTTTTTACATTCGTTGTAATATTATCACCTTGGAAGCCGTCTCCTCTTGTAAGTGCTTGTACAAGAACACCTTTCTCGTAGGTTAAATCTACCGAAGCTCCGTCATACTTCAATTCACAAACGAAAGAAACTTTATTTTCTCCCAAATTCTTTAATATACGTCTTTCCCAATCTTCCAATTCGTCTTTAGAATAGGAATTATCGAGAGAATACATACGGAATTCGTGAGCTATCGTAGGGAAGTTTTTAGTAATTTCTCCCCCCACACGAACGCTGGGCGAATTGGCGTCATAATATTCTGGGTGTTGGTTTTCAAGATGTTGAAGTTCTTTGAGTTTTTGGTCAAATTCATAATCTGAAATGGTAGGATTATCTAAAACATAATAGTTGTAATTATGTTCTGTAAGTTCTTTCCGAAGTGCTTCAATTTGGTTTAAAATAGTGGTATTCATTTAATTATGAAATATTTTATATATTTTTTTCTTTAAAAGAGAGGCAAATATACGAAAATATATTCATCTATTTACAAAAAGATTTTTTTATATTCATAAAAAACCTTTACATTTTGTAAATAATATTATTTTTCATTTTGTAAATCTTTATAAACAACTGATAATCAGAGTATATATTTAAATATTCCGTGTTTAGGGTTAAACTAATTACTTCTAAGTCAGATATTTTAAATTTCCTTCTTTGATGATTTTGAAGTTTATTTCCAAAGAATTGGGTAAAACTTCCAATTTTTTTTATAACTTTGCTTCGAGTTGCTTTTTATATTAATAACTTGAAATTCAATCTAATATATAAAAAACTTTTTATTCTTTTTTCTTTATTAATTTATGATTCATTTATATGAAAAAACAACCAAATATAAAAATAGGTGTTATCATAAGTATAATTCTTTTGATGATAAACTTTTTTTATACTTTCATAAAGCATTTTTCAGATTTCATTTATTCTAATTTTAGTGATTTTTATATTTTAGTAATACATTTTTTCAGAAATCTTGTCATAATTCCTTTCTTGATAGTTATATTATTCTTTCTTTTTTATAGTTTTTATTATAAATGGGCAAGAAAAGGGCTTTTGGTAACAAGTTTTTTGTTTGTTTTAGTTATAATATTTTTATATATTTATTTTTACATAAATTTGAATGCTACTTATAGTTAATTTCTATCTTCTAACAATCATTTTATATCTATGAAAAACAAAAAAATACGTTTATTTGTTGCTTTTTTTATTGGAATTATTTTCTTGGCAGTTTATATTCTTTTTATTTATGCTGTATATATTTCTGTTTCTACTAAAGAAGGAAAGTTTTTAGCTTGGTTTGTTCCTATCCCTTTTATTTTAGGAATATTATCTGTATATATTTCCCTTTCTCAATTAGCAAAAAAGATTTTTATTTCTGGAACATTTCTATTTACTGCTTTTGCTTTCTTTGTTCCGTTTTCAGGAGATTTATTACGAGAAATATTTATCCGATATTCACGTTTGGAAACAGAAAAACAAGAACATAAATTTGTTTCATTAGCTGATACTATAAAAGTATTAGATAATAAAAACTTTTCCCTACTTTCTCCTAAAGAAGGATTTAAAGTAAGACAATGTTTGCTTAATGAACGAAACGAATTACTACTTCTCTACGCTTATACAAATAATAATAACAATCCTTTTTATTCTCCTGATGGATATTTCTATGGTAAAGATATCAGACATTCTCCTTATATTTCTGTCTTTGATTCTATTGGAAATATTAAATATGATATTGATTTAAGTTTTTTATATACAAGCCAAGAAGCCGATTATATAATAAAAGGAAATTATATTATAGATATTTATAATTATGAATATATTGATTATAGATTACTTCAATATATTACCCAACAACCTATGATATTTTTAGAGAATTATGATCCATCTGATAAAGAAGATACCAGACGTTCTCCGATAACTTATTATAGAATAACATCAGATGGAAAAAATAATTTTGAAAATGACGGGAAAATAATGGGTATATTCATAAAAGATAGAGAAGCTTATTATTTCTTCCCGCCTGATGACGGAACTAATTATCAAGATGAAAAAGACGAAACCCTATCTATGAATTATCTTTTATCTACTATAAAAGACCAAGAAGAAGAAGGAAAACATTCTTTGGAACATAAAAATATTCTTCCGAAAGATTTTTATTATGAATATCTTAGTATGAATGGATTGTTTAGAGATAAAGAATACAATAGTTATCAAATAAAATGGGCAAAAATTAATTTAATGTTTAATTTGGTAGTAGAAAATGATACTTTACCTTTCAAAAAAACAATAGAAACCAAGTATAATAAATATAACCAGCTAAAAACTCCTTCTTTCTATATAGAAAATGAAACCGAGACTCTTGAAAAATATAAAGATATGATTTTCTATACCAATAAAAACTTATCTTATTCTATTTTTTATGACGGAGATAATATTTATATGATACAAAAAGAAAAGAAAGAGATAAAAAAGTAAA
>JAUMUT010000027.1 GCA_030530525.1 Capnocytophaga sp. | reverse complement strand
CGGGATAGATATGTTCCAAGGCATCGGAGGTTGTAACTGTACCGAAAGGTAAGAATATTTTATTTTTTTTGAAGAGTTAATAAAAATATTCGGAAAAATATTTGTTTTTTATTGAAAAAAATGTAATTTTGTAGACAAATATAGTTTAACTTTTTAAATTAAAATAAAATGAATACTTTAAGAAAATTAAAAATTTGGTACTGGGCACATTTCTACAAATTTAGGCAAAATCCTAATAATAAACTTTTGGTTTTTATTTTAGATTGGCTATTTGTCCCTGTGTTGGTTTCTTTTAAAACTTTAATAGACCCAAATACAACACTGAATGTTAAAATTTTTATATTTTGTATTACTTTATTCTTTTGGTGGTGGCCAATGAAGTATTTTTTACAAAAAAGAATGAAGGAAAAAACAAAATATTATTATGATTTGTATAACAAAGACTTAGTAAAAAATTAAAATAAAATTTAGTAAAAATCTCTTGTTTTCTCAGGAAAATAAGAGATTTTTTTGGTTAGATATATTTACCTAATAGAGAATAAATTTCTAAAAGAATGACATAATTCCATTTTATTTAAAATATTTAAAAAGAGAAAAGTAATATTTTAATTTTTTTTTGTATTTTTGTACAAAATTTTACAAAAATATTAGACAGAAAATAATACAAGATTGTATATGAATACATTGAAGATTAGAACGTTACTAATGCTTTTGTTTCTTGTAGGAGTATGGCATATTTCTTTTGCACAAGAACAACTAAAAATTTCGGGAGTAGTGAAAGACTCTCATTCTCGCCCCGTTGCAGGAGTACTTATAAATGTTAAAGAAACTTCGCAAAATACGCAAGCAGATTTAGACGGGCAATATTCTATTTCCATTACCAAAGGGCAAACGCTTGTTTTTTCTTTACAAGGAATGCAAACACAAGAAATTATTCCTGCTTCTACTTCCGTAGATATTACTTTGTATGCTTTAAATGAGCAAGTTACAAAAAAAGAAACGCCTATGAACACCAATACACGTGGGCAAACGTCTATTGCGGGAGAAACCAAGCCTCTTTGGGTGCTCAATGGGGTTATTCTTCAAGATGATATTGACCTAAAACCCGAAGATCTCGTTTCTGATGATGCTAAAATGCTCATTGCAGCAGCTATTCCAGGGCTCACCGCCGAAAGTATAGAGAGTTTTAACGTTCTTAAAGATGCTTCGGCTACGGCATTGTACGGACCTCGTGCCATAGCGGGCGTAGTTACTATTACCACCAAAAGAGGAACGGCAGGCAGTAGTTCTATTACTTATACGAATGAATCTACATTTCGTTTTATTCCTACTTATGGCGAGTACAATATAATGAATTCACAAGACCAAATGTCTGTAATACAAGAACTTATGCAAGGTGGGCATTACGAATTTCAAAATGTAGTAAGCCAAAGTAATAAAGGAATTGTAGGAAAAATGTATGACCTTTTCTATGTTTTGGATAATAATGGAAATTCGCAAATAGTAAATACCGAAGAAGGGCGAAGAGCTTATTTGCAAGAAGCCGAACGAAGAAATACCAATTGGTTTAAGCGAATTTTTCAAAATAGTATCTTGCAAAATCATACGCTTTCTTTTTCCTCAGGAAGTGAAAAATCTACCTATTACGCTTCTGTGAGTGTGCTTTCCGATCCTGGTTGGCAAAAAGGAAATTCTCTTTCCCAATATTCAGGAAACCTCAATGCCAATTACAATCTTTCCTCTAAATTTCGGTTCAATGTTATCGCCGATCTTTCTTATCGAGACCAAACTTCTCCTTTCCAAGATGGATATAGTTATGCCCTTTCTCGATCTCGGGTGTTAGACCCAAATGCTTATTATACAGCTAATTATGCGCCTTACAATATTTTTAACGAAATGGATAACGTCTATATAGATACCGATGTAGCAACTATTCGTTTGCAAGGGCAACTTACTTGGAAAATTACTTCAAAAATAGAAGCAGCCATATTAGGAGCTATTCGTTATCAGGATAATACACAAAATACGGAATATAAAGAAAATTCAAACTTGGCACTTTCTTATCGGGCAATGCCAAATTCTTTGGTAAGAGAAAATAACCCAAATCTTTACAAAGACCCTAACGACCCTTTTGCTTTGCCTGAAATTGTATTACCAAAAGGAGGAATTAGAGAAAAAAGACAAAGAACCTCTTCTGCCAATAACTTCCGTGCTACTATTCGTTATAACGATTCTTTTGATAATGGATTGCACAACATTACTCTTTTTGGAGGATTTGAAATGGATAATGCAAAGAATACCAATGACTTAAATAGAAATTACGGAGTACTTTATAATTCAGGGAATTACGCTTCTTTTTCGTATTTGTTATTTAAAAAATTGGAAGAAGAATTTCGGAATTATTTTACCATAAATAACACAGTGAATAACAATCAGGCTTTCTTTGGCAATGCTTCTTATACACTCAAAGGTCGTTACTCTCTTAACGGAACGCTTCGTTATGATGCTTCTAACAAATTTGGAGCTTCTCGCTATATCCGCTGGATGCCTACTTGGAATGTTGGCGCAAGGTGGGACGTTACACAAGAGCAATTTTTCACACATTTAAAACCTTTTTCGCATTTGAGTTTTAAGGCTTCTTTTGGAGTTACCGCCGTTTCGCCTTCGGTGAGCAATTCTTTGGCACAAATGTACATTAATCACCCTTGGAGAAATGGAAACCAACGCGAAATGGGGCTTGAAATTCAAAATATTGCCAATCACGACCTTACGTATGAAAAAAATCAAGAATTGAATATTGGTACAGAATTTGGCTTGTTTAACGACCGAATAAATCTTTCCGTAGAGTGGTTTCATCGTAAAAGTTATGACCTCATTGGCGATATTGTTACGCAAGGAGTGGGAGGCTTTACTACCAAAAAAGGAAATATGGCAGAAATGCGTATTCGTGGGCTGGAAGTAGGCTTGGAAACGACCAATGTTAAAACGAAAGACTTCTCTTGGAGAACTTCCTTTATTTATTCCAGAGCTAAAAATGAAATTACCAAATTGCTCACCACCCCAACCGTTCGAGATATGATTGGCTATTCTACCAGTGCTACCTCGCAAGGAGGATTTGCCAGAGAAGGCTACCCGCTGAAATCTATTTTTTCTGTTCCGTTTAATGGGTTGAATGACAGAGGATTACCTACATTTTTAGATGAAAATAATAATACAACTATAAGCGGAATACGTTTTGATAGTCGCGATGTAGATTTTCTTAAATATTCAGGAACACTCATTCCTACCGACAGAGGAAGCCTTACTAACACCTTCAATTACAAAGGAATATCCTTGGCTGTGGTATTTACTTATTCTTACGGAAATGTGGTGAGACTCAGAAAGTTAAGTAATATTTACACCGATTATGCCAATGTTCCTCGTGAGCTTAATAATCGTTGGCAATACATAGGTGATGAAGCTAAAACGAATATTCCCGTAGTTTATACTACTTATATGCAAAACATTTATGGTTATTCAGAAATTAACCAAGCCTATAATACGTATGATTATTCGGATATTCGTATTGCAAAAGGAGATAATATTCGCCTAAAAGAAATATCTCTTGGCTATACTTTTGGTAAAAATTTCTTAAAAGAAAGTCGTATTCGCCAGTTTAGCGTTAAGCTACAAGCTACCAATGTGGCTCTTCTTTATGCCGATAAAAAACTCAACGGAGACGACCCAGATTATTTAGCCAATGGTTATACGCCTATCTCTCCAAAACGATTAATTTTTACTTTACGTGTAGGACTTTAATTTTTTAAAATGGAAAAAATATTTTATACACTGATTATCAATGTGTTGTCTTTCTATTCTTGTAATGAATTATTAGACGAAATGCCAGACAATCGCTTACTGATTGATACTCCCGAAAAAGTACAACAAACCCTTACCAATGCTTATCCGCAAATAGGTACTACGCTCATTAGCGAATTTTCATCAGATAATATTGATGACATAGGGGCGGATAATATTTTTTCTAACTTTTTAACTCGGGAAACGGCATATTGGCAAACTATTTTAGAATATTCCAACACCGATGGATTACAAAATATTTGGGATTATCATTATAAAGCAATCGGGCAAGCCAATACTGCTTTGTATGCCATAGAAAATACATTAGCCAATGCTTCTTCTTTAAATCCTGCCAAAGGAGAAGCCTTAGTAGCGCGTGCTTATGCTCATTTTTGCTTAGCCAATCTCTTTTGTCAAGCCTACAATCCTAACACTTCTTCGTCCGATTTAGGAATTCCTTATATAAAAGAACCCGAAGAAAAATTAGACCCCAAATACAGCCGAGAAACCGTAGCGCAAGTGTATGAACAGATAGCAACAGACCTCGCCACAGGGCTTCCTTTAATAGAAGATAGCTATTACCAAATGCCTAAATATCATTTTAATAAAAAGGCAGCGTATGCGTTTGCGGCTCGTTTTTATCTTTATTATCAGAAATGGGATAAAGCCTTAGAAGCGGCTAATGTGGTGCTTACAGAGAATGACGCTACTACCAAAAATATGCTCCGAGAGTGGATAGATTTTAGAGATGCTCAAAAAACAGGAACAAAATCCATAGAAGCATATTCGCAAGCCTACGCTCGGGAGAGTGAAGTAGCCAACCTGATGTTACAGCCTGTTTATTCGGCTATTTCTACGGATTATTTTATCCTTACCAATCAACGTTTTGCGCACGCTTATAGAGTGTCAGAACAAGAAACAATGGGAACAACCAATCTGTGGGATGTTACGGCAGAATCTAAAAATAACGGATACGAATACTATTGGTTTTCGCCTTTTACCACTCGTGCCGACCTTAGAGACATTGTGCTACAATCCAAGTTTCCAACCTTTAAAGACGGCTCTTATACCAAAACGATTTTAGTACCTTTTACTACCGATGAAACACTTTTGGTTCGCGCAGAAGCTAAAATAATGTTAGGAGAATTGGATAAAGCCGTAACCGATATTAATATGTTCACCTCCAAGTATATACGCGGAAAAATTAATTATAATCCTAACGGAAATACTTTTACAAAAGCTGAAATAACAAATTTTTATAATAATTTGGCTTATTCACAAAGTACATCAAGTGGGGCTACACAAAAGAAAAAACTAAATCCTTCTTTTACCATTAGTAGCGAGCAAGAACCTCTTTTGCACTATGTGTTACAATGTCGTCGTATTCTTACATTACACGAAGGGCTTCGTTGGCAAGATATTAAACGATATAATATAGAAGTAGCTCGTTATCAGCATACCAAAGAAGAACGTAACAATTCTACAATACAAGGAATATTAACCAGTAACGACCCAAGGCGAGCTATTCAACTACCAGGAACAGCCATCGGTGCAGGAATGCAAGCCAACCCAAGATAATACTTTATTTTTATGAAAAAAATAATATACATACTCCTAACAGCTTCTTTATTAAGCTGTTCTAACGACAACGACCTCGCTTCCGATAGTGTAATCATAGGCGGGAATGCTTCTGAGCAACAACAAGATTTGAACCCTCAAAATCCTTTGGATATTTATATAGAAAAAAATATTACCCAACCTTATAACATACGACTTATTTATCGTTTCTTGGAAAGAGAAATAACGCGTAGTTGGGTGCTAACTCCTACCAAGTACCAAAAGGCAGTAGAGTTTTCCACTATGTTCAATTATCTATTTATGGAGCCTTATGTACAGGCTACTTCCAAAGAATTTATGAAAGAACATTCGTTTAATACACTCATTCTCATAGGAGAAAACGCCTACCACGCTACACGTACTCCTATGCGAGGATTGGCAACCAATGGAGTTAAAATTCACTTAATGAATATTAATAATATTCGCCCAAATAATATTTTTTACCTCAATGACAATGTTTTGCGTACGCTTTACCACGAAACGGCACACACTTGGCATCAGTATATAGATTATCCAACAGATTATAAAAGAATTTCAGGAACAGATTATAAAAGTAATAGCTGGAACGGAGCGTGGTCTGGCAATACTTACCTCAGAGCAGGCTTTATTAGTGCTTACGGAAGTTATAATTCTGATGAAGATTTTGTAGAAATGATAGCCCGGTACATTATTTATTTCAATGCAACGCAAGATTGTAATTGTGCTACGACAGATACTTCTTTGGATACCAACAATGACGGATTTGATGACGCTCTCTATACCGCTTGGAAGAGTAGCTTTACCAATTATAACGGAGGAAATTCCGTTGCCTCTTACGAGTCTTCCAGAGTTTGGGAAGAACAACTTGCCTTAGCCAATTTTAAAATCCGTGATACAGAACAATATACAGGAAAAGAAAAAATAGAACAAAAAATGACAATTATTCGTAATTATCTCACCAATAATTGGAATATTGATTTGGATATTTTGCGAAAAGAAATTCGTAATCGTTATCCATATGTGGCAGGGCGCACTTTGGACGGAACTTCTGTTACCCAAAAAGATTTTTCTGTACTAACTGATAATTAATAAATTATGAAAAAATATATTATTTTATGTTTTAGCATTTTCCTTGTGGCTTGTTCTTATAAAGAAGATAATACCTTTGATCAAAAAGCAGCTACACGCACCACTTCGGTTATTGAGTCGTATAAAAAAACTTTGGAAAGCCACGATGGTTATTGGGTGCTTTCCTATTATCCTGGGGTTACTCGTAGTTTTGACGGCTTCCCCGTAGCTCCTCATAGCATTGGAGGCTATTCTTTTGTGTTAAAATTAAAAGACGGAAAAGTACTTGCCTCTTCTGAAATTAGCAACTCTAACACCGAAGAAGAATCTTACTATACCTATTCCATCACCGAAGGACCAACGATTAGTTTTGATACGTATAATTCTATTATTGACCATTTTCGTTTCGTTTCGGCTGTTTTTACTAATGCGCGTGGGGGCGATATTGAATTTATTTTCCTAAAAGAAGAAAATGAAACCATCACTCTACGAGGGCGAACTTCTAACAATATAATGACCCTCACCAAGCTCACTTCGGATAGAGAAACTTTTCTCAATACATTAAGAGAAAATACGCAAATGCTTAAAAATAAAGGACTTTCTCCTATTTCCATTAACGGGACAGAAGTAAATATTACACTTTTCCCAAGCTATCGCCAATTAGTGTTTAGCTATGATAACCAAAACGAACAACGTGCTTTTGTGGTTACCGAAAAAGGTATAAAACTTTATGAACCAGTAGTAATTAACGGAACTACTTTGAGCGAGTTTTATTTTAATGAATCCAAAACTGCCCTTACCACTCCCGATGAGGCTATTTCTTCCAGTTTTGTGCCTTGCCCTATTGAAATTACTTCCACTTCTAAATGGATTTCTTTGTTAGAATACTATGCCTCAGAGAATTACATTACTCATTATACTAATTTAAATAATGCGGTGGTTAATGGGCAATGGCGAAATTATGCACTTAATCCGTATTTGCAATTCCGTAATTTAAATACAGGAAACGATGGCGGAACTTCTACTGCTATCACTCTGCAAGTCAGGAACATAAGCACCAATTATGCCGTAGATTATGAAGCCGATTTTATAGGCGTGGCAGGTGAGCCCAATCAAATACGTATTTTCTTGAAAGATCCTAATTTTGCAAACGGATTTTGGCAATATTTCCCTTATCTTTCTCCCATTTTGGAAGAAGTGGCAAATAACAGCCCTTACACCATAGATGCCGAAAGTTATAACGATTATTATTATTTACAAAGTGTTAAAAATAGTGAATATTGGTTTTATTTATCTAAATAAATTTTAGAAAAAAATATAAAAAACATCTCTTGGGAATTATTTTCAAGAGATATTTTTTTTACAAAAATTATGTTTTTATTCTCCTATTATTTTGTAAATGTTAAATAAAATTTGTATTTTTGCGAAGTTTAATTTTAAAGTTTTTTATATGAAAAAAATTTTTTATGGCATAGCAATCGCCTTTGCGTTGGTTTCTTGTGCAGAAAAAAATCCGTATGCACAAACGCCTAATACTCAGAATGATTACGCTATCGTGCCACTTCCGAAAAAAATGGAAATTCAAGACGGACGTTTTCTTTTGAATAACCAAACGGAAATTATCTACAACGATAATCTTTCCAGAGAAGCCGATTTATTGAAAGATTATATTAAACTACAAACAGGAATTTCGGTAAATATTTCTCAAAATGAGAAAAAAAATAACAAAATTACTCTTTCCTTAGACCCTTCTATAACAGAAGACGAAGGCTATTCCGTAAAGGTAACTCCCGAAACTATTTCCCTTTCAGGGAAAACCGCAGCAGGTGTATTTTTAGCCACACAAACTCTCCGACAGCTCATTTTAGAAGTTGCTAACCAACAACAAAAAGATTTTGTAATACCAAGTACCACCATACAAGATGCTCCACTTTTAGCCTATCGTGGTATGCATTTAGATGTGGGTAGGCATATGTTTTCTTTAGAATTTATTAAGAAATATATTGATCTTTTGGCTCTTCACAAAATGAATCGTTTTCATTGGCACTTAACCGAAGACCAAGGTTGGCGAATTGAAATAAAAAAATATCCAAAACTTACTGAAGTAGGAGCGTGGCGCGCTGAAACAGCCATCGGGAAAAACTTTCCAGGAGCTTACGAAGGTGCCACTTTTAAAGGAGATGGCAAGCCTTACGGAGGTTTTTATACCCAAGCAGAAGCTCGCGAAATTGTTCAATACGCAGCCGATAGACATATTACCATCATTCCAGAAGTAGATATGCCAGGGCATATGCTCGCTGCTTTGGCGTCTTATCCTCAGTACGGAAACGGAACTGCACCTTATAAAGTAGCCGAATATTGGGGCGTTTTTGATCAAATTTTATCTCCAAAAGAAGAAACTTACGCTTTCTTAGAAGATATTTTAACAGAAATTATAGATATTTTCCCAGGGGAATATATTCACATAGGTGGCGATGAAGCTCCTAAAAAAGAATGGCAACAATCTGCTGAGGTACAGCAAATTATAAAAGAATTAGGCTTAAAAGATGATACCGAACCAAGCCCCGTAGATGGTATAAAACATTCCAAAGAAGATAAACTTCAAAGTTATTTTATGGGAAGAATTGAAAAATTCTTAAATGCCAAAGGAAGACAAATTATCGGTTGGGACGAAATTCTTGATGGCGGTCCTACCAAAAATGCTACCGTGATGAGCTGGCGTGGTGTAGAAGGCGGAATAGCAGCAGCAAAAGCAGGACACAAAGCCATTATGACACCCGCAAGTCATTGTTACTTAGATTATTACCAAAACGCAAAAGAAGAAGAAACCAAAACACCTTTGGCTATTTGTTGTCTCACTCCTGTGGAAAAAACATATTCTTACAATCCTCTTTCTGAGGAACTTACAGCCGAACAACAAAAATTTATTTGGGGCGTACAAGGTAACCTTTGGACAGAATATATTAAAACTCCTGAGTATGCCGAATATATGGCACTTCCGCGTATGACCGCAATTGCAGAAGTAGGTTGGACACCTGAAAAAGATAAAAATTATGATAATTTTAAAACGCGTATTTCCTCTATTCGTAAAATTTTAGACCAAATGAACGTAAATTACGCAAAGCATATTTTTGAGTAAATAGAATATTTTACATAAATTATTATAATCTTGAATATTTTAAGAAAAGCAATCATTCTTATGTCTGATTGCTTTTTATTTTTTTAACAAATAATATAAATAAAATTAACGTTTATAATTCTAATTGTTTTAACTTAATCAATATCTTTGCATTTTATTTGATAATATTTCATTTTACTATAAAAAATAAAATTTAAAGAAAAATATAATAGTATTTTTTTGAGAATAATAAAAAAATAAGAAATACTTTCTTCAAAATTTTCTTATTTCAGTGGTTTTTTATATTTATTTTTATCAAAAAATATAAAAAACAGAAAAAAGCAATCTACTTATGTATAAAAATATGAAAAAATGAGAATATTATATGCTTTAATTCTTACTTTTTTTCTATTTTCTTGTAAAACAAAACAAAAAATGGAAGAAAATGACCTAAAAATATCGCATAACCTAATTATTTATTATGAAAAACCATATTTGGATAATTTAAAAAAAGAAATTATCAATTATAAAGCCGAAATTATTTACGAATATGAAAATTTTAATAGTATAGCCATTAAAATTCCTCAAAATAAGTCGGTAGATAAGGCGCAAAGCTATTTTTCAAAACTAAAAGGAATTTTAGGAGTAGAAAAAGATAAAATAATGACCTTAGACGAAGAAAAATTAATACATCAAAATATAGAAAATTAAGAGAAAAACACAGATATGAATAAATTTTTGTTAATAACAAGTTCTGTTGCTCTAATAGCGTGCAATGAGCAACAACAGCAAGCGCAACAAATGGGCGTAGTTTCTTACCCTGTAATTACTGTTTCAGAACAGAATATTATTTCCAGCCTTTCGTACCCAACCAATATTGAAGGCGTGGTAAATAGCCCTGTTCAGGCAAAAATATCAGGTTATATTACCCAAGTTTTGGTAGATGAAGGGCAAGTGGTTCAACAAGGGCAACCTATGTTCCGATTGGAAACCCAGACTCTAACTCAATCGGCTCAATCGGCAAAAGCCTCTGTAGATGTGGCACAAGTGGAAGTGAATAAACTCATTCCGTTGGTAGAGAAAAATATAGTAAGCAAAATTCAATTGGAAACCGCTCAGGCAAATTTACAAAGAGCCAAAGCGGCTTATAATGAGGTAGTTGCAAATATTGATTATGCCGTAGTAAAAGCTCCTGTAACAGGTGTGGTAGGTGCTATAAACTATCGTGAAGGTGCGTTGGTAACAGCGAATAATACCGTAATTACTTCTGTATCAGATATTAAGGAAGTGTATGCGTATTTCTCAATGAATGAGAAAGAATATTTGAATTTCCTTGACAAAACAGAAGGGAAAACCATTAAAGAAAAGTTAAATAATCTTCCTAATGTAACTTTACGTTTGGCAAACGGACAAGAATATGACCAAAAAGGAAAAATACAAGCCGTTACAGGTCAGATAGATGCAACAACAGGAAGTATTCAGTTTCGTGCTATTTTTCCAAATCCAAATAAAGTGTTAAATAACGGAAATAGCGGAACAATTGTTATTCCAGAAGAGCATAACAACTCTCTTGTTATCCCAGAAGTGGCAACTTTTGAGCAACAAGGAAAAGTTTTTGCATACAAAGTAGAAAATGATACGATAAAACAAGCTGTTGTTACCGTAAAAGAGCGTAGTAATAATTACGTTGTTTTGGAAAGTGGCTTAAAATCAGGCGATGTTATTTTGGTACAAGGGCTAAACAAAGTGCGTACAGGAATGGTCATCAAGCCAGAACCTGTAAAAATGGATAGTTTAGTAAATGCAATTAAACCTATTTTTTAAGGGAAAATACTCATATTAAAAAAGAGGATAATTTATTTTATCCTTTTTTTATATAATAAAATATTATTTAGAATTTATACAAAAAAAAGCAGAATTTTAGTAATTAATGATAATATTTTCTTAATTATTAAAATTGGAAAGTAATAAAATTATGAACAAAATCATTTATAAAGGAATCGCGGTGGTAGCTATTGCCCTTACCCTTACCGCTTGTGCAGGGCGCAAATCATACGATCGCCCCAATGTGATAGACGAAAAGCTATTCCGTTCGGACAATGTTCCCTCCGATAGCCTGAGTGCCGCTAATGTCTCTTGGCGCAACATCTTCACCGATGCCACTCTACAAGGACACATCAACAAGGCTCTTTCTAACAATTTGGATGTGCGTGTAGCATTGCAAAATGTAGCTACAGCTCAGGCATATCTTAAACAAAGCAAAGCGGCTCATATCCCAACCCTTTCTGTGGGGGCTAACTATACCCGTAGTACTAGTTCTATCAACGCAATGGGAGGGATAGGCGAACGTACTTATGGAAATCTATGGGACATCACTGGGAATGCCTCTTGGGAAGCTGATATCTGGGGAAAACTATCCGCTCAAAAACGTGCTTCTTATGCCTCTTACCTTGCTACCGTAGAAGCCCAAAAAGCAGTACAATCGGAAGTGGTAGCGACTTTGGCAACCGCTTATTATCAACTTTTGATGTTGGACGAGCAAAAAAAAGTATTGGAGCAAACTATTGATTTTCGTCAAAAAAGTTTAGAAACTACCCAACAGCTCAAAGATGCAGGTTCTACTACCGAAGTAGCTACCAAGCAGATAGAAGCTCTTGTGTATAATGCACAATCTCAGCTTATTACAATTAATAATAACATCTGGACTTTGGAGAATACCATCTGTGTATTGCTCGGCGAAGAGCCACATACAATAGAGCGTACCACCCTCGCTCAGCAAAATTTCCCTACTGACTTTAAAGAGGGATATCCTGCTAATCTTCTTCAAAATCGTCCTGATGTAGCACAAGCAGAATTGAACTTGCGCAACGCCTTTGAACTGACTAATGTGGCACGTGCCAATTTCTACCCAACACTTACTTTGAGCGCACGTGGAGGCATTTCCTCAACAGAACTCGATACGTGGATTTCAGCAAAATCAATGTTTGCTAATTTTGTAGCAGGATTGGCGCAACCTATTCTGAATCGTCGCCAGATACGTACCCAATACGAAGTACAGCAACTAGCTCAGGAAACCGCTTTGCTCAATTTCAAGAAAACGGTACTTTCTGCTGGGAAAGAAGTAGCCGATGCTATGCAGAATTTCGCTACACAAACAGAATTTATTGACCTAAAAACGAAGGAAATGAAAGCCTATCAAGATGCTACCGATTATTCTAAACAGTTATTTGATAGCGGTATGGTTAATTATCTGGAAATTATCACAGCCGAAGTCAATCGCCTTAATGCCGAGCTAAGCGTTGCCAATGCTCAATTCACTCGTATGCAATACGGCATCACTCTATATAAAGCCCTTGGTGGTGGCTGGAGATAGTATTTATCTATAACATTTTCTCCCTTTTTGAAGGGATTTTAACAATAAAATATGAAAGAGATTGTAAAAAATAAGATAAAAAAATGGTTGTTAGACATAGATAACCAAGAAATATTACCTAACAATATTGTAGCTCTGAATTTTAATATTTCAGAACCTTATGAATTGGGTTTAGTAGGGGCTTCTTGGTATGATGATGATGACCCCGACTGGGCTTGTGAAGAAGATTTTGTTCCTGAGAATAACTTTTTACTTTTAGAAGAAATTTCAAAAGAGGAAAATTGGGAAGAAGTTCTCGCAATGATTGCAGAAATATTAAGAGAAATAGTATTAGAAAATAGTATAAAACTCTTTGATGTAGAGCATATAGCTGTTGGTTTTGTAGATGGTGATTTAGAAATTGTGAAATGATATTTATGCAGAACTACCCAAGTTTGGCAAGGAAGTGCTTATCATACATGGTAACAGAGACAATGTAGTACCTTTTCGCTATGCACAGCGGACACAAACAACCTTCCCAAAGGCAACTTTGAGAGAGATACAAGGCGCAGGACACATCTTTTCTGCTCAGCAAAACAGAGAATTATTCCCTTTTATTAGAGAATATTTAACAACACAAGTCAAATAAAGAACAATATAATGACCCAAAAAGAACGCGCCAAAGCATTTTCGACACTTCACAGAGCAGAAAAGCTGTTTGTACTGCCCAATATATGGAATGTGGGTAGTGCGGTTGTCTTTGCCAAGCAAGGTTTTCCCGCTATTGCTACGTCCAGTGCGGGCGTAGCGTACGATATGGGCTACCCCGATGGCGAAGATATTACCTTTGGCGACCTATTGGACGTTGTGGAGCGTATCAGCAAGCGTGTTAGTGTCCCCTTGTCGGTAGATTTTGAGCGCGGTTATGCCGAAACTCCTGAGCAGGTTAAGGAAAATGCCCGCTTTTTACTCGAAGCAGGTGCCGTAGGCTTCAATATAGAAGACGGTTTTGCAGACGGTACGCTCTCTAAGGTGCCCTTTCAGTTGGAAAAACTCCGCGCTTTGGCTGAGTTAAAAGCGGAAACAGGTATTGATTTTGTGATTAACGCACGCACTTGCGTATGTTGGTATAACACTTGGGGCGATATGCGAGCAAGTATCGCCGATGCTATTGAGAGAATAAACGAATATGCAAGGGTGGAAGGTGTGAATTGCGTTTTCGTTCCTGGTGTTTTTACCTTGGAGGAAGTGAAAGGATTGTTGAGAAACATTGCCGCACCGCTGAATATTATCCTAAACAATCGTTCGGGACGTATTTCCGAGCTGGATAAAGCGGGCGTACGCCGCCTTAGTGTTGGGTCTGCGCCTGTGCGATATGTGTATCACGAAGCGATAAAGATTGCTACCGATTTGAAAAACGAGAAAACGCACGCACTTTTAAGCAATCCCTTTACTTATAAGGAAGCGCAAAAATATTTTTCCGAATAGTAATCACCATTGAAGTGTAAAACGATATGAAAAGATTATTTTTAACCTCATCGTTTAGTTCCGTAGCAAAATTGTTTGAAGATTTTGCAGGAGAACCCGTAAAAGGGAAAAAACTTGTGTTTATCCCTATCGCAAGTTTGGTGGAAAAAGTGCGTTTTTATGTTGATGACGATAGAAAAGCCTTTGAAAAATTAGGACTTATCATCGAGGAATTGGAAGTTTCTACCACTACTACTGAGGAAATAGCCACAGCATTACACCGAAATGACTATATTTTCATCTCTGGCGGAAACACCTTTTACCTGATGCAGGAACTAAAAAAGAAAGGAGCGGATAAACTGCTCATTGAGCAGGTTCATAACGGGAAGTTGTGCGTAGGCACTTCGGCAGGGTCTATTATTGCTTCGCCTAATATTGAGTTTGTTAGCGATATGGACGAGACCAAAAAAGCCCCTGAACTCACCGATTTTGCTGGCTTACATCTGGTAGATTTTTACTTTTTACCTCATTATTTGAACTTTCCTTATAAGGAAGCTACTCAAAAAATAGTAAACGACTATGCGCAAAAAATAGATTTGCGCCCTGTTTCCAACAATCAGGTAATTACTGTTTTGGGTAATCAGGTGCAAACACTTGAAAAGCCCAAGCGAGGCACTAAGAAATAAAATAATTTATAAACATATTCCGTCCCTACATTCCCCCTTTGGAGGGGGTTAGGGGGAGGTTACTATACAATTAAATAAATAAAATAGTACAATTTCTAATATCAATAATAAATATATATTAAAATGAAAGTACCAAAAAAATATTTTACATTAGCTAAAAAGTATGCCAATTCTGATTTTGAATGGGTAACGGAGAATGATCAGTTTGGAAACACATTGGAAACAGAACTTAATATACTGTATGAAACTGAAAAAGAAATCAAAGAGGAAAGTGAAGAACTTGTTGAATATTTTCCCGTAGAAGGGGAGGAGGAATCATCTGACAGTACAGAGCCTATCAATGAATATGATTTAGGCTATATTACTGATTTTTCTAAGATTCTCAACTTTGGAATAGATGGTTCAGGCTGTCAGTTTTGTATGGATTTTAGCGTTGGTGAGGAGCCTCGCATAATATTTTGGGACGATGGATCGCTTACTTGGCGTGTAATTGCCAATACAATTGAGGATTTTTTTGCGCTTTTCCACAAAGAAGAATAAATTAAACAAATAAAACAATAACAGTATGCCCAACATCTTATTACAACAATTGGAAAACGCCCTCCCCGAAGGAATGCAAATCCCTGAGGAACTCCGCAAACTCTACCAGTGGATAGAGGATAACGGCTATTATGAGGATAGAGGAGGCATACGTTACGGCTGGCTTTTCCCCGAAGAGGAAATAAGAGAAAGCTGGACAGACGAAGAACGTATTGGAGGTACAATAATTACCTTTAATGTAGATGAAGAAACCTATCGTAATGAGCTGTTAGAGATACAATATAAGCAGCACCTTGAAGAGGTAAAGCGCCGTTTGCTCGTCTTTGCGCGCTCTGGTGCCGATGGTTCGGAATGTGCTTTGTGGTTGGACGGAGAAGGACGTACCCAAATCGTGCATATCGGGTCGGGTTCAGGCTCTATGATGACCTGTATATTGGTGAAAAACGGCTTGGATTTCTTGCGTCTTTTAGCCATTGGCTACGATGAGATTTGCTGGGACGAGGATTATCCCGACCCACCTAATACCGACGAAGACAATACATTCGTCCACCCCAATACGCAATACCAAGAATGGGTACAAAATACGTTTCATACCACCATACCCAAGACAGGTTTGGAGATCGTTACCCCTCACGGAATGGACGAAGACCCCACCGCTGACCCTTTTTTACAGTGGTTTTTTCAGATGATAGATGAGTAAAAAGAATTTGGTCGTATATTTTAATATACCTATAACCAAATGAAAAAGAATGATGAGCAAGAAAGATAATAAAAAAGATACTTTAAAAGAAAAACTTTTAAAAGGTTTAGACCTTGCTTACGAACGAATGATAGCCGAAAAGCGCAAGAATAACCAACAAATAGTAGTGCGCCGTGAAGGCAAAATCGTAACTATCAATCCGTAGAATAACGATTTTTAAGTATGTAACTCTATTCCTGTCCCTACATTCCCCCTCTTTGAGGTAGCAAAGGTCAGGTTTCGTTCCTACATTCCCACTCTTTGAGGGGGGTAGGGGGGAGGTTTTAACAACAAAACGCAAAAAAACTATTTTAAATCACGTATTCCCGTCCCTACATTCCCCTACTTGGGAGGAGGTGGAGGAGTAACCCCTAAAAACTATGACCGCAAGAGAAAACATTCAAGAACTGAACGACCATTTACAGGCGTTCCCCAAGGCAGAAGACATCTTTACGAAAGACCAACAATGGCTTTCCAAACATTTTTTGCCCTTAATGAGTATCGATTTAGCCGAAATCAATCCCGATTGGGCAGGACAAAAGGTGTATATGCTCGCTCCTTTTGAACCGTATGATGGCTATATAGGCGAAAATACCACCGAATACCACAACGAATACACCGCTCCTAATTGGTTAGCCTTCAAACTGAACGATGATAATAAGTTTGAGTTTCTGGGGAAGGAAGGATATTTCCTAAGAACGGAATTTCATAATTGGGATTTTCAATCGAGAGTAGAGAAAGAGTATGAAAAAATAGCTCAAAACTATGAGAAAAGCAAATCAAATGTAGCTAAATACGGCACCTTATTAGATATAAAATACCCCGAATACGAAGGGAAACTCAATAAGAATGATTTTTTAAGTATTCTGGGAGGAAAGTTAAAGTATGGCAATTGGTGTTCCACCATTGAAGAAGAGGAATATCCGAAGGCTTTTTCAATGAAAATTGGTAAAAAAGGCTTTTTCGGTGGGAATAAAATTGATATTTCGTATAATGGAAATCCGTTTTATCTTATAGCGAAAACCTCGTCCTACGACTGGGTGGGAGCTGGGGGCTATATCATTATGCTGTACGAACCCGTTAGTCGTATCGTGCTATATACTTTTGATTATTCGTAACATCGATTTTTCGGTATGTGTAGGGGCGAATGGCAATTCGCTCTAAATTCAGAAATCTTAAATAATTATCATTATGCAATCAAGAGAAAACATTCAAGAACTGAACGACCATTTACAGGCGTTCCCCAAGGCAGAAGACATCTTTACGAAAGACCAACAGTGGCTTTCCAAACATTTTTTGCCCTTAATGAGTATTGATTTAGCCGAAATCAATCCCGATTGGGCAGGGCAAAAGGTGTATATGCTCGCTCCTTTTGAGCCTTACGAGGGCTATATAGGCGATAATACCACCCAGTACCACAACGAATTCACCGCTCCTAACTGGTTAGCCTTCCGCCTGACCGATGATAATAAGTTTGAGTTTCTGGGAAAAGAAGGATTTTTTGAAAGAACCACCATTCACCATTGGGAAACTGATTCTGAAGAAGAAGAATTTTTCCAAGAAATGGCAACCAACTATGAGAAAAGCAAAGCAAATGTAGCCAAATATGGTACTTTGGTGAATTTGCATTACCCTGAATATAAGGGTGAACTCAATAGAGAACCATATTTGGAGATATTGGGCGGAGAGTTACAATACGGCAATTGGTGTTCCACTATTGAAGAGGACGAATATCCTAAGGCTTTTAAGATGAAAATAGAAGACGGAGAGGATGACGATGAAGCAGTGTTTGATATTTCCTATCAAGGAAACCCCTTTTACCTTGTTGCTGAAGCTACTGCTTTCCATTGGGTAGGGGCTGGGGGCTATATCATTATGTTGTACGAACCCGTTAGTCGTATCGTGCTATATACTTTTGATTATTCGTAAAGAAAAATATGAACTTATATTTATCGGAAATAGCCCCTTTTTGTAGCATTAATAGCGAAAAAGAATCGTGGCAACGGCTCAAAAAGATACAAAAGTTTCGTATCAAGCGCCATAGTGATAGCTTTCTGTTGGAATCTCTCTTGTGGAGCTTCTATATAGAAGAAAAATACGAACCCATAATGTATTATTATGAGGAGATAATTAAGTTACCATTTGATGAGGAATTCCCTCGCTGGGATACTTTTTGGGATATTTTATCTGTTTTTTATAATAATCCGCTGTGCACGCAGGCGCAAAAGGAAGCTATTTATGCACGCTATGAGCAGGTGGTGCAACATACTACTTCTTTTGAGGAGGCGCAACACCTATTCACGGACTTTTTTACGAACATTCTTTCGTTAGAAGCGATAAAAGAACGCGAACAAGTACTTAAAAGAGCTGTAAAAGAGAGCGATTTACTACTTGAATTTTCAATGCGTATGAGCTTGATACTCCGTGCCACAAGAGTAATCATCGTCAATCGGGGCAACGATACAGCCCTACAAGAACAGATGCAACACCTTATAGCAGAGCAAACGAAGGCATTACGCTCAGGAAAATTTGAAATGTATGTATAATACGAAATAAGAGAGAACAGTAAAAACAATTTTTTACCCCAATGACCCGAGAAGAACTCATACAATTAGGAACCCAAATCATAGAGGAAGACGATGACGACCGACAAGAGGAGCTAATGGAGCTCTTTAATAAGAACGTCCCACACCCTGAAGGCAGTTCGTTATTCTTCTATCCGGAGCATTACAACGCCCGCACGATGGATATTTCCTCCTACGACCCCTCGGTGGAGGAAGTAGTAGATAAATGCTTGGCGTATAAGGGGATTGTTCTATAAGCGAAAATATATAAAAAAACCTATATTACAATGACAAAGAATATACAAGACAAAGTGGTCATTATCACAGGTGCCAGTAGCGGTTTAGGAGAGGCAACAGCCTTACTCTTGGCAAGCTATGGAGCAAAAGTGGTATTGGCAGCGCGCCGCAAAGACCGCTTAGAACAAGTCGCACAAACCATTAAAGCACAAGGAGGAGAAGCCCTTACAGTAGTTGCCGATGTAGCCCAACAAGCCGATGTGGAGCGTATCACCCAAGAAACCCTCAAAGCATACGGCCGTATAGATGTGCTGATTAATAATGCGGGGATTATGCCGCAAGCCGCTTTGGACAAGCTCAAAGTGGAGGAGTGGGACAAGATGATAGACATCAACATCAAAGGGGTGCTCTATGGCATTGCCGCAGTACTCCCAACGATGCAACAGCAGCACAGCGGGCATATCATCAACCTATCGTCGGTAGCAGGATTGCGAGTTGCCGCAGGTCGTGGCACCGTGTATAGTGCTACCAAGTTTGCTGTAAAAGCTATTAGCGAGGGCTTACGTATGGAAGTAGCTAAGGATAATATCCGTGTAACCACCCTTTACCCAGGTGCGGTGGAGAGTGAGCTTAAGTATGGTAGCTCCGACCCCGAAGCCAGTGCAGGCATTCAGGCGTTTTATAAGGAATACGAAATCCCTGCCGACTCGGTGGCTCGTGCCATAGCCTATGCGATTGGCGAACCTGAAAATGTGGCGATTAACGAAATCACCTTGCGTCCTACCAAACAAGAATTTTAATAATAAGAATAATTAATTTCATATGATAAAAAGTTTTATTAACAGACCTGTACTATCTACCGTAATTTCTATTATGATAGTCATTCTGGGGGTATTGGGGATTGTCTCCTTGCCTATCTCCCAATATCCGGACATTGCGCCTGTAACCGTATCGGTAAGTGCCACTTATGGAGGTGCCAATGCCGAAACGGTGCTTAAAGCCGTAGTGATTCCGTTGGAAGAACAAATCAATGGGGTGGAAAATATGGACTATATTGTCTCTTCTGCTTCGAATAGTGGTACGGCAAGTATTACCGTATATTTCAAAAATGGGACAGACCCCGACAATGCTGCCGTAATGGTGCAAAACCGTGTGTCGTACGCCAACGCTATTCTTCCTGCCGAAGTAAAACAAGCAGGGGTTACCGTGGAAAAACGGGAAGCGGGTAACCTGATGTTCCTTTCCTTCTTCTCCGATAATAAAGAATTAGATGATGTTTTCTTACAAAACTATCTTAATATCAATATTATACCTGCCTTAAAACGTATTACAGGGGTAGGAGATGCAGAAATTTTTGGAGGAAAAAATTACTCTATGCGTATATGGCTTGACCCTCAAAAATTACAAGCTTATAAACTCAATCCTACCGAAGTAACCGCCGCAATTTCAGCACAAAGTATGGAAGCAGCAGCGGGTACATTGGGGCAAAATAGTGGTAGCTCTTATGAATATACCATTAAATATAAAGGAAAATATAATGAAGTGTCTGAATATGAGAATATTATACTAAAAGCCTTAGATGGCGGGCGTATCCTACGACTTAAAGATGTGGCTAAGATAGAACTAGCATCTTTAACCTATTCAGGTTCTGCTGAAAGTTCAGGACGACCAGCGGTATCTATGGGTATTTCTCAAACGCCAGGTTCTAATGCTTATGCAGTAGTAGGAAATATTGAAAAATATCTTAAATCAGTAGAAGATACGCTACCAGAAGGAATTTCGTATTCTATCAACTATAATGTAAATACATTCCTTGGTGCAGCGATTTCCAAGGTGGTAACTACCCTATTAGAGGCTTTCTTGTTGGTATTCGTAGTAGTATATATATTTTTACAAGATTTCCGTTCTACACTGATTCCTGCTATTGCGGTACCAGTGTCTATCGTGGGTACGTTCTTCTTCTTGAACCTCTTTGGGTACTCTATCAATATGCTTACGCTCTTTGCGTTGGTATTGGCAATTGGTATTGTGGTGGATGATGCGATAGTCGTCGTCGAGGCGGTACACGCTAAGATGGAACAAACCCACGAGAAGGCAAAACCTGCTACTATCTCGGCGATGAACGAAATCACAGGAGCGATTATCTCGATTACCCTTGTGATGGCAGCGGTGTTTGTGCCTGTAACCTTTATAGAAGGAACCACAGGGGTGTTCTATAAGCAATTTGGTATTACGCTGATTATTTCTATTCTTATTTCGGCGGTTAATGCGCTTACCCTCAGCCCTGTATTGTGTTCTCTTTTCTTAAAACCTCACGGGGATAAAGCGTATGAAGATAAATCGTGGGTAGGTAAGTTTTTCCACAAGTTCAATGTGGCATTCAATGCGGCGACGGCTAAATATGGGCAGACTTTCACTTTCTTCCTTCGTCATAAATGGGTAACCTTAGTGCTATTTGCAATGGCAGGAGCAGGTATTTACTACGCTAACAAAAATATGCAATCGGGCTTTGTACCCAATGAAGACCAAGGTTTCGTAATGATGGATATTTCTATGATACCAGGAGCTTCTATGGAGCGTGTAACCAATGAGTTAAGACAAATCAGTAAAGAGTTAGACCAAATACCAGGAGTAGAAAACTTTACTTACATCACAGGACGAGGAATGCTTTCAGGTGCTGGTAGTAACAACGGTATGGGATTCTTTACCCTAAAACCTTTTGAAGAACGAGCTAAATATCCTGACCAAAGTATAGAAGCCATTATAGGAAAAGCGTTTGCTATTTCTAGCAAGGTAAAAGATGCGCAAATGCTATTCTTCCAGCCACCTGCTGTATCTGGTTTTGGTATGAGTGCAGGGGTTTCTTTTGCTCTTTTGGATAAAGCAGGAGGCGAAATAAACGACCTGAATACTACTGCGCAACAATTTATTGGAGCTTTGATGCAACGTCCTGAGGTACAATATGCACAAACTTCTTTCAATACTAACTATCCTCAGTATCAGATGGATATAAACGTAGAGCGCGCAATGCAATCTGGTATTTCTGTAAGTACCATTCTTTCTACTTTACAAAATTATATAGGAGGATATTATGCAACGGACTTTACCCTTTACGGGAAACAATATCGGGTAATGGTACAAACGCTTCCCGAAGCTCGTAAAGATGTTAATAGCCTTAACGGAATGTTTGTAAAAACAGGCACAGGCGAAATGGCTCCTATTTCGGAATATGTTACCTTAGAAAGGGTATTCGGACCACAAGCTGTAAGCCGTTATAACCTTTATACTTCAGTGGATATTTCGGCAGCGAACAATGAAGGATACAGCACGGGAGACGTGGTAAAAGCGGTAGAAGAAGTAGCAGCACAAACCCTGAATGCTAACTTTGGCATTGACTATACAGGGCTAACACGTGAGGAGCAAAATGCTGGTTCGCAAACGATTATCATTTTTATGCTCAGCTTGATATTTACCTATTTTATCCTTTCAGCTCAGTATGAAAGTTATGTATTGCCGTTCTCGGTATTGTTCTCTTTACCTTTTGGTATCTTTGGTGCTTATTTAGGGCAATGGTTATTTGGATTGGAGAACAACATCTACTTCCAAATCTCACTGATAATGCTGATGGGACTTTTGGCAAAGAATGCGATTTTGATTGTAGAGTTTGCCGTCCAACGTAGGCGTATGGGTGAGAGCCTTTCTCGCGCTGCGATTAATGCTGCAATGGCTCGTTTGCGTCCAATTTTGATGACCTCTTTCGCCTTTATCGTTGGGTTGATGCCATTGGTATTTGCCACAGGAGTAGGAGCCGCAGGTAACCGCTCGGTAGCAACAGGGGCAGCCATAGGTCAGCTTATTGGTACATTCTTTGGGCTTATCGTTATTCCTGTTCTTTTTGTAATTTTCCAACATATACAAGAACGTTTTTCAGGAGTGAAACACCAACAAGAAGTTTTTGAAACGCCAACAGAAATTTATTAATTTTTTTAACGTAATTATGTATAAAACTTTGTCAGGATATTTTTTCTGGCAAAGTTTTTTTATTTTTATTCTTTTATAAATTAATTTATAGAAAAAAATAATCAAATCCTGAAAAATTTGGAAATAATCCGTAAATTTGCCATTATTAATAATAAACGAATGGAAAATATTTTACATAATATTCAAATTATTCAAAATCGGATAGAAAATGCTTGCAAAAAAAGCAATCGTAACCCTCAGGAAGTCAAATTGTTATTAGCTACCAAAACCATTTCTCCTGAACGGATAAAAATAGCCCTCAATGCAGGCTATACACTCATTGCCGAAAATAAAGTACAAGAACTCAAAGAAAAATATAACGACCTGAAAGATACGCCACATACCAATCATTTTATAGGGCATTTACAAACCAATAAAATTAAAGATATTCTAAAATGCGACGTAGCTTGCGTTCAGTCCGTAGATAGGTTAGATTTGGCGGAAAAACTTCATCAAAAGTTAAGCGAGCAAAGCAAAACGCTCAACGTGCTTATACAAGTAAATACTTCGGGCGAGGAAAGCAAATTTGGTGTTGCCCCATCAGAAGCGGTGGAGTTAGTAAAGCAAGTGGCAAAACTTCCTTCCTTAAAAATTAAAGGTTTGATGACCATTGGGCTATTCAGTAGTGAGGAAGAAAAAGTACGAAAATGTTTTAAAATTCTGAAAAATTTGCAACAACAAATTATAGATTTGCAATTGCCAAATGTAGAGATGAAAGAACTTTCTATGGGAATGAGTGGCGACCTGGAAGTAGCCATAGAAGAAGGCGCAACGATAATCCGTGTAGGAACGGCTATTTTCGGGCAACGCATTTACCCTGATAGTTATTATTGGAATGAACAAAAATAATATAAATATTTGATTTTTAATAAAATAAGAAAAGCTATCTTTTGTGAGATAGCTTTTTTTTGTTGGTAAGAGGAAGTGGTTTTATTGTAATAATTCGTATTCAAATACAGGGTAACCACGCTCTCCTTTCTCATTTTTAAAATCTAAAAATTTCAGTTTGTACAAGTTGCCATCAGCATCTTTGATAACATAGAAAACGGTATCTATTAATTTACCTCCAAAAGTATTTCTCCAAGAAGAACCAATTACTAATTGATTAGCAAGAGAAGCATCATCAAAGTTAATTTCACTTGCTTTGGCTTTGCTATACTCTTTGTATTCTTTATCACGATTTTCGGCAGTAGTATTGATAATTTGCGCTCTTGTATTGCCGTGCAAGTTGGTGATAACCATATCTGCAAAGTAATATGTAATAGAATTTTCAAGGGTTGCAGGCTCAGCTGTTGCTGTATAATTAGTAAGCCCTGTGAAAGAAATATCCCATTTTGTTTTCTCTGGTTGTACTTGTATTGTACTTCCGCTAGAAAGGCTTACGAAAGTGAAATTGTACGCAGAAGATTTTTTGATTGTAATGGTTTTGTGTGTAGTGTCGGCAAGGTCAGCGTATTGCAATACATAGTCATTTCCGTTGCGGGTAACTCTTATTTTTTTCCAACCTCTTGCATTTCCATCTAATGCAGTACCTCCTGTTTTTGGTGTAGTTGTACCTACTTCGTAGCCCATATTTACCAAATACACTTTATTGTCAGAGTCGGTAGCGGATATTTCGGCGATGGCTGTCTGTCTTCCTTTGGTATTGGTAGGAGATTTTAGTTCTCCCCAAGGGCTATCAACGTACCCCAAAGTGGCAGAAGTAGTAAATCCTACTGCTACTTTTGCGTCTTCGGTTTGTATTTCATCAATATTAGTAGTTTCTAATGGTTTTGCTGCCATTTTTATGGTACTATTGAGGATAACTCTAAAATCATCACCACAATAGAAACCAAAATCCCAAGAGTCTCTTTTTACATAAGATTCTGTTTTTGTAGAAAGATCAACGAACACTTGGTTAGGCTCATTGGGACCGCCAACAGTTGGCTTGAAAATACCACCTTTTTCTACAACTGCAGGAGGAGTTGGCTCAGGTTGTGGAGTAGAGTCATCATTTTTTGAACAAGACGCGAGCATAGTAGCTACAAGCGAATAAAATAATATATGCTTTTTCATATTACAAAAAATTAATAATTAATATTCAAATTATAAGAAAGTTTAACAAAATAACTTCTTCCATATCCTAACAGAATACTGCTGGAAGTACTATGCCCAGAAGTTTCTAAGGAACGAGAAACACTGGTAATATTCAATAAATTTCTTGCTCCAACGGTAAGTTCTAATTTTCTTTTAAAGAAATCTTTTTTAATAGAAGCATCTAACCACGAATAAGCGTTTATATCTCCTATCGTATAACCATTGGTGGTAGCTGTCCATAATTGGGTTTTTCCTCGTAGTTTATAATAGGCAGAAATAGAAGTTTTCCATTTTGGAATGCGATACGTAAGCCCTGCATTTGCTCCTATATTTAACAAATACCTATCATCGGTTTGGTATTCGTTATTGTCTATGGTTTGAGAAATCCACGTGAAGGAAGCACCTAAATTAAAATCAAAATTATTAACCATCCAATTATTCGTAGAAGCTAAATTGATATATTTATATTTGCTAATATTAATATATTGATATATTGGCGTTGCCCTTTCATAACCAATTAAAGCATTAGTAATGCGGTCTGTTATGTGATTGTAGCTTAGGGTTATTTGATTTTTTAATTTATTTTGATTAGAAAAAAAGGTCGTTTTCTTTAAACTTGTATCCAACGACAAACTTCCTTCGGGGATAAGATTTTCATTTCCAAGGAAATAATGTCCTTCAAAAATAATATTAGAATAAAGCTCTGAAAACTCAGGAGTTCTGTAAGATTTTCCAACCGAAGCACGCCATTCTATACCATAAGGTAATAAATACCGTGTTCCTAAGGAATACGAATATTGATTTTCAAACAACGATTGGAAAGAATATCGCCCTCCCAACCGAATAGAAAAATTATCCGTAAAATGATATTCAGAAACTAAATAAGCATCATAATTGTTGATGTTTGCATTAACATCTTTGGTTTTGTTTTGCGCTTCATTAACAATGGCAAATCCTTTATTTAGTGCAGTTTCATATCCTAAGGCAATGGCTAACTTCTTGTCATAGAAAGATTTAGAAAAATCTCCTTTGGAGTACAATACTTCCATTGCTTCTACTTTTTCTTTTCGGTTATTATTTTCTATATCTTGAATAATAAGATATCGGAACGATTCATTTTCTCTGGATTGTTTTTGATAAGAAAAAGAAAGATTGTAATTTACAAAACTTTTCCCGCTGAGGTTAAGATGGTGAAACTGACGTTTGTAAAAATATCGCCTGTCTTCTCCGTACTTATAACTTCCGTACGTGTCATTGTATGCCGATTTTACGGCGGTATCATAGTAGCTAATGTCTTGATTCATCAGCTCAAACTTATAAAAAGCATTGAATTTATCCGAATGATAGTTCAAAAGGGCATTATTTTGCAATAAAACACGAGGTAAAAACTCATAACCTCTGTTTTCACTGCTATAAAGCACCTTTTTTCCGCCAGAATTTCCTAAAAAGCCATTAAATTTGTTACGATTTGTTCCTACAGATACCAGCCAGCGGTCATTAATATTGTGTGAAGCTTTAAAACTTTGAATATGTCTGCCTTTTTCCTTAAAATCGTATTCCTTCCCGATGCTTTCTTCCTGTGCAGAATAAATAATATTCCACTTATTGGAAATTTTTTGTTTGGTGATGATATTCAAAATACCACTTACTGCATTTGCCCCGTGCGTAACCCCCATAGAGCCTTCTATGATTTCAATACGCTCAATATCGTCCAAATTAATTTGAGATAAATCCGTATTATTACCAAATCCTCCTTCATTTACTAACGGAATATTATCTACCAAAACCTTAAAATAGCTGGCATCTAAGCCAAATAGAGACACGGTAGAACGTCCTGTATTTCCGTCAGGTACAACAGTGATGTTAATATATTGGTTCAAAACATCGCCCAGAGTACTTGCTCCCAAGTTTTTAATCTGCTCTTGCGAGATAATTTGCACACTTTTGATAGATTTTTTTATAGATTGTGGTTCTATCTGTGCAGATACAACTACTTCGTCCAAGTTTATTACTTTCTTTTGGTTGAGTGTATCTTTCTGAGCAATAGCATTTTGCAGTCCTATACTTAGAAAAGCAATCCATAAATAGTATTTCATTTTCAGAATCTAATTTGAAATTGCAAAGATAATTTATTTTTATTAAAACCAAATAATTATTAATAAATATTTCACATAAAATATAATTGTATATGTTAAATATCTGGAAATAAAGGGATTAATAGAATGATTTTTTTAAAATTATCTCAAAAAAACTTAAATAGAGTTAATTGTTATTTTTGTAGAAAATTAACTATTATTTTTTAGATAAAATAACAAATTTCTTGTTTTATTAAAAATATTGGTTAAATATACTTAAAAAAATATTTTATTTAAAAAAGAGTTCTATTTTTGTGCCGAAAAAATAAAGAATGAAAAGGGATATCTTTATCAATTAATTAGAAAAAAGTAATAAAGTTATGAAATCCTCCTTTTTGTTATTAGAATAATTGCTTTTTAGGATTTCAAGAGCGTTTTTTATACCATATTTTATGAAAAAAACAAACATTTTTAGCAGTGCTTTGAAAAATTCTTTTTTAGGAATAGCACTCACCACAGCTGTTTTAGTAAGCTGTTCCAAAGATAGCGATGATACATCTTCTAGCGGTTCTTCTTCTGGTAGTAGCACATCGGATTCGTCTTCTTCTACTACAACAAGCGGAGTAAGTATTACAAGTACTTCTTACACCAGCAGTTCCAGTCAAGGACTTACCGAAACAGGTAGCGACTCTACGGATTTGTTAGCAAACAACACATTTTCTAATACCGTAACAATTGCTTTTAGTGGTACTTCGGCTACAATTACCAATAATGTATCGGGGGTAACCGCAACACAAAGCAACGGAATTGTAACGATTAATTCTACCGCTACGGGGGTAAATTATCAAATATCAGGAACTACTACCAATGGCGGATTGAATATTACCAGTTCCAATCAGTTTAAACTAACATTGAATGGTGCTAATATCACCAATACCAGCACTGCTCCTATTGTTATCAACTCGGCAGTGAAAGCCTTTGTAGAATTGGCAAGTAGCACAACCAATACTTTAACAGATACTTCTTCTAGTAGTGTAGGGGCTACTTTGTATAGTGCAGGAAGCCTTTTATTCTCTGGCTCAGGAAGTCTTTCTGTGGCAGGTAACAAAAAAGATGCTATTCAGGCAGCAGCCAAAGTGCGTATTAATGACGCTACTATTAAAATTACTTCTGCGGTAAATGATGGTATTCAAGCAGGTACGCTTTTTGTAATGGATAGCGGAACGTTAAATATCACTTCAACACCTACTGATAGTTACTCTAAGGGGGTTTCTGTTCTTACAGGTTATCTTATTGTAAATGACGGAACAATTACTATCAATACTTCGGCAACAGCAGGTATGTCTAACGCATATGTATCTAGCTCACAATCAAACAATAATGCGTATAGCACTATTATTAATGGAGGAACGATTACCATTACTTCTTCTTCTTCAAGTGCAGAAACAGAAGGAATTGAATCCAACCACGGGTCGGTAAATATCAACGGCGGTACGCTTACTCTTAATGTTACCGATGATGCTATCAATGGGGAAACTTCGGTAAATATCAATGGCGGACAAATTTATACTTACGTTACAGGAAATGATGCCGTAGATTCTAACGGAACAATGTACATTACAGGCGGAATGTTAGTAGCAGTAAGTACTGCGTCTGCTCCTGAAACAAGTTTGGATTCAGACAACAATACATTTAACATTTCAGGGGGTATTGTAGTTGCTATTACTCCTGGTTCTACTCCTTCATCGCCTTCGGCTTCTACACAGCCTGTGGTGCTTTTAGGAAGTGGTAGCGCAAACCAAATTATACATTTGCAAGATACAAATAGTAAAGAAGTGGTTACTTTCTTAGCTCCTGCGGCATACAGTAATATTTTGATTTCTACACCAAATTTGGCAAAAAGCACTACATACAGAGTATATAAAGGCGGTAGTGTTACCAACGGAAGCAATTTCAATGGGTTATACACCTCAGGAACATATAGCGGAGGGACACTTTCTAAAACATTCACCACAGGAAGTTCATCTTATACACAATCTAGATAATAAAACTATCAAAATCCTTTCTTTTTAGAGAGGATTTTTTATTTTTAGTAAAAATATATTACTCTTAGGAAGTTATATTCCTAAGAGTTTTTTTATTATCATTTATTAATGAATACAAATAATAAAGTATTTAGTATAAATGTATATTTGACTAAATAAAATGTATTGATGACTAAGTAATATTTGTATCTGACTAACTAAAATATATT
>JAUMUT010000026.1 GCA_030530525.1 Capnocytophaga sp. | reverse complement strand
ACCACTTCCACATATACAAAACTGCTTTCTAAAAAATTAGAAACTACTTTTATATATCATTAGTCCTATTTCTATTATCATTTTATATAGTTATGATATACAAAAGTATATCGCCTAATATTTATTCACTAAGATAACAGATATAAAAATATAGAATAAAAGATACTTTATGGTAATTTTACCTTATGTAAGTGCATAAAAAAGAGGCTATCCTTTTGAGATAGCCTCCGTTTATCTTAGTATTTTATTTATTTCTACTCTCTAATTCTTGTGCTTGTATAACTGCCATCGTTGCAAGATTCACCATTTCATCTACCGTAGAACCTAAAAGAGTAATATGCACAGGCTTGCTAAGGCCTAAAATAACAGGACCGATAGTGTCTATGCTATTTCTTTCTTTTAGTAACTTATAGCTAATGTTTGCAGCGTCTAAGTTAGGGAATATAAGCACGTTTGCACCTTTTCCGTTATTGAGCTTAGAGAACGGATAGGCTTTTGCCAACTTCTCTGGGTTGAGGGCAAAGTCGGCTTGTATCTCTCCATCTACAATCAAATCTGGATAGTTTTTATGTAAATATTCTACCGCCTTACGTACTTTGCGGGTCTCTTTGGAGTTTGCAGACCCGAAGTTAGAGTACGAGAGCATAGCTATATTTGGCTCAAAGCCTAACATTTTTACCGTTTTAGAGGTAAGCAAAGCGATATTAGCTAAGTCTTCGGTAGTTGGGTCAATATTTATCGTAGCATCTGATAGGAATAAAGGACCTTGTTTGGTAAGCATAATGCTGGTAGCGGCTATTCGCTGTACGCCTTCCTCCTTCTCTATTAGTTCCAAAACAGGACGCACAGCAGAAGGGTAAGAGCGTGTATGCCCTGTTATCATAGCGTCTGCCTGACCTGTATTAACCATCATTGCCCCGAAGTAATTGCGCTCACGCATTAGGCTCTCTGCATTGGAAAGGGTAACCCCGTGTCGTTGGCGACTTTCCCAATACGCATTGCTAAATGCTTGTCTTCTTTCTTTTTCGGCATCACTTTTTGGGTCTATGATTTCTATATCCCCTGTAAAGCCTATCTCTTCTCTTAGTTCATTAATGATGTCCTTCGCTCCAAGTAGTACAGGTATTCCTATTCCGTCTTCATAAACACGGTGAGCAGCTTTAAGTACTTCAATGTTATCGGCTTCGGCAAATACTACGCGTTTAGGGTTTTGTCTTGCGCGGTCTTGCAGAATACGAATTTCCTTGTTGCCTGCTCCTACTCTATCCATCAGCTCGGAACGATACGCTGCCCAATCGGTAATAGGCTTCTGTGCCACTCCCGATTCCATCGCTGCTTTGGCAATGGCAGGTGGTATTTCGTATATCAAACGAGGGTCAAAAGGTTTTGGAATGATGTAATTTTTCCCGAACGTTAGCTTTTCGCTTCCATAAACTAAGCTCACGCGCTCTGGTACGGTTTTTTTAGCCAAATCTGCCAATGCATACACCGCAGCGAGCTTCATTTCTTCATTAATTTTGGTAGCGCGAACATCCAATGCACCTCGGAAAATGAATGGGAAGCCCAATACATTATTCACTTGGTTAGGATAATCAGAACGCCCGGTAGCCATAATGATGTCTTGGCGGGTATTTATAGCTAAGTTATAATCTATCTCTGGGGTAGGGTTTGCCATTGCAAATACAATAGCGTCTGTTGCCATAGAAAGGAGCATCTCTGGGGAAAGTACATTTCCTTTGGAAAGCCCTATGAACACGTCCGCACCTTTAACGGCTTCTTCCAGCGTGCGAATATCTCTATCGGTTGCGAACTCTGCTTTCTGCTCGGTTAGGTTAGGAGCGTCTTTGCGGATAACACCTTTGCTATCGCACATAACAATATTCTTAGGGTTTGCGCCCAAAGCAACATATAAGCGAGTACAAGAGATAGCCGCTGCACCTGCTCCATTAACAACAATTTGTGCCTTGTCAATATCTTTTTTAACTATTTCCAAAGCGTTCTTTAAGGCTGCCGCCGAGATGATGGCTGTTCCGTGTTGGTCATCGTGCATCACAGGGATATCCAATTCTTCTTTTAGCCTACGTTCTATCTCAAAGGCTTCTGGTGCTTTGATGTCTTCTAAGTTTATCCCTCCAAAAGTAGGGGCAATAGCCTTAACGGTTTCTACGAACTTATCTACATCGGTGGCATCTACTTCAATGTCAAATACGTCAATATCAGCAAAAATCTTGAAAAGTAGCCCTTTTCCTTCCATTACAGGCTTAGAGGCTTCTGCACCTATATCTCCTAAGCCCAGTACGGCTGTTCCGTTAGAGATAACCGCAACCAAATTGCTCTTAGAAGTGTATTTATACACGTTACTTTTGTCTTCGGCAATTGCCAAACAAGGTTCAGCAACGCCAGGCGAATAGGCTAAGGATAAATCGTGTTGTGTGGAGTGTTTTTTGGTAGGTACTATCGCTATTTTTCCAGGTTGTGGAAACTCGTGATAGTGTAAAGCTTCGTCTTTTTTTCGTGAATCTTTCATAAATTTTTTTTTAGAAAACTAAGATATGCGTTAAATTTAAAATATCTTAATTCAATGCAAAGTGCAAAAATACTATTTTTTTTAATATAAAGAATGAATTTTTTTAGTTTTTTGTAGATATTATTTTATATTTCGTTCATTTTTAAAGCAAAAACTTCTCTTTGCTTGCGTAAGAGCAAAGAGAAGTTCCTGTTTTTGGAAAGAAAAAGTAAGTCTTAGTATTGTGTTACTTTTTTTGCAATTCCTTCGTGTTGAAAAATACGATAAACACCCACTTCTATTATTTTGGAGCTATTATCTTCTTTTTCTGTAACCATCATCGTAAAAACGAGATTTTTAATTCCTTCTGAAGTGAGTTCTCCTGAAAGGATATATACATCTTTATTTTTAACTCCTAAGGTAACGGCAGAATGTTCCATAAAAATAGTAAATTTATTCCCGCTCCCTGAGATAATGACTCCTGTTCCTGTGGCAGACTCTCGTTCTTGAATTTCTTTATAATCTGATTTTACTTTTATTCCATTTTGCTCATAAAACTTATACTTGTAAGTAGCAGTACTTTGTCCTTTACTAAAATAATGGTCGTTAGCATCACTCGTATATTGAAATATCAATTTGTCAAGTAGATAAATTCCCTCTATATTGGGTGGAGTAGTTCCTTCATTAATAGGCATTCCTTGTGCTATCATTTCATTAAGTATTTTTTCAGGAATGATAGCTTTGGCTTCCGTAGGAATATTAAGCCCTGTATTTTTACTCTCTTCTTCTCCAGATTTGGAGCAAGAAACGATTGTTAATAGCGTTAAAAACGTATATATTATTCTTTTCATCCTTTATTATTTGGGGGCAAAGATAAGAAAACTACTATACATTAACAACTACTTTTTCTATCTTTCTTTATTTAAAAATTATATCTTTAATATTTTTGTTAATTTTGATTTTTATTATCAAAAATACTATTATTTTTTAAGTTTTTAGTAATAAATATTCTTTTTATTACTTTTTATTTAGGTTATTTCTGTTTTTTTTATTTATCTTTGCCTTTCTTAATTATCAGAATGAAAAAATTTTTTTATATTCTTTTGGGCTTGTTGGCAATTTCTTTTACTACACAAGTAAAAAAATCTATTTTTGACGACAAAGAAGCTATCGCAAAGCTAAGAGCAGCGTATAGTAGTGGCGATTATTCGCAGTGGGAAAAGCCAACGTTGGACGAAAAAGTGAAAGCAGATTTTCAAGATATTGGCACGCTTCCTTCTGTCGTTTTTCCTGAACATAATCCTTATTCCGATGCGAAAAAGGAATTGGGAAAAATGTTGTTTTTTGACCCTCGTTTGTCCAAATCCAAACAAATATCTTGTGCTTCGTGCCACGACCCAGAACTTGCTTGGGGCGATGGCAGAACGCTCTCTTTTGGACACGACCGACAAACGGGCAAAAGAAATTCGCCTTCTATTTTAAATATTGGGCATCATTCCGTTTTCTTTTGGGACGGAAGAGCCGAAACGCTGGAAACACAAGCCCTTTTCCCGATTACAGACCCCGTAGAAATGGCTTCTGATGAAAATATTACACTTAAAAATATAAAGAAAATAAAAGGGTATAAACCTTATTTTAAAGAAGCATTTGGCGATGAAAAAATCACGATGGACCGCATTTTGAAAGCTATTGCTACTTACGAGCGAACCATTACGAGCCGAAAAAGTAAATTTGACCTTTTTATTGAAGGAAAATCTGACCTTTTCACAGATGAAGAAGTGGTGGGCTTGCATCTTTTCCGCACCAAAGCACGATGCATCAACTGTCATAATACTCCTCTTTTTTCTAATCAAAAATTCCATAATGTAGGGCTTTCTTACTACGGGCGCGTTTTTGAAGATTTAGGAAAATATAAAATTACCAATAACAAAGAAGATGTTGGCAAATTCAAAACTCCTTCTCTTCGGGAAGTAGGAAGAACAGCTCCTTATATGCACAACGGATTGGTGCCTAACTTGGACGGAGTTATTGAAATGTACAACGCAGGAATGCCTCGAATAAAACCAAAAGAACACCAAAAAAACGACCCTCTTTTCCCTGTTACCGATCCTTTATTGCAAAAATTAAACCTTACCAAAGAAGAACGCGAAGCACTGAAAGCCTTTTTGCACACATTATCCTCTTCGCCAAAACGGGAAATTTTACCAAAATTACCTACAAAATAAAGCAAAACCAAATATTTTTTTGAGAATAAAAGATACTTGGGTTTTTTTATAAAAATAAATTACATATTTTCTACGGAAGTTTTATTCCTGTGAAATGTAATCTCTGAAAAATTACAAAAGTCTTATTTCGTGTAAATAAGATAAATATTTTTCTGCGGAAATCTTATTTCAGTGAAATATAATCAACGTATAGTTTCGGCAGTTTTATGTTAATGAAATTAACTTTGCTTTTTTAGAGAAAAATGAAAAATAAATAATTGCAAACAACAACAATAACCAAATATAATAAGATTGAGACACCATAGAAAGATAATTTACTTCTACATCTAAAAGTTTTATCAGAAATAAAATTTGCGCCCCATAAGGGATAATTCCTTGTACGACACAAGAAATAATATCTAAAATAGAGGCGGTTTGTTTGGCATCTATATCAAATTGCTGACTGATTTTTTTTGCCACAGGTGCTGTTATAACTATTGCTACGGTATTATTAGCAATGGCAGCATCAACGATACCCACCAAAAAGCCAATACCAAATTTTGCTTTCCCTTGTGTATTAACAAATTGCATTATTTTTTTAGTCAGAAAAGCTATGCCACCTTCTTTTTCTATCATATATGCCAAACCTCCTGTAAATAGGAAGACCAAAAATATCTCATTCATTTCTGCAAAACCATCATAAATTTTGGTAGCGAAGGAAAGCCAACCCAGCTTCTGTTGGAAAATTCCTATTCCCCCAGCGATAATAGTTCCAAGCAAAAAAGTAACAAACACATTTACCCCAATGGTAGCCAAAACGATAACAAAAATATAAGGCAAAATGGTAATCCAAGAAATGGAAGACACTTCGCCTGCATTAATCGCTTCTGGCTGATGCAAAGAAATTCCTGTAAAAACCAAAATAATAACAGAAAGAAGCATTGCAGGAAAAGCAATTTTTACATTAACCCGAAATTTATCTTTCATTTCACATCCTTGTGATTGTGTGGCTGCAATGGTTGTATCAGAAATAAATGAAAGATTATCGCCAAACATTGCCCCGCCAAGCAAAGAACCCGCAATAAGCTCTGTTTGCACCCCTTCTATCCGTACAAAACCAGCCACAATAGGCGCAAGAGTCGTAATTGCCCCTACCGATGTTCCTGAGGCGAAAGACAAAAAAGACGCTATCAAGAAAACGCCCGCATATAAATATTGTAAAGAAAGATAATTTTCTGTTATCTGAACGAAAGTATTCGTAGCCCCAATACTGGAAGTAACCATTGCGAAAGCTCCTGAAAAAAGAGCTATCATACACATTATCAAAATATTAGGATTTGAACATCCTGTTATAAAGTGGTCTAAATTTTTTCGGACAGAATTATGCCGAAAAAGAAGAAAAGCCGTAACAATTCCTAAAAGAAGCGCAATAGGAACTTTTAAAAGATAAAAATTTCCTAAATAAATACCACTTGCTAAAAAAAATCCTACAAAAACCAATAAAGGCAATAAGGCATATCCATTTATTTTCTCTGATGAAGACATTATAATAAATAACTATTTCAACCTGCAAAATTAGTATTTTATTTTTAAATATTTTAAGAAGAATTATATTTTTTGGAATATTTAATATTTTTAAGAAATTTTATTTTGTCTTAACAGAAAGTATTTTTACACAAAAAAATCCAATTATTTATAATAAAAACTATAAATAATTGGATTTCAGTATTTTTAATTTCTTATAAAGAATTTTCTTTGATAAATTTAATAATCTCGGAAATACGACCAAAAGCCACACCTACTACGGTATCTGCAGCTCCGTAATATACGGCTACTTTATCCTCTTCCAAAGAATGTAATGCCGCACAAGGGAATACTACATTTGGCACATCTCCTGTAAGCTCATAAAGTTCGGCAGGAGCTAATAAATAAGGTTGCGTACGATATTTCACTTGGCTTGGGTCTTGCAAATCTAACAAAGCCGCACCCATAGAATAACGGAAGCCGTTGCAAGTATTTATCACTCCGTGGTAGAACATTAGCCAACCTTCTGATGTTTTGATAGGCACTGCACCAGCACCTATTTTAGTACATTGCCACGCACTATCGGTAAAAGGAGCTACTTTCATAACGCTACGATGTTCGCCCCAATACTTCATATCTGGACTATAACTAAGATAAATATCGCCAAAAGGAGTATGCCCATTATCACTTGGACGGCTAAGCATCGCATATTTGCCGTTTATTTTTTCAGGGAAAAGAACTCCGTTTCTGTTAAAAGGTAAAAAAGCATTTTCGCATTGGAAAAACTCTTTAAAATCATACGTATAAGCAATCCCGATAGTTGGTCCGTGGTAACCGTTGCACCAAGTTATCCAGTATCGGTCTTCAATCCAAGTAACACGTGGGTCGTACTTATAGTCAGAGTCAATCATTTGCGTGTTTCCTGCTTTCATTTGAATAGGCTCGTGGTTTATTTCCCATTTTAAGCCATCTTTGCTAAATCCTGCAAAAATATTCATTTGCACGGCTTTATTATCACAACGGAAAACACCCGCAAAACCGCCTTCAAAAGGCACAACTGCACTATTGAAAATACTATTGGAAGTAGGAATATCGTATCTTCCAATAATAGGATTTTGAGAATATCTCCACATAACGTCAAGGCAACCTTCAGGACGCTCTTGCCAAGGAATTTGTATTGTACTCATTTATCTTTTAGATTTGAGGTGCAAAGGTACGATTTTTTTAGGAAATATTTCTATTTTATGATTTCTAATTTTTTCTATAAAAACAAATCTTTTCTAATGATAATTTACAGCTAATTCTCTAAAAAAATTTATTTTACAATACCTAAACCATCATAAACGGCATTCATACATTCCTGATTTTCAGAGAAAATAATAAGCGTATCTCCTTCTTCTATTTGTGTAGAACCATTCGGGGTTATGTATTTATCCTCGCGTTTTATCATTGCTATAATAGCATTGCGCGGGAAGGTCAATTCTACAATTTGCTTTCCTACGGCTTCATTATTGGTTGTAATAACAATTTCTTCCATAATTGCTTTGGGGTGTTCTTGCATAATAGCATCGGCGGGGTTTTCTTCATTGGTATGTTCTTGCGTAGATGCTAAGCCCAGCCATTTTGCAAACAATGAAAGCGTTGTACCTTGTATAAGCACCGAAGTTACCGAAATAAAAAATACAATATTAAAAATAATTCCTGCTTTTTCTACCCCCGCCAATAACGGATAGGTAGCAAACACGATAGGAACTGCACCGCGCAAGCCCACCCAAGAAATATAAACACGCCTTGCCAAACTCATTCGGAAAGGACTTGTGCTGATAAACACACTGAGCGGACGAGCCACAAGCATTAAGAAAACAGAAATCAACAGCCCTATGCCTGTAAGCGGAATAATTTCTTTCGGATTGACAAGTAAGCCCAAAGTAAGGAATAAAACTATTTGCATCAACCAAGCCAAGCCATCAAACATTTTCAGAACGCTTCCTTTGTGAATAAAATTTTGGTTTCCTAAATAAACTGCACAAATGTAAATAGCTAAAAACCCATTACCATACATTGCTTCCGTAGCCGAAAAAGTAATGTACATCAGGGCTATTGCCAAAATAGGATAAAGCCCTTCAAAGCCTAAATGAATTCGGTTGAAAATAATTTTACTCAATTTCCCGAAGGCAAAACCAAACACCACTCCTAAAATTACTTGCGAAAAGAAAGTAAAAATCATTTGCATTATCGGTTGTTCTGGCATTTGTACTAAGCCTATACAAGTGGTAGTTAGCACATAAGCCATTGGGTCGTTACTTCCGCTTTCAAACTCTAAAGTTGGGCGCAAATTATCTTTTAAATCCAAGTTTTTAGATCGCAAAATAGAAAAAACCGCCGCCGCATCGGTAGAAGAGACGATAGAACCGAGTAAAAGACTCTCAAAAAGGGTAAAATCAGTAACATACCACACAAAAAGCCCTAAAAAAATAGCCGTAAGCAACACACCAAGCGTAGAAAGCACCACTCCTTGATAGAAAATAGGCTTCACCGATGACCAACGCGTTTCTAATCCGCCAGAAAAAAGAATAAAATTCAAGGAAATAATCCCGATAAATTGAGCAGACTTAGGGTCATCAAAATGGATTTTCAAAATACCATCGCTCCCTGCAAGCATTCCTATCCCTAAAAATAAAATCAGTGTTGGCACACCAAACTTGTACGAGGTTTTCCCTGCTATAATACTGATAAACAGCAACAAAGAACCAATAAGTAGAATGTTTTCCGAAGTTAAATTCATTTTAAATAATTTTTTTTGGTGCAAATATATAAAAATTTATGGAAAACACGTTTATTTTTCTAATTTTCCAAAGAATAAATATTTTTTTAACATTTGTAGTAAATTTAATATAGAAAGAACCTCTCCAAATATACTTCCATTCATTTCTTTATTTATTTTATTTTTTATAAAAGAAATAAAAAGGATATTTCTATTTTTTACAGCCTACTTTTTTATTATAGATAATTAGCCTTTTATAAAAATGTAGCTACATTTTTATAAAGCGGTAACTACATTTTTGCAAAGCGATGCTTACATTTTTTTTAAGCAATAGTTATAGTATTAAAAAATTCTTTTTAGGATTTCATTTTTTATACGTCTATTGTGTGTTTTGAAAAAATCAAAATATACAATGGCTGTTCATATTACTAAAAAAATATCCCTACGGCAGAAAAGCTATTTTATTTTTAAAAAAATTGTATTTTTGCACTTTGAAAGATTTTTTAGAAATGAAAAAAGTAGTAGTAGGACTCAGTGGCGGAGTAGATAGTAGCGTTGCCGCTTATTTACTGAAAGAACAAGGCTATGAAGTTATTGGGCTTTTTATGAAAAATTGGCACGACGATTCGGTTACCATTTCTGATGAATGCCCTTGGCTGGAAGATAGTAATGATGCGCTTTTGGTGGCTGAAAAACTCGGCATTCCGTTTCAAACCATTGATATGAGCGAACCTTATAAAAAACGAATCGTGGATTATATGTTCAAAGAATACGAACACGGCAGAACGCCCAACCCTGATGTGTTATGTAATCGCGAAATAAAATTTGACGTTTTTATGAAGCTCGCCCTTAGCTTAGGCGCAGATTATGTGGCAACGGGGCATTATTGCAGAAAAGAAGAAATAGAGATAAATGGAGAAAAAATATACCGACTACTTTCGGGTAAAGATACCAATAAAGATCAATCTTATTTTTTATGCCAACTCTCTCAGGAACAGCTAAGTAAAGCTCTTTTCCCTATCGGGGAATTACAAAAATCAGAAGTTAGAGCCATTGCAAAAACGCAAGACTTAGTAACTGCCGAAAAGAAAGATTCACAAGGGCTTTGTTTCGTAGGGAAAGTACGATTGCCAGAGTTTTTACAACAAAAATTATTACCAAAAGAAGGAGAAATCATTGAAATACCAAACGATTGGAAAGGGTACGCTTCCTTTGATGCGCTACGTATCTTTGAAACTTATGAAGACGAATTAGAATATCGTTCGCAACGCTTTGTTTATCAGCCCGAAGACGGAAAAAAAGTAGGCAAACACCAAGGCGCACATTATTTTACCAAAGGACAACGCAAAGGCTTAAATGTAGGTGGTACCAAAGAACCTCTTTTTGTTATAGAAACCGATGTTGAAAAAAATATTATCTACACAGGGCAAGGACACGCCCACAGAGGGTTGTTCCGTAAGGCATTATTTATAAAAAAGGAAGAAGAACATTGGGTTCGCCCCGATTTGCAACTAAAAGAAAACGAAAGCCTACCTATAAAAGTACGCATTCGTTATCGACAACCCTTGCAAAACGCTACTTTATTTGCTACTAAAAAAGGCTTATTTATTCATTTTGAAGAGCCACAAAGTGCCATTACCGAAGGACAATTTGCCGTTTGGTACAATGGAGAAGAACTTTTAGGAAGTGGAGTAATTAGTTAATTTTTTAATCAAAAAAGCCATAACACATTTGTTATGGCTTTTGTTTTTGTTACAATTTAATCTTCGTCTTCATCGTAAGAATCTTCTTCATAATTATCCTCGTCCATTTCTTCTACTTCTTCTATATCTTCTTCTACTTCTTCATTTTTAGAAGATTTTTTGTCCTTCCCTTTTCCTTTTTTCTTTTTGGTTGGTCTTGGCACGCCTTCTTTTACCAATTCTTTAATTTTGTTTTCAATTTCTTCCATCAATTCAGGATTGTCTATCAGAAGAGCTTTGGTAGCATCGCGTCCATTACCCAATTTCATTTCGCCATAGCTATACCAAGCGCCACTTTTGGTAAGTAATCCATAATCTACTCCTAAATCAATTATTTCACCAGATTTTGAAATTCCTTCGCCATACATAACATCAAATTCTGCATTTTGGAACGGCGGAGCTACTTTATTTTTTACAACTTTCACTCGGGTTTCGTTTCCTATTGGCGTACCGTCTTTATCTTTTATAGGTGTAAGAGTTCTACGAATATCAATCCGTACAGAAGAATAGAACTTCAAGGCGTTCCCTCCTGTGGTGGTTTCAGGGCTACCAAACATTACCCCAATTTTATCTCGCAACTGATTGATAAACATCACGATACAATTTGCTTTCTTGATGCTTCCTGTTATTTTTCGTAATGCTTGCGACATTAACCGAGCGTGTACTCCCATTTTAGAGTCGCCCATTTCGCCATCTATTTCTGTTTTTGGGGTAAGTGCCGCAACAGAGTCAATAACGATAAGGTCTGCCCCACCCGAACGCACGAAAGTATCTGCTATTTCCAGAGCTTGTTCGCCGTTATCTGGCTGAGAAACGTACAAATTGTCTGTATCTACACCCAATTTTCTGGCATAACCAGGATCAAAAGCGTGTTCTGCATCAATGAAAATAGCTGTTCCACCAAGTTTTTGGGCTTGTGCAATAGCGTGAAGTGTAAGTGTTGTTTTCCCAGAAGACTCTGGTCCGAATATTTCTATAATTCGCCCACGAGGGTAACCACCTACTCCTAAGGCTAAGTCTAAGGTTAGAGACCCTGTCGGGATTACTTCTACTTTTTCTTCTACCTTGTCGCCTAAACGGATAACAGCTCCTTTACCTATATTTTTATTAATTTTCTCTAAGGCAAGTTTGAGGGCAGCTGCTTTTCCGTCTTTATCACTTTTTTCTTTTACTTCTGCTTTTTCTTTTTTAGCCATATTTTTATTTTTTATTATACTTTTAATATTTCTGCTTCTTTTTGTACAAAAATATCATCAATTTTTTTAATGAATTTATCGGTGAGTTTTTGTACGCTTTCTTCGGAAGTTTTCTTAACATCGTCAGAGGCTTCTGCTTTTTTTATTTCTTTATTTGCTTCTTGGCGAGCATTTCTAACGCTAATTTTTGCATCTTCGCATTCGCCTTTGGCTTGTTTTACGAGTTCTTTTCTGCGTTCTTCGGTAAGTGGTGGAACGCTGATAATGATAACATCTCCGTTATTCATAGGGTTAAAGCCCAAATTGGCTAGCATAATTGCTTTTTCTATCACAGAAAGCATTTTTTTCTCCCACGGCTGAATGGTTATCGTACGAGAGTCGGGCGTGCTTACGTTAGCCACTTGGCTAAGTGGAGTTTGCGAGCCGTAATAATCAACAAAAACGCTACCAAGCATTTGCGGGCTTGCCTTCCCTGCACGAATGTTAAGTAAAGATTTTTCTAAGTGAGCAACAGCATCTTGCATTCCTTCCTCTGTACTGTCCAAAATAATATCCATTTCTTCGTTCATAACTATTTATTTTGTCTTTATAATATTTTTTGCAAAGATATAAATTTATTTAAAGACTTTTATTTATTTATAATTATTTTTTGCTAAAAAGAAAAATTTGCTTTTATTTTTGAGGGATAGGACACAGCCCAACAAGCGTTTTTCGGCGTTTTGCTATACTATCATAAATAAAATCCGAAATAAAACGAGGCGTAGCCCAAATGCAAAACCGAAAGAAAGCATATATTCCACATTCTCTTAAAAACTGATAAATTGCTTCTGATTTGGTATAAAATACATCATTTATTTTTACAATAATTGTTTTCTGAGTAATTTCTTCCCAATTATTTTGTAAAATAATTTGTTTCCCATAATCTGATGTGTTAGAAATATATGCAAAGCATTTATTTTTATCTTTCTCTGATAAAAAATTTGCTATTTTATTACATAAAAGACAATCTCCATCAAAAATTACAACCTTTTCTCCCATTTTTTATTCTTTTTTATGAAAAGAAGTTCATTTATACAAAAAAAGTCGTTAGATTATTATCCCAACGACTTTTTGTTATGTATAAAACATTAATCCCAATGATTTCGGTGAGAAACCGCATATTTTCCGCCTCCTGTAAAGAAAAGTGCCAATGCTCCAAACAAAAACAACGCAGGAAGCTCAGGTGCCCAACCGCCGTGTTCTGTAAGTGCAAACATTTTGTTAGAATACGCCAAGAAAAGCACAAAAAAGCCCGTTCCTACCATCACAAGTGCATTCAAACGAGTGCGGTAGCCTATGGCAAGCAATAACGGAGCTAATATTTCGCCCACAAAAACGCCATACGCTATAAAAGTAGGCAAGCCTTTGGCTGAAAGTAAAGAAACTATGTAGCCCAACGCTTCGGGGTGAATGATTTTATTTATTCCGTGCGGAATCATCATAAGCCCCACAGAAAGTCGTAGAATTAACAATCCTAAATCGGTATTTTTCATCTTTTTTAATTAAAAATTTGGTGCAAAGATAATCATTTTTTCATAGGTTATGCTAAAAAATAAAATTTTCTACTTCTTTTTTATGTTAAAAAAAAATAAAATACTAACAACGCTGATATTTGTTAGTTTTGGATAAAATTTTAAGAATTATTTTCAATGAATATTTGATTTTTTAAAAAATTTTGATTAATTTTGCTCCTAAGTAATCTTTAAATATTCCACTATGCTAAATAAGACGATTAAAAAAACAACGATTATTATTGTAGCCATTCTCTTGGCTTTTTTACTAAATTATCTTCTTCCGTATGAAGAAAAGACGAATAAGGGCTTAGCTCTCTTGGTGTTGGTGGCTATTTTGTGGCTCACCGAGGCGATTCACATCACGATAACGGCTTTGTTAATTCCTGTTTTGGCTATTTTTTTAGGCTTAGAACATACCAAAACGGCTCTGCAAGCGTTTGCTAACCCTACTATTTTCCTGTTTTTTGGTGGTTTTGCCATTGCAACGGCATTAAGTGTCCAGAAATTAGACCAATATATAGCCAATAAAGTAATTTCTTTGGCAAAAGGTAATTTTATGTTAGCGGTTTTCTTCTTATTTATGGTTACAGCTGTACTTTCTATGGGAATTAGCAACACCGCTACGGCAGCTATGATTATTCCTTTGGCTATTGGAATGCTAAAAAACATTGATTATAAAGAAAATCCTGGTACATTTGCTTTTGTTATCTTAGGGATAGCGTATAGTTCTAGCATTGGAGGAATGGGAACATTGGTAGGTTCGCCTCCAAATGCTATTGTTGCCTCTCAGTTAAATATTAGCTTTGCACAATGGCTAAAATATGGAATACCTGTTGTTTTGGGCTTAATGCCATTGATGTTGGGTACTATTTATTTTGTATTAAAACCAAAACTTAATATAAAAATAGAGACCAATGTAAAGGTAGAAAAACTAAATTCTAAACAATATCTTACTATTTTGATATTCGGAATTACGGCGTTGGGTTGGATTTTTAGTAATTATATTAACGATTTTCTTTCCAATCTTTTAGGAATAGATAGCATTGGAGATTTTGATGCTGTGATAGCCATTGGGGCAGCAGTTTGGGTATGTTTGCTTGGAGTTGCTGACTGGAAAAGTATCCAAGAAAATACCGACTGGGGCGTATTGATGCTCTTCGGTGGCGGACTTTCTTTAAGTGTTATTCTTACCAATTCTGGTGCAAGTAAAGCTATGGTTGATGGCATTATTTTCCTTATCAAAGAACAAAATTATTTCTTGATAGGCTTGTTAGTGGCTACTTTCATTATTTTCTTAACCGAATTTACGTCCAATACCGCAAGTGCAGCGTTGTTAGTACCAATTGCTATTTCCATAGCACAAGAGTTGAATATGAACCCTATAGGCTTGGCGTTGATTATCGGGTTTGGTGCATCTTGTGCCTTTATGTTGCCTGTTGCCACCCCGCCGAATGCGCTGGCTTATGGAACGGGAATGGTTTCTCAACGAGATATGATACGTGCAGGCTTTGTTCTTAATATTCTTTGTATTATCTTTATTTCTATTATATCCTATTCCTTTTGGTTTTAATATAAATATTTGATTTTTAGTTTATTTCATTATTTTTCTAAAATTATTTACTAAGATATTAATTATTTTTATACTTTTGCAAAAAAAACTATGGTTGTAGATAAATTTTTACCGAAAAAATACACCGAGAAAGTTACTCGTGGAAAGGTACAACACCGCGCACCAAGTAATATTGCTTTGGTAAAATATTGGGGCAAAAAAGATTTCCAATTGCCTGCCAATCCTTCATTGAGTTTTACCTTAACTAACTCATATACGGATACTTCCGTAGAATTTTTGCCACGAACTGATTTTAATGCAAGTTTCCAGATTGATTTCTATTTTGAAGAAAACCCAAAAGAAGCATTCTTAACCAAGATAGAAACTTTTTTCAACCGAATGAGGTTGTATATGCCTTTTTTAAGAGATTATCACTTCGTGGTTCGCTCTCACAATTCTTTTCCGCATAGTAGTGGTATTGCTTCTTCTGCTAGCGCAATGGCAGCTTTGGCGGTATGCCTTATGAAAATTGAGAAACTTTTTTGTCCTGAAATGACAGATGAATTTTTCTATGAAAAAGCCTCTTTCTTAGCACGTTTAGGCTCAGGAAGTGCCTGCCGAAGTATCATAGGAAGTGTTGTCGTTTGGGGCGAACACCCTGAAATACCCAATAGCTCTGACCTTTATGGAGTTCCTTTTGGACCAACACACGAAGTTTTTCATCGTTACCAAGATACTATTCTATTGATTGATAAAGGACAAAAACAAATCAGTAGTACTGATGGGCACGACTTGATGAACAACCACCCATATGCTTCGCAACGCTTTGCTCAGGCTACCGAGAATATCTCCAAACTCAACACCATTCTAAGAGTAGGAGCATTAGATGATTTTGTAAAACTTATTGAGTCCGAGGCACTTACACTACATTCAATGATGATGACCAGTAACCCGTATTTTGTACTTATGCGACCTAATACCTTAGCTACCATTGAACAAATTTGGAATTTTAGAAAACAAACTCAAATTCCTGTCGGCTTTACATTAGATGCAGGTGCGAACATTCATCTTTTATACCCATATCAATACAAAAGCGATGTACAATTATTAATAGAAAATAATCTTAAAAATTTCTGTGATAATCAGCAAGTTATAGAAGACGAAACCCCACCTGAAACCACCAATTTTTTTACAAAATTCTAATATAACTATGTTGAATTTAAAGCCCCTTATTTCATATGAGAAAATATTTTTCCGTAGTTTTACTTAGAACCACCAACTTAACCACTAAAAAAATGGTTTATGAAGAGACTTTTTTGCAAATAAACGCCGATTCTGAAACCGAAGCGCAACAAAAAGCTACTAATTACGCCAAGTCTTGCGAAACTATTTATAAAAATAGTAAAGGAGAACCCTTGCAAGTAGAGTTTATTAAAATAGGAAATACAGGAGAATTTCTACGTGATGAACCCGATGGCGATATTACAGAACTTTATGCTCGAAGTTTTGAAAACTTTGACGAATATATACAATTTGTAATATAAAATCTTATTTTTCTACTAAAAATCCCTCCAATTCTAACAAAAATGGAGGGATTTTTTTAATTAATTTTAAACTCAAATCCTATATTAAAATATCGTTCAAAAACACTATTTCTATTTACGTTTAATAACGATTTATTAAAATCTTCCGTAGTGAAATACTTAGAATTAAGTAAGTTTTCCATTTCTAAAAACCAACGATATTTTTTGGTTTTATATACTATCCTTGCATCAAAATTATTAAAGCTCGCCCCTGTTTGAAGGAAATTCACTTGTTGAAAACCTACTTCTGTCAATAATTGTTTATTAAAAAAATAAGCTGTTACAGAGATTTTATTACGTAGGAAATCAAATATCCGATTATTATTGTTAATACTATTTCTAAAAACAAAGTAATTATATTTTGGATAATAGAAAATAGAAACTTGTTTATGTGGTTTTTGTGTTAGTTTTAGCCCATAAAGAAAACGATATGCTGTTGTAGTTTCTATTTTATTGTTATAAAGATATTCCGAAGTATTAAAAATAAATTCGGGCTCGGCAGTATAAGATAGTAATAACCTTTTTATACGTCCTTTATATTGTGTAGAAAATAGATGATAATTACTCGTACGTTGGTTGGCATTGGTAAATATAAAATTATTATTAAATGTTTGTGTATTAAGATTGTTAGAAACTCCTTTATTATAACTTACAATTAGGTGCGACTTGTTGTTAAATGTTTTTGAAAGTGTCAAACCATATGAATCATTATAATAAGGTGCAATAACTTGGCTGGTAACATAAATATTTTGAAAATCAGTAAGAACATTTCCAAAGGTAGCTTTCTGTAACGGATAATAATCTAACTGATGCGATGCCCTACCTATAATACGAGATTGTTGGTCTATATTATACGTTACATTAGCTTCATACTGAAAATATCCTTTTGTTTGCTTTCCGTAATTTGCTCCATTTAAATAAGGGAAACGTACCCAACTATATTCCACACCTACATCAATATCAAAATCACCTAAAAACAAAGTATTATCATAAAACAAAGCATTGTTCGTACTTGCATACTCTCTGTTGGAAGCATTAAAATCTATGACATTAGATACTTTTTCATTCTCCAAAGTATTAGAATGATATTTATAACCAAAACTTTGTGTTCCGAAATATTCCGATTTATAGGTTACACCTACTTTCCCTTGTCCAATAGTTTGTTTATTATAATTATGTTGTTGAAAATTATCTATTATACCAAGAAAAGTATATATATTAGCATTATTGGAATATAAATTGGTATGAATATTAAATTTTTCATCAGAAAAAGAGAAATTTGCAAATGAGCCCACCTTTTCTGTTAGTAAATATTCTATATTTGCATTAAAATAAATATTAGTTGTATAATGTTTTTTCAAAAACTGATTAGTATTATTGTTTAAAATAGCATTAGAAAGTTTTTGATCAAAATATACATAGTTAAAATCAGATGATATTTTTAAATTATCAGCTGTATATTTTAATTGTATTTTATTTTTAGAATTGTATTCATTAATAAAATTATTTTCTTGTTGATTATAAATTAATGTATTATCAAAGAAAGTTTGTTGCTGAAATTGGTTTCTTAAAAAATGATAATTATTAAAACTTCCTACATATAGATCCGTTTTTTCACTAAGTGGGAAATTAATAGACAGACCTCCGATGGCGTTATCATTAGCTGTAAAGTTATGAAAACCATACATTTCCTCTTGGTAAGTATCTCTATTTTTAATATCTTCAATATCCACAGGAGTGGTAAATATTTTAGAAAAAGATTCTTCACCTATATTTCTTATTTCTGAAAGTTGGATAGTATTATTTCCAAAATTATTATTTTCTAAGAATAGTTGTATATTTGTTTTTTCGTTTAAGGAAAAAAGATTGGTAAGTCCGCCAAGTTTTATATTATTTTGATACCCCGATGTTATATGTTGTTTCCCGAAAAAAGATTTAGATACATTAGGTTTTAGAGTAATGTCTAAAACTACAAAACGTTCGTCATCTAATAAACTTTCTTTAATTTTTTTATTCTTTTCATCAAAACGTACTTCTACTTTTTCTACTTTTTCTGGGGAAAGTGATTTTGTTATTAAAGAAGCTCCATAGTCTGATATTTCTTTTCCATCCACCAAAACTTTACGTATTAACTTTCCATTTACACGTATTTCTCCGTTTCCTAATACTTCAAAACCATTTATTTTAGCTAATACTTGTTCTAAACTTTCATCGTGTTTTTCTGTAAGACGTGGAATATCATATAAAATAGTATCTTTTTTTACTACAATAGGATAATTTTCTGTTAAAGTAACTCCTTCCAATTCTATTGCTTTTACTTTAATAGATATTTCTACTTCCAAATATTTATTACTATCTGTCCCGATAATTATTTGTTTATAGTTTTTATTATATCCTAATTTGGAAACTTCTATTTTATATATACCTTCTTTATAACTTTTAGAGAGATTAAATTTTCCTTCTTCATTAGTTTGTGTATATTCTAATATTTTATTATTGGTATCATCATAAAACAATACCATAGCATTAGATATTGTTTTTTTATCTGTATTATCTATTATTTTACCTTTTATATGTATTTGTCCTGCTACATTAAAAGATAAATATAGATAGAATAGTAATAATAAACTATATTTTTTCATAACAATAGCTTTTAAATTAGTAAAACTATCTAATAATATTCATTATCTATGTAGTTTTTATAAAAAACTATCTGTTTTTTTATTTTAATAGATAGGAAATATAAAAAACCAGATGGTAAATCATTTTTTCTATCTAGTAAATTAAAAAATATAGATAGAAAAATAAATTTCCTACTTAGAAAATAGTAAAAACTAAATAGGAAATATAATAAATTAGATATAAAAACTAAAAAAATAATATAATAGACTTTATTTGTTTCATTTACTTTTTATTTTTCTTCCTATTTTTTTGTATTTCTTTCACTTTATCAGGATTTTTATGAAAGAAATAAATAACATCTTCCTTCTCCACAAGGTTATCTTTATTCAATTCTACAAAAGTATAATCTTTAGTTGTAGTATATTCTATATTTTTTAATAAATAAACATTTTTAGAATTTTGAAAAGAGAGTTTTACAATTAATCCTGGTAATCCATAATAGCGAGCTGGTCCCAAAGGAAGAGGAATATCGGTAGCAAACCAAGCAATTGCTTTTCCATAATAATACTCATCATCGGATTCTATTTCAAAAGAATCCGTTGTTGCTTTCCTTACTTTATAACCATTAATTTCCTTTTCTTCATCGGTTATTTCCCAAACAAGGTTATTTTTCCAATGCGCATACAGTTTTGTACTATCTTTTAAAACTCTATTTTCTTCTACTTCTTGTGTATTAAAATCATAATTATTTATGTATTTAAAAAAAGGCAAAGACATTTTATAGTTGTCTTTTTTTACTGTTCTTTCTTTTTGAGGAAATACATATTGCGCTTTATTTTCAGTTACATACAAAAAAGTTTCAAAATCTCCTTCTGGCGATAAAAAAGGCTGTTTTATATAAGTTATTTTTATCATTTTCTCATCTTCTTGAGCATAATTATAAAAACTAACCAATAAATATAGTATAAATAATATTTTTTTCATTTTTATGGTATTAAATTAAACAATTGATTTTAAATTAGGGAAGGTAATTCTTCCCTAATTCACACACAAGCTAATCAATAGGTTCTTTATTCTCCTTATCTCCTGTATCAACAGAGTCTTGTGTTTTTTTCTCATTGCCCTTTGATAGCCTTTCGCAGTTACATATTACGCATACAACACGAGTTCCATCAGGCTTAGTCACTTCACAATAAAGAGCTTCCGAATCTTGAGCTTTTTGCTTTTCAGGAGCGTTTGTTTCTTTTTTAGGCTCATTTTTAGCCTGTTTTCCGCCCTCGTCATTATGTTTAGCGAAGGCAAAAGTAGTAGCAAGTACTACTGCGATAGTTAAAAGTATTTTGCTCATAATATATTTTGTCCTTTTTGCAAGAATGCTTAATGAAAAACACCCGCCAGACGAGACGACTTTAAGGACTGTTTTAAATTAATGACGCCTCCAAATATTGCCTTAAACCAAAAAATAACAAAAACGGCCGATAATCATTTTACAAAGTAATTCATAAAATAATTATTATATATAATTCATTATTTATAAGAATATGACAATAATTTATTTTAATTTTTGTTTTTATTCACAATGCAAAGATAATTCTTTTTTTGAAACAAACAAGAAATATTTTTAATTTTAACATATAAAACGTTAAAGTTTTGTTTTTATATAAAAGAAATATTTATCATACTTTCTGAAAAACCTTATAAAACACAAAAAAATGTTATAAAAATAATTATTTATAAAAAAAAATTGTACTTTTACCGCTTAAAACCAAAAATGATATGAATCGCTTTTTATTGCTTTTTTTATTCTCTTTTTTACTGTTAAGTTGCAAAACCAAAAAAACAGCTTCTTCCGTAGGAGAAGTAGATAACGACTTGAAAACCAAAGAAATAATTTCACAACACCAAAAGTCTTTTCCTGAATTTGAAACACTTTCGGGGCATCTTGACGTAACTTTTGACAACGGAAAAAACCAACAATCCGTAACACTTTCTTTACGAATGAAAAAAAACGAAATTATTTGGCTTAGTGCGCCATTAGGAATAGCAAAAGCCCTTATTACACCGTCTAAAATTCAGTTTTACAATAAGTTAGATAATTCTTATTTTGATGGAGATTTCCGTATTGCAAAGCAATTTTTAGGCACAGAAATCAACTTTGAAATGCTACAAAATTTACTCTTAGGGCAACTTCTTGTTTCTCCTAACTCCATAGAAATAAACCCAGAAGCGAACAATTATTCGGGGACTTTTAGCAAAGATGGGCTACAAGTGCAATTTTTGCTAAACCCAAAATTTCGTGTAGAGAATACCCAAGTTGTTGAAAATAAAGAAAATATACACCTTTCTGCACAATATCAATACCAAGAAATAGGCGAACAATTAATGCCTTCCTTTCTTACCCTTCTATCTAAAAGCGAAAATCAAGAAACTTCTATTGAATTGGAATACAATAACATACAATTTAACACTAAACAAAATTTTCCTTATAAAGTTCCTTCGGGATATAAACTTTTAACCATTGAATAATGACGAGAATTGTTTTATTTTTACTCCTTTTTGGCGTAATCGGGAGTGTATTCCCTCAAAATAAAAAACAAAAAGAGTTAGAAAACAGAAAAAAAGCCCTTTTAGAACAAATTAAAGAAATGTCCGCTCTGCGCACTAAACAAGCGCAAGAACGAAAGTCTGTTATTACCCAAATACAAGAGATAAACGAAAAAATAAACGCCCGAACAGAGCTCATCAAGCTAATCCATCAGCAGGCAAACTTCCTAAACTCACAAATACAAGAGAATACCAAAAATATAGCCTCTCTCGAAAAAGAACTCTCTACCCTAAAAAAAGAATATGCCGATGTAATCCGTCAATCTTACAAGAATAGAACAGGACGAAGCCAAGTTTTATTCCTACTTTCTTCGGAAAACTTTTGGCAAGGCTATAAAAGACTCAAATACATACAGCAATATAGCGCTCACAGAAAGAAAAAGAGTGAAGAAATACAGCTAAAAAACAAAAAACTCCAACAGATTAACGACACTCTACTAACTCAACAACAACAAAAGGCACAAGTTCTACAAGAAAACAGACACGAACAAGAGGTTTTAGCTACCGAAAAGAAGCAACAAGAGGCATTAGTAGCATCTATAAAGAAGAAGGAGAGCCAGTATGAGGCAGAAATACGTAAAAAACAAGCCCAAGCCAACCAAATTGACAAGGAAATAGACCGACTTATTCGCCTTGCAATAGCCGAAGCTAACGCTAAAGCAAAAAAATTGGCCAGAGAAAAGGCTGCAAAAGACAAAGCCACAGGCGAGAAAGCCTCTTCCGCTACTTCGGCAAGCACCTCCGAGAAAGACGAAGCTAATGTATTCGCCCTCACCCCAGAGGGAAAAACTATTTCTACTAATTTCGAGGCGAATAAAGGCAAGCTCATTTGGCCTGTAAGCCGTGGATACAAGTCGCAAGGCTTCGGTACGTATGCCGATCCTGTTTATCCACAAGTACAACACAACAACAGCGGTATTTCTATCGTTACACAGAAGGGCGAAGATGCCCGCTCGGTGTTTGACGGGGAAGTCTCTGCTATTATCGCAGTGCCTGGCGGAAACAAAGCCGTGCAAATACGACACGGAAACTTCATCACCATATATTACAACCTCACCGAAGTGTATGTAAGCAAAGGACAACAAGTGCAGGCCAAAACCCCACTCGGAAAAATATTCACCGATGGTGAAGGAAAGACCGAAATGAAGTTTTTCGTTTATAAAAATACTACGAAGCTCAACCCAGAGCATTGGATTCAGCGTATGTAATTATTTTAGCTCCTTTATTTAGGTAAAAAAAGGAGCTTTATTTTATCCTTAGCTATAAAAAATGACAAAGAAAATCAAAGAAATATCTATTTGGCACTGGAAAAAGATTCTTTTCTTGTGCTGTATTACTTCCGTAGCTACTTATTTGCAGATAATATGGGCAATGAGAGGTTTTATAGACAGCCTTTCGTCCGTAGATTTGAGGGATTCTTTATTAGATAGGGCATTGGCTCTATCTCTTTTAACCTTGATCCTTGTTGGCGTATATCTATTAAGAGGTAGAGCTTGGAAATATCCATTTAGGTTACCTATATTCACAGGCTTACTTATCCTATGTTGGTTCTTCTGGGATTATCATATTTTTATAGAATACGAGGCTGCTTGGAGTACTTACTCCCGAAAAGAAATTATTTTCCATACCTTAAAACTTTCTTTTGCCCCTATATTAGTATTAGGAATATTGTTTTACTATACTTTAAGGTGGTTTTTATATTCCTTTTTTATAGATAAAAAATAATATAATTGCTATTTCTATTGGTTTATTATAGCTAAAATATTATACATCCCCCCTACCCCCCTTCAAAGGGGGAGTTTATATATATATAGGTACTATTCTTAGATTATTTTATAAACTAAATATATTTATATCCTATATACTCGCCTAAAAAGAGGGATTTTTTTATATATAGATGCTATTCCTTAGGTTATTTTATAAGATAAAACATTATACACCCCCCCTACCCCCCTTCAAAGGGGGAGTTTTTTTATATACAAGTACTATTCCTTAGACTATTTTATAAACTAAATATATTTATATCCTATATACTCGCCTAAAAAGAGGGATTTTTTTATATATAGATGCTATTCCTTAGGTTATTTTATAAGATAAATATATTATATATCCACCATTCCCATTCAAATGGGGAGCTTTTTTATATATAGATACTATTCCTTAGGTTATTTTATAAGATAAAACATTATATATCCCCCATACCCCACTTCAAAGGGGAAGTTTTTTTATATATAGATGCTATTCCTTAGGTTATTTTATAAGCTAAATATATTTATATCCTATATACTCAATTAAAAAAGTGAAGTTTTTTATATAAAACTGATTTTATTTAATACTTTATTATTACTAAAAAAATTTTATCTATCATTTCCAACTAAATATTATAACTAAAAAATATTTTACTTATGATTTCTAATTAAATATTATAACTGAAAACAATTTAAGCCATAAAAATAACCTCATTATAGTAGCTATTTATTTTTTTATCTATTATAATGAGGTTGTAAATAGAGCTTTATTATATTATATGCTGTGGTAATGCATAGAGAATATAGGCTTATTTTAAATAATGTGCATATATTCGTTGTATTCCTTCGGATAATTCTACGGTATGCTTCCAGCCAAGTTCGTGCAACTTAGTTGGGTTGGTTAGTTTCTTCATCGTGCCATCAGGTTTAGAGCTATCAAATAGTATTTGCCCCTTGTATCCGATAGTTTCTTTAATTAAAAAAGAAAGTTCCTTTATGGTTAGGTCTTTTCCTGTACCTATGTTAATATGTGTGTTACGAACTTCTTTCGCATCTTGCGGGTAAGTATCTTTAAAATCTATATTTTCCATAATGAAAACACAGGCATCTGCCATATCTTCGCTCCACAAGAACTCGCGCATAGGGGTTCCTGTTCCCCAAAGGGTAAGACTGCTTTCGGTTATACCATAATTGGAAAGAAGGACTTGTATTTCTTCCTTCGTGTTAGCACCTGAAATTCCTTTGATTGGTAATTTATTAAGGTCGGTTTGAATGGCTTCCCAATTTTGTTCTTGTAATGCTTTGGCTAAATGTACTTTACGAATCATAGCAGGCAATACGTGCGACGTTTCTAAGTCAAAATTATCATTAGGCCCGTAGAGATTGGTAGGCATTACAGATATGAAATTTGTTCCGTATTGTAAATTATAGCTTTCGCACATTTTTATTCCTGCTATCTTAGCGATGGCATAAGGTTCGTTCGTGTATTCTAATGGCGATGTCAGCAAACAATCTTCGGGCATAGGTTGCGGAGCTTCTTTTGGGTAGATACAGGTGCTTCCGAGGAATAAAAGTTTTTTTACCTGGTGTTGGTATGCCGCGTGGATAACATTATTTTGTATCATCAGGTTTTGGTAGATGAAGTCGGCACGATAGGTATTATTTGCGAGTATTCCGCCCACCTTTGCGGCAGCTAAGAAAACATATTCTGGTTTTTCTTGGGTAAAGAAATCGGCTACGGCTTGTGTAGAGCATAAATCTAACTCGGTGCTTGTCTTTCCGATAAGATTAGAGTAGCCTCTTTGTTGTAGATTCTTCCAAATAGCAGAGCCAACCAATCCGCGATGCCCTGCGATGTATGTTTTAGCATTTTTATTCATTAGTAAAGATATAAAGATTAGTGATTTGTTTTTGTTAAGGAGGTGATGGCAGACTTGTTGCCGAGTATATCTACTTTGTACTCCCTTCCGTTCTCTATGAGTAGTCCTTGCGTGATACCTTGGGCGTGATCTACATCAATATCAATGACTTTTTGGTCGTACAAATAGGAAATTTCTTGGTGAAGCGTATGCCCTATAACAAATTTATCTGCCCCGAAGCGTTGGCGAATGTAGTTAAATTCTTCTTTATCAATAGTCTGCTTCCCGAAACCCCGATACCATATAGGACTAAGCCCAAATTGATAGATAACGCTAAGGAGTCCGTCATTGAGGTGTTGGGCTTTTTTATTGTCAAAATAGTACTTTCTGGCATTTTCATTGAGTGTAGGAATGGAAATATCTAAGTTTGCCACTTCTTTGGATATTCCTGCGTGCACGAACACATAACCCCCGATTTTTTCTACTATATTTTTTGTAGCGAGCCACCTGCCTAATTCGGTATTAGGCTTATAAAAATGAAGATAATCGGTGTTCATAAGTGAGGCGTTTTCTTGATACTTTTTGCGCACATAGCGAAAGTCGTTGTTCATATTCATCAGGTCGTGATTTCCTAAGATAAAATGAATTTTACCTCCTGCTTTTTCGGCTTGCGACTCCAAATGATAGATGAGCCAAAGGGTTTGGGTAACGAACAATCCTCTATCAAAAAAATCGCCTAATAGCACTAAGTGTCCTTTGCCGTACGTCCATTTATAACGCTTGTTCATCACTTTGTTATGGATAAGAAATTGTTCAAAGGCTTGGTAATTGCCCTCAATATCGGAGATAGCGATGAGTTTATCGGGCATCGGATATTTGGAAGGTTCATTTTTTAATTCTTTTTTTACTTTAAAGGAGAAGAAATGGTCTTTACTGAGGTAGGATTTTAGTTTTTTGCCTTTAATACTCTTGGTAAAAGTTTGAGAAGCTACAAAAGGCGAGTTATTTTTCTGGGTAATTTGTTTTATAGTGGTATTTTCTTCGGAATAGAAGATATATGGACCATCAAAATCGGCTTTTGAGGTGTCTTTTTGTAGCCTTTCGGCACTCCAAATGGGGGTAAGCTCTTGCGAATATAGGCTAAAAAAGTAAGTAGCTACCAGAAAAAGGGTTGCAAAGGAGCAATTTTTTTTCATCGATGTAAAAATTAGGATTAAAAAGGAATGTAAATAATAAAAGTATAACGAAATTGTTATACTTTTATGGGTTGAATGGTTATTCGAAGTAATTCATAATAGTAAAACCACCTTCCTTAAGATAAGCATCACGCTTGAAGAGCTTAATATCGGATTGCATCATATCCTCTATAAGGCTTTTGAGTGTATATTCGGGTTTCCAACCTAAGACAGTTTGCGATTTGGTAGGATCTCCGATAAGCAAATCCACTTCGGTAGGGCGGAAATACTGCGGATCCACAAGCACTACATCTGCATTTTGTGCTATTTTTTCTTCTATATGAGGGAGGTATTTTTCGCCTACTTTCTCGGAGAATATAGCCTTATCCACTGCTGTAATATATCCTTTTTCATCTACTCCATGTCCCTTAAATTCAATAGTAAGACCTATCTCTTTGCCTGCTAAGGTAATGAAATCACGAATAGCAGTGGTAATACCTGTAGCAATGACATAGTCCGAAGGAGCCTCTTGCTGAAGGATAAGGTACATTGCCTTGATATAGTCTTTGGCATGTCCCCAGTCGCGTTGAGAGCTGAGATTTCCCATATAGAAACGTTCCTGCATACCCAAAGCCACACGGCTTAGCGCACGCGTAACCTTACGTGTTACGAAAGTCTCTCCACGGATAGGCGACTCGTGATTGAAGAGAATGCCATTGGAAGCATGCATCTTGTATGCCTCGCGATAATTGACCGTAATCCAATACGCATAGAGCTTAGCCACTGCATAAGGCGAACGCGGATAGAAAGGAGTACGCTCACTTTGGGGGACTTCCTGTACTAATCCATATAGTTCCGAAGTAGAAGCCTGATAGATACGTGTTTTCTCTACAAGACCTAACAAGCGTACTGCTTCCAGGATACGCAAGGTACCCAATCCGTCTGCATTACCTACATACTCAGGTGTTTGGAAACTCACATGAACGTGGCTCATAGCCGCCAAGTTGTAGATTTCATCAGGCTGTACCTCTTGGATAAGGCGCGTGATGTTCATACTATCAGTAAGGTCGCCGTAGTGCAAGATAAGATTACGGTTCTCCAAATGTGGTTCCTGATACAAATGGTCAATACGATCCGTGTTAAACAAAGATGAACGACGCTTCATGCCATGGACTTCATAACCTTTCTTAAGCAGATATTCTGCCAAATAGGCACCATCCTGCCCTGTAATTCCTGTAATGAGTGCTTTTTTTGCCATTAGTGATTTGTTTGTGCAAAGGTACGAAAATTATTTTAGTTATGGTAATTGTTTCAGAGTATTTCTATTAATAATAGTTTTCTCTTTATCAAAAAACCATCCATATTTATTAAAATAGTAGATAGCAGATTGGATATGAGCTTTCAAAAGTTTCTTGTTTTTATAAGACTCTTTCTGATGTTCGTGAATTACTGTAGCGTCAGGATAATAGATTGTTTTGTATTTTGAGTGGATTCTTCTATTTAGATCAATATCCTCTAAATACATAAAGATATTCTCATCAAATAAGCCTACTTTTTTGAGGGCTTCAGTTCGTAAAAACATAAAACAACCTGACAGATTTGGTATATTCATTACCTGATCATATCCAAAAGAATGTAATTCATATCTTTTATTGATAGCCTCTTTCCACTTTTTAATAGGAATAAAACGCCTAAATATCAAATCAATAGGGGAAGGAAGGAGCTTACAAAGATATTGTAACTCACCGTTAGGATAGATGATCTTAGGCATTATATTTCCGATCTCTATATGTTGTTCCATATATTCAGTAAGCTTTTCTAAAGTACCTTCCTCAATAATAATATCAGGATTTAAAATGATATGATAGGATAATCCTTGTTCTATACTCTTTCTGATAGCAATATTATGAGCTTTCCCATATCCCATATTTTCATTGTTGAAAATATAGTATATATCATTATTAGGGTACATTTTTACTATATCTTTAAGCCTATCAGTAGGAGAATTGTCTACTAAGAAAAGTTGTTTTTCTCCTTGATAAGCAAAATAGCTATCAATAACCCTTTTTAGATCTTCTATTTTTGTATTATATAAAACTATAGATGCCGAAAGTTTCATTGTTTCACAAGATTTTATTTATTTTGTTGGGATTTTCAACAAATAGTCGATAATCTCCTTTTACTAAATTAATAGCTTCTTCTTTTTTTAAAGGAAGAATTAACAATTCTCCTTTTTCAGTAATTACACCAATATCCAACCCTAATTCTTGCACTATTGTAGATAGTTTAGCCTCTCCGAATCTAATAATAGATAATTTATAATTATTTTTTTCTCCTGGAAAATATCCTTTATTTTTTTCTATTATTTTTTCTAAGATTTCGGTTGTCGTTAGAAAGAAAAAAGATTGTACATGTGGAGTATAGTTATCTTTGATTAAAGTTTGATATATTTTTGAAGAATATGAAATTCCTAATAAACCTAAGTTTTTATTTCTGATAAATATTTCTATATAGTCATCTATAAAATCACATTTAATTTCATTTACAGAAGTATTTGAAAAAAAAACTAATTTGTTTTGTTTAGTAGAAACTATTTTATGGGCAATATAAGAGTAGCCTGAAAAATCCATTGATTTATTTGTAACAGGAATGACATTAATGTCTTCCTTAAAAAAATCTGCTGATTTCAACTTATCCATATATTCAGCAGTGTAATCAGATAAGGTCAATATTTTTTCTATTTTATATTTACCAATATAGTCATTAATTCTTTCTATACTATACCTCAATCCACAAGTAAATTTATTATTTGTTTTTTTTATCACTTTTTCCCTCTCAAAGGGATAGCCTGCCCATTCGTGGATGTGAAAAATAATATTATCTGATAATTCTTTATCTTTTTGCCTTTCTATCTTTGATATTGTTTTTTGAGTTACTTTTTTGTTACCTAATAATAGATAATAAAAATATTCTAATAATACATATAAATAAAATTTAATCATTCTTTCTTAATTTAACAATAATAACTCTCCTTAAGTGTTT
>JAUMUT010000025.1 GCA_030530525.1 Capnocytophaga sp. | reverse complement strand
CAGAACAGAACATTTTTGTTATTTACTATTTACGAGGACATAATAAAGGATATAAGAACCAAAATTCCTGTGGGAGAAGCTCTCTTACAGGAATTTTTTGTGAAAAATGAAATAAATAATGTTATTTTTAATTAATATAAAATGGAAAAGATCAGAAAATTAGAAATAAACGATATTCACGGAAGTTTAAAATATTTACGACAAAAATCGTATAAATTATCTTTAAAAGAAGGAAGAATACAAAAAGACGCACCTATTGATGAGGAAAAATATTCTAATTTTAAAAAGATTTTTAACGAAAAAAATCAATTAATAAAAATAGAAATTTACCGAAATGATAGGTTGTTTGTAGAGCTTTTTTATGATGAAAATGGGAATATTGCTACAAAACAAGAGTATTTCCCGAATGGTTTTTTAAGAAAAAAATATTCTTGGCACTATTGTGAAAAAGGTTGTTTGGCAGAGAAAAGAGAGTATTTTTTGAGTGGATATTTAATGAAAAAAAGCCTCTGGAAATACTCCGATAACGGCAATCCTTTGGAAAAAGCAAGCTATTCTTACACAGGGCAATTGTTGTATAAAAATACGTTTAAGTATGATGAAAAAAATCGTATTACGGAACATAATTATTATAATGCACAAGGTAATTTGCTCCGAAAATATACTTGGAAATATGATGAAAATCAGGAATTTATCTCTAAAAAAATTATAGAGCAAAGCCAAAATCCAAGTGATAGAATAAACCATCCGTTATGTGGGCAACTCCGTTTTATAGACACTCCAAACTGGAATGATATTATCCTTTTTGACAATAAAGCAAGCAAAACAGAAGAATATCATTATGATTCTGACGGAAAATTGCAAAGTAGTTATATTTCTTTTTATGATGAAAACAAACAAATTGTTAAAGAAATTCACATTTCAGAAGCTGAAAAAATAAATCTTATTTATGAGTACAAATATAATGATAAGGGTAATATTTCTGAAAAAAGACAAATAGATACATTAGGAAATGTAATTGCAACTCATTTATTTTCATATATTTATGATAAAAATATGAATTGGATACAGCAAGTAGAAAGTATTAATAATATTCCTATTATCCTCACCGAAAGAGAGATAGAAATGTTTTAAAATCTTAATGTTTTTATAAAATATTTTTTTTACATAAAAAAGATAAAAAAAACGATAAAAAATCCAAAAAAAAATTATAACTTTGTCCCTTAATTCTAAAGTTTTATGGTAATTCAAATACACGATAAAGAATTTCGTCCTTATATTTCTGCGGAACGATTACAAACTGAAGTAAAACGTCTTGCCAACGAAGTAGAAGAACAGATGCAAGGCAAAAGGCCTTTATTTGTGGCTATTTTGAATGGTTCTTTTATTTTTGTAGCCGATTTTATTCGTAACTATACAAGTGAATGTGAAGTGTCTTTTGTGCGTTTTTCTTCTTATGAAGGGCTTCAAACCACCCATAAAGTAAAACAACTCTTTGGGCTTCCGTTTGATATTGAAGGGCGCGATGTTATTGTTTTGGAAGATATTGTAGATACAGGGAATACCTTAGAAGAAATTTATCAATTTTTTGAGGATAAAAAAGTAGCTTCATTGCGTATTGTAACTCTTTTCTTCAAGCCAGAGGCTTATACTAAAGAATTGCCTGTTCATCACGTTGGTTTTTCTATTCCTAATCGTTTTATTTTAGGTTATGGATTGGATTATGATGAATTGGGTAGAAATCTTCCTGAAATTTATCAATTAAATGTAAAAAATATGACAAATATTGTATTATTTGGCAAACCAGGTGCAGGAAAAGGGACACAAGCAGCCTTTTTGAAAGAAAAATATGGATTAGTTCATATTTCTACAGGAGATTTATTCCGAAAACACAAAGAAAACAACACAGAATTGGGTAAATTAGCCAAATCTTATATGGATAACGGAGGCTTAGTGCCTGATGAGGTAACTATTAAGATGCTTCAAGAAGAAATTGATAAAAATCCTGATGCAGGAGGTTTTATTTTTGATGGGTTTCCGCGTACGATAGCACAAGCAGAAGCGTTGGATAAATTTTTAGCATCTAAAAATATGGAAATTAGCGGAACTTTGGCTCTTGATGCTGATGATGAAGTACTGATACAGAGACTTTTAGAGCGAGGAAAAGTAAGCGGTCGTACCGATGATATGGATGAAGGTAAAATTCGTTTTCGTTTTGAAGAATATAATACCAAAACAGCTCCACTTATTGAGTTTTATAAGAAACAAGATAAATATCGGGCAGTCAATGGAATAGGTTCTATTGAAGAGATTACGCAAAGGCTTTCTGAGGAAGTAGAAAGTTTATAAAAGTAAGAGCGAAGAACAAAAGTTTTTCGCTTTTTTTATTTAATTTAGAATATGAAAATAGAAAAATTACACCATATTGCTATTATTTGTAGTGATTATGAAAAATCTAAAAAATTTTATACTAATATACTGGGATTTACTATTTTAGGCGAATATTATCGAGAAGAAAAAAAATCGTATAAGCTGGATTTATCTTTGAATGATATTTATTTAATAGAACTTTTTTCGTTTGAAAATCCGCCTAAACGTTTGAGTTATCCAGAGGCTTCTGGTTTAAGACATCTATGTTTTGGAGTTAAAAATTTAGAAGAAAACATAAAATATTTAACTAATTTTAATATTATAACCGAACCAATCCGAATAGATGAATATTCAGGGAAAAGATTTACTTTTTTTAATGATCCTGATAATTTACCGATTGAATTATACGAACTATAATTTTTAAGTTAAATTTTATAAAATGATAACAAAAGAAAGTATTGATAAAGTATATGACGCTATACGAGTGGAAGAGGTCTTGGAAGATTTTATTCAATTAAAGCGTGCTGGTGCTAATTTTAAGGCACTTAGCCCTTTTTCCAATGAGCAAACGCCAAGTTTGATGGTTTCGCCTTCTAAGCAAATTTGGAAAGATTTTAGTAGCGGAAAAGGAGGAAATGCCATTGCATTTTTAATGGAACACGAGCGTTTTTCGTACGTGGAAGCTATTCGCTATTTAGCAAAAAAATATAATATAGAATTAGAAGAAACTCAAGCCTCTGAGGAAGAGTTAAAGAAAAATACCGAAAAGGAGAATTTATATATTGTTAGTGAATATGCACGTGATTACTTCAAAAAAACTCTTTGGGAAAGTGAAGAAGGGAAGGCGATAGGAATGACTTATTTTAAGGAAAGAGGGTTTTCAGAAGAAACTATTCAAACATTTCAATTGGGCTATTCTCCCGATAGTTGGACTGCTTTTACAGATGAGGCTTTACAAAAAGGATATAAATTAGAAAATTTAGATAAAACAGGGCTTACCATTGTTAAAGAAAACAAAAAATATGATGCTTTTAGAGGTAGAGTAATGTTCCCCATACTTTCTATGAGTGGGCGAGTATTAGGTTTTGGTGGTCGTATTTTGACTAATGATAAAAAAACTGCAAAATATTTAAATTCACCTGAAAGTGAAATTTATCATAAAAGTAAGATTTTATATGGTATTTTTTATGCAAAACAACATATTGCTAAGGAAGATAATTGTTTTTTGGTAGAAGGTTATACCGATATGATACAAATGTATCAGAAGGGAATAAAAAACGTTGTGGCTTCCAGCGGAACGGCTCTTACGTCTGAACAAATTTCTCTTATTCATCGTTTAACTTCCAATGTAACAATACTTTACGATGGCGATTCGGCAGGGCTAAGGGCTACCATTCGGGCAGCAGATATGATATTAGAACAAGGAATGAACGTTCGTATTTGTGTTTTTCCAGAAGGAGAAGATCCTGATAGTTTTGCTAAAAAACATTCTTTAACTGAAATAAAAGAATATTTTGAAGGAAATATGCAGGATTTTATTCGGTTTAAAGCTTATTTGTTAGTAAAAGAAAGTAAAAATGATCCTCTTCAGCGTGCGGAAACTATTCGTGATATGATAACGAGTATTTCTAAAATACCAGATATCATAAAAAGAGAAATATATGTGCGTGAATGTGCTACTATTATGAATATTTCAGAAGAAGTACTTTTTACTTCATTATCTCAGATAGGAAGTCAACAACTACAACAAGCCAATAAAGAATTTAAAAGAAAACAACAGAATAATTTACAAATAGTTAAAAATCAGCCTATTGGAAATGTAAATTCTCTTGTTTTTATAGAAAAAGATTTGATAAAACATTTACTTTTATACGGCACAAAAGAATGTGTTTTTGAAGATGTTCGCTTGGCTTATGATGAAAAAGGAGAAGAAATAACACAAATATTTAAGCAAAAATTAAAAGTTTTTGAAAAATTTTTCTTAGAATTACAAGCAGATGAAATAGAATTAAGCACGCCTAATTTTAAAAATATTTTTAAGTTAATTTTAGAAAAATATAAAGAAGAAGAAAATTTTAATATCAATAGATTTATCAATGAAATACCTTTGGAGTTAGCGCAAGAAGTAGCAGGTATTTTAGCAGAAGATAGTAAATTGCAGTTGCATAATTGGAAAGAAAAAGATATTATTACCAAAGATAAAGACGCTGATGTTCCTATTGCGGTTAATGCTATTATATTGAGAATAAGGAGATTATTTGTTATGGATAAAATAAAAACTCTTCAAAAGGAATTGGAAAAAGAAAAAGAAAATGAAGAATTTGATTCGAAAGAAATAATAAAGGAAATAATGGATTATTTATTTTTGCAGAAGTTAATTAATAAAAAACTAAACCAAGTAGTAAATTAAAAAAAAGCCTAAAAAAATATTTTTTTTAGGCTTTTTTTGTTAAAACATATAAGTTACTCCGATATTAAATCCTAAGGAAGAATAAGATGCTTTTTCAGTTAATTTTCTAGAACCATCTGTATTGTCCGTTGGCAATTCATTTTCGTAAGTAGTTCGTTTATAGTATGTTTGGTCACGAAGAACATCATTATATCTACCGTCAGTGAAGCCTTCTAAGTTTTTTAAAGGAATAGTTCGTGTAACGTTTGTTCCATTGACAGAAATATTGGCTACTAAATTTTGTTCAAAATTTTTCATTTCAGAATAATCTCGTTTTACACTGATATTCATATACTCTAATTCTATAAAAGTAGAAAGATTGGACGAGATGTTATATTTATAACCCAAAGCAGCAATAGTTCCGAAAGGGAATTTTCCTTTGTAATCTTCTGTGTATGAGGTCTCTATGGTTGATCCAGCTTTTATAGTATAATCTGTACCAATATCAGGAACAGAAATACCAAGATTATTAAAAATGGCACGAGTTGTAGCATTTACAGGAATATCAGAATTAATAGTTGTTGTAGAAGAGGCTACTACTTCTGTTTTTCCTCCAATTTTTGTTAAAAAGCCAAAACGACCATAAAAATTTTCTGTAAAATTATAAATAACCGATAAAGAAGCTCCAAAAGCGCGTCCTCTACCAATAACTTTTCCATCTACGGTAGAATTTAAAGTGCCTAAAACAGGAAGCGTTCTAGTTTTGTCTGCTACTTCTCGTTTTACGGTTTGGTCAGCTCCGTGCAAGTAGCCTACTCCCAAGTCAATTCCCCAAGTTTTGTTAAAAAAATAGCCTAACCGAATTTGCGTATTAAGCCCTTCTCCAAAAGTACCAAAATTTACTTTTTCTACTCCGTTTAACGATTCTTCTCCTATTTTAGTAGAAGGAACTCCTAAGGCATATCCGCCAGTAACAGAAGCGTAAAATTGTGCTTGCGCTGTGATTGTGGCAAAAAATAATCCTGCCCCTATCCAAAGTTTTTTCATTAATTGTTAATTTTATAATTACCTTGCAAAATAATGAAAAAAAGAGGAAATATAAAGTTTATTTTTTGTTAATTTTTAGTTACTTTAACAATAGTTGTTATTGCAACCATTCTAAAATACGTTCAGGTGGGCGTGCAATAATAGCTTTATCACCATCTATAACTATCGGTCTTTCAATAAGTTTAGGAAAATTATGTAAAAGTTCAATGATTTCTTCTTCTGTCATATTTTCTTTTTTATTTTCTTTCCAAAGAGGTTCATTTTTACGAACTAATTCCATAGCAGGAATATTAAGTTTTCTTAAAATATCCTTTATTTCGGTTATACTAGGAGGGTTTTTAAGATAATCTATGATTTCTACTTTTGCATTTTTTTCGGTTAAAAGAGCTAAACACCCTCTACTTTTGCTGCAATGCGAGTTATGATAAATTTTCATTTTTTTGTATAATTATTGGATAATATTAGGATTACTTTTTGTTTATTTGTTCAAATAACTGAACAACTTCCTTGTGAGAAATAGTTTTATCTTTAAAATATTGAATAATAAATGCTTTTTGTTCGTTATTTGCTCCCAATTGGTTAAGAATATTAGTGAGGTGCATTTTCATATGACCTTTTTGGATACCAGAGGTAATGAGCGAACCAACGGCAGCAAAATTTTGAGCAAGCCCTACCGAAGCAATAATTTGCATTAGCTCTTCCGCAGAAGGATTTTGTAAAATTTCAAGTGCTGTTTTTACCATTGGGTGAAGCTTGGTCAGCCCGCCTACCGTTCCAACAGCAAGAGGAATTTCTATTCCGAAATGGAAAATATCGTTTTCTATATATGCATAAGAAAGGCTTTGGTATTTACCAGATTTCCCAGCATAGGCGTGGCAACAGGCTTCAATGGCTCTGAAATCATTTCCCGTAGCAATAACAACAGCGTCTATTCCGTTCATAATACCTTTATTGTGGGTTACCGCACGATAGATATCGGTATTTGCTACCTGAATGGCTTTAACAAAATTTTCAGCAAATTCTCGTCCGTCTGTTTTGTCATAATTTAATTGATCTACGTGGCAAGAAACTTCACTTTTCACGATACAATTTGGCACATAGTTGGAGAGAATACTCATTAATACATTAAGGTTATTTTCTTTAAAATAAATAGAAGCCTCTCGTTCCAAAGTTTTTGCAAATTGTTCTAAACAAGAGTTGATAAAGTTAGCCCCCATCGCATCTCGGGTATCAAAAGTAGCGTGCAATTGATAATAATTTTCCAGTTCAGCGGTTTTATTTTTTAATTCTACACCAAGAATGCCACCGCCTCTTTTTTGCATATTTTCAGTTATAGATTGAGTATCTTCTAATAAAAGTGGTTTTATTTTGTTAAAAAAAAGTTGTAAATCAGTTAAATTTCCGTCAAAAAAGAAATGAACTTGCCCTGTTTTTTCTATCGCAGTAACTTTGGTTGTAAATCCACCTCGTTCCGCCCAAAATTTAGCTACTTTACTTGCGCCAGCTACCACAGAACTTTCTTCTATTGCCATTGGAACACAATGAAAAATGTTGTTTATCAGGAAATTAGGAGCTACTCCAAGAGGGAAAACATAATTAGCAATAGTGTTTTCTATAAATTCATCGTGAAGATCTTGTAAAGTTGTGTTTTGCAAATCATAATCTTCCAGAAGAGTTTTATTATTGTTGTTTAATAAATTTTTAACAATAAAATCTCTTTTTTGTATTTTTGTTAGTTTTGAAAATCCTTGAATCATTATTTTATAGTGTGATTTAATAAAATACAAAAGTATGGGTTTTTATTTATATATAAGTATTTTAAATGTTAAATTTTTTATTTTATAGAAAATGAAAGCAAAACAAAAATCAAAAAAAATGAAAATTTAGTCAAAAAATAAAATTTTTAATTGCTATTTTATCTTTTTAAAAATAAAAAATATTGATTATTAGGAAGTTATAATCTTATTTTTTTCATTATTATATTTTATTTGTCTATTTTAAAAAAAAATCGTAATATTGTACCTTTATTAACGGATGAAAAAATATGTTTGCGATATGTTATTTGAGCATTATTCCTGTTCGTTTAGAGCCTTCTCATAAAAGCGAACAAGTTACTCAAATGCTCTATGGGGAGACCTGCATTATAACCAAAAAAAATAATGACGGCTGGTGCTATGTAAGAATAGATTTTGATAATTATGAAGGTTGGGTAAATCAAAAACAACTACAACTCATTGACGAAATTACCTATTACGAAATAAAAGATACTTTACCAAGATATGCTGCCGACCTCTTTGATTTTGTGCAACTATCTGACAATGAAGACGATATACAAACCATTACTCTCGGAGCTACTGTTAGCAATGCCCCTGCCTTAGGGCATATTTTCAGAGGAGAAATACAACAGGGCGTTTCCCGAAAAAATCTAATAAAATTAGCTTTCCAATACCTCAATGCACCTTACCTTTGGGGCGGGAAAACTCCGCTTGGTATTGACTGTTCTGGGCTTACACAAATGGTATATAAACTCAGTGGGGTAGCACTTCCTCGCGATGCTTCTGAACAAGCAAAACTCGGCACACATATTCAACATCTTAGTGATTCCGAAATAGGTGACCTTGCTTTTTTTAATAACGATGCAGGGCGAATAACCCATACGGGAATCATCTTAGGAAACGGCTACATTATTCACGCTCACGGAAAAGTAAGAGTAGATAGAATTAATGAAAATGGAATTTTTAACCTTGATAATGAAGAATATACACATAAACTGCGAATGATAAGACGCTTCCTCTATGAAGAGAAAAAAAATTAATTTACCAATATTTTTTAATAATGAATATTCGCCTTATTGCCATCGGGAAGACAGATGATAAAAACTTAATTGCCCTAATAGAAGAATACCAAAAAAGAATCCGTTTTTATACTAATTTTTCCTTAGAAATTATCCCCGATATTAAAAATACTAAAAATATAAGCCAAGACCAACAAAAACAAAAAGAAGGAGAGCTTATCTTAAAAAAAATAGAACCCAGCGAAGGCTTAATTTTGTTAGATGAACGTGGGAAAGACTTTACTTCCGTACAATTTTCTGATTTTTTACAAAAAAAAATGAATACAGGAATAAAACAATATTCCTTCGTAATTGGTGGGGCGTACGGCTTTTCCGAAGAAGTGTATAAACGTGCAAATGACCTAATCGCTCTCTCCAAGCTCACGTTCTCTCACCAAATGGTTCGCTTATTCTTTGCCGAACAGCTGTACCGAGCTTTTACCATCCTTAACAATGAGCCTTATCATCATCAATAAAATTATAATAAAATGCAATTAATTACGGATTATCAAAACGAATTTTTAGCCTTTTTAAAAGAAAATATTTCTGAAAGAAACCCCAAAAATCTTTATGACCCCATTAATTATATCTTGAATGTCGGAGGGAAACGCTTGCGCCCCATACTAACTATGCTTAGTGCCGATATTTTTGGAAAAGACTACAAACAAGCCCTCTATGCCGCCCTTGCAGTGGAAATATTTCACAATTTTTCCTTAGTGCACGACGATATTATGGACGAAGCTCCCCTAAGACGCGGAAAGCCTACCGTACATACCAAATGGAATATCAATACAGGAATCCTCTCAGGTGATGCAATGCTTATCCTTGCCTATCAGTATTTTGAGCGTTACGAACCCGTTGTTTTTCAAGAACTTGCGAAAATATTTAGTAAAACAGCTTTGGAAGTATGTGAAGGACAACAATACGATGTGGATTTTGAAAAAGAAACCCAAGTAACTATCCCTGAGTATCTTAAAATGATAGCCTACAAAACAGCCGTATTAGTAGGAGCAGCCCTCAAAATGGGAGCTATTGTAGCCAAAACTTCCGAAGAGAATAAACAAAAAATATACGACTTTGGCCTTGCCTTAGGAATAGCTTACCAACTACAAGATGATTATTTAGATACCTTCGGAGATGATACTTTTGGTAAAAAAATAGGTGGCGATATTCTTAAAAATAAAAAAACAATGCTTTACCTCAAAGCCTTAGAGAACGGAACACCTTCCCAAAAAGAAGAATTACTTGTCTTATACTCTTCCTCCACTACTAATGAGAAAGAAAAGATAACCAAAGTAACCGATTTGTTTATCCAGACAAAAAGTAATATATTCCTCCGTGAAGAAGTTCAAAACTATACCTTAAAAGCATTTGAAATATTAGAAAATTTGGATATCCCAACCGGAAAAAAAGATATCCTAAAAGATTTCGGTAAAAACTTAATGAATAGAAACATATAATAAATAATAGTTTATCTTTTCTTTTAAAAAGAATATATCTACTTTCTTTTAGAACATCTTTCCTTTTAAAAAGTTCATATGAACAATACAAAAGTTTATCTTGACTTTAATAAAGGAAAGATGTTTTTTAACAAAAATAAGATGAACTTTAATAAAGTATAAATATACTTTAACAAAGGAAAGATGAACTTTAACATCGCATTGATAATTTATTCATTAGTTCAGATAAACTAACTTTTAGTCTATTTGATTTATTTAAAAAACCTCATTACTTTTGCAATATTTTTTAATTCCTATGCAACAAATTCATCAAAAAACCATAGAAGACTTAGAATTTAACACTTTATTAACCTATTTGAGCCAATTAGCAATCACTGAGTTAGGTAAAGAAAAGATTTTACATCTGAAACCTTTCACTGATAGTGATAAAATTCTTTTATATTTATCTCAAACGAACGAATATTTATCTTCTATACAAAATCAAAACTATATACCAGCACATAATTTTGACGAAATAACCAATGAAATACGTTTTTTAGCCATAGAAAATAGTATATTAGAGATAAATTCTTTCCGAAAGATAAAAAATATCTCTGAAATAGTCCATTCTCATAGTATTTTCTTTCAAAAATTTAAAGATTATTACCCAAATTTATCCTTATTAGCACAAAATATTCCATTAGAAGAGCAAATAAGTACTTCAATAAATAAAATTATAGATAAATTTGGCGAAATAAAGAACGATGCCTCTGAAAAATTAGCACAAATACGCTATGAAATGAATATACTGAAAGTAAAAATTAATCAGAGCTTCCTTCGTGCTTTAACACTATACAATTCGCAAGATTATTTAGACGATATTCGTGAATCGGTAATAGAAAATAGACGTGTATTGGCGGTCAAAGCAATGCACAGAAGGCGCATAAAAGGTTCAGTATTAGGAAGTTCTAAAACAGGAAGCATTGTATATATGGAACCGCAAGAAACAGAACAATATTCTCGAGAATATTCTCATCTTATCTATGAAGAAAAGGAAGAAATAAAGAAAATTCTTCGTAAATTGACTGATTTTATAAGACCATATGGGAATTTATTGGAAGAATACCAAAATTATTTGGTAGAAATGGACTTTATTTCCGCAAAAGCACTCCTTGCTAACCAAATGAACGCACTTTTACCCGAAATAAGCGAAGAAAAAATGTTAGAACTGCGCCAAGCATACCATCCATTATTATATTTGAATAATAAAAAGAGCCAAAAACCCACTTTTCCACAAGATATTTACTTGAAAAATGACCAAAGAATCATCGTAATATCTGGTCCTAATGCAGGAGGGAAGAGTATTACTCTAAAAACGATTGGTCTTTTACAATTAATGCTACAAAGTGGAATGTTAATCCCCGTGCATCGTCTTTCCAAACTTTGTATCTTTCAACGAATCCTTACCGATATAGGAGATAATCAATCTATTGAAAATCATTTGAGTACGTATAGTTATCGCTTGAAAAATATGAATTATTTCCTTCGTAAATGTAATGAAAGAACGCTGTTTTTAATAGATGAATTTGGTACAGGGAGCGACCCAGAGCTTGGAGGAGCACTTGCAGAGGTATTTTTGGAAGAATTTTACCACCGAAATGCATTCGGAGTGATTACCACCCATTATGCAAATCTTAAAATATTAGCCAATGAGCTTCCGTATGCAGTTAATGCGAATATGTTGTTCAATGACAAGACCTTAGAACCTATTTATAAGCTCATAATAGGAGAGGCAGGTAGCTCATTCACCTTTGAAGTGGCACAAAAAAATGGCATACCTTATAGTTTGATAAATAGAGCGAAGAAAAAAATAGAAAAAGAAAAAGTTAGGTTTGATACAACGATTGCCAGACTACAAAAAGAGCGTTCTTTAATGGAAAAAACGACAAATTCACTTAAAGAAGAAGAGGTAAAAGCACGCGAAGAGGCTAAAAAATTAGAAGTATTGAACGATAAAATACAAACAAAGCTCACAAATTATCAAGAATTGTATGATTATAACCAAAAAATGATATATCTTGGTAATAAAATTAATGATATTTCTGAAAAATACTTTGAAACTAAACAACGAAGACCTCTTATAGCAGAATTTTTGAAAATAGTGGAAACAGAAAACAGCAAACGAAAAGCAAAAACACGCGAGCAAAAGAAAAAAGAGGAAGAAGCTAAAAAAGCAATAGAGCAGGAGGTAAGTAAAGAAATAAAAGTTATCCGAGAGCAAAAGAAAACAGAAAAGAAAATAAAAGAAATAACAGAAAGGAAGGAAAAACAACAACTACAAAGAGCGTTAAAAATAGGGGATAGGGTTAGAATTAAAGATAGTAAGTCAGTCGGAACTATTGATAAAATAGAAAAAGATAAAGCAACGATTAATTATGGTTTATTTACAACCTTAGTTGCTATTTCAGAGCTTGAATTAGTGCAAAAAATGAGTTAATTCTTTAATAAAAACAATATTTTTGTATATAAATAGAATAAAAATATAGGTAAAATACGAGTGTATGTAGTTGTAATTAATAAAAATACACATAAAATGATATTATATATTGTTTTTATTGATAAATAAATAAAATAAATGAATGTGTATATATTAAAATAGAGTAAAAATATAGATAAAGATAGTTTGTATATGGTTAAAATGAATAATAAAATATATAAATATAATATGTATATAAATATAACGAATAAAAAAAATACAAGAATAAACTATTTATGTGTATATAAACTATAAAAGTGAAAGATATAATGCTATATTTTGTCTATTATAATTGATTGAAAATAAAAATAATAAAAAAATGATAACAACCAGAGCGATTGTGTTGTCTTCGGTGAAATTTCAGGATACAAGCCTTATAGTACGTTGTTATACTTTGGAAGGAGTAAGGTCATATTTGTTAAAAGGAATATTCAAACATAAAAAAAATGGATTAAAACCAGCATATTTTGAGCCACTTACACAACTTGAAATAATAGCAACGGATAAAAATAACGGAAAATTAGAATATATAAAAGAAGCAAAAGTATATTACCATTATACATTGCATCAAAATATAATAAAAAAAACGGTACTTTTCTTTCTATCGGAAATTAGCTATATGGTTCTAAATGAGGAATTTGCAAATGAAAAATTATTTTATTTCATAGAGGAAAGTTTGCAATGGTATGATAAAACGGAGTATTTTGCTAATTTTCATTTGAAATTTTTAGTGGATTTAACTTATTTTATAGGTATTTTTCCTAATACTTCTAATATGGAAAATCCTTTTTTTGACTTAGAAGAAGGCATTTTTGTAAGTGAAAATAATGGGCATTTTCTTTTTAGTGAAGAAGATAGTGAAGTGTTAAAATATTTCTTAACTCATTCATTAGAAGATTCTTGTATCTTGAAAATGAACAAAATACAACGAAATAAATTATTAGAACAAATGATAAAATATTATTTATGGCATATACCAACCTTCAAAGTACCAAAGTGTTGGGAAGTATTGCGAACAATTTTATAATTTATTCTGTTATTTCGTTATTTTGTAGTGTTTTATTCCACTCTTCGCCTAATTGTTTCATTGTTTCCATTATTTGAGAAAAAGAACAAATTTCTTTCCCGATGTAGATGAAAGCTAACGCAAAAGTTCCCTTTTCATTGAGGAATAAAGACTTTTGTAGCCTGTAAGACTCTCTAATGAGGCGTTTTACTCTGTTGCGCTGAACAGATTTTTTAAGATTTCGTTTAGGAACACTGATGAGCACTTGCGTTATTTCTTTTTCAATTGGGAAAAAAAGCAATTTCAGAGGGAAATTTTTTATGGATTTTCCCTCTGAAAAGAGTTGCTGAATATCTGAATAACTGCAAAGTTTTTCTCTTTTAGGAAAAGTATTATTCTGCATTATATTCAGGATAAGAATTGTTTTTATAATTTACATCGGCTGTAAAACCCTGAGGATCAACACTTATATTTTTTATTTCGGATAAAGGCAAATCTATTGTAAAAGTATAAGTAGGGTATGCCCAACCCCAAGGTTGTAGCGAAAAACGTTCCATATTTTTGAATGGATTTTCTTTTTCTCCAAACATTAAATCGCTTGTAATGTAATAGGAAAAAGGTTTTACCGATTGAGGAATTATTACAATATCCAAAGGCATAGGAGTTCGTCCAATTCTTTTTAGTGTAACTTCGGTTTGGTTACCTTTTGCTTCCACTTTTTCTATGGCATAATCCACGGTATGAGTAGTTTGCATAAATTCATTGAGTAACCATTTAAGCTCAATGCCAGAAACATTTTCGGCGCAACGTACGAAATCATCGGGAGTGGGGTGTTTTAAAGCAAATTTTTTATAAAATTCCTTTAACGTTTTTTCAAATTTATCTTGCCCGATGATGTATTTTAATTGAGAAGCAAAAACAGCACCTTTGCAATACGAAGTTATGGAATAGGCTAAGTTAGTAGCATAAAAATCGGCACGTGTGGTAGGTACTTCTTGTCTTCTTTTATTTGCCAAAGCGATATATTGTTGGTATTCCACTTCGCAGAAATTTGCTTTATTTTCTTTTTCAATAATTTCAGAATAAGCCCAATTTTCAATGTAATTGGTAAAACCTTCATCAAACCACGGATATGCTTGCTCATTTATTGCAAAAATATGCTGAAACCAAGTGTGTCCCAGTTCGTGAATAGCAGTTCCTAAAAAACTTTCATATTTATCTCCCCCTTTGATGAGCGTACACATAGCATACTCCATTCCGCCGTCACCTCCTTGTATGAAAGAATAAGAATCCCAAGGATATTCGCCTATTTTTTCGTTAAAAAAATCAAAAACTTTAACCATTTCTGGTTGTATTTTTTTCCAACTTTCTTCATATTTTTTATAAAAAAAGTGAAGTTTTTTTCCGTTTTTAGTAGAAACGATATCGTGTTTGTAGTCGGGGTCTGCTGCCCAAGTAAAATCAATTACGTTATTTGCTTTAAAGTGCCAAGTGCGAGTTTTGGATTTGGTTTTTACTTCTTTTATTCCATCATAGCCAAAGCCAATTTCCTGAGGATTTTGTAATACACCTGTTCCTGCAATAACAAAATTTTTATCAATAGTAATTTTTACATCAAAATTAGCCCAAACACCATAAAACTCACGAATTAAGTACTGGTCAGCGTGCCAGCCTTTGCTGTCATATTGTGCTATTTTAGGATACCATTGCGACATAGAAAGCGCAACCCCATCAGGGCTATTGATGCCCAAACGGCGTACCATAGGAGGTATTTGTGCTTCATACTTCATATCTAAAATAGTAGAGCTGTGAGGCAAAATAGGTTCGTTAAGAAATACTTTTAAAATAGTTCCTACTTCATTGGTTTTCACTTCTTTACCATTTTGTAGAAGAGATTTTATTCGGATATAGCCTATTTGTTGAGGTGTAAAATTGTCTATTTTACTTTGATAAACAGGATTTTCTTTTGTGCCTGTGTTTATCATCATTCGCGTATCGGGGTCAGGAATGGTTTTCAGAAGTGCATTCATCTGACTATCAGGCTGAAAGGCATTGAGTTGTAAGTGATAATATAAAACTTTGAGTGTATCTGGCGAGTTGTTATAATAGGTAGCTTTTTGTACTCCTGTATATTGATTGTTTTTAATATTCATTTGAATATCCATTTGATAATCAATATGTTGCTGCCAATTATTTTGAGCAAATAATATAAAATTACTACTAAGAAGCCCAATGATACTAAAAATTTTTCTCATTACAATATTTTTTGTTGATTTTAAATAAATTATATTATTTTTTTAAAAATTCTTCTATTTTATTTACCATATTTTTACTTCCACAGAAAAATGGAACTCTTTGATGTAGTTGCGTAGGTTGAATTTCTAAGATACGATCCTGTCCATTAGAAGCCTTTCCGCCAGCTTGTTCTGTTAAAAATGCAATAGGATTGCATTCGTATAAAAGACGTAATTTTCCATTGGGAGATTGTGAGGTAGAAGGATACATATACACGCCACCTTTTATCATATTTCTGTGAAAATCAGCAACTAACGAACCAATATAGCGTGAGGTATAAGGTCTGTCTTCTTTTTCTTCTTGGCAATATTTGATATAATCTTTTATTCCTTGTGGAAATTTTTTATAATTTCCTTCATTTATAGAGTAAATTTTTCCGTTTTCGGGAAATTTCATATCAGGATGAGAAAGATAATACGTTCCAATAGAAGGGTCAAGCGTAAAGCCATTAACGCCATTTCCTGTGGTATAAACCAACATTGTAGAAGCCCCATATACAATATACCCTGCTGCCACTTGGTTAGTTCCTTTTTGTAGAAAATCTTCTAATTGAACAGGAGTTCCTTCTGGGGTAATGCGCCGATAGATGGAAAAAATAGTTCCGACAGAGACATTTACATCTATATTAGAAGAGCCATCTAATGGGTCAATAAGTACAACATATTTATTTAAGTTTGTATTTTCACCACTTTTAATTTCTATGAAATCATCATTTTCTTCGGAAGCAATTCCGCAAACTACCTCTCGTTGTGAGAGAGCTTGTATGAAAATTTCATTAGCCATTACATCCAATTTTTGTTGTTCTTCCCCTTGAATATTTTGGCTACCAACTGCACCTAAAATATTGGCAATTCCAGCTTTATTAACGGCACGATTAACCATTTTAGAAGCTATCCGAATAGAACTGATAAGGCGAGAGAGTTCTCCCGTAGAGTATTTGAAATCTCGCTGTTTTTCAATAATAAATTCTCCTAAGGTTTGTAATTGCTCTTTCATTTTTTAAAATTTGGTTAAAATATATTAAAAATATCCGTTTTTCTTTCTGTCTTCCATTGCAGCTTCTGATATTTTGTCATCAATACGAGTTTCTCCACGCTCGCTGGTACGAGTAGCAGTTATTTCGTTGATAATATCATCAATAATATACGCTTCGGATTCTACGGCAGCAGTACAAGTCATATCTCCAACGGTACGATAGCGTACTTTTTTCTTTATAATAGTATCATTTTCATCTATTTGGATATAAGGAGAAACCGCAATTAGTTGTCCTTGATGGTCAATGACTTCTCTTTCGTGAGAAAAATAAACCGAAGGGAGTTCTATTTTTTCTCGGCGAATGTAGTTCCAAACATCCAGCTCTGTCCAGTTGCTAATCGGGAAAACGCGCACATTTTCACCTTTGTGAATTTTTCCATTATAAGTATGCCATAACTCGGGGCGTTGTAGTTTTGGGTCCCAGCCACCAAAGTCATCACGAACGGAAAAAATTCTTTCCTTAGCACGGGCTTTTTCTTCATCACGGCGCGCACCACCTATGCAAGCGTCAAACTCAAATTCTTCAATCGTATCCAAAAGGGTATAGCTTTGCAAGGCATTTCGGCTAGCGAATTTACCCTTTGGTTCGGTTAGTCCTTTACTTTTTATGGTGTCTTCTACTTTTCTGACAATCAGTCTTTCGCCTAATTTTTTTACTAAATTATCCCGAAATTCAAGAGCTTCTGGGAAGTTATGCCCTGTATCAATATGTACTAATGGGAATGGGAATTTGCAAGGACGAAAAGCCTTCAACGCCAAATGTACCAAGACAATAGAGTCTTTCCCACCACTGAATAATAAAGCTGGTTTTTCAAATTGTCCTGCAACTTCACGAAATATATGAATCGACTCGGATTCTAACTGGTCTAAATAATCCATTTTATTAGTTTTAAGATTTTTTTTAAAAAGCAAAAATAAACATTTTTTTTGGATAAATAATTGTTTTTAGGTAAATTTTTATGTTTTTATACTTTTCTTCTGATAAAATAAAAAAGAGTAATTCTATTATTTTTTAATATATTGAAAATGAATATATTAATAGAATTACTCTTTGTATAAAATGTTAAAATAAAATTACTTAACGCCTTGCATCAATTTTTTAATTAAAGGGTTGAGTAGCATCACTAATAGCCCTGCACCTGCTGGAATAATAGTGAAAAGCAAGAAGAAATGCCCCAAAGAATAATCTTCGGCTATTTTTTCTACTTGTCCACCCAAAGTTGCCGCTACTTTTTGGGCAATTGCGATAGCTAAATACCAAATTCCGTACATTAAAGCTAACATTCTGTGTGGAACGAGCTTGGAAACGTAAGATAACCCAACAGGAGAAACGAATAATTCGCCCAAAGTGAGTAATAAATACGTCATTACTAAGAAAATCATTCCTATTTTATTTTCTTCACCCATTGTAGCACCTAACCACATTATTAAGAAGCCAGAAGCTACTAATAGAAGCCCAAATCCGTATTTAAATGCAGCCGATGGGTTATATTTAGAATCCCAAATTTTGGAAACCGAAGAAGCCAACGTAATTACAAAGAAAGAGTTTAAAATAGAAAACCAAGAAACTGTGATTTCTGATGCCTCTTTGTGAAATTCTGTGTATAACATCCATAAAACAACTCCCCAAATAAGCGCAAAACACAAGAATAACATTATGTTTGATAAAGCTATTTGGCTCCAAGTTTTAGATGCTAATTTTATTAATACATAAGAAATAATAACTAATGGAATTAAAGTTAATCCGGCATTTACAATGTTGAAAATCAATAAACTACTTCCGTCTAATCTTCTATCAACATATTCACGAGCTACAAGAATTAAAGAAGAAGCACCTTGCTCAAAGCTCATAAAAAAGAATATCAAAAATACGGCCAATGCTACAACGCCAAACATTCTATTTCGGACAATTTTGTCATAACGTAAAATACGAGAAATCAGTAAATAGATGAACAATACTAACGTAATGATGATTATCAAAGTTTGCCCTCTCATTGAAGAAGTATCTGCCCACTTAAACAAATCAATAATATTTTGTTTAGATAATGGATCGTTGAACGCATATAAAATCCCTAATACAGAAACAATACCTATTAATATAAAATCAACGATAGTGAAAGGATTTCTTTTATCGGTATCTGTATCTTTTTCTTCTTCGTGCTTAGTATTTTCTAATAAGCCTAAATTGCCCATCATTGGTTGAGCAAAAACAAATTGAAGCGTACCAAGAGCCATAAATAAAGCAGCCAGTCCAAAGCCCAAAGCCCAACCCACAGTTTCGGCTAAATATCCGCAAAGCATTGTTCCGAAAAATGCTCCGCAATTCACGCCCATATAGAAAATGGTATAAGCTCCATCTTTCTTTTCAGGGAAATTTTTATACATTTCTCCGAGAATAGAAGGCATATTAGGTTTAAAAAATCCTGTCCCAGCGATAAGCCCTGTTAGCCCAAGATAGAACATAACGGGAATTTCAAAAGCCATACAAGCCTGCCCCAGTGTAAGGATTACTGCTCCTAAAATAATCGTTTTGCGTGTGCCAATGTGCCTTGCAACCATACCTCCAATAATAGGGGTAAGATACAAAAGCATTACATAAGTTCCGTACAACGCAGTTGCTTGCTCAGGACTCCAGCCCCAGCCAGATTTTGGGCTACCAACAATCACCTCTGCTATAAGAAACTGAATCAATAAAATACGCATTCCGTAGAATGAAAATCGTTCCCACATTTCCGTAAAGAACAAAATAAATAACCCCAACGGATGTCCTAATACTTTCGTATCAAAAAAACTACTTTTTTGTTGTTGCATTTGTTTATAATTTAATTATTTAATGAATATGTATTTAATAATGCTAATTTACAATTTTATTATTTTTATTTGTTTTAGTTATTTAAAAATATAAAACACTGAATATTAATTGTTTATAAGTAAAATTATTTTTTAATTAAAACAGAAAAATATTCTATTTTTTTCAAGCGGTAAAAGTAATATATTTTTTTTAACTATACAAAGAAATAAAAGTTAAAAAAAACAAAAGGTATTGCTACAAATCTTTTAAAATAAAAAAGTTCAGCATAATTACTGAACTTTTTGTTAGGCTTATCTTTGGAAATATGTGCCTTTTCTGAAATTAATTTTTCTATTTTTTAAGTATGAATTTGCCAAATATAGCCCTGCATACATAATAGAAAACACCAAACCAAACCAATAATATATTGTTATAAATAATAAAAAGGCAAAAAGTACTTGTTGCTTGCTTAAAGTACTAAAAAAATAAGATAATTTTTTCATAAGATTTTAAAATTAAATATTCCTTGCAAAGATACAAAAAAAATGAAAAACAAACAAAATAATGTAGAATAATCATAAATTACTATAAAAGCAATATATAAATAGCATAAATTAAATTAAAAACATTTAAAATAAGTGAAAAATAGTTAATAAACAAAGAATATTAGAAATAAGTCCTAAATAAATATAACTTTTTTTTAACTAATATTTTCTGTTAAAATGTTTTATAGTTTATTTTTTTGCATTACTTTTGCGCCTCGAAAATTTAATACTTTTTAAAAATGAAACGCGTAATAGTTGATTATAAAAAATTGACTAAAGAAATTCTATCTTTATTAGTAGATAAATACCCAGAAGGGTATGAGGATAAAGATGTTATCAAGTTCAAAAACATTAAGAACGAAACCGTGGAAGCTCTTGAAGTTCGTACAGAAGATACTATTTATTTAGTAAAAGTAAGTACTCGATTGGCTACCACAATGGAAAGATATGATGAAGAGGAAGATGATTTTATGATGGAAAGTGATTCTTTAGAAATTCCTGATGATACTTCTGCAAAAGGTAAAAAAGGAGGTATCCCGATGGAAATTGTGCAAGAGCAAGAAGAGGAGGAAGAAGAAAATGACTATGCCGACAGAGATAATTATGATGACGACGAAGACGATGAGGAGGATTATGACGATGATGACGACGAAGACGATGAAGAATAAATAAAAATACTTCTTGTAAAATATTAATTTTCAGACAGAAAGAAAAAAAATAAAAAAATATTGCATTTTTGCTTGCAAGTTCAAAAAAAAGTTGTAACTTTGCACCCGAAATAATGAAGTACTAATTTAAAGTATTCGGAGAAATGGCAGAGCGGTCGAATGCGGCGGTCTTGAAAACCGTTGAAGGTAACACTTCCGGGGGTTCGAATCCCTCTTTCTCCGCGAAGAAACACTAAGTAAATTTGCTTAGTGTTTTTCTTTTTTATAAATGATAAAATATAAAAAGAGCGTTATTAGAAAATCCTAATAACGCTCTTCTTTTAAGGTAATTGTTCTAATATTTCATTAGACCTATCTTGCCCAATACTAATAAACCAGCCCAGCATAAACGAGCGAGTATAAGGCAAAGTAACTTCCGCTCGGTATTGCCCATCAGAGGAATATTTATAGTTAAAAATTTGTTTATTTCCCGCTATATTATTGATAGCAAAAACGAAAGTGTTAAAGGTTCGTCCCCATTTTCGTAATAAGGCTATGTTAAAATTAACATTTTGATAAATAGGCGTTTTGTCTGTTAAAAAATCAGAATTTGGGTTATAATAAGCTCTTCCACTCGCTACCGAATAAGAACCTCCTACAAAAAGTCCTAATTTTTCAAAGAAATATTTGCCAACTATGTGTCCCGTATGTGGTGAAACGAAAGTAGGAGAGGTGGAATAAGGAAACGCCAAGTATTTCCTTTCAGAATTTAAAAACGTGTAGGAAAGCCAATAGTCCAAGCCTTTTATACTTTTAGCATCTCGCCAAAAAACGTCAATTCCTTTGGCGTAGCCGTATCCTGAATTAAAAATTGGCTGTTGCCAAAAAGTTACATTTTCTGAAAATCCTAAATCATTTCCCGTTAATAGAGAATTATAATTTTTGTAATACGCTTCTAACCGAAAAATTCTTTTTTCGTTAGAATATTGAAAATTAGCAATATAATGTTTTGATTTTAAATAACTTAAATTATCAGAATTTAAGAGATAAATATAATTAGGTTTTTGAGCATATTCTCCTGCGGAAAGATTTAATTGATGATGTTTCCCTGTACGATAAGCTAAGGAAAAACGAGGCAAAATAGTGGCTTGGCTCAGGGTTTTATCATATTCTGTTCGTAATCCTGTTTGTAAAATTATATTTCTATGTAAGCGGAAATCGGTTGTTGCCCAAACCGCTGTTTCATAGTTTGATAAAGAGTGATTTACGTTAGATAAACGATTTTTATTATCAGCGAAAAAGAAAAAGGCTTCGGTGCCTGTATGAAGTTTTAGCCACGAGTTTAATTTCCCAGAAATAGAAAAACGAAATTGATGTTGAGAGGTAATAGCTTCATTATCAGAAGAATAAGATTGTATATCATCTTTGTTATAGTTGAATCCATAGCCTACGTACAATTGCCATTTATCTTTAATAGTTTGTGTATAAGTAAGTAAAGAAATAGCATTATTATTTTTAGATAAATAAGGATATTTTAACTCTTTATGTTCTACATTTTCTTGATATACAGATTGTTGTAAAATATTTCCGTAGCCATACCATTTTAGTATTCCATTATTTTTAAATTTTTGTCTAAAATTGCCCGTAATCATTGTACTTTCAGGGGCTTTTATCCAATCTATATTTTGAGAAATAAGCTGATAATACGGCTTAAAATTAGAATACCCAACATCAAAACCAACAGAAAAAGTTTCTTTTTTGTTAAGATAATCATAACCAATTTGACCTCCATAAGGAATAAGCGCAATTACCATAGAAGGTTTGTTGGGGAGATCTTTGGTTTCAAGCGAAAGAATAGACGACAACGCACCACCATACTGAGCGGTGTAACCACCTGTGTTAAAGACAATTCCTTTGAATAAATGTGGAGAAAATCGGTTGCGTTGAGCCACATCAGGAATGCCAGAGAAATAAGGATTAGGAATATCCAGCCCGTCAATAGTTATTTTCGTTTCGCTACCACTTCCGCCACGTACAAAGAGCAGACCACTTTCTCCAACTTGCTGAGTACCAGGCAATGTAAGCAAAGCTCCTGTAATATCGCCGTCTGTGCCTGCGGTAGTTTCTACGTCCATAGTGTTGAGTACGGTTGCCTGTTTTTTATCACTTAGCCCAAAACTTCCAGCGGTAAGAATCACTTCTTCTAATTCAGATTCTTTTTCCTGCATTTTTATTGTTAAGTTCTTGTTTTTCAAAGGAATATGTATCGGGATTTCTACATCATTCATCGTGATGTGTTTGCAGACTAAGACAGCATTTCCATTATTTTTAGTTTGGAAAGAAAAAAGCCCATTTTCGTCCGTACTTGTGCCGTCAATCGTTCCTTGAAGGAAAACATTAACACCAAATAAAGGTTTTTTATGCTCGTCTATAACTTTTCCTGTAATGATATTTTGGCTGTAACAAATTGAAGTATAGAATATTATAAAAAATAAATAATATTTCATTATCTTAATATTTTTAAGAGACAAAGATATAGAATTATTCTAAATAATGAGTTAATTTAGAAAAACTTTTTCAAATAAAAATATAAAAAAGTTCTTGATATTAATTTTTTTTGTATGTTTGTGTTTTAAAAACAAGTGAATGAATAAATTTATTGTATTTTTTTGTGTTTTATTCCTTTTTAGTTGTAAGAAAAAAGCTCCGAAAGAAATTATAACCGACATACAAGAGAGAGAAATTTTTGAAACAAGCAAAGCAATTTCTTTATCAGATACTACGCAAGTGGCTATTTCTCAGCTAATTATAAATGATTCTTTTTCTCGAAAAAAAATAACACAACAGGTAATTCAATTTTACAAAAAAAATGATTATAAAACGCGTTGGCTTTATGATAATCGCCCTGCAAAATTATTTTATTCTTATTTGCAAGCCTTAGAAAGTGTTGAGCTATATGGTTTAAATTCAAATACTTACCAAAAAAATGAATTAACTAATACCGTAGAAAAGTTATATAAAAATCCAGAAAAAACAGAAATAGAACGTTTGGATAGAAACATAACCGCTTCTTTTTTGCTTTTGACACATCATTTAATTAATGGTAGAATCCCGAAGGTTGGAAACGAAAAACACATTTGGAAACGTACTTTTTTAAAACAAGATAATGTAGAAATTTTGTTAAAATTAACAGATGATGAAAATCTTGTAGAAGTAATTGATGCAATGCAGCCACAAATTCTTTTGTATCAACAATTAGCATTGAAATACAAAGAGTTACAAAATAAAGAAATAGATAGTATAGAAAAATTTTCTATTCCAAATGTTAAAAATTTTCAAATAGGATATAAAGATATTTCTATTCTTACATTGCGTAAAAATCTAAAAATCAGAGGGTTTGATACTGAACCTGTAATAGCTCCTGATGTGGTAGATAGTCTTTTGATAATGAAAGTAATTGATTTTCAGAAGAATAACGCTCTTGCTCCTGATGGTATTCCAAGCAAAAGAACGTTACGAATACTTAATATGACCAATGAAGAAAAACGTAAGTTGCTTATTCTCAATATGGAACGCATAAGATGGCTCTATCGGGAATTGGGAGAAAACTATATCATTGTAAATATTCCTGAATTTAAACTTAAATTTTTTAACAAAGATTCTTTGCGCTTTCAAACAAATGTTGTTGTAGGAACGAATGAAACGCCAACGCCTATTTTTACAGATACGTTAAAATATGTTGAATTTCGCCCCACGTGGTCGGTTCCGCAGAGTATTGTTCGTAAAGAAATGATTCCGCAGATAGTAAAAGAAAATAATCCTATGAAATATGCGAAAAGAGGATATAAACTCTATGAAAACGATAAAGAAATAGACCCAAATTCCGTAGATTGGACAGATAATGAAAATTTAAGAAAAAGAGTATTTTATTTTGTAGAATCTCCGTCAGAAAAAAATTCGTTAGGATTAGTTAAATTTATCTTAACAAACGATATGAGTATTTATCTTCACGATACTCCGTCAAAAAAATTATTTGATAGAGAGGAAAGAGCTTTTAGCCACGGATGTATAAGAGTAGAAAATCCTGATGAATTTGCTTTGCAATTACTTGAAAAACAGGGAGATTGGAATTATGAAAAAGTTTTTGAAGCTATGAATGTAGGAAAAAATCAAAATCGTATTCGTTTGAAAACCAAGTACATAGTAGATATTATTTATCTTACCACTTGGGTAGATGAAAAGAATAATTTAATAATAGGAAATGATGTTTATTTATTTGATAATGAACAACTTAAACAATTAGAATCTTTCTTTTAATTACTGAAAACTAATAGCTTGCATAGCTTTGGATAAATTTAAATATTTGGAAGAGGCTAAATATTTTTTATCAGAATAATAGGCAAAAATCATTGTTTTGTCTTTAATTACCTCAATAACAGCTTTGTAAATATTTTCAGGGAGAACGGGACAGCCTAAACTACGTCCCAATCTCCCATTTTTTTTGATATAATCTTCATCAACATAATTGGCGGTATGGATAACTACGCCTCGTTTGCAAATATTGCTATTATAGCCTTTTTCATCGCCGTGTAGCCTGAGACTGAACCCTTTACTGCCGTTATATGTAACTCCCGTAATGTAAAAACCTAAACTACTTTTGTTAGATTTATCCACATCAGAGAAAGAAGAACTTTCTTTATCGCCACTTTTTTTGCCGTGTGCTACATAGGTGAAAAATAGAATTTGTTTCTGCTCCAAATCAATGGTGTAAAATCGTTTTTCATTACAATTTTTTGTAAAATCAATAATAGAAAAAATTTCTTTTTCGTTAATTTTATTTTGTAATTTAAGATTTTGATAACCAATATATGCATAACGAAACGCCTCATAATTTAAATTATAAGTAGAAGCCCCCAGCTCATTATAGATAGTTTTTATTTTGTCTTCAAAGAGCATTTTAGCGTTAGGCACAGAGCTACTAACGCTGAGGCTATCTATATTTTTGCTATTTTTATAAGAAAATCCTTTAAAAGAAAGTAGAAAACATAAGAAAAAATAGAGAATTTTCATAAGAAAAGAATTTTGACGACAAATTTCTAAAATAAGTAGCAAAAAAACAACACTAAAATTTAAAAAATAATGTTAATTAACATTTAAGAAAAAGGTAAGCATTATTTAATATAATCCAACTTGTTAGTTATTGATTATTTTAAATAGCTGTAATTCAAAAATATAGATTGTAATCTTATCTAAGACTTTTATATTTGCTGTCTTCCTTACGGTAAAATGAAATGCAATTGCTATACGTTCTTCCGTTGTAACTAACTGAATTTTAATCCTATAAAAATAAGTTGGCATACTTTCCGCATAGCCTCTATTTTAGTTGTAGCTATAAATGCTGTTATAATAATTTCTCTATCCGATACTTTTCTGAGAGTATCTTTAGGAGGATTAATTTCTATTAAAATATCATCAATAATACAAAAAATGGTTGTAATTTTGTCTTTGCAAAGCATTGGAGTTGTTTTTTTGCAATTACAAATATATAAATCTTTTGCTTTGCTTTTTTATTTTTTTTAACTTTCAACTAGCAAGTTGGGGTAAATAATAAGATAACATATAAAAAATTGATTTATTTCTTGTATTCTTTTGTTTAATTTTTTCTTAGCACGCATTTGCACAAGAAAGAGTAACGGATGGAGAGTTTTAATTAAGAAAAAATCCTAAATAATTCATTTATTTAGGATTTTTTTATACTGAACCTGTTTAACTTTTTAGAGAAACTTGGAGATAAATCCTAATAGAAGCATTCCAATCCAAGTTTTATCAAGATACTCGTATCTCATTATCAAACCTTTATATCCGTCAAGCTAATCATTTGCTTGTTCAAACTTAAACCTATTTTTATACAATTCTTTATCAAAATAAACATCATTACTAATTTTTTTGGTACTTTTACTTTACTATAGGAAAAGTTTAAATAGGTTTTGTATAAACTTTAATAGCTACATTCACTTTATTCGTCATTTTTGCTGTATAATCTGTTTTTTGGAACAAAAATTATTTACTTACATTTTCCTCATTAATAGTATCAGGTTCATAGAAATTACCATATTTTTCGTAATATCTTACAACCCCAACTTGTTTTGATGTATCTTCCTTATATTTTGCAACATAAAACACACATATACCGTTTTGCTCTTGATAATGATGTATATATTCTCTAAAATATCCACCAACTCTTTCATTTTCTATAAAAACTTTGGTATTTGAGGAATATTCATAGAACTCCATAAAATCTTTACCTTTTTGATTTTTGATATATTCTATAATTATTTTTTTTGTATCACAAGGAGATTGGAGTGGATTTTTTACTAAAACTAATCCTTTTATAGCCTTAGATTCTATAAACTCCATTTTTTTTCTTCATAAGAAAGAAATACTATCAAAAACAATAATAATATTCTCATTTACAAACTTCTTTTCAAAATTTTTCTCTTGTTTTACCACTTTACTTTCCGATACAAAACTTACTAAATATATTGCCAAGTACCTCATCGTTGCTCACTGCTCCTGTGATACTTCCTAAATGGTAGAGCGTTTCTCGTATATCTATCGCCAATAAATCACCTGTGAGGTGGTTTGCCATTCCTTCTTCCACTTTTTCAACAGCATTTAGGGCGTTTTGTAAGGCTTCATAATGACGTATATTGGTAACGATAGTATTGCCCGAAGTTGTAGTAATATTTTTGGCATATTGGGAAAGAGCTTTTTCAAGTTCAGAAAGATTTTTCTTATATCGTGCTGATATATTTATGATACGATCAATAAATTTATCGGGGAGTTCTAATAGCTCCATTTCAAAAGAAGATACTCCTGAATTTATATAGTTTTCTGCCTTATTACACAAAAGAATAATTCGTACTCCTTCTCGGTAATTCTCCTTTATAAATTGTTTTATTTCATCGGTAGTATTTTCCTCTCTATTATATAAATAGAGAATAATTTGCGCCTTTTTCATCTTCTCTTTTGCCTTTTCTACCCCGATAGCTTCTATGGTATCTTTTGTATCTCGAATACCAGCTGTATCAATAAAACGAAAAGTAACTCCTCCTATATGAAGTGTTTCCTCAATCGTATCGCGTGTAGTACCAGCTATATCCGATACTATGGCACGTTCCTCATTAAGTAAGACATTTAACAAAGTAGATTTCCCAGCATTGGGTTTGCCTACAATGGCTACGGGAATACCATTCTTGATAGCGTTTCCTGCTGAAAAAGATTGTATAAGCCCCGTTAAAGTTGTTTTTATCTTTTGTAAAAGTTGTTCTAATTGTTTCCTATCGGCAAAAGCTACATCTTCTTCTGAGAAATCTAATTCCAATTCTATGAGTGATGCAAAGTTGAGTAGTTCCTGTCGTAATGTTTCTATTTCAAAGGTAAAACCTCCTCGCATTTGCTGTAAAGCTACTTGGTGAGAAGCAGCACTATCGGAGGCAATAAGGTCGGCAACTGCTTCGGCTTGGTTTAGTGCTAATTTTCCATTGAGAAAAGCACGCTTGGTAAATTCACCTGCTTGGGCAAGTCGAGCTCCGTTTGCCAAACACAATTTGATAACTTCCTGAATGATATAGGTACTTCCGTGGCAAGAAAACTCTACTACGGGTTCGCCTGTATACGATTTGTTTCCTTTGAAAATAGTAGCCAGACACTCATCTACTACTTGTTTTCCGCTCATAAGAGTTCCTAAATGCACGGTATGAGAAGGGACATCGGATAATAGTTTTCCGTTAGTAGTTTTGAATATTTTGTCAGCAATTTCAATAGCTTCTTTTCCTGATAAACGAATGACGGCAATCGCTCCTACACCTGTGGCAGTAGCTAAGGCAACAATAGTATCGCTTGTATATAAGTTTTTTTCGTTATTCATAATAGGTATAATTTATTTTATATAAGTATAATATATTTCCTTCCTTATTGGTTGATTTTTCTTCAATAGGATTTCCCTTTTTATCATATTTATAAGTTTTATCTTCATAAAAATCAATTTTTCCATCTTTTAGATAACTAATTTCTTGTGTTTTTAATCCTTTTTCATTATATGAATAAGTTTCCCAATGAGTTAAAATATTATTTTTATAATATTCTTTTTTTATTAGATTATATTTTTTGTCATAAGTATATACATATTTTTCTTTTTCATTATTATTTTCGTCGATATTTGCTTTCTCTAACCAATATCCATTAATATCTATTTTTTTTATATAATATTCCTCTAACTCTCCATCTGAGTTATATGTTTTTTGAACTTCTTGCTTTACACCTTTTAGTGCGCCTTTTAAATATTCAGTCGAATAATTATAAATTTCATCAAATTTTGAAGATTTAATTTCTTCGTTTGAATAATAGGCAAAAGAATATTCATTTTTTAATTTATCTTTATAAAAAAATTGTTGTAAAATTAAGTTTTTACTATCATCGTATTTATAAATAGTATAAGATAACTTTTTTCCGTTAATAAGAATATCTTTTTTTATACATAAATTATTGGAGTTGTAAGCATAAATAATTTCTTTCTTTTCTTTAATATTTCTATTTTTATTAACATCTAAAATAATTTCTTTTATGATATTATTATTTTTATCATATTTTTTTGTTACATCACGTGATATTTCTTTATTTTCTAGTTCACGATGTTGATTTATTGTATTCCCTTTTTTATCATAAGCAAATGTTTCTATAATAGGATGTGGGGGAAAACTTTTATCACTATATATAATTTCTTTAACACGATTATTTTCGTCATAAAGATGTTGTAAATAAAGCATTATTTCATTTTCTTCGTCAAATACTTGTGATTCTACTATATTTCCATCTTCATCAAAAGAGCAAGACATTACAGGAGTTGTTGTAATACGTGCAGAACATTCTTTGAAATATACAACACCCCATTCATCTAATTCTCCATTTTCATCAGGAAGAAAGTATTGATATTCCACAGATTG
>JAUMUT010000056.1 GCA_030530525.1 Capnocytophaga sp. | reverse complement strand
TTTCTTTTTATTTTTATATATACTTTTTAATACGTAATAAAAAGTGTTTTTAATTTATTTTTTATTACCATAATCTGCGGGAATTTCTCCCCAAAAAGAAGTTTGCCATTTTAACACTTGAGTAGTATAATTATTTTCTTGAAGCCATTTTTGAGCGCGTTCTAAAAGCTCAAAAGATTTTTTATTATTTTCATTTTTAGTTAATTGTGTTTTATATTTTTTTTGTTTTACCCAACTAATAGCTATTTTACTATCCGAATAGATGGGACGAGGGTCATTATTCTGTTTTAAAAGCGCAATAGCGTGAACTAATGCTAAAAATTCACCTATATTATTAGTAGAATACTCAAAAGGACCTTGTTCAAATAGGATTTTTTTAGCATTTAGGTCAATTCCACGATAATACATCGTACCAGGGTTACCACTACAAGCCGCATCTACTGCAATACTATTCATATTAGGTTCTCCAACATTCAAATGTTCTTTCTCTGAGGCTTTTTTAGTTTCTATTTTTTTACCTTTATAGTCTTCATAAACTCCTTTAAAGGCTTTTTCAGCCATTTCTAAGTCATCAAACGATTTATATTTAGCATTTTTAACTCCACTTATTACTTTTTTGCATTTATCCCAAGAATTGAAAATTCCTTTTTCTAATCCTTCCCATACGACATAGTATTTTTTTGCCATTTTTTATTTATTTCTTTGTTTTTTATAATGTTTTATATATAAAAAGGATATTTTTAGGTTATATAAAATGTATTTATTTTATAAAACACATTTATTTTTAGCAAAACACGTGATTTTATAATATAAAAATAACTATTTATTAGCAATATCATTATATTTTTAAATAAAAACAAAAAATAAAACTTTGACAAAAGATATTTGCCAAAGTTTTTTATTCAAAAACACTTATTAATAAGCTATTTTTAATTATGAATACATTTTTTATTCTTCCTCAACAGGCTCTAAAACAAAATCTTCCATAAATTTTGTTGTATAATTACCTGCAATATAATTAGGGTCTTCCATTAATTTCTGATGGAAAGGAATTGTCGTTTTTATACCTTCTACAACAAACTCATCTAAGGCACGTTTCATTTTAGCGATAGCTTCTTCACGTGTTTGCGCAGTAGTAATGAGTTTCGCTATCATAGAATCGTAGTTTGGTGGAATGGTATAACCTGCATAAACGTGTGTATCCAAGCGTACTCCGTGTCCTCCTGGTGCGTGGAAAGTAGTTATTCTACCTGGTGAAGGTCGGAAATCATTATAAGGATCTTCAGCATTGATACGACATTCAATAGCGTGCAATTTTGGGAAATAATTTTTCCCCGAAATAGGTAATCCTGCGGCTACTAATATTTGTTCGCGAATCAAATCATAATCCACAACTTGCTCTGTTATAGGGTGTTCCACCTGAATACGAGTATTCATTTCCATAAAATAGAAATTTCGGTGTTTATCTACCAAAAACTCTACTGTACCAGCACCTTCGTATTTGATAAACTCAGCCGCTCTAACAGCCGCTTCTCCCATTCTTTTACGCAAATCATCTGTCATAAAAGGAGAAGGAGTTTCTTCTGTTAATTTTTGATGACGACGCTGTACGGAACAATCTCTTTCGGAAAGGTGGCACGCTTTACCATATTGGTCTCCAACTATTTGAATTTCAATATGTCTAGGTTCTTCTATGAGCTTTTCCATATACATTCCGTCATTCCCGAAAGCAGCAGCAGCTTCTTGAGTTGCACTTTCATAGGCTTTTTCCAAATCTTCTTCTTTCCAAACGGCACGCATACCTTTTCCTCCACCACCAGCGGTTGCTTTTAGCATTACAGGATATCCCATTTCTTTTGCTATTTTTTTTGCGTGTTCGACAGATTCCAAAAGTCCATCAGAACCAGGAACAGTAGGGACTCCTGCGGCTTTCATTGTAGCCTTGGCAGTAGCTTTGTCGCCCATTTTTTCAATCATTTCGGCAGAAGCTCCAATAAATTTTATTCCGTGTTCTGCACAAATTTTAGAAAATTTAGCATTTTCTGAAAGAAATCCATAACCAGGGTGAATAGCATCTGCATTTGTTATTTCAGCAGCTGCAATAATATTCGCCATTTTCAAATAAGAATCTTTACTTGGCGGGGGGCCAATACACACGGCTTCATCTGCAAAACGAACGTGCAAACTATCCGCATCGGCAGTGGAATACACCGCTACGGATTTAATTCCCATTTCTCGACAAGTACGAATTACTCGAAGAGCAATTTCTCCTCTATTGGCAATTAATATTTTTTTAAACATTTCTTACTTATTAGTTATCAATCTGTTAAGATGGGTCTACTAAGAATAAAGGCTGGTCATACTCCACAGGAGAAGAATCATCTACCAACACTTTTACAATTTTTCCTGAATATTCAGATTCTATTTCGTTGAATAATTTCATAGCCTCAATCACACAAAGAGTTTGCCCTTGTACAATATGGTCTCCAACTTCTACAAATAAGGGTTTGTTTGGCGAAGGACGACGATAGAAAGTACCAATAATAGGTGATTTTATTGTGATATACTTGTCATTTTCGTCTTCATTTTTGGTAGTTGTAGTAGTTGTTGTTGCTTGTGGTTCAGAAGGTACAATAGGCTGAGGCATTGGCACAGACATAGGTGGAATACCTTGTGCTACAAGTGGTTGCTGTACATACACGGTTTCTGCACGAGCTTCTTCGCCTGATGTTTTAATGGTGATTTTTATATCTTCCATTTCCAGTTTCACTTCGCTAGCTCCTGACTTAGCCACAAATCTAATTAAATTTTGAATGTCTCTTAAATCCATAGTAAATTAAATTTCAATAATTTATTTTTAGTAAAACAAATTTCTTTAAAATTAGTTTTTATATTTTATAATATTTTTTCTATAAAAAATCGTGCAAAGATAATAAATTTATCTCTATTTCCTAATTATTTTTTATTCTACAACTATTATTTAATTAGGAAAGTTATTTCCAAACAAAAAACTTGCCGTAAAATTTTCTACAAAAGAAAACCAGACAAGTTAATTTTTCCTTTTCACATATATTATTTAGGATTATATGCCCATTTTAAATAAATAGCTCCCCACGTAAAACCACCTCCGAAGGTAGCAAATATAAGGTTATCACCTTTCTTCAACTTACTTTCGTAATCGTATAAAGCCAAAGGAATTGTTCCAGAAGTAGTATTTCCGTACCTTTGGATATTAATCATTACTTTTTCTGCTGGCAAATCCATCACGTGAGCCGTTGCGTCAATGATGCGTTTATTAGCTTGGTGCGGCACGAGCCAATCCAAATCTTTTGCTTGTAAGTTATTACGTTCCATTATTTTACGGGTAGAATCTGCCATATTAGAAACTGCATATTTAAATACCGTTTTTCCGTCTTGGTATAAGTCATTTTGTCCTTTATCCAAAGTTTCGTGCGTTGTTGGTAAAATAGAACCACCTGCATCTATCTTCAAATAATCTCTACCTATTCCGTCTGTACGCAAATATTCATCTTGAAGCCCTAACCCTTCATAATTTGGTTCAAAAAGAACCGCTCCTGCCCCATCGCCAAAGATAATACAAGTTGCACGATCTTTATAATTTATAATAGAAGACATCTTATCTGCTCCTACCAACAAAACTTTTTTATATCTACCTGATTCTATGTATTTTGCAGCTATTGACATTCCATACAAAAAGCTAGAACACGCCGCTTGCAAGTCCATAGAAAAAGCATTTACAGCTCCTATTTGAGTTGCTAAATAAGCTCCTGAAATAGCCACAGGCATATCTGGGGTTACGCTTGCAAAAATTACTAAATCTATCTCGGCGGGGTTTAGCCCTGTTTTTTGTATTAAATCTTCAACTGCTTTTTGTCCTAAAAAAGAAGCTCCTTTGCCTTCTTCTTTAAGTAATCGTCTTTCTTTGATACCTGTACGGGTCGTTATCCATTCATCATTGGTATCCACCATTTGTTCCAAGAGTGCATTAGTAAGCACAAAATCAGGAACATAGCCCCCGACACCTGTTATTGCTGCGGTTATTTTTGTCATAATCCTCTAAATTTGTTTTATCTAAAAAGATAACTCTAAATAGTGGCGCAAATTACGATTTTTTTTTGACATACACACTATATAAAGCCATTTTTTTATTATTTCTCCTTTATTTTGTTCTTTTTTATGGCTTAGAAGTACTTATTTATCTCTATTTTATAATGGAATATGAATCACAAAAGTAGTCCCCTCCCCCACTTTGGATAAAAGCTCTATCCTACCTTTATGAGATAGCACTATATGCCTTACCATAGCCAATCCTAAGCCTGAACCTGTGGATTTGGTAGTAAATTTAGGCTCAAAAATTTTCTCTTGTAACTCTTGTTCTATACCAATACCATTATCTTTTATTTGAATACACCATTCATCTTTTTTTAATAATGTACAAACTTCTATTTTAGGCGATAAAATAGAATCAGTAGCTTGTATTGCATTTTTTATTAAATTCACAAGCATACGATTGATTTGATTTTTATCTGCAAGGGTTATCAATTTATCTACATTGGACTCAAAGGAAATATAATTAGCATCAAATACAGATAAAGTACGCCTCACTACGGCATTAATATCTATCTGTTCTTTTTGCTCTTCTGGCATTGTAGTAAAATAAGAAAACGCAGAAGCTATATCATTTAATGTATCAATATGCTGAATTAACGATTCTGAAAACTGCGTTACTTTTTCTTTTATATCCTCTTCCTCAGGGTCAAACTTTCTTTCAAAATTTTGTATAGTAAGCCTCATAGGAGTTAGAGGGTTCTTTATTTCGTGTGCTATTTGTTTTGCCATATCTCGCCACGTTTTCTCTCTTTCATTCTTAGCTAACTCTTTTTTACTTTGCTCTATCTCATCAATCATAGCATTGTACGCAGTTATTAACTCTTCTATCTCGGTACTTGGATTGTCTAAAATAATTTTTTCATTAACATTAGAAAATTTAGTAGAATGTAATTTCTCTTTAATAGTCTTTAAAGATTTGGTAATATATTTAGAAATAAAATAAGAAACTACAATTGCTCCTATAAATAATAAAACATACACTCCTGATAGTGTATATAAAGAATTTCTTAAAAAACCTTCATTAAAAGAATCATTTTCAAAATTAGGAATATTTAATATCAAAATAGGTTTATATTGTAAATCATTAATATAACTATAAGAAGATTGAAAATCTCCATTATCCATATTTTTATATTGAATAACTCTTTTATCTACCGAAGAAGAAAGAATAATTAATAAACTATCGGATAGGCAATTATTATCTAAACTATTTGATAAATTAGCTTGCGAACTTTTCAATAAAGTTCCATTTATATCATATAGATTAAAATTAATGTTTTCTAAGTTAGCAATTTGATAAATTTCATTCTTAAATATTAAAGGTATATATTTACTTTCTATTGGGTAGGTAGTTTGAGAAAAAATATAATTAATCTGTGCTTTTATTTGTTCTTCTTTCCTTAATAATCGTTCATCGTGGTATAGTTTTGCTTGTTTTTTGTATTGATATATAGTAACTCCACCTATAAGAATAAAAGACAATATAGTAAGTAAAATCATACTTAGAAAGATACGAGTTCTAAGAGAGGTAGAAGATTTTTTATGAGAAAATATATAATTCATCTTTTATTTTTTTATCCATTGCAAAAATACAAAAATATAATTTATATTTCCAATTAAATTAAAATTTTTTTTTCCTAATAAATATTTGTTTATTTAAAAAATATTTTATAAATTGCACCCCTTTTCAAAACATTTTTTTTATATCTATAAAATATATTTTTTCATATAGTATTTTATAAATAAACTATCGTATAATATAAATAAACGATTGCACTACTTTTATAAGCAATGCAACAACATAAATAAATGATTACACTACT
>JAUMUT010000024.1:23431-30667 GCA_030530525.1 Capnocytophaga sp. | reverse complement strand
CCCCCTCCAAAGGGGGAAATTGTTTGTTTTATTTGTTCTTTTCTTTATTATAAAAAAACTATTATCTATTATAGAAGATACCATAAATGGTCGTCTTTACGTTTGGTTGGTTTTATTTTATATATATTGCCATACCAGAAATTTCTTTATTATTCGTTCGTTTGGCAAGAAACGGATATATTTCTATAACGAATTGTTTTTCTTTGTCGGCTTGCTCTTCCCAATCCAAGTTTTGGTCGTCAAACAATTTTACTAATTCTTTGGCATCTAAAATACACCTTTGAATGGTTTCTTCTAAAAATGTGTTTAGAGTGTTGTACTCTAATCCGTATTGGTTAGCAATAGTAAGTACTTCGTTGTATTCTTTTTCTTTTTTAAACTGAATGAATCCTTGTTTTATTTCGTCTTCATTGAGTATTTTTCCATCTTCAAAAATACTTCTTACATATTGGGTAAGCTCTTCTCGTTCGTCTATCATATCGGAGGTAGAACGGAGGAGGTCAATAATCTGCTCTTCTGTATGTTTTTCCTTTTCGGGTTTTGCGATATACTTAGCAACGAGTTTAACGATATAGTCATAATCTACCAAGCAAGAAGCGAAGAGGACGAGCTCGAAATCAATTTCGTCCATAGGCTCATCGGGTTCTGGATACATTATTGGCTTTGGATATGGTTTTATCATATCTATATAAGCCACTTTGAAGCCTGTAAGGGTTTCAGGAGATAGAATTTGTTCTATTTCGGTAGTTTGTTCCTCTGTTAAGTCTGTATATTGGTCTAATCTTGTTTTTATACTTTGTATTTCTTTAATAATTTCTACAAACTCTGCTCTTGCTTGTTCTCCTTTAATGTTGCTTACTTGTTCTGGCGTACATTGGAGGTTTTGTTTTTGCATAAAATCGTGTAGTTTATCTACCGCAGTTTGGTATTTTTCAATTACCTTTTTTGGTTTTTCCACACACCATATTTCTCTTGCTGCCTTTGGTTTTTCTATACCTGAATATAGGGTTATTGCGTCTTCTACTTGTTTTTTTTGCGCTCTAAAATCGAGTATTGAGCCATAGGGTTTGTTGGCATTTAGAGTTCTGTTGGTACGTGAAAAGGCTTGTATGAGGCTATGATAATATACGTTTTTATCAATATAAAGAGTATTGAGGTATTTGGAGTCATAGCCAGTGAGTAACATATCTACCACGATAGTAATATCTATTTTGTTGTGGTGCGGATAGTCTTTATTGCTGTATTGTTGTTGTTTGATACGCAATTGAATATCTCTGTAATAGTTATCAAACTCATTTATGTTATGGTTTGTACCATATTTTTGGTTATATTCTTTAATGATATTCTTTAATGCTTCTTCTTTTTCGCTTGGGTTAGTTTTGTTGTCGTAAATTTCTTGAGGGGTGTCGTCTTGGTTTTGTATGCTCGTATTATTACCTTTGGCGGGAGGCGAAAATACACAGGCTATGTTGAGTGGTACATAGTCTGGGTTTTCCTTTATTCTGTCTTCTTGTTTCTCTTTAAAAAGGTTGTAGTACTTAATAGCATCGTTGATAGACGAGGTGGCAAACAAAGCATTAAACATTCTTTGTTTGGTAACATTATTATGTTTTTTTAGAATAGTCTCTACTATCATTTCTTTACTTACCATAGGCGATGTAGTACCAGCAGGCACGTAATCGGGTGTTTCAATAGTTTCGGAAGGTAATCCGCAATACATTTTAGTTTCTCTTTTTACTTCTGGTTTAAAATAATCAATATGAAACTGTAATACGTTCTTATCTTCAATCGCATTGGTAATAGTATAAGAGTGTAAAAGGTTTTTAAAAAGTTCTTCGGTAGTGTAAGCGTGTTTCTTTTCTTCTTTTATGAAATATTGTGAGGCATTTTCTCTAAAAATAGGCGTACCTGTAAAGCCAAATAGTTGCGCTTTTTTGAAGAAATTTTTTATTGCTTCGTGATTTTCTCCAAATTGGGAGCGGTGGCACTCATCAAATATAAAGATAATCCGTTTTTCCTCTAAACCTTGTAGTTCTTTTCTATAATTTTTCCTTTTTGATGATTTATTATCTTCTTTTGCTTCTGCAAGTGCTATTCCTAATTTTTGAATAGTGGTAACGATTACTTTATCGGCATAGTCTGTTGAAGTCATTTTGGTAATTAACTCTTGGGTAGAGGCATTTTCTTCAACACACCCCTCTTGGAATTTGTTAAACTCATCGCGGGTTTGTCTATCAAGGTCTTTTCTATCTACGACAAAGAGACATTTGTCAATATTTGGGTCTTCTTTTAGTAAGGTAGCTGCTTTGAATGAGGTGAGTGTCTTTCCGCTTCCTGTGGTATGCCAAATATATCCGTTACCTCGGTTTTCTTTTATACTACTAACGATTGCTTCTACGGCATATATTTGGTATGGACGCATAATAAGGAGTTTTTCTTCTTTGGCGAGCAATACCATATATCTACTAATGAGTTTTGCTATTTCACACTTAGCAAGTACTTTTTCGGTGAAGTCATACAGACCGTCAATTTTCATATTATTTTTATCAGAATACTGATATATGGGCAAAGAACCGCCTTTCATATACTGATTAAGTATATTAGTATTGTTATTTGCAAAATATCGGGTTGTATTTTTGTTACTTATGATAAAGATTTGCACGAAGCACATTAAAGTTTTGGAGTAACTGCTTTCTTCATCGTTTTTATATTTTATTATTTGTTCAAGGGCTTTGTTAGTTTGTACGCTATAATTTTTAAGTTCTATTTGCACTAATGGAAGACCGTTGATAAGTAGAATAACATCGTATCTGTGTATGCTATTTCGGGTAGTAAAACGAGGTTGTTGGCATACTTCAAAGTCATTTTTACACCATTCTTTTGTATTTACCAAATTATAATAAAGGATAGAGCCGTCTTCTCTTATAAAAGTGTTTTTCTCTCTTAGTCTTTTAGAGGCTAAGAAAACATCTGCGGTTATTATTTCTTCATATAAGCGTTTAAACTCTTTATCAGAGAGTTTTACTTGGTTAAGTTCTTCAAACTTTTGTTTAAAATTGTGTTCTAATGCCTTATTATCTTTAATATCTTCTCTTAATATATAGCCTTGCTTTGTTGTTAGCTGTTTTATTAGCTCGTTTTCTATAATACTTTCTATAGTTTTGGGTGTTTTTTCTTGGTTCATACTCTTCTTTTATTAATAAAATTTTGTTTTTCTTTCAGTTATTCTTCCCGTAAAAGTGGTAACGTAGAACAACGTAATAATCCTTCTTGTTTAGATATTTCTCGGTAAGGAATTTCTTCTACTACAAAGCCATTTTCTCGTAGCCATTGGTTTAGTCGTTTGAAATTTCTTTCGGTTACCACTACATTTGGAGCAATAGAAAACACGTTGCTAAACATTTCATACATTTCTTCTCTTTCAATATGGAAAAGATTTTCTTTACCAAAAATATCTACTAAATATTGATAGTCTTTTTCGTTTCGGAAGCCTCCTTTATAGATTATTCCTTTGTCTTTTCCTACGGGCTGGAAACAACAATCTAAGTGCAAGGCGTTATCACGAGGTTCGGTTTTGGACTTCACTAAGTCAAATTCTTTAATTATCTTATTTGGGAAGATACTTTTTATAAATTCTACTCCATTTATATTCGTCCGAGCGGTTATTTGTTCTTTATAATCGTCTCCTTTATACGTTCCGATAAAAATATGTTCATTCCAAGGCATCACATCACCGCCTTCAATATGTACTTCGGCAGGGGGGATAATTACTTTATCTTTTGGAATTTGCGAAACGATGTATTCAATGGCTTGGTATTCTTCTTCTCTGTCGGGCAAAATATTTGCTTTGAAGAATTTATCTTCGAGAACAAAGCCAATATCGCGAGCGAATATTTGATTACAGTTAGGAATAATTTCAGGTCGGAATACTTGTACTTCATATTTCTTTAATACCGAAGCGAAAGCCTCCATTTCTTCTATCATATCGGCTTCTTTTGGGTAAGTTCCTGCCTTTATATGCTCTGCCGATTTTGGGTCATAGGCTTGTTCTAATGTTGGCGTAGCACCGTTGTTTATTGCTGTTCCTAAAATAACGGCTTTTAGCCTATTGGTTTCGTTTGTGATATGTACTTTCATCATTTTTTTAGGCAAATATACAACTTTTTTTAGTACTGCCAAAGTAATATTATCTTCTTGTATAGAATTGTTTTACATTGCTATTGTTTTTTAACAAGAAAAGTTGTAAATTGCACCAAATTTTAATTCTCTTTTTTATGAAAAGATTATGTATTATTTTACTTTTGTTATTTCCTTTATTTTTATTTTCACAAAATGAATTAGAACAAAAGCGTCTTTTAGTACAAAGCTATGCGGAAGCTATACTAAGCACCGATGTAAGTGCGCTTAGCCAAATTCGCCCTTTATTGAAGATAACCAATAAAATACCAGAGGAAGAAGGTGGCGATGGTGTTATTGAAACCATTTTACAATTTGTTAAAGGAAGCCTACAAAACAAACCTTATATTATACTTACTTATGAGGAAGTTATACAACAAATAGAAGAAGGAAAACTACGCAAAAGTGATACTATTTTGCACTCAGATAAAGGAGAAACTTTCTATTTTGTAGATACACATTCGGATAAAGTTTTGATAAAAATACCTGTGGTAGTGAATAAAAATTATGAAATTATTTCTATTTCTATTGGTTTTTGTGGAGTTAAAGACTTTTGTATAAAATATTTGTCGGACAATTAGGTTATTAATTAAAAAAATATCGTACTTTTGATAGAATTTCTTATATAATTCTATTTAAAAAGTACGATATTTTGTTTTTATGCTATAAATCTCCTAAAATAACAGGTGTTTTTCCGTCTGTAATTATTACTTTGCTTTTTATAAAAATAATTTTTCGCATATTATTCGTTTTTTAACAAATCTCGCTCTATGTTTTCCATTTCAATAATATCATATGCCTCTTGCAAAGTAGGGCAAATACTGAGAATTTCTGAAAAATCTTCTTCTGAATATTCAGGAATAACTGCTATAAAAGACAAATCTGTTTCTGAACGGAACATTTCTGAAAAATAAGTTAAAACATCTATTTCCTCTTCTGTTATTTCATTATTTGTTACATCTATAATAATATTATATTCTAAAAAAGTATTATCTTTTAAGATGTTATTAACATTTTCAAAAGAGATTTCTTCGTTAGAAAGCTCTAAAATTAAGATATCATTTTCTATTTTTTGTTTCATTATTGTTTAATTTTTGAAGCTAATAAATAAATTACTGCCATACGAATAGCTACTCCGTTTTCTACTTGGTCAAGAATTATAGAGTTTTTCCCGTCTGCTACTTCGCTGGTTATCTCTACTCCTCTATTAATTGGCCCTGGGTGCATAATGGTTATTTCTTTATCTAACTCGTTAAGTATCTGCTGATTAACACCATATTGCTGTACATATTCTCTGGTAGAAGGGAAATAACTAATATCCAAACGCTCATTTTGTATTCGTAGCATATTGGCAATATCACACCAAGCTAATGCTTTTTTAAGATTGTTTTCTACTTTTACATTTAAACTATCTATATATTTAGGAATCAAAGTTTTAGGACCGCAAACCATTACTTCCGCTCCTTGTTTTTGCAAAGCGAAAATATTGGAAAGAGCCACACGAGAATGCAGAATATCTCCAACGATAACTACCTTTTTCCCAGATACTTGCCCATATTTTTCTCGTATAGAATAAGAATCTAATAATGCTTGTGTTGGGTGTTCGTGCGCACCATCGCCCGCATTGACAATTGCTGCATTTATATGTTGAGATAGGAAAATACCCGCACCAGGATTGGGATGCCTCATCACTACCATATCTACTTTCATTGCTAAAATATTATTAACGGTATCGATTAACGTTTCTCCTTTTTTAACAGAAGATTGGGAAGCGGAGAAATTAATAACATCAGCGGATAATCGTTTTTCTGCTAACTCAAAAGACAGCCGCGTACGAGTACTATTCTCAAAAAATAAATTGGCAATAGTAATATCTCTAAGCGAGGGTACTTTTTTTATCGGGCGATTAATTACTTCCTTAAACTGGTCGGCAGTACTGAAAATCAGTTCAATATCTTGCTCGGTAAGATATTTTATTCCTAATAAATGATTAACACTTAATTGACTCATAATTAGATAGTTATTATTTTTTATGAATTAAATAAACCGCATCTTCTTTATCATTTTCTGTCCAATGTACCACTACTCTTTCTTCGTTGATTGCATCTACTTTCCAGCCTGTATAATCGGGTTGAATAGGCAAATGCCTGCTAAAACGTCTGTCAATAAACACCAAAAGTTCTATCTTACTTGGGCGACCAAAAGACTGAATTGCGGTAAGTGCAGAACGAATGCTACGCCCTGTATATAGCACATCATCTATGAAAACTACTTGTTTATTTTCTACAATAAAATCAATATTTGTGGAGTTGGCTACCAATGGTTTTTCACTTCTTCGGAAATCGTCTCGGAAGAAAGTGATGTCCAAAGTTCCCAAATTAATATCCATTATTCCGTATTTTTTTGTAAGAATTTCTACTAATCTTTTTGCTAAAAAAATTCCGCGAGGCTGTATCCCGATAAGTGCTGTCTGGCTAAAATCTAAATGATTTTCAATGAGTTGGCAACATAATCGGTTTACAATTACCTCCATTTCTTTGCTATTTAATATTTTTTTATCTTCCATTATTGTATTTTAATTTGATTGGCTAAAATTACAAAAAAAATAGAATTTAGCATATTTTTTTATAACTTTTTTTAATTATCTCCGAATTATAAAAAATTCTCTTAATTGTTCTTTTCTAATAAAGAATAATGCAAAATCAAAAGTATCAATGATTACTGTAAAAGATAAATTTTGTTTTATTTTGTTAAAAAAACTATAATTTTTTCTGTAAGGTTCTATAATAAGCAACAAACTATCATTATGCATTTGATGATAAATTTCATCTATTTTTGGTAAGGAATTTAATTGTTCAAGAATTATTAAATCTGCTTTTTCTTGTGCTTTTGCTTTTTGCAATTTTGTATCCAAAAATGCAATTATATTACTATCTATTCCGTAGAATACATAATTTTTAAACGAAAAATATTCTATTATTTTAGTCAAAAATATATTTTTATCCTTAGAAATTTTTATATTTTTATCATAAAAATATTTTTTTTTACTATAAAAACATT
>JAUMUT010000024.1:0-23421 GCA_030530525.1 Capnocytophaga sp. | reverse complement strand
GGAGAATGTACGCTGTGCTGGTTGGTAGAATACCACAAAAATTGACTATATTTTCTTAATAAAAACCAAAATTTCATTCTGTTTTTTCTTGTAAAATTAACTCTTGTTCTATTTTATCAATTTCTTCTTCTTTTTTCATTCCTTGTATTGGAGTTAGAGGAATATTTTTTTCTTCGTCAGAAAAAATTTCTTCTTTTGTTAAAATTTTTTCCTCTCCTCGCCATAAGAAATTAGGAAAAAATCGTTCTTTTTTATCCAATTTATCATCAGGATAAATACTTCCATCAATATCTGTATAAAATACAATCTCTTCTATTTGTTGATTTTGGTCAAAATAAATTCCTATTCTACTACATTTAGATTTATTAATCCCGACCAACTCATTTTGGTCATTATATACATAATAAATAACTTCTGTATTCTGATATAAATTAACATTATTTAGCTTATTATTAACAAATTTACCCTTTAAAATTTTACCTTTCACTTGGTTGTATCCATTCCCTAAGGTATCTTTTTCTACAATAAAAGCATTGTTAAAAACTTTAAGAGAGTCCATTTGTTCTGTTTTTGCATTCGCTAAAATATGAATATTTTCGCCTGTCATTTGGTTTTGTCCGCTCCACATAACAGGGTTGCCTATCAATTGTGTTATTCCTGTTATTTGGCTGGAATGAATAGAATCACACTTGCTCTGCATATCTTTCTTAAAAATTTTAGCATTTGGATAAGCTCGTATAATACGTTCTCCTGTTTTGCCTGTAACCATTATTTTTTTTCCGTGAATATAAACAGAATCATTTTCTACTTCACTGATTACCAATGCTTTTTTGGTTATATACATAGAGTCTTTTTCCTTATGAACTTCTCCATAATTTCCTTTTACAACTACTTTATTTATGGTATCCAATATTTTTATATGATTTGTAGCAGATGCAAAACTCTTAAATTTATCAAAATACAAACTATCTCCTGTTAATATTTTGTTATCATAATCTATTCGGGAATTTTCCATAAAATAGCCTTGTTCTATCTTGGTATCATAAAAACCTTTTTCACAATATGTGGTATAATCTTTCCCTTTTATTGTAGTTGGTCCAAACATATAAACGTGTCCGGAGGTATGGTAATAATCTAACATTGAGGAATTTACAACAAAATCAGGATTGGTTATTTTCACTTCTGTGGTAAATTTATTTTTACGAGGGATAACAAAATAACGACCTTCTTTACTATTAAGAATATTTTCATCATCGGTTATCGTCCCATAATTGGTATAATATGCCTCTTGAAGATTTCTATCAAAGTAAAGTTCCTGAGTATCAAGGGTCATTTTGTCATTTCGAAGTTTAACATTTTCTTTTGCATAGGCTATTTTCGTATTTCCGTTGTATTCAATATAGCCACTTTCCATCTTTAAAGAATCGCCTTGCTGAACAAAAACTTCTCCAAATGCTTTTACTTGGTTTGTCTGCTGATAAAGAACGGCTATATCGCACCAAATATCCAATCCTTGATGACGAAATTGTACCTTTTTTTCATCATCAGAATTAAAAATAGTAGCACCAGGGTACTTCACATTATCAATTGTTAGCGTTCCTCCATAAATTATTTCTATTTGCTTAGAAGGCTGATTTTGAGAGTATAACACGGATAAAAAACAAAAAAAACTAAGTATAAAATATCTAATTTTTTGCATAAAATGAAATTATTAAACTAAAATTTTTAGTATGGTTTGGGCTTTATTTTGTAGTTCTTGCCATTCACTTTCAGGGTTAGAATCTTTATTAATTCCCCCGCCTACATATATAAACAACTCATTATCTGTTAGTTGCATACATCTTAAATTAACAAAAATATCCCATTTATTTTCATTTTGAAAATTAAGCAATCCGCAAAAACCTGTATAAAATTCACGAGGATAGCATTCATTTTTTAATATAAATGAATAGGCTTTTTCTGTTGGAAAACCACAAACCGCAGGCGTTGGATGTAAAGTCTTAATTATTTGATTTACAGATACATTATTAGGTATTTTTGCAGAAATTCTATTACAAAGATGCCATAAATTTCCTGCCCGAAAATTATATCGTTCTTCTATGGTCAAATTCTCTGTAATTTCCTGTAAAGTACTGACAATCACATTTGTAACTATTTTTTGTTCTTCTTCTTCTTTGGGTGTCCAAATTGGTTCTTCATTTTCTTTAACTAATTGAGTACCCGCAAGCGACATAGTTTCTAATTTTTTTTTGTTAATTTTAACTAATGTTTCAGGAGTTGCTGCCAACCATTTTCCTACCTTAGGATGAGAAAAAACATAACAAAAAGCCGAAGGATAAAAACAGATAAGTCGTTGAAAATAAAGCGATAAAGATTTTTTGTTCGTAGGAATAATTAGTCTTTGAGAAAGCACTACTTTTTCTAATTTTTTATTATTAATAGCAGAAATAGCTTTTCTAACTAATTGAATATGAGACTCTTTATCTGTTTTTTGATAAGAAAGTATATTTTCAGAAATTATACTATTTTCTTTTTCCATTTTGGAAATAATAACATTTTCTTCTTTTATTAAAAATGTTTTATCTCCTGAAAATGAACTAATTACAAAGCCTTTTTCTGTAAAATCAGTAGTTGTATATAATGTGTCTTCATTTTGATGTATCAAAAAAACATCATCAGAATGCGGATATTTAAAAACTACAAAAGGAAGTTCTTGACTTTCAAGTAATTGTATTTTTTCTAAAAAAACTTTATACGAAATCATTTTTTACTTTTTAGGAATGGTTATCGTAGTGTGTTTGCCGTAAGAAATAAGTTTGTTATTTTCATCTGTTATTTTAATATCCCAATGTTGGAGCGTTCGCCCTTTATGCAAACATTCTGCTTTTACAAATACACAACCACCCAACGCTACTGTCCCAGTATGATTCATATAAATATCAATACCTCTGACCATCATTCCCTCTGGTGCGAAAAGTAAAGAAGCCATACTACCTGCTGTTTCTGCTAAGGCTGCCGAAGCCCCTCCGTGCAAAATACCATCGGGCTGGCAAACTGCTTGGCTTACAGGCATTTTCGCTATTAAATAATTTTCACCTACTTCAATAAATGAAATTTGAAAAACTTCTAATAATGTATTTTTAGACAGAGAATTTGCTTTTTCTAAAAGGTCTTGGTTCATTATTTTTAATTATTATTTTTTTGCAAAAATACATTTTTTATTTGGGAAAAAATGATGTTCAGTGAAAATTTTAACCTTTTTATGTAAAAAAATAAGGAACTCCCGAAAGAGTTCCCTTATTTATATAAATAAAACAAAAACTTATGCTTTTACTTTAAAGGCTTTTTCTTGCGGATAATAAGCAATTTCGCCCAATTCTTCTTCAATTCTTAACAATTGGTTATATTTAGCCATACGATCAGAACGAGAAGCCGAACCTGTTTTTATTTGTCTTGTGTTAAGAGCCACAGCAAGGTCAGCAATAGTATTATCTTCGGTTTCACCAGAACGATGCGACATAATAGAAGTATAACCAGCACGATGTGCCATATCTACTGCTGCAATTGTTTCTGTAAGCGTACCTATTTGATTTACTTTAATAAGGATAGAATTTGCTGTTTTTTGAGCAATTCCGCGCTCTAAACGCTCTACATTGGTTACGAAAAGGTCATCTCCTACAAGTTGTACTCTATCGCCGATGGCTTCGGTAAGTTTTTTCCAACCTTCCCAATCGTTTTCGTCCATTCCATCTTCAATAGAAATAATAGGATATTTATTAACTAATTCTGTTAAATAAGCTACTTGCTCGTCAGAAGTACGTTTTTTACCTTTATCGCCTTCAAATTTGGTATAATCATACACTCCATTTTCATAGAACTCAGAAGAAGCGCAGTCTAAGGCAATTTTTACTTCTTCTCCAAATTTGTAACCTGCTTTTTCTACCGCTTTTTTAATAGTTTCAATAGCATCTTCTGTACCTTCAAAAGTAGGAGCAAAACCTCCTTCATCACCAACGGCAGTGCTTAAATTTCTGTCGTGCAATACTTTTTTAAGATTATGGAAAATTTCAGCTCCCATTTGTATTGCCTGAGAGAAAGACTCTGCTTTTACAGGCATAATCATAAATTCTTGGAAAGCAATAGGAGCATCAGAGTGCGAACCTCCATTGATAATATTCATCATAGGAACAGGCAAATTGTTAGCACTTACCCCACCTACATAACGATACAAAGGAATACCAAGCTCATCGGCTGCGGCTTTTGCTACTGCCAAAGAAACTCCTAAAATGGCATTTGCACCAAGTTTAGACTTGTTTGGAGTTCCGTCAAGCTCTATCATTACTTTATCAATAAGATTTTGGTCAAAAACACTAAGCCCGATAATTTCTTCCGCAATAATATCATTTACGTTTTCAACGGCTTTTAATACTCCTTTGCCCATAAAATCTTTACCTCCGTCACGAAGTTCTACTGCTTCATATTCTCCTGTGGATGCACCAGAAGGAACCGCAGCACGACCTTTCGCTCCGCTATCTGTTACTACATCTACTTCAATAGTTGGATTTCCTCTGGAATCCAAAATTTGTCTTGCGTGTACATCTAAAATGATACCCATATATTTTATATTTTTGTTGATACTTTTTTTATTTTTCAGACCACAAATTTATAAAATAAAAATGTATTACGAAAACTTTTTTATATTTTTTTAACCTTATTTTCTTCTCATAATTTAATTAGAAATTAAAAAAATATAACTCATTATTAATCAAATGATTGTGTAAAAATATAATTATTTTTATTTTATTTTAGTATAAATTTCTGTATCTTTGCAAAAAATAATAGAGAATGAACAAATTATTCCTTTTTTTGTTTTTTACAACTTCTTTTTTAACATTTGCACAAGAATTAGATTCGCTTGGCGTAAATAATACGGACATTACGCTGGAAGAAGTTTTCGTATTTGGGAAAGAACCTATTTTCAAAACGGAAGAAGACCGAAAAAAATACTTAATCTTAAAATATCGGGTAAAAAAAGTATATCCGTATGCTAAATTAGCTGCCGATGAGCTACAACGCATCAAAAAAGTTTTGGATACGCTACCCAATAACCGACAAAAGAAAAAATTTACCAAAAAAATACAAGAAGAAACTGAAAGTAAATTTTCACAAGAGCTAAAAAAATTATCTCGCTCACAAGGCAAAATTTTGATAAAATTAATTTACAGGCAAACCGGCGATTCTGCTTTCAACTTAGTAAAAGACCTCCGAAGTGGCTGGCGAGCTTTTTGGTACAACAACACTGCTTGGCTGTACGACCTTTCTCTAAAAAGTATTTATGAACCGATGCAAGTAGAGGAAGATTTTTGGATTGAAGATATTTTGCAACGGGCTTTTTCCAACGGGCAATTAGAACCTCAATCTTCTGCTTTTCCAATAGATTATAGAGCTTTGGAAAAAAAATGGCTACACAAAGAGGAATAACTTTTTATAATATTTATTCCATAAAACAAAATTTAACTTTTCATTAATTAAATTTAAATATAAATTAACTAATTGAGGGGGGGGAATTCGTACTTTTGCAAAAAATATTAATCTCAAATTATAAAAAAATGCAACAAAATTACCCTAACAGTTTAGTAGATTATTATCGCTCTCGCTCTGAAACTTTTGAGCTTAGAAGCGATAAAACAAAAAAAACATTCAACATTGTTTTACTTCTTATTTTTCTTGTGATACTCATTTATCCTGAAATTATTCCTTTTGGAGAATTATGGATATTACGAATTATCGCTGTAATAGGAATGATTTATGCTGGTGTAAAGGCTTTTCTTTTAGATTCTGACTTTTGGAATAAACAAACCAATACCAAAATAACAGAATTTGCTATTAAAAAATTCTCTTCTGCTTCTACTACCGAAGAAGATTTACGCAACTTACTGAATAACAATGATTTTGAAACATTAGTAAATCTTCCCGCGGCAGATAACCAACCTCTACAACTTTATATTCACGAAGATAAAGACGGGAAAGTCTTTTATTTGCTTCTTATGAAATATTATACAAAATCCGATTTTAGTGGTGCAAGTGCTGTTAAAGTTATTTCAGGAGCAGATTATAACCAATATAAAAATATTATAAATAAATTCAAATAATTGTTAAATAAAAATCAACAAAAAAACTTTGCTAAGACATATTTTAGCAAAGTTTTTTTATTTTGTATAAATTCTTTTCTAATCTTTGTAAGTTTGTGCTTCTATTTGCGATTGAAAATCTTCCATTGCAGGTTTTATCGTACTTTCTGGCAGGTCATCTATACAAATATACATCAGCCCATCAATAGCGTTATTAAACAACGGATCCACGTTAAAAGCGATTACTTTTGCATTTTGTTTTATGTATTTTTTTAACAAAACAGGAAGCCGCAAATTACCAGGTTCTAATTCATCTATAATTTTATCAAATTTATTCAAATCAGATTGGGTTTCATCAAAAATAAAATCTTTATCCGCGTCTTTTAGTTTTACTTTAAATTCTTTCTTAGGCTTCACATATTGAGCGATGTAAGGATCGTAATAGTTAGACTTCATAAACTCAATCATTAACGCCTTTGAAAATTCTGTAAATTGGTTACTTATACTCACACCTCCTAATAAATATTTGTGTTCAGGAAAATGCAAAGTGGTTAGAGCAATTCCTTTCCAAAGTAAAAATAAAGGCATTGGTTTTTGCTGATATTCACCAATTACAAATGCTCGTCCCATTTCTATGGTTTGGCTTAGCATTTTATTCAATTCTGGTTCAAAACGGAAAAGGCTGTAGGTATAAAATCCTGCTACTCCATACAAATCGTAAAAGTCTGAGCCTAAGCCCATTCTATAAGCTCCAACTATTTTTTTTGTAGTATTTTCCCATAGGAAAAGATGGCGATAGTAAGTATCATATTCGTCCAAATCAATAGCCTGATTGGTTCCTTCGCCCACTTGTCGGAAAGTAATTTCGCGCAATCTTCCTATTTCTTGTAAAATATTAGGAATATCTTCGGCTTTTGCCAAAAATACTTCATATTCTTTATTTTGAAGCAAGCGAGTAGCTTTTTTGGTTCTTAATTTTTCTACTTCTTGTGCTAGTACTTCAGCATCTATTGGAGGAACTATCTCTTCTGGTTCTTTAGTTGCTTTTAAATTAGTTGCCTTTTGAAGAATAGAAGAAAAAGACTTAAATTTCTTGTTTTGTTCGTACGAATTGGACAATAAATACGTTTTTCTACGAAGAAAATTAGAAAAATCATACAAATCTTCGTATTCATCTTGGGTTTTTGGCATAATTGGCCGTCCTATTCGTACTCTTATTACTCTATTTTTCTGAGTAAGTAGCTCAGAAGGGAGCTTTGCGGTACGTAAAACATCGCTTTGCTTCGCCAATTGATAAAAAAGCGGACTATTTTTAGCGTGAAAATAAATAGGAATTATAGGTACATTTGCTTTTTTGATAAGTTTTATTGCCGATTTTTCCCAAGTTTTATCTACATATATTTTTCCGTTAGGTTGTGTGGAAACTTCCCCCGCTGGGAATATCCCCAATGGCTTTCCTTCTTTCAAATGTGTGATAGCTTGTTTAAAACCTAAAACACTGGATTTCACATTTTTATGTTCTTCAAACGGATTAACTTCCATTATATAAGGAGCCAAAGGCTTTATTCTGGTAAGTAAAAAATTTGCAATTATCTTAAAATCAGGTCTTTGCTCTAATAATAATTTTAATAATAAAATGCCATCAAGCCCTCCTAACGGATGGTTGGAAATAGTAATAAACGCTCCTTCTTTGGGTATTTTTCGTAAATCTTCTTCGGGAATTTCAAAATTTACCTTAAATTCATCTAAAAGAGCATTTAAAAAATCTAAATTTTCTAAATGTTTATTGCGGTCGTAAATTTTATTTAATTTTGATATTCTTAACAAATGCATCAAACTCCACCCAATAGAAGTTCCTAAAACTCCTAATTTATCCAACTTGATAGCCTTTGCTATTTCTTTTGCGCTAACTAAACCCATAATTTTGTTAAATAATACATTTTTATTTTGTTAAAATCATAATAAAAATTAAAACAAAAAAATAATGATAATTCTTATTAATAATAAAAACAAAGATATTTTTAAGATTTGCTTTCATTTGTATCTTATTGATTTACAAACAAATACATTTTTTATTACTTGTATAAAAGCAATCTAATTGAATTAGCAAAAATAAGAAAAAAAATAATAGTAATCAATAGGTAAATTGATTTTATTTTCATAAAATAAAAAAAGCCATCTCTAAAAAAAGAGATAGCTCTGAATTAGAAATAAAAAACTTATCTAAAAACTATAAAAACTTCTTTATCTTATCTGCAATTTCTTTAAATTCACCTTCGGATAGTTTTACTTTTTTTTGGAAAGTCATCTCTTCCATTTCATTAATCGGAACAAGATGAATATGAGCGTGAGGTATTTCTAAGCCTACCACCGCCACTCCTACCCTATTGCAAGGAATTGCTTTTTCTATGGCTTTTGCTACTTTTCTTGCAAAAGACATTAAGTGTAAATATTTTTCTTCATCGAGGTCAAAAAACTTATCCACTTCGGTTTTAGGCACACAGAGAGTATGCCCTTTGGCATTTGGGTTTATATCCAAAAAGGCAAAACAATGTTCGTCTTCCGCTATTTTATAACACGGAATTTCTCCATTTATTATTTTTGAGAAAAGTGTCATTTTTTATTTTAAAATTACTAAATTTATGAAAATTTAACTATCGTGAAATTTCAATAATTTCCATTTGTAAAACTCCATTAGGCACTTTTATTTCTGCTATTTCGCCAACAGATTTGCCTAACAAGCCTTTCCCAATAGGAGAATTAACCGATATTTTTCCAGATTTAAGGTCGGCTTCGCTTTCTGCAACCAACGTATAAGTCATCATTGCATTATTTGCCTTGTTTTTTATCTTAACGGTAGAAAGTACAAGCACTTTGGATGTATCCAATTGCGACTCATCAATTACTCTTGCATTAGCAAGAAGTGCTTCCATTTTAGCAATTTTTAACTCTAATAATCCTTGTGCTTCTTTGGCAGCATCGTATTCTGCATTTTCAGACAAATCACCTTTATCTCTTGCTTCTGCTATTGCTTGCGATGCTTTTGGGCGTTCTACATCACGAAGTTGGTCAAGCTCTGCCTTCAAATTTCGTAATCCTTCTTCTGTATAATATGATACCTTCATAATATTATTTATCTATTTAATTATTAAATGCGAAAAATCCTCTCACGACTAAGAGGATTTTGAAAGTGCAAATATACGAATTTATTTTAAAACAAAACAAAAAAGTATTTTTTTATAAAAAAGTTTCTATTTTTTATTTTATTTTACACTATAAAATATTGAAAATAAATAATTTATATAAAATACAAATTATTTTTTAAACCGATAATGTCCTATTATTTTATACTGAAAAAGACAATCTTCTAAAACCTGTCCTGCCCCTATATTATGGATAATTTTTAGTCTTTTCCCGTCAGAAGTTTTTCGGTTAGAAACTATCCCAATATGCGGTAATTTATCATTAAGAAGCCAACAAACTACATCGCCAGCCTTATAATCTTGGGCGTTTTGGGTAATAGGCAGACTTGCGTTTTGCCTTTCAAAAAACTTCATCAAATTTGGCACACGTCGATGGTCTATATTGGTATCCGTTCTCTTCATTCCCCAATTTTTTGGATATTTGGAAAAATTATTTTTCATATCCAAATGTACTTCTTTTTGTAAATCAATTCCTAATTTCCGATACGCTCGAATAACCACATCGGTACAAACTCCTTTGTTTTCAGGAACATCGCCATTAGGATAATCTATTTTAAAATAAGCAGGATCATAAATTACCTTTTGTTTGGTGAGTGTCAGTGCCGAATCTGCCAATTTTTCATAAAATGAAGATTGTGCATTTAGGTTAAAAAAGGTAAAAATTAGAAAAATTAAGCATCTTTTTTTCATAACATAAATTATTATTATGCAATATTACAAAAAATAAAAGGATTTTCATTATTATTGTACAAAAAATTGTATTTTTGCCGACTAATTTTTTTAAAGATGAAAATTATTTTTAGAACATTTTTTCTCTTTTGTGCGATATTTTTTCTTTCGTGTGGCGATTCCAAAGAGAAAGAAATAGCAAAAATTCCTATGGAAATAAATATAGAACGATTTGATAAAATATTCTTTCAAACACCTGAAAATGAAATAGTTAATTTAAAACAAAAATTTCCTTTTCTTTTCCCTGAAAATACGCCAGATTCTATTTGGATAGAAAAACAAAGAGATACGTTACAACAAGAATTATTTGAAGAAGTTAGCAAAACTTTCCCAGATTTTTCTAAGGAAGAACAGCAAATAAAATATTATTTTCCAGCATTTAAGCCTCCAAAAGTAATCACTCTTACCACCGATGTGGATTATATGGATAGCAGAGTTATCTATGCCGACAGCCTCTTGTTCATTGGTTTGGATAATTATTTAGGAAAAGAACATCATTTTTATAGTGGAATACAAGATTATATTCGGGAAGAGTTGGAAAAAAAATATATTCCGATAGATGTCGCCCTTACCATTTCAGAAGTCATTATTCCCAAAACAAGAAATACAACTTTTTTAGAATCAATGATTTATGAAGGAAAATTACTATATATGGCAAAAGAATTTTTCCCAGAAGCCTCTGAAGAAGATTTGCTAAAATATTCTTCCGTAAAATACCAATGGGCAGTAGAAAATGAAGCCGAAATATGGAGATATTTCATTGAAAATCAATTGCTTTATAGCACAGATAAAAAAGTTCTTAATCGTTTTATAGAAATGGCTCCGTTTTCTAAATTTTATATGGAAATTGATAACGAATCGCCAGGCGGAATAGGACGTTTTATAGGACTACAAATTGTTAAACAATTTATGAAAAAATATCCTGATTTACAAAAAATGGGAGCGTTAAAAACCGAAGAAATTTTTAAAGAAGCTAATTATAAACCAAAAAAATAGTTAAAATGAACCATACCTCAGATATTTTATTACGAGTAGAATTAGACGAAAATCGTATTCCTGAGCGCATTCTTTGGGAAGCAGAAGACGGCGGAATTATCAACCAAGAAGCCAAAGCGATGATGCTTTCCGTTTGGGATAATAAAACCAAAGAAACGTTAAGAATAGACCTTTGGACAAAAGATATGCCAATGGACGAAATGAAACTTTTTTTTCATCAAACCTTCTTAACAATGGCTGAAACTTTCTATAAAGCCACCCACGATGAAAAAATGAGAGACACCATTAATGATTTTTGTGATTATTTTGCTGAAAAAATGGAATTAATCAAAAAATAATAAAAAAAGCACAAGATTTTTTATTTTCTTGTGCTTTTTGTTTTTAAAAACTTATTTTAGCTCTAATAAATAAGGAATTTGAGCTTGAATACCTTTATAATTTTTACTTTGAGTGTTAATTTTTTTGTACATTTCATAATTTTCTATTCCTATTTCTTCTTTTATGATAGATTGTACCTCTTCTTTAAGGAAAATTCCAAATTTATTTCTAAATATTTGTTTAAAATCCAATTCTACATCAGGATAACGAACTATTTTATAATTATCTAATTTTTGTTCTTTAACAGCATACGCAATAACATCTTGAAGAGAACCAATTTCATCTACCAAGCCATTTTTTACGGCATCTTTCCCTGTCCAAACTCTACCTTGTGCTATTTCATCAACTTGCTCCCAAGACATATTTCGCCCATCGGCTACTCGCTGAACAAATTTTTTATAAAAATCTTCTATTCCTTCCGTAAGTAATTTTCTGGTATTTTCAGGCATTTCTTCTAATGGGCTATAAAAGAACGAATTAGCGTGAGTAGCAACTTGCTCGTTATTTATCCCTACTTTATCAGCAAGTCCTTTTAAATTTAGAAGCCTTGAAAAAACCCCGATAGAACCTGTGATAGTTGTATTTTCAGCAAAAATACGATTGGCATTACAAGAAATATAATATCCGCCTGAGGCTGCATAATCTCCCATAGAAACATAAACTGGTTTTTGCTTTTTGGCTAACTCTATCTCTCTGTGTATCAGCTCAGAAGCTAATCCGCTTCCTCCTGGTGAATTTACATATAAAACAATTGCTTTGGTGTTTTCATCGTCGCGAGCTTCTCGGATTGCTTTTATAGTAGTCTCATTTCCAACGGTTTGTGGAGTAGATTCGCCGTCTAAAATAACTCCAACTGCATAAATAATCGTTATATTGGATTTTATGTTTTTATCTTTCTTCTCCTTAGGAACGAAAGACAAATAATCTTCCACAGAAATATAATGTAAATCCTTGATTTTATTGGTTTTAGTAGCTAATAAAAGAGCATTTTCAAATTCATCTTGGAAACAAATTTTATCTACCAAATTATGTTGCAAAGCCAGCTCAGGAGTACGCCCCCAAAGGCTGTCGGTTAGTTGCTCAAAATCTTTTTCAGAAATATTACGACTTTGACGAATTTCGGTAGCAAAAGAATCCCAATAAGAACGTAAAAGCGTAGTGTATTGCTCTCTATTTTCTTCGCTCATTGTATTGGTAAGGAAAGGTTCTACGGCACTTTTATACTTTCCGTGTCGGATAACTTCAAATTTTATTCCTGTTTTATCCTCAAAATCTTTATAATAGTTTATAGTTGTGTTAAGCCCCGTAACTTCCACATTTCCAAGTGTTCCTAAGAAAATGGAATCGGATACACTATGCAAAAAATATTCCGTTTGCCCGTAATTTTCTTGGAAAGAATAGACAAATTTTCCTGAATTTTTAAAGTCTTCCACAGCTTTACGAATAGCTTGTGCTTGGGAGAAACTCTGTATTCCTTCAAGACTTTTTATCGATATTCCTTTGATTTTTTCGTCTGTTTTTGCATATTTTATCGCATCAAGAATGGCATCTATGTTATTTTTTTCTTCCTCTACATAGTCCAAATCTTCAATAATTGTTTTTTGAGCAAAATCAGCAATCGGAGTTGTAAAATCTAATTCTAAAATACTATTTTCTTTTACTTTAACTTTCTCATTATCAACTCCAAACATTATGCCCAAAATAAGAAAAAAGAAAAACAAAATACCGATAGAAATAAAAAAACCTATTATGGTTGCTAAAACATTTTTTAAGAAATTCATAAAACTATATTTTTAAATTCATTGGCAAATTTAGAAAAAAAAACGTTAATTACAAAGATATATTTGTTAAAATTTACTTTTTATTTTTTTATTCTCAATAGAAAATATGTATTTTTGCTTTTTATATTTTTAAAATGAATTTTTTAGCACATATTTATCTTTCAGGAGAAGATGATAACTACCTGAAAATAGGCAACTTCATTGCCGATACCATACGAGGAAAGCAATACGAATCTTACCCAAAAAACATACAAAAAGGTATTCTTTTACATAGAAAAATGGATACTTTTACAGATACGCATCCTATATTTCGGCAAAGTAAAAAACGGCTTGTGCCTGATTTTGGGCATTATGCGGGGGTAATTACAGATATTTTTTATGATTATTTTTTAGCAAAAAATTGGAATATATTTTCTAAAATTTCGTTAGAAAATTATGCACAAAATTTTTATTACCTTATTGATAGTGAAAAAGATATATTTAATGAAGATGCCAAAAAATTAATTTTTTATATGATAAAAGATAATTGGCTTGTTTCTTACAAAAGCAAAAAAGGTATTCAGAAAATTTTGTATCAAATGGATGCACGAACGAATTTTCAGTCCAAAATGCAATTCTCTATTACTCAGCTTGAAAATTATGAATCCTTTTTTGAAGAAGAATTTTTTACTTTTTTTAGTGAAATCCAAAATTTTGTAAAAACTCAAATCTCTGATTTATAAATATTTTATTCGTTAAAATTTTATTTTAAGAAAAAAACAACATCGTTAAAAATAGTTAAAAAATAATTCTTTCTTCATTTATTAATAATTATTTTTTGTATTTTTGCCCCTTAATTTTATCAAATATGGATTCTTTACAAAAAATACTTACAACACCAATACAAAATGCTGTAAATGAGATATTTGGGGTAAATATAGAAAACATTGAACTTCAACAAACACGCAAAGAGTTTGAAGGAGATATTACAATGGTTATTTTTTCTTTACTGAAAGTTATAAAAGGAAATCCACAAGAAATAGGTGAAAAAATAGGCGAATATCTACAAAAAAATGTAGAAATAGTAGAAAAATATAACGTTGTTAAAGGTTTTTTGAACTTAGTTATTCAAGATAAGTACTTTTTAGAGGCTTTACAAGAGATTTTAAGTGCAAAAAACTACGGAATTACTCCAATATCTGAGCAATCTCCTACTATTTTAGTAGAATATTCTTCACCAAACACCAATAAACCCCTCCATTTGGGACATATTCGTAATAATTTACTTGGTTTTTCGGTGGCTAATATCTTAGAAGCTGCTGGAAATAAAGTCCATCGCACACAAATAATCAATGACAGAGGTATTCATATTTGTAAGTCTATGATTGCGTGGGAAAAATTTGGAAATGGCGAAACTCCGCAAAGTACAGGGCTAAAAGGCGATAAACTTGTCGGAAATTATTATGTTTTATTTGATAAAGTTTATAAAGAACAGATTTCTGAACTAATTTCGCAAGGAAAAAGCAAAGAAGAAGCCGAAAAGCAAGCTCCTATCTTCTTAGAAGCACAAGAAATGCTTAGAAAATGGGAACAAAACGACCAAAAAACAATAGAACTTTGGCAAAAAATGAATCAATGGGTGTATGAAGGCTTTGAAACCACTTATAAAAACCTTGGTGTTAGCTTTGATTCTTATTATTATGAAAGTAAAACCTATCTTTTAGGTAAAGATATTATTGAAAAAGGACTAAAAGAAGGTGTTTTTTATAAAAAAGAGGATAATTCTGTATGGATAGACCTAACTAAGGAAGGGTTAGATGAAAAATTAGTACTTCGTTCTGACGGAACTTCTGTGTATATTACCCAAGATTTAGGAACTGCCACCAAGCGTGTGGAAGATATTCCTAACCTTACAGGAATGGTCTATACCGTTGGAAATGAGCAAGATTATCACTTCAAAGTTCTATTCTTAATCCTTCAAAAATTAGGCTATCAATGGGCTAAAAATTTATTCCATCTAAGCTATGGAATGGTAGAACTCCCCGAAGGAAAAATGAAAAGTCGTGAAGGAACTGTGGTTGATGCCGATGAGTTAATGCAAGAAATGACGCTTGTTGCCGAAGAAATTTCTCAAGAATTAGGCAAATTAGAAGGATATTCTGAAAACCAAAAACAAGATTTGTATAAAATAATAGGCTTAGGAGCATTAAAATATTTTATTTTAAAGATAGATCCTAAAAAGAAAATTGCATTTAATCCAAAAGAAACTATTGATTTCCAAGGGAATACAGGTCCTTTTATTCAATATACTTATGCAAGAATCCAGTCTATATTACGAAAAGCGGATATAACTGAGAATTTCTCTAATACTATTTCTCTTCTTCCAAAAGAAAAAGAATTAATAAAATTTTTGTTAATTTTCCCTGAAATAATTCAAACTGCTGCAAAAACATACAGCCCAGCAGTAGTAGCTAATTATACTTATGAATTAGTTAAAGAATTTAACTCTTTTTACCAAAATGTTTCTATTTTAGGAGAAGAAAATACAGAACAGCGAGCCTTGCGCGTACATTTGGCGCAAAAAGTAGGAGAAGTTATAGCTACTGCCTTTGCTCTTTTAGGAATACAAGTACCTGAAAGAATGTAACTTAACTTCATAAAAATTGATTTTATCTATACCATAATTAATAAAACTTATCATTTTTATTAAATTAATAAAAATTAAAAATTTACTTTTGCATAGAAATAAAACTATTTTATAAAACATTGATAAACAAATATTTAATATAAAATAGTAATCTAAAATAATTTTACAAAGATGGCTAAATATACAGAAGACGATTTAAGAGAAGACCTCCAAAATAAAGAATATGAATACGGGTTTTACACAGATATTGAATCGGAAACTTTCCCGAAAGGGCTTAATGAAGATATTGTAAGAGCAATTTCTAAAAAGAAAAATGAACCTGAGTGGATGACCGAATGGCGTTTAGAGGCTTTTCGTATTTGGCAAACAATGGAAGAACCTTCTTGGGCTAATGTTTCCTATAAAAAACCTGATTTTCAGGATATTGCATATTATTCAGCACCCAAACAAAAACCCAAATTAAATAGCCTTGATGAGGTAGATCCTAAACTTTTGGAAACGTTCCAAAAACTGGGAATTTCTCTGGAAGAACAAAAGCGACTAACAGGAGTGGAAGACAGCAAGCCCAATGTAGCTATGGATGTGGTGGTAGATTCTGTTTCTGTGAAAACTACTTTCCAAAAAACTTTGGCAGAAAAAGGAATTATTTTCTGTTCAATGTCTGAGGCTATCCAAAATCACCCTGATTTGGTTCGTAAATATATAGGTTCGGTAGTGCCACGTACGGATAATTTTTATGCCGCATTGAACTCGGCTGTTTTCTCTGATGGTTCTTTTTGTTATGTGCCAAAAGGAACGCGTTGCCCTATGGAACTCTCTACGTATTTCCGTATAAATCAAGCTGGTACAGGACAATTTGAGCGTACTTTATTAATTGTTGATGAAGGTTCATATGTTTCTTACTTAGAGGGTTGTACTGCACCACAACGTAGTGAAAATCAACTACACGCAGCCGTAGTAGAACTTATTGCTATGGAAGGCGGAGAAATAAAATATTCTACCGTACAGAACTGGTTTCCAGGAGATAAGGACGGTAATGGCGGGGTTTTTAACTTTGTTACTAAACGTGCATTAGCTGAAAAAAATGCAAAAATTTCTTGGACACAGGTAGAAACAGGTTCGGCAGTTACTTGGAAATATCCTTCGGTAGTGCTAAAAGGCGACAATTCTATCGGAGAATTTTATTCTATTGCAGTAACTAACCACTTCCAACAAGCTGATACAGGAACAAAAATGATTCATTTGGGAAATAATACAAAATCTACGATTATTTCCAAAGGAATTTCTGCAGGAAAATCACAAAATAGCTATCGTGGATTGGTTAAAGTAGCTCCAAATGCTAAAAATGCACGTAATTTTTCTCAATGCGACTCTCTTTTGATGGGAAATGAATGTGGAGCGCACACTTTTCCTTATATTGAAGTAAAAAATAAAACTGCCCAAGTGGAGCACGAGGCTACAACTTCCAAAATTGGAGAAGACCAAATTTTCTATTGCAACCAAAGAGGAATTGATACAGAAAAAGCTATTGCATTGATAGTCAATGGGTTTGGAAAAGAAGTACTTAATAAACTTCCAATGGAATTTGCCGTAGAAGCTCAAAAACTTTTAGAAATTTCTTTGGAAGGAAGTGTTGGGTAAATTTTTCATAAATTTTCTATATAAACTTAAATAATATTATGCAATATAGCCAATATTTTACCATTCAGCAAGCCTCGCAATGGGCAACGGAATATATGGGAAAGAATGTTACCCCATCTAATATTTCGTATTTGGTGCAATATGGTAAAGTAAAGAAATTTGAGCATAATGGTATTACTAAAATAAATAAAGAAGAGCTAAAATCGTATTACGATACTTTGGGTGGAATACGTGCTTCACAGTGGAGAGAAAAATTAGGTGATGACCTCAATTGGAGTTTGTCGTTTGAGCAGTACAAAGAAGCTGAAACTACCAAACACGTACACCGCTTGCACCCATACAAGGGCAAATTTATTCCACAATTAGTGGAGTACTTTTTGGATACTCATACCGATACCTTTAAAAAAGAAGTGTTTTTTGAAGCAGGTGATATAGTGCTCGACCCTTTTTCGGGTAGTGGTACTACTATGGTACAAGCCTCAGAATTAGGAATGCATGCCATAGGGATAGATGTATCGGCTTTTAATGCGCTGATAGGTAATGCGAAAGTAGGGCATTACGATTTGGTAGATGTGTACCAACAATGCCAACGCATTACAAACTTACTAAAAGAGTTTTTAGCAGAAAAACACATACTCGATTTTGATGCAGAACTCACCGAAGCCCTTAATAAATTCAATAAAGAGTATTTTCCAGTGCCTGACTATAAGTACCGTTTACAACGCAAAGAGATTGACGGAAAGGCTTATGGAGCGGAGAAAGAACAACAGTTTTTGCCTATTTATGAGGCATTGGTCAAGAAATATCACATTCGGCTCAAGCAAGCGAAAGCCGACACGTTTTTAGATAAATGGTATATACAGCACGTGCGTGAGGAAATAGATTTTGTGTTTAACCTTATCAAACAGATACCTAATTCCGCTACCAAGCGTATCATTACCCTTATATTGAGCCGTACCATTCGCAGTTGTCGTGCCACCACTCACGCCGATTTAGCTACCCTAATAGAGCCAGTAACCACTACTTACTACTGTGCTAAACACGGCAAGGTGTGCAAACCGCTATTCTCTATCCTAAAATGGTGGGAAACCTATACGAAAGACACTCTGAAACGTTTGCAACAATTTGAAGATTTGCGTACTGATACTTACCAAGTCTGTTTGCAAGGCGACAGCCGTACGATTGATATTTTTGAAACATTAGAGCATAAGAACCCTGAGTTCGCTACTTTGGCAAGAGCGCAGAAGATACGAGGTATTTTCTCCTCACCTCCTTATGTTGGGCTCATTGATTATCACGAGCAACACGCCTATGCCTACGATCTTTTTGGTTTTGAACGCCATGACGATCAAGAGATAGGTCCCCTGTACAAAGGACAAGGGCAGGAAGCCAAGCGTATGTATGTAGCGGGTATTGCTGAGGTGCTGACTAACAGCAAGCGTTTTTTAGCCGATGATTACGATGTATTTTTGGTAGCTAACGACAAGTACGGTTTATACCCCGAAATAGCCGAGAGAGCAGGAATGCGTATTATAAATCAGTACAAACGCCCTGTACTCAACCGCACCGAAAAAGACAAAGGTGCTTATGCAGAGATTATATTTCATTTAAAAGAAAAATAGAAATGATAGCCATAGAGTTATATACCAACTCACAGAAGCAGATCTACAAACAGTAGCTGATGAGGTTTTAGACAGAAAACTAACATCTGAAGAAATAATGCTATTAGAAGAAGAACTTGGTAATTATATTGATTGGTATGGTATCATAGAAGATGTGATTCACTTAAAAATAAGAACAAATGCTAACCCTACAACAGATAACTAATGTAGAAAACACGCTTAGGCATAGTCTTAGAACGAAGTTTCAGCATTATAACCCTGAACCTGCGATGATGCCTTTCCATACCCGTTTATTAGGTAAAGACCGTATGGCACTCTTTTCGTTTATTCATTCTTTGAATACTAATTTTGGTACAAGCATTTTTGAGCCTGTGGCTAAATCATTAGCTGAATCTCGGTTTAAGGTTGCTAAACTACAAGCGGTAGCAGGTGATAAGATAAGTGAAAAAGCGCAACGCGTAATTCAGGATATTATGGATAACCTTACGGTAAATGGTAATCCTAATAAAGAAACTGAAATAGAGGCTATCAGGGCAGTGTGTCAGGAAGGGAAAATGAACACCGTAAAGCCTACCAAAGTAGATGTGTGGTTAGAAAGCCATTCTGACAAACTTTTCTTATTCGACATCAAAACAGCTAAGCCTAACAAAGGAGGTTTTAAAGAATTTAAACGCACCTTATTAGAATGGGTAGGCTGTGTGTTAGCTGAAAACCCTAACAGAAAAATACATACCCTTATTGCTATACCTTATAATCCTTATGAGCCTAAACCCTATTCACGCTGGACAATGGCGGGAATGTTAGATTTAGATAACGAGCTAAAAGTAGCTCAAGAGTTTTGGGACTTTCTCGCAGGAGAGAATGCCTATCAGGGTTTATTAGATTGCTTTGAGCGTGTAGGTATAGAACTACACGATGAAATAGATGAATATTTTAAAAGATTTAACAAAATATAAAAACCAACCTATGTTAATAATAAAAAACCTCCACGCAAGTGTGGAAGATAAAGAAATCCTTAAAGGAATAAATTTAGAAGTAAAACCAGGCGAAGTACACGCTATTATGGGACCTAATGGAGCAGGTAAATCCACCCTTTCTTCCGTTATCGCAGGAAATGAAAATTTTGAAGTGACCGAAGGAGATATCCTCTTAAATGGCGAAAGCCTCTTGGAAGACGCTCCCGAAGAACGCGCTCATAAAGGCATCTTTATGTCCTTCCAATATCCTGTGGAAATTCCAGGTATTTCGGTAACCAACTTCATCAAAACCGCTATCAACGAAAGTCGTAAAGCACAAGGTTTATCAGAAATGCCCGCTGGCGAACTTCTCAAAAAAATACGTGAAAAAGCTGCTCTTTTAGAAATTAATCCTGATTTTCTCTCTCGTTCTCTTAACGAAGGATTTTCAGGAGGAGAGAAAAAACGTAACGAAATCTTCCAAATGGCAATGTTAGAACCTAAAATCGCTATTTTGGACGAAACCGACTCAGGCTTAGACATTGACGCCCTTCGTATCGTTGCAAATGGTGTTAATAAACTAAAAAGTCAAAATAACGCTGTAATCGTAATTACTCACTACCAACGTTTATTAGATTATATCATTCCTGACTTTGTACACGTGCTTTCCGATGGAAAAATCGTAAAAACAGGCGACAAAAATCTCGCCTTAGAACTCGAACATAAAGGATACGATTGGTTGAAATAATAATGACGAGTTACGAGTGTGTCTCTACATTCCCCCTCTTTGAGGGGGTTAGGGGGAGGTTTTCTAATCTTTGAAACATATTAAACCCTTATGATTATTGAAAAATTCACCGATAGCTTACAAAATCCGCTGTTGCCTGAGGCGTTTCAGTTCTTAAAAAGAAAAGACATCTTTGCTATTGACTATGAACATCGGCAAATAGGCGTATGCAATAAGTCAGAAGGCTTCTCGCTCTATACTTTTGAAAAAGAGCTTTTGTGGCAAGTAGATAAACCTATTGTTGGGGCTTTATTAGCGATAGAACGCCAGCAAATTTGGCTTGCCCAGCGCCACGATGCTCAGCATATCACGGTGTGGCTATATGACCTGCAAGGGAAGGCATTAGCTTCTTTACCTATGGAAGACGAAATCTACGATGCTAATATAGAGCTGAAAGCATTGCCAAACAACAAAGTGGTTATCACTTTCTATGGCGGACAAGACGGTTGTATGAGCTATCTGCTATCTTTTGAAAACGAAAGACTAAAAGTAGCCAAACAATTGCCTAACGATGTAGATTTCTGCTGTATGCTCAGTGAAAAGGAAGCTGTATTCACCAATTTCTACGAGGCAGAGCTTTATGTGATGAGTTATCCATCGCTAAAAACACTTAAAAAACACCATTTCTCCGAGGATTGGGGAGCCGTAGCACAACCTTTCAAAGGCAACAAAATACTGATTACCGATATGTATTGCAACCGACATTACATTTTTGATGTCAGTACCCTCACAGTGGAAGACGAAATCATTTTCAAAGGCTTTGAACCTTATAAAGATGAAGTGGAAGAGTTTTTAGTAAGCGATATAGATGAACTGAACTATCACAACGGTCAGCTGATAGGTTCCTATATGGAAGTAAATAGCGAGCGTAACGCCATATACCATTGGCTCATTAGTGAATTAGAAAATTAGCCAATGGCTCATTAGCAAATTGACAGCCTGTGTGGCTTGCACTAAAAAATTAAGAAGATGAATTTAAAAGACAAATGGGTTGCTGCCTTTGAGCAGTTCCCTCATAAAAACGATATACTAAAAGAGATTCGCAAAGAAGCCCTTAGTTTCTTTGCCGAAAAAGGTTTTCCGAACAAGAAAATAGAAGCGTGGAAATACACCTCCCTCACTGACCTCCAAGCCACCGATTATAGTTTGTGGCAACCCGTGCATAACAGGGCAACCCTCTCTCCCGAAGTGCTATACGAGCACGCTATCAAAGATTGCTACGTACTCGTGTTTGTAAACGGCTATTACAGCCCCGAAATGAGCGATAAAGCACTCACAGGGGTTACTGTTACGCCTCTATTAGAAGCCTTGCACAAGGGCGGAGAAGCCTTTATCCAAAAATACTTCAACGCCAATACCGAAAAAGGCGATGTATTTACTGCTCTCAATACGGCTTTTGCCTCAGAAGGAGTATATATAGATGTACCTAAGGGGAAAGTGGTAGAAAAGCCTATTCAATTGCTGTATTTGAACAGCCGTAGCGAAACCATTTGCTACCAGCCACGCAATATCATTGCAATAGGCGAAAATGCACAACTCAAAGTCATTGAGATGCACCAAAACCTTTCAGCCACTGCTACCGCTATCCTTACCAATGCTGTAACAGAGGTGTTTGTTGCCAAAGATGCAATTTTAGATTTCTATAAAATACAAGATGATTCTAATACTTCTTCTATAATTGATAACACATATATCCATCAACAAGAGAAGTCAAAAGCATTTGTACATACATTTTCTCTTTCTGGGAAACTCAACCGAAATAATTTGAACTTTTACCACAAAGGGGAATACATAGAATCTACGCTTAAAGGTATTACTATCTTGGAAGAGCAACAACACACCGACCATTATACGTTTGTTCATCACGCTTTTCCTAATTGCGAAAGCCATCAGGATTATAAAAGTGTACTTTTTGATAGCGCAACTAATGTTTTCAACGGAAAAATATTAGTGGATAAGATAGCTCAGAAAACTAATGCCTATCAACAAAACGATAACGTATTACATAGTGAAAAAGCAACCGTATATACGAAGCCTCAACTCGAGATTTTTGCCGATGACGTGAAGTGTTCGCACGGTTGTACCGTCGGAGAGATGGATTCCGATGCGCTTTTCTATCTTCAATCGCGTGGAATACCTAAAAAAGAAGGACAAGCACTATTAACCTACGCTTTTTCGCACAGTGTAATGTCTTCTATTCGTATTCCTTCCTTGAAAAAGTTCATTGGAGACAAAATAGCAAAGAAATTAAAAGTTAATGTAGATTTTCTATAACATAATAACACTATTTTTTTATTACAACAAAGTGTAAGTTTTTATAGCTTACACTTTTTTTATTGCTTTCTTTTTATAAAAATATTTACACATAAACTATTTTTCTCTATTTTTCATATATTCCAATAAAAACATTACTATTTTTTTATTATATTTTTATTTATTTATTCTTTGCTTTTTATATTTTTATTATTACGTTTTACATTTTTACAAATAAAACACTATTCAACCTATTACATTTCTATTTTTTACTCAAACATTTTTATTTTTACCTGTTGATTTTTAATTTTTATTTAT
>JAUMUT010000055.1 GCA_030530525.1 Capnocytophaga sp. | reverse complement strand
ATTTTTCTTCAAAAAGTTTAAAAAGTATTTTTGCTTGCTTAGCGGAGTCGCATACAACCATTCCTCCTAGGGTTTCATCTTCCCAATTGTTTTGAAAGGTTATCAAATCTTTGGTGATATACTCTAACAATCCTTGTGCAAATTTTTCATTGGCATATACATCTGTATTTTTAATATCTCCTTTGAGTACTTTTATTTCTTCCATTACTTCTTTCATTTGCATCTTGAAAGAACTTTCTATTTCTTCACGAATAAGTCGCAGTGTATATCCATCAGCAATAGAACGATTATAATAATATTTGTGAATATAATTTCCAAAAAGAGATTTAGAATCATATTTTTTAGTAATCTCTTTGAGTATAGGAGTTCCTGTAAGGGCTATTTTGACAGCATTTCTGTCAGCACTGATTAATTTTGCCAAATAATTTCCTGTGGGATTATAACTTCTATGCGCTTCATCTAAAAAGAAAACACGTTGGGTATGAAGATCATACAGAATTTCCTCTGAGGTTACAGAATCTTGATCAAATTTTTGAATATTCACTACGGTTATTTCTATTTTTCCACTATCATTTTGAATTGCTCCAAGATTTTTGAAATTAGCTATTAAATCCTGTTTTGACTGTATAGTATTGACTTTAAGGCCTCTTTTGTTAAATTCTCCTTCGGCTTGTTTGAGCAAATCTAAGCGATCTACAATAAAATAAAATTTTGGCACTATATTTTTTTTCTGATAGAAATCAGATAGGAATTTTACATTGTAGAATGCCAATGCAGTTTTCCCAGAACCTTGCGTATGCCAAATAATTCCTTGTGTTTTACCTGTATTTAAATGATGAGAAATTGCCATTGTAGCGAATACCTGTGGGTAACGCATAATGTGTTTTTGTAAGCCTGTCTCTTCCCTTACATAAGCCAATGCATAACGAAGCATAAAAGCAAATCGCTCCCTACTGAAAAGTGAAGTGAGTATTCTATGAGTGGGTGTATAGGGTGATTTATTAGTCTGAAACTCAGGATTATCCTTAATGACTAATAGGTTATTATCTTTCAAAATAGCCTTTTCTGCATCTTCGGAGAGGGAAAGGAGTGCTTGTTTTACAGGATAATCCAAATCTTCTCTAAAATAATTAAAAGATATTTCTCCATAGCCCGAAGTTGCATAGAAAGCTCCAAAAATAGGTGCAACTACACCATCTTGGTACTCCATATTATTAGAAAAAACCATTAATTGAGTGATATTGGCAAATTTCCGAAAGTATTTCCGTTTAAAACGCTCCTGAATACGTTCTTTTTCCGCTAAGATACCATCTTTATTGTGAGGCTTTTTTACTTCTATAAACGCCAAAGGCATTCCATTGATAAGCAAAGTAATATCTGGGCGGAACTCCTCTTCACCATTTTTATACACTAACTCGGTAGTTACGTGAAAAGTATTGTTTGCAAAAGTCTCAAAATCTAAGAGTTTTATTCCTGATGAGGTGGTAAGCCGTTGGTAAAATCTCTGACCTATGTCTTCATAGTCTAATTCCAGACTTATATCTTCCAAGCATTTTATAATATCTTCTTTCTTAGCATCTGGATTTATTTTTAAGAGGCTTTGTACAAAAATATCTTCAAAAATATTGGTATCTTCTCTTCTTTTCTGTTGAGCAAGTGGAATATAAGTATACCCCAAACGCATTAGATGTAGTATAGCGGGGATTTTAACACGAGAATTTTCATTAAATATTGTAGCCATAGGTGTTTTTATTTACTAATATTCAGTAATATTATATAAGCATATTATTTTTATTTCACAAAATAATCGGCAAAAATTTGTTTTTTCTGAAAAAAATATACTTTTGCGCCGTAGTTCATCATTCGTTCGAATGAAAGAAATTGAAAAACGCAAGGTCAAGATACTTTGCATTTTTTGCTTTTATAATATTTCTGATAATTTTCGTTTGTACTTTTGTAATATCTTATCTCTTTTATTATCTTTCCTTGTTAGTTTATAAGCTGTTAGTAGATAATAATTTTTCCCATTTCGTAAAAGTTCTAAAATTAGAATATTTTATACATTATTATTTTGCAAAGTTACAATAAAAATGATTATGAACTATAAAGATGATAAAAAATTACTTTGCTTCATACCCTTCCTTGAACTTCAAAAAATCATTTCCTTGTTTTGGATTTTTATCTATCCATTTATTGATAATCTCTGTATTCTTTTTTAATTGATTAAATGTTTTTATATCATAAAATTCTTTACCGTCTGCTTTCATTTCTTTAAAAATTTGTTCTCTTATTTCTTCCTTAGTTCTGATACCATTTTTTGGAAAAATAAAACGATAAAAACATTACAATAATTGCCAACCCTAACGAGCTAAAACTACCTATCAATGAGTATTTTAAGGGTAAAGATTTCTTTTCAAAATTATTCAGTATAGAAAGGGAATTATCGGATAAATTCACTTCAATATTTTTAGGAATATCTTTTATAGTTTTCTCCATTTGTTGGGAAGCCTTTCTAAAAGTATATTCAAAATCCTCTATTTTATGATTTAATGATTTTGCAGAACTTTCAAACTCCCCAACCAAATTTAAAATATCTTGATGAAACAAAGCTACATCGGTTAGTTTTTCTATATTTTCCTCATTGCTTTTTATTACTTTGTTTAGTAATTCCAAACCATTGTCCATTTTTTGTTTTTCTGTATTCATATTATTTAAATTTTCTTCCATATGGTTTATTTATTTCTTCTTTTTGTCTTTGAAAAATTAAATTATTTCGTTCTAAAGTTTCTTTTATATTTTTTATTTTTAATTTGTTAGTAATTTCAGAGAGTTTGTATCCTGCCGAATATTCCCTTTTTGTTTCTGTATTAATATCTGAGATTTTTACAATTCGCATTCCTGAAACTCCTACTTTTACATTTTCTGATAGTATTACTTTATAGCCCAATTGCTCCATTTCAGTAATTAATTCATTAAAATTAGTAGCTTTTTTAAGACAGGAATACAAACTATCAAGTATTTTTTCTTTCTTTTCTTTACTGATTTCTATATCTGTTTTAAGATTCATTTCCTTACAAATCTCTCTCACAGCTTGCCCAAATCGTTCTCCTATTTTATGAGCTTTTATCGTATTTTCTCCGTGTGTATTTACCCTATTTACCACAAAATGAATGTGTTTATGCTTTGTAGAATTATGAATATCTAATCGAATCTGATTGTCTTTCGTAACACCAACTTTTTGTAGAGCTTTTAGAGTAAGTTTTACCAAGACATCATTAGAAATTTCATTTTCTTTACTTCTTTCAGGAGAAATGTATCCTGTTAAAGCCCAATTTTTTACATTCTTATTTCGGTTAGCTACTGTTTTCATCTCTTGAAATTGATTTTCAGCAGTATCGGATAACAAATTGCTAGAATATACCATTTCGGCTGTCCCCTTGTCGTTTCCATTGTATTCCAAAGCAATTTTAGAAATTCTTCTTGTTGTAGCAGAATTATTCATCACGTATTTTATTTTGGTATAGATAATTGTAAATTAATTTGGTAACTTCTTTTATTTCTCTTATAATTTCAGCTTTATTCTCTAAATTTGAAAATTCACGATTTCGTAATAAATTCTTAATTCTGTTAAAATTATTTCCATAAGACAAAAGTACTTCATCAGTTTTAAATTCATTAACTTTCAATTCTTTTTCCGTTAAAACTAACCGAATGTATTTAGAAATTTTGAGATTTAGTTTTTCAGCTTTTTCTTTAATCATTACAAATTCTTTTTCTGTGAGTTTTGCAGAAATTGTTCTGGAAAAAAGGGCTGATTTTTTCTTAGCTAAACCACCTTTTCTTCCGATAGTTTTGAAGTGATTCTTCCTTTTTTCTTCTGCATTCTTTTGTTCTTGTTCTTGTTGAATTTTTGTTATGAAATTTGTAAAAAAATCTTGTTCCATATTTCTATTTATTAGCGTTTTTAAAATGTTTTTGACGACAGGAAAAAACCAAAAAGTTCCATTTTTACAATTAAGCTCCCACGCTTTTTGTAAACAATGGGTACTTTTTGCACTAACTCTATGGCAAAGGGAATTTGTTCTCTATAAAATCATTTAATTTTTCGTATTTTTAATAACTTTGTATTTCTTATTAATAGCTTATGATTTTCCGAGTTTTTAATATTTACTTTTTCGTTGAGCTGTTGAAAAAAGAATATAACTATCTCATTAAGTGTAATTTATACACTCAACAAAAACTTAACAATTCAACAAAATTAGATTTATGATTGCCAACAAAAGTTCAACAAAATTCAAAGTTTTAAAATTTGTTGAATATTTTGTTGAATGGATATTAATTTGATTTTCAATAGTTTGTAGTTTAATTCAACAAATCAACATATTTTTTAAGAATAAAATCTTTGGAAATATTAAAATATCTTCCCACAGAATTATTCTGATAGAAATTCCCTGAATAATCTATATCGTAGCGTGCGTAGGTTAATCCATTTTTTTGGGGTTCTAAGTTCCATTTTTCTTTTAGAATATTTCGTACATCATTACGAGAATAATACAATTGCCGAAACATTCTATTGAGCATATTTAAAATATCTTGCGGAACAACTTTAATTTCTGTTTCTTCATTAGATTCAAAAAACTCATAGAGAAGCTCTATCATCTTACATTCTAATTTATTTGAATTTTTAAGAATAAGTTTTTGAAGAGCCTTTGTTTTTATTTCTTCGGGAGCAAACCACATTCTGCTTTTCTTTTCTGAATGAAATTTTCTATGAATTAAAAAATTTAAAAACAAAGGAATTTCTGTAATCAGATTTTGAAGAAATTCTGTATTTTCTGTTTTTATAGGATTGATTTTCAAAACCCAAAAGCGAATTTCGTTTTCATCAATTTGAATGAAATTTTCTTCGTTGTTAGAACAAAGGATAAATTTCCCGAAAAAGTCAATTTCTTCTCGGTCTTTGCCTTTGTTTTCTAATTTGTCTTTATTAGTAGTAGAAAGATATTTTAGTCGTTCTGTGATTTCTTTTCGGTCAAAAAAAACTTCATCAATGGCTATAATCAACATTGAAGCCCAGTCAGAATTGAACTGACTATTGAAAGAATCGCCCTTAATGTAAGTCATATTTCTTCCAAAAATCTCTTTTAACCATTTTAGAAAAGTACTCTTGCCTGTCGCTCGTTCTTTACTGACTAAGCAAAGAATTGGTAATATTTGAGTAGGATTTTCTAAAAGAATTTTCAGATAGTCTAACCCTAAATCTATCTGTTTTCCAAAAATATGTTGCAGAAAAGAAATAGAAAATGGTATTTCATTCATTGAAGCCATTGAAATACTTGGCTGATGCGGAATTTCGTTATAAATATTGTAGAAATTTTTAATCGTTTTTTGATATTTCAAATGATTGGGAATACAGCAAAACCCATCATATTTCGGAATATCATAAATATATTTCTTGCCATAGTCTTGGATAATAGTTTCCCTTGACCACTTAACAAGAGAAGTGATTTTGTCGCCAGATATTTGTGGACGTTCTATAATTTTGTAATAAGTAGTGCCAACACGAATGTAAGGTATAAGTAATTTTTCCATTTTAATATATTTTTTTGTTAAAATTACTTGAACCCTTTTTAGTTTTGTGAGCTATATTTTCTATTTCTTGAATAGTCTTTCTTTTTCCTTGTTCAATCCAATCCAAAAGTTCATCTTCATAGAAATAGAGTTTTTTGCCATTTTTATAATGTGGAATTTGTCGTTTTCTTACTAATGTATAAATCGTAGGTTTAGCTTTTTTATAATTGCACAGGCTTGATCTATACTTATTGGATTTTTCTTGTTTTTGATTTCTATTGTTTCTTTATTTTTTACAATAGTTTTTAATTCTTCTATCTGGTAAGATAGAAAAGCAACTGCCTTAGGCAGATTTTCGAATGATATTTCATTTGCATTCATAAGTTTGAGATTTAAAATTATGGTGCAAATTTAATAAGTGATTTTTCTGTGATCAGAAAA
>JAUMUT010000054.1 GCA_030530525.1 Capnocytophaga sp. | reverse complement strand
TAATATTTGTTTAATTTAAATTATATATCTATATTTGCACTATAAATAATTTTACATAAAAAATATTGTTATGAGTTATAAAATAGACATTGCATTACCTGGAATAGGTAAATTGAATAACGATGAATACTCACAATTTATCAAAGGTATATTAAAATTGCTTCATCCTTTAGATAAAGGATCTTTAGGTATAAAGGAAGAATTAATTACTAAGATTTCTACAAACTTAGATCTACTTACAGATGCATCAAGACAAAGCCGAGTAAGTAAAGAATCTGAAGAAATTAGTCGTTTAGATAAGGAAAGAAATAATTTAGTTACTTACTTGCTATCTTCTTTTAAGATTAATAAAAAAAGTAGCTTAGCTTCTCATAAAGAAGCAGCACAATTTCTTAGTATAGAGTTTAAAAATTATAAAGGAATAGTAACTTTGCCTTATAGACAAAAATCGCAAGCAATAGATTCTATAATCAAAGATTTAGAAAAGCCTCTATCAACTAAATATTTACATACCTTAGGTGTATATCACACTGTTTCCTCTTTAAAGGAAATTAACCTAAAATATCAAGAATTAGTAGATGTACGTGCAGAAAACCAAGTAAATGCTTCTATGGTCAATGTAAAGAAAATAAGAAAAGAGACTGAAAGTTTATATAAGGAGCTTATTCGGTATGCTTTTTCTTATCATATAATAAATCCAACAACAGAAAATACTACGTTTATTAGCTTATTTAATAAATTAGTCAATGATACAATGAATGCTTATATCCATAGACTTTCACAGCTTATTCCTAACAAGAAAGAGAATACCTCTGAAGTAATTTAGCTTATTTATGAATAAAAATATAATAGGAGAAAAAGTAAATAGCTTAGATAAATAACAAAAAATTTACACTTATTCTTTATAGCATTAGAAAAATGAGACACAAAAAAAACCGACAATAAAAATCGTCGGTTATCATTGTTTATGTATGAAGAAACTTGTTATTTTTAGAAGAAGTATCTTTCTTTTTCTCCTTTCTTATTTATAATAATGAAGGAGTTTCGTTGTTGCGGATTCAATTCATTTACTATATTTTTCAACTGATTGGTGTCTATCACCTCCTTATTATTAATAGAAATTAGTATTTTCCCTTCCAAATCAATACCATTTTGCTTATAAATATCACTTATATTGGTAATTTTCACTCCTTTTTGTAGTTTGAAAGCCTTTTTATCCTCTTCGGTAAGGTCTTTTACTATCATTCCGATACTATTTAATACTAATGAAGTGTTTTTTTGTAAAGTAACGGTTACTTTTTTAGGCTTTGTCTCTCTTACAATAAGAACTTCTACCTTGTCATTAGGTCGTTTTGTATTTATATGCCCAATAAGGTCAGAGAAAGTACGAATTTTTAAATTATCAATTTCTTTAATAATATCTCCTTTTTTAATGCCTGCTTTATCTGCTCCCGATGCGCTCTCTACATCACTTACATAAAATCCTTCTGTTTCTTTAACTTTCAGTTTTTCAGCAGTTTCCGAATTTAATTCCATACCAGAAACTCCTAAAACTCCTTTTTGAACATTGCCGTATTCGATAAGGTCTTCTACTACTTTTTTAGCAATATTACTTGGAACAGCAAAAGAATATCCCATAAAAGTACCTGAGTTAGAGGAAGCTATGGCAGTATTTATTCCGATAAGGTCTCCGTTCAAATTCACCAATGCTCCTCCACTATTCCCTGAATTTACAGCGGCATCGGTTTGTATATAAGACTCTACTTTTCCATTTTGAATATTTCCTAAATTTCTTGCCTTGGCACTAATTATCCCAGCGGTAACAGTAGAAGTAAGGTTAAACGGATTTCCAACTGCAAGCACCCACTCCCCTATTTGTGTGTTATCTGAGTCTGCAAAAGTTAAAAAAGGAAGTTTATCTTCGGTTTTTATCTTTAAAAGAGCAATATCAGAAGAAGAATCCGTTCCAATTATCTCTGCTTTGTAGGTTTTATTGTCATTTAATGTTACTTGAACCGAAGAAGCTCCCGTAATTACGTGATTATTGGTTACAATATAACCATCTGGCGATATAATAACCCCCGATCCTGTACCTGCAAGTCTTTCTTTACCTCCTTGTTGAGGAACATTTCCGTAAAAAAGGTCAAAAATAGAAGTAATTTCAGGTGCAACAGTCATATTTTTTACGTGAACTACGCTATTAACTGTTTTTTTAGAAGCATTAACAAAACTATTTTCATCAAAATTAAAACTTGCTCCTTGATGAAAATTCGTATGAACTACATTGGAAGAGTTCAAAGCTATATTTTCCCCTTCTTTTAATTCTTTTTTTTCTATAAAATAATGATATCCTCCTAAGGCTATCGCTCCGCCTAAAATGGCTGAAAATAAAGTTGTAATTTGTTTTTTCATATCAAAATTCTTAAATTAATGAATTATATCTACTTTTTTAACTATATATTTGATAATTCAAAAACAAAAATAATGCCAAAAAGGAGTAATTTTATTTTTTAACTTCTTTTTAGCATTTATTTAGAAAATTAATTATGTAAATATGGTTCTAACAAGCTGATTAAGTGTTCATTAAACCACCGATAGCGATTAATAATCATTATATGTGTTCCGTTTTCTACGATAGTCGGATTTTTAATTTTCTCAATAGGAAAAATAGCATCTTTATTTCCGTGAATATGAATCGTTTTGAGCAAAGGTGCAGTTTGTTGCCATTCTGTAATCTGTTTTATAGACCAAGAAAGATAATTTGGAGATAAAAGCCCGATATATTTTTTGTATAATCGCTCATAACGCTTCGTTTTTTTCCATAATTCCAAAGAAGCTATATATTTTATAGGCAAAAAGCTACTCAATTTTGCTTTTTTATAAAAATTCGCCCATTTTGGACGTTCTTCGGTTGATTTTATAGTAGAAATAAGTACTAAACAAGTATAATCTTGTATGTTTGTTGCTATTTCTTGCACCAAAATACCTCCAAATGAAACTCCGATAAGAATAGGTTTAGGATATTTTATTTTTTCAGCAAATCTCTTGGCATATTCTTGTAAGGTTTCTGTTTCGTTTGGTTCTTCCCAATCTAAGAAATGAACTTGAAAATTATCAGGAAAAATAAGATTTTCAAAAATTTTATACGTAGCCCCAAGCCCAGGCATACAATAAATGTGTGTTGTTTCCATAAGAATATTTTAACAAAAAAGAGATGAGTATTTTTCTCATCTCTTTATTTTTTATTTCATTATTTTTGTCAATGTATATTGTTCGGCAGTACCCTCAGGCAAAGGCGTTTTATCATTATTTAACATAATAATAATATTAGCATCTATTTTGTAAAATGTCTTTTCGCCTGCTTTACTAACCAAAACAATCATCTTTCCTTCGGCATCCCATTCAAAATGTCCTTCTTCTGTAAATGTCTGATTTTTACCCAAATACTCTTCTGTTTTCAAGTAAGCATTTCCTTCGGAGAACAATTTTATATTGACTTTTATACCGCTACAATCTGCACACGGAATAGTCCCTTCATACACTACACTTGCTTGTCCTACATTCGCTGTAACTTCTTGGCTTTCAATAGTGTTTTCTTTATTATCTTGATTTTTATTCTTACAAGCAATACAGAAAACAGAAACTATTCCAAGTAAAAAAGCTATTTTTCTCATATTATAAAAAATTATTCAATATTAACATTACGTTGGCGAACTTCTTTTAATTTTTCTTCCCAAATGAGCAACATTTCTTTTCTATTTTGTATTGTTTTTATTGCTTCTTTCATCAAAGGATTATCTTCTTTAACATTAGAAAAAAATTGTAAATTATTTTCCAATTTTAATATTTCTGTACGAAGTTCGTCTATTTTTTTTCTTACAAAAATCTGTTCACGAATTAAAGAATTATCGCTATCACAAAGTTGCTCTAATTTATTATTATATTTTAACAATTCTATTTCTTTTTTGTTAAAATCTAATTTTTTATATAAAGCATTTAAGATTTTATTAAACCGAGTGTCCAATTCTTTACTTCCTTCAATAGACTTACTCAACTCATTCCAAGAAACTCTCAGTTCTTCCAAGAATTCCATATCTTTATCTTTGTCGCCAGAGAGTTTAAATTCTTTTAATGTGTCAAAAAGTTCTCTTTTTTTGTTAAAATCTTCTTTTCTTTGTTTTTTAAGATGATTTTTTTGTTCGTTTAGCCTATTAAAATACTCATTGCAAGCGAGTTTAAATTCTTTCCAAAGTTGTTCGGTATATTTTTGAGGAATATGACCAATTTTTTGCCAATCTTCCTGAATTTTAACCATTAAAGGAGTGATAACTTCCCAGTCAGAACTATCTTTATTCGCTTTTGCAATAGCTACTAATTCTTGTTTTTTCTCTAAATTTTCATGTTGTGTTTTCTTTAAATTTCTGTAAAAATCATTTTTTTTGCGAGTAAATTTACGGCAAGTTTCCATAAATCTGTTCCAAACTTCATCACGATTTTGTAAAGGAACTTTACCTATTTTTAGATACTCTTCACGAAGGGTTTCTACCTGATTCATAACACGTTGGCATACTTTATGAGAAGATATTTCTTCGTGAGCTATTTGAGCAATTTTTTCTATTAAATGATTTTTTTTCTGTAAATTTTCCTCATAAACTTTATCCAAATTATTAAGGAATACTTGTCTTTTATCGTGTATTTGCTTGGTTATTTCGTTGAATTTAGCCCAAATAGGTTCTCGTAATTCTTTTTCAACTGGTCCTGTTTGTTCTTTCCAAATTTTGTGCAACAACTGCAACTCTCGATATGCCTTACTAACGTCAGATAAATTTAATAACTCTTTTGCTTTTTGGATTATCTTATTTTTTTCTTCCAAATTATGTTTGAAATCCATTGCTTGGAAGTTTTTTGTTAATTTAAGATAATCATAAAAGTTTTCCGTATGAAAGTTAAACTGATTCCAAATGTCGTTATAATTTTCACGAGGAATAGCTCCTATTTCATACCATTGCTCTTTGAGTTCTTTATACTTTTTCAGAGCATTACTACTATCCCATTCTTTATCATCTGTAGGTATTAAATTTTTAATTTCGCTAATAATATCTTGCTTACGAGCCAAATTAGCGTGCAATTCTCTTTCTAATTCCTTATAATATAAAGCCTTTTTATTCTTATATTCTGTATAAAGTTGGAAAAAATCCGCCCGAATAGGTAATACAAAAGAAAAATCTTTTATATCCCCACCGTTATCCAAGAAAATTTCTTTTTTCTCTTCTAATAAAGTAGCATATTGCTTTTCAAAGTGCTGTTTTATAGCCTCCATATGCTCTTTAATAGCTTGTACTTTCTCGGTGTTCAATAATTTTTTAGCCTCTTTCACCAAATCTTCCAAAGACATAGATTCATAATCTTGCAAAGGAATTTCGTGACGAGTTTGGTTGTGAATATCTTCCGCATCTTGGGCATTCTCTACTTCAATTTCGTTAAGAATTTCCTCATTAGATTTGGAAAAATCACCTTGAATTTTAAGATTTTTTTCAAAATCTTCTTTGTTGTTTTTTTCTGAAAAAACTTGTTCTATTTCTGACATAAGTTAAAGGTATTTCTCTTTCCTGCCCGAAAGTTACAAATTTTTTATGAAATTACAAAAAAAACATATAATTAAATTCTAAAAATATTCTAATTTTTTTTAGAATATTATATAAACATCTTATTTACAACAAGTTATAATATGTGTTTTTTTTCATTTTTTTAATAAAAATATATCAGAAACAGCATTACAAGCTACTATTCCTGCCGTTTCTGTACGCAATCTATGCTCTCCAAAACTAACAGGTATAAAGCCTTTTTCCAAAGTTTTTTGAATTTCTTGCGAAGAAAAATCACCTTCGGGACCTATTAGAATTAATATTTCATTAACATTATTTTTATAAAGTTCTTTCTGTAATATTTTTCTATCTTCTTTCTGACAATGCGCAATAAATTTTATGTTTTTTTGTTCTTTTTTTATAAAATTAACAAAACTTTCCGCTTCGTTTAAAATAGGTTTATGCATTTGTAAAGACTGCTTCATTGCGGATAAAATAATCCTTTCTAAGCGTTCTTTATTTATAACTTTTCGTTCGGAATGCTCTGTTATTAAAGGAGTTATCTCGCTAATTCCTATTTCCGTAGCTTTCTCTAAAAACCATTCAAATCTATCATTCATTTTGGTTGGAGCAATAGCAATATGTAAATAATATGGTAAAGGAGGATATTCCTTAAAATTAACTATCTGAGCCACACATTTTTTTATATTATCTGATAAAATTATAGCTTCAAAAAGAGTACCTTT
>JAUMUT010000053.1 GCA_030530525.1 Capnocytophaga sp. | reverse complement strand
AACTCTTTAGGGTCATAGTCATTAAAGAACGCTTCCCCTTCATCATTCGTTGTGGCTGTCGCAATAGCAGTTGTGCTACCTTTTTCAAACAAACCAAATTCAACCCCAGCAAGTGGTTTTCCTGTTTCGTCATCAGTCTTCACAATCTTAATGTTGCCTTTTTTGACAACATTTAAAGTTATTGATGAAAATAACCTATCTGGGTCACGAAACATCACTACATTCTGACTAGAACCATGAGTTAATAATATTGAAGCTGGACTATAGTCAGCTGGTAATGCTTGAGGTCTAAAAACAAATGTTGCGTCTTGCGAATCCTTAGTAGCAGTAATTTTTAATTCAGAATCACTAATACGTTCAAAAATCCAACCTTTTGTATCGGTTGGATTAGAAATATAAGGTAAAACTTGATTATTATCTGTTAATGTGATAGATTCTCCAGCTTTTACTGTATATGTTTGTTTGTGCCAACTTGTAGCACGTTCATTATTCATTTTTCCATCTACAAAATTAGATACTTTTGAATATCCATCCCATGTATTTCCACCTCTAAAAGATTGTGGTGTCCAACCTAAAATATCCCAGATTTTAGACTGGACATAAAGATATTGATTCCCACTTTTATCTTCAGACATATCCCAACCCCAAAAAATAGCATTTTTAATTTCATCTATTTGTTGTTGAGTAATTGTATTTCCAAAATGATCTATCAAAGCCCCATCTTGGATTTCTGCAGAACTGTAATAAACCCCATTTTGGACTAAAGTAGCTGGCTCAACACAAAATACGACTTCTCCGTTAACTTTAACAATAGAGATATTGTCATTAATATTTAACCACCAACTATAATCGTGTACTTTATGATACACTTGAACATTCCCATTTCCTCCGTTTTCTTCACTTACTTGATATGCGTTAACAGAAGAGTGACTAGCAAATGTAGCTAGAACGCCTACCCCAACCGCAAGGCTTGCGATTGTCTTCTTAATCATTTTTTTATAATTCATTATTCATTTCCTTTCTTCTCGTATTCACTTTTTGCCAAAATGGCAAAAGGTGGTTCTTTATTCCTTAAGTAATCCATATTTATCTCCTTTTAAAAACACAAAAAAAGCAATGAACGGATTTTCCAAACATTGCTTTTTCTACTAATTTTATTCAGTTGTCGTTATTGTTTTCTAAGGTTTACACTAGCTGTTGTGTGCCCATCACTCCACGGAATTTCAAAATAATTCCCTGTATAAGCCCAGTCCTGTTTCCCAGCTTCTAAGGCTTTATAAGATTCTTCCATCTTAGCTTCAAGCCATGCTCCAGCTTCCGCAAGCGTTGCAAACTCTAAACCAGTATTTCCTAACGCAGTTAATCGTACAGGAGCTGGTGCTTGAGTTTCTACTGGTGCTGGTTCAGGCGTATATGTTGGTTGTGCAGGTTGTTCTTGATAGCTGTTATTTTCTGAGGAAGAATTACTACTAGAACTATAATTTTCACTGTGAGAGCTTGAACCGCTATTTGAAGATGAACCTGAAGAATAATCATTTGCAGATTGATTGCTTGCGACTGTATTATTCTCTGAAGCCTTGTTTTCTGTTTTATTTTCTTCAGAAGAAGCTTCTTCTTTTTTCTCAGATGAAGTAGTTTGTTCGACTAACATGACTTTTTCTAATTTCTTGATTAAATCCTCTTTTTCTTTATCGGATAATTTTGAATCTCTGATTGATTTTTCAAGAGTTTCTTTATCTTCTTTCTTCAATGCTTCAGAAGAAGCTTTTGCGACTTTTTCTTGTAAATCTTTCAACTCTTTGTTTTCAGTTGTAGTAGTTGTTTCAGTAGTCACTTCTGCTACTTGTACCACCTCTTGTGTTTTTTCAGTTTGTCCAGCTAGTGCGGATATAGCATATCCACCAGCTAATAAAACAACGGCACTTACACTAATGATCATTACCTTTTTAACATTTGATAATGATAAAAACTTTTCTTTTAATTTGGTTAATTTTTCTTTCATAATTTTATCCCTTTCTAAGAAATTTTTATATTGCTATCTGTTTATATTGATTTTACTAGATTTTGAATTTTTCTGCATATTTTTAGTTTGTATTATCCTTTTTAATTACCATTCAAAACATCTCTATCGTAATAATTTTGTGCATAATTGTCAAAATAATTTCTTAGTGATTGAAACAGGTATTTTTCAATATTTTGAACTTCTCCGGTTTTAATTTTACAGAAACAAGCATGTATTACTTGATATAAACTTTCCCAGTCTTCTTCTGTAAACATTTCAAATATGATAGATCCTTTCCAACCTTTTGAAGTAGCATCCCTAAGTACGCTAGATTTTGCTTTAAATAATAATCCCATTCTTTCATGAACACCTTTATAATCATTCACTCCAGCGGTTAATATCGATACAATGTTTTTGGGAATTCCTTGCCTATCATAATTTAGAAATCGTTTATCAAATACGACTTCTGATTCATATGATTCATTTGTATTAATATTATTATTACTAGGGTTATTATTAGAAGTCTATTTTTTAGACCTCTTGATTTAAGAAGTCTAAATTTTAGACTTCTTAATTTTAACCCTTTTGAATGTGGTTTAGTATTATTAAACTCATTTTTCTTAGAAGAAGATTCTGTCTCTTCCGATTCTTTACTTGTACCATTCTTTGGTAACGTTTCTTGATTGCTCTGATAAGATGTTTTAAATTTTTCCTCGTCTGAAGGCGTTGCAATAGGATTAAATAAATATAATTTAGCTGGTTGTCCTCTACCTTGTTTAGTTTGCTCTAGCAAACCGTATTTAATTAGTTCTGTTTTTATATTGATTGCCTTTTGTTTAGATACATGCAACATTTGCTGAAACTCTTCGATTGTATAAATAAAATAAATTTTTCCTTTTTCGTCATACCATTTGTTTTTGATAGAAACATTTTTTCTATCTTCAAGAATTCCGTAGGCGATTTTCGATTCAAGACTTAATCCTTGGTATAGTTCTCCTAACCAAAATATTTTAGGAACTTTATAAAAGACCTCTTTTAAACCTTGTTGAGTTGTTACATGTTGTTTATGTAATTTTATATATAATTTCTGTTCTTCTGTTAAATTAGTCATCGATTAAATCCTCGTCATTATCATTTAACTGTATAATTAGACTATCTTTAGTTCGATAGTAAGAATGAATAATTCCGTATTTAATTAAATGTTCCAATGTAGTCAATGGATTCTTACCTTTGATTTCTTTTCTTAATTCTGAAATTGAAACTTTTGCTTTCCCTTTATTACTTAATAAATTTAAGTATATATATATTGTTTTATCTTCATTTGTTAAATCTTTATGATCCATAATTCCTTTGTGAACATAAATATATTCAGTTGTTTGATATGCTAACGGTTGTTTATATTTCATCTTCGTTTCCTTCCTTTTCTCCTCGTTTTATTATCTCTCTAAACAACAAAATTATTGTTATCAAAGCTCCAAATGAAATCCCTATTATTAAGAGTATTGTTTCAGCATGAGGGTTGTATAATAAATTTCCCAATGTACCTAAAATTAACAATGTTGGAACTCCAACAATTACTGTTTTAATTGAAAAATTAAATATTTTTAGGATTAGCTTTCCTATAATTGCACATATAAAAAGTATCATTAAAACTTGCCCAATAATAACAAACATAAAACCATCTCCTTTTTAACTTTTTGCCAAAATGGCAAAAGGTTTTTACGATTGTAAAAGTTGCATAAACTCTCTATATTTTTCTTCTGATAAAAAATAATCTAGCGGTTCAAAATTTTCAGGAAGTTTATTTTCAAATGATTTCTTTTGTTTTTCTTGCTGTTTTTCAGCAAAGAAAACACTATCTAAATTCTCTTCTGTAAATTCTTCAACTTCTCTTAATAAAATAGCTTGATGCAAATTTACTTTTAGCGAATGATTAATAAGATAGTCACTTAGTACTTGTTGTTTTCCTTTAGATAATTTTGCGACTTGCTCTCCAATAGCTAGTGAAATTTTTTTCTGATCTAATAATTGTAAAAATTCATCAATAAGAGAAATACAAGCTGTGTATCTTGAAAGAGTTCTAAGTGATAAATTCTCTTGTTTTGCAACAATATCTAGTGCATTATTCCCTTTTTTCCCTTGTCTTTTGTTGGCATTCACTTTCATTGTGTACGCTTTTACTTTTTCACTTTCTTTTATCAATTGTCGTTGATAAAGATTGCTATTGACTAGACGAATCATTGCATCTTCGTCTGTTAATGTTTCAACAGTAACTGGAACAGTCACCCAATCTAACCGCTTAATAGCATTAAAGCGATTATGACCGCTAATAATTTGATAGCCCCCTTTGTAGGGTCTTACAAGAATTGGATTGTATAATCCATTTTCAGAAATATCTTTTGAAAGTTGTTCCAACTTTTCTTCAGAATATAAATCAAAAGGTTGCTCTTCGTATGGAAAGATATCTTCAATTAATACTTCAGTTCTAGGAAGCTTATTATTTAGAGTACTATTGAATAATGCATTATAATTTTCGTTACTCATGATCTTAACCCCTTTCAACTAATTCTTTTGCAAGGTTTAAGTAGCAAGTTGCTAATCGACTGTTTTTAATTGCGAATACAGATTCGCTCATTCTGTAGGAAGATTCTGCTTCATTTAACAATGGAATTAATGTATTGAATACTGGAACATTGAACGATTGAATTGTTTTTGAAATTTCCTTTGAATTGTTCGTGTGTGTTACCATTGTTTGTAATAAACCTTCGATTTTAATTTCTTGTCCTAAATTATCTTCAATTTCCTGAATTGTTGAAGTTAATTCCTTATAACCTTCTACAGACGAATTTTTACTGTCAATTGGAATAATTACGCTATCGCTAGCAATCAACACATTGATTAACAATCTTCCAAGTGAAGGTTTTGTATCAATCAATACATAATCATATTCTTTTAACGGTAACTTGCGTAACAATCTTGAGAAAACCATTTCCCCACCAATCACTTGATTCAACGCTAACTCAATACCGCTTAGGTATTTGTTAGATACAATATAATCAATTTCTACTATTCCATTATCAGTTTTCATTTCTTTACGTTTAATCAATTGATTGTAGTCAAACTGCTTTTTATCAATAATTGAATCGATACCTTCAGTTAAGCTATTTAAGTCCACTTTGCTGTCATTTCCTAAATAGCAACTTAAATTAGCTTGCGGATCACTATCTATTAATAGTACTTTCTTTTCTAATGCAGCTAATGCTGTACCTAAATTCATGGTTGTTGCTGTTTTACCAACTCCACCTTTTTGGTTTGCTATTGCGATAATTTTTGTCATTGTATAATTCTCCTTCTCCACTTCTTGCCATTTTGGCAAAAGGTTCTAATAGTGATATTGTTTTGCTTGTTCTTCTAACAACTGAAAATTACAACAACGTTCTTTTAGTTTTATCTCAAACTCTTTTAATTCTTCTTCTTTTGTAGCAATATTGTATATTCGCTCCGCTCTATTATGAATAACGGAACTTTTTTCATTTAAAATATAATATTGTTTCTTTAATAGACCTTTGTATCTTTGGTCAGATACTTTTTTGAAATCAATTTTTTCAAGGTATTCTCGTTTAATAGGAATCATTTTATTTAAATTAATAATTCCTAAATTACCAGAATCTAATTTATAAATATCCAGTGAACTTCCTAAAAAACGATGTCTTCCTTTTGGACTACTTAATGGAAGAAAATAATTTTTAGAGTCAATAGTAATTACAGTTCCAACATATCTTCTTTGCTTAAATGTAGCCTTTTCAGCTAATACATTAGAATCAAATTGACGTAAATAGGAAATATATTCAGGACTTGCTTCATATAAATCTAATTTCATTGCTACCTCCTTAATAATATAAAAAGCCTATTCCTCATTATTTAAGAAATAGGCTACTCATGTCCCCTTTTCTCGTGAGGGCAACACGCCACTTTTAATAATGCTCAACAGTCCTCTTCTGTGTCTTGGCAATTCGGTTGAAATTCAACCTAGGCTCATATCGTGTCTCTCTACAAATTCAGATCCTCACGTTGCCATACTATTCTAATAATTTAAATAGTATAATCGCTTAAATCCTACCAAAGTAGAAATTCAACCCTATCTTTCAGAGCCATAGCACATAGACCCATTTGTCTATGTAGATGATTTTAGTGTTCTCACACTCCTATTTCGTTCTTCAACTATTCCTGTTTAATTCTATTGAGAGAAAAATTTAACTTAATTGTTGATAGAATTTTCAGTTGTCAAAGATCGAATTTTTCCAATCAAAAAAGGAACAGTTACCTGTTCCTTTCTAATCTTTAATCTTAACTTTTACTCTAACTAAACTCTAGACACTTAC
>JAUMUT010000023.1 GCA_030530525.1 Capnocytophaga sp. | reverse complement strand
TCTCATTTTGAGATTGCTTTTTTTTTTTTAAAGAAATATTTTTGTCAGTTTTTTTGCCTTAATAGATCTTTAAAAGTAATAGTATTAAATAAAAATACTATCCTGTTTTGAAATGAAATTTCTATCTGGTGTGTCATTTTTTTGAAAAATATATGTTTTATTATTAATTTTTCAAAAAAAAATTTTCAAAGCAAAGCTTTGAAAATTAAAAAAAGAGAAATTCACCGAAATAAAATGTTAAAAAACAAAATAAGTGTTGCAAAGTTAAAACAAAATTTTAACTTTGCAACACTTATTTTGTTAAAAACCTATAAATATTAAAAATTATTTTGTGGCTCGGAAATATAATTCCTAGAATATTTTTTATAATGAGTAAAAAAATAAATTACATAATAGATGAAATAGCGGATCAATATATTATAGAAGATAATAATAGACCTTGGATAATAGGTTTTAGTGGAGGAAAGGATTCTACAGTATTATTGACATTAACTTGGTTGGCTATTTTGAAAATCAAGAATGAACTGGGGAAAGAATTTTTAAAAAGAGAAATTTATGTAGTTTGTAATGATACATTAGTAGAGAATCCGATTATTACAAATTATGTGAATAAGGTATTGGAAAAAATAGCCGATGCAGCTTTGAAATACGCTTTGCCTATAAAAGTTCGTAAAACAATTCCAAGATTGGAAGATTCTTTTTTCGTAAATCTTATAGGAAAAGGCTATCCTGCTCCTAATAATAGTTTCAGATGGTGTACAGAGCGGTTAAAAATAAAACCTACTGCAAAATTTGTTTCAGACATTGTAAAGAGTGAAGAAAATGATTACCACGAAGCTATTATATTAGTTGGAACAAGAAAGAGTGAAAGTATAACAAGAGCAAAATCTATAAAAAAGCACGAAATAAGAGGTAAAAGACTTACCAAACATCCTTTGCAGAATAATGTTTTTGTTTATTCTCCTATAAAAGAATTGGAATTAGAAGAAGTATGGTATATTATAAATACTTTTAAATCTCCTTGGGGAGCAGATAATAAAGAGTTGTTTGATATATATGCAGATGCAAGTGCTGATGATTATGAATGCCCGACAATGGTTTCTGATAAGGAACATAAATCTTGTGGGCAAAGTAGGTTTGGCTGTTGGACTTGTACTGTGGTAAAGCAAGACAAATCCATTTCGGCACAGATAGAGAATGGGCATAAATGGTTGATTCCTTTGAGAGATTTGAGAAATTGGATTCAGGAAGAAAGAAATAAGCCTAAAAATCGTTCTGATTATAGGAGAGATGGCTCTTTGGCTGCTATTCCTAATGGTGGATATGTAGTAATTGAGCATCGGGCTGAAATATTGGAAAAGGTATTTGAAGCACAGAAGCAAATCAATGAATTAGGTTACAATGTGGAGCTTATTAATAAACAAGAATTAATAGCTATTCAAGTGATTTGGTATCGGGATTTATATTTTGAAAAAACAGTTTCTAGTATATATAATAAAGTTTTTAATAAGGATATAGATATGAAACAATATAACGAACAAATTCAAAAAGAAGAAAAACTTTTATTATCATCGTGCAAAGAGGATAAAAAGCAGTTTTCTCTTATACAAGATTTATTGAAATTAGAGAAATCTAAAACATTGATGGTAAAGAGAAAAGGCCTTATAGAAAGTATAGAAAAACGTTATAAACAATATATTACAGCCGTATGATTATCCAATCCATTGAATTAAATAATTTTAGAATATATAAAGGTTATCATAAAATAGATTTATCTGTAACAGATAAAGAAAATATTGTAATCATAAGTGGGAAAAATGGCTTTGGGAAAACTACTTTCTTAATGTCATTGGTTTGGTGTTTGTATGGCAGGCAAATGAGTGATGTTGATGAAATATACAAGCGCGAAATAGGAAATAATGGCAATTACAAAAAATATATTAGAAATAGTTTGAACCACACCGCAAGTGAGGAAGGCTCTACAACTTTTTCCGTAGCAATAACTTTTGCTAATGTTAAGACAATTCCTGAAATAGATTGTGATGAACTTAAAATAACAAGGACATATTATACTGAAGGCTCACAAGAAGAAGAATTAGAAATCTTAATTGATGGAACGCCGAGTGAATTGGTAGAAGAAGTAGGAAAAGAAAATTTTATTCGTGATTTTATAATGCCTAAGGAAATTGCCAAATTTTTCTTTTTTGATGCTGAAAAAATAGTTTCCTTGGCAGAAATTCATACAGAAGAACAGCAAAAAAATTTAAGTAGAGCTTATGTGGAAGTGTTAGGAATAAAGAAATATCAAGACTTAAAAGATGATTTAATAAACTATTTAAACAAACTTAAAGAAGAAACTGCTTCGCATAAAGAACGTACAGAATTAGAAAGAATAGATATTGATATAAAAGAGAAAAAGAACGAAAATGCCGAAATCCAAAAGGAAATAGAAGACTTAGAGGACGATTCTTCTTTGCTGAAAAGTAATATATCTTCATTAGAAGAAAAATTAATTAAAAACGGAAATATTATAACGGAAGAAAAACTAAAAGAGTTAAGAGATAGAAAAGAAGAATTAGAAAAAAAGGTAGATAATTTACAAAGTGAGTTAAAAAATCATTTTGAAACAATACCTTTTGCTATAACAGGAGAGCTTTTAGTAGAAGTATTAGATCAAGTTTCTAAAGAAAGAAATTTTATCAATAGAAGTTATGATAAAGATAAAACAGAAGAGATTTCCTCCAAAATAATTGATGAACTTATAAATATAGAAAGGCCTGATAATATTCAAATACCTTACAATGTACAAAAATTCTATGTGGAAAATCTACAATTACTGTTTAAAAAATATTTTGGAACAGAAGAACAACAGAAAATAGAGGAAGTAAATATAATACATAATTACTCTGAAAGTGAAACAGCCAGCTTAAAACAATTTGCAGATAATATAAAACTATCATTTAAAGAAAAATTAAGTAATATCCATATGAATTTTACTCGTGCCAAAAATGAACAAAATGAAATTAATAAGAAAGTTCGTTTGGCTGAAGAAAAATCAGAAGATCCTTTGGCTAAGGCGGATAGAGAAAAGAAAAAAGAATTTCAAGACAAATATGATGAAAACCAGCAACTAATAGGGGGTAAAAAGCAAAAAATACAAGAAAATGATAATTTTATATTGCAACAAACAAAGAGAGCTAATAGCATTAATGAAAAGTTGGAATTAAGCAAGGAAAATCTTGCGGTTGGGGAAGAAGTAGAAAAAACTATCCAAATTTTGAAAAATTTCATAGAAACTTTTAAGAGAGAAAAATCAAAATCACTTGAAAAAAGAATAGAAGATGGGCTAAATATGCTTTTGCATAAAAAAGATTTTGTGAAAAAAGTAGAAATTAAAATTATAGGAGATATGGTGGATATTGAGCTAAAAGACAAAAGAAATAAATATATAAACAAAGATACTTTCTCAAAAGGAGAGCAACAACTATACGCCACCACACTTCTGAAAGGATTAGTTGATGAATCTAATATTAGTTTCCCTGTATTTATAGATTCTCCAATGCAGAAATTTGATATTGACCATTCAAATAGTATCGTCAAGTATTTTTATCCAAAGGTGTCAGAACAAGTTATTATATTCCCATTGTTAAAAAAAGAAATGACAGAAACGGAATATAATATACTGCTTCCTAATATCAGCAAAACGTATCTAATAAAAAATGAAAAAAACAAATCATCTTTTCAACCTGTAGAAAATAAGGAAGATTTGTTCCCAATATTTGAAAAAGAATATCAAAATGCAAACGAATTTTAATATAAAGACATCTTCTGAACTCGTTAAAAAACTTACTAATTCGATGGGATTGGGCGAAGAGAATCACATAGCCCGAATCGCATTGGCGTATTCATTAGTAAAGTCAATGTATGACGAAAAAAAAGAATATCCAGCCTCTGACAAACAAAAAGAATATAAAGATGCTACTCTATTTGGTAATTACAGAGAATACTATATTTCATTAGTTTGTCAAAAATATAAAATACATAAAGATAGTATTGATGTTAAAAAATATCTAAAATGGCATATTGACAACGGATTGGAACTATTAAATAAAATCTTTGAGGAGAATAAAAATATATTAGGAATGGAGTTTCTATTAGATAGTGTAGAAGAAGGAATTGAAAATATGATAGATGAGGATAGTTTTGGCTATGCAAAAAATAAGAATAATCATATAAAAGAAAAAGATTATTGTATAGCTCCTATTAAAATATGGATAGGAGAAAGTAATGGAAAAGAAATTTATTTTACTCCTAATGATACAAGTTTGTACAGTAATTGCCACATAGCAATAGCAGGGCAATCAGGAACAGGGAAATCTTATTTTGCAAGGAATATACTCCAACGAATAGTAAAAGAAACGGAAGGTAAGGTTAATTTCCTTTATTTAGATTTTAAAGGAATGACTGAAAGCGATAAGAAGAATAAAGAAAATAAAGAGTTTTTTGCTCAAACCAATGCTAAATTAATAGATACTCCTACCGATTCTTTTCCTGTCAATCCATTATCATTTATCAATAATATAAATGAAAAAGATAAATTGGTGGGTATTGGTAGATTTGTGGATATTATTGATAAATATGCTAATTTGGGCAAGGTACAAAAACAGCTCTTAAAAGATGCTACCAAAAGAGCATTTGATAACAAAAAAGATGGCTCTTATCCCTCTCTAAACGATGTTTTAGAAAATGTATATGAAATAGCTGGTGATAAGCCTACATCTCTTACACAAATTTTAATAGGTCTTACAGAAGTGGATTTATTTGATAATAGTAAATTAGGAGACTTTATTAACGATAACTATTACTTGAGCCTATCAGGGGATTTGAGTAAAGAGGTTAGGTTTACCGCAACTTTTTTAGTAATCTATTATCTATATAATATTTTTATGAATATGGATAAAACTCCTAACGAAAATAATTATAGTGGGCTTAGATATGTTTTATTAATAGATGAAGCTCATAATGTTTTTAAGGAAACCAAATCACAAGAAATATTAGAAAAATTATTGCGTGAAGTCCGTTCTCAAGGAGTGGCTGTAATGCTTGTTTCCCAAGGTATAGAAGAGTTTAATCAGCGAGATTTTGATTTCTCAGAACTGTGTCAATCAGCATTTTTAATGCAAATAAAAGACGGTAATAATTGGCGTTCTATTCGTAAATTCTTAGGAGCAGGTGAAAAACAACAAACTATTATCAATCGCTCTATGGAAAATATAAAACCTCGCCAGGCAATAAGCAATATACGAGAGTTTGATTTTGGTAAAATATTTAATACAAAATAAAAAACTATCTTTTTCCAAATCAAAAAACACAAGTGGTAGAATTTATTCCAATTTTTTTTGTAATTTAGCACTTTCATTTTTTATAATAAAAATAAGAATGTTAGTTGCTATTTATACATTTATATCCAAAAATAAATGGAGTTCATTTTTAGGAATTGGGATTATTTTTTTATTTTTAATATGGGCTTCTTCCAAAATTCAATTTCAGGAAGATATTTCCAAAGTATTACCGCAAAACCAAAAAACTTCTATTACTTCCAAAGTAATAAAACAACTTAATTTTTCAGATAAAATTTCTGTAATTATTCAAGGAAATGAAAATACAGAACTTGCTGAATTACAAGAAGTTGCTTCGGAAATAAACGAAGAATTAACTGCTAATTTTTCTAATTATATTTCTCAAATACAAGGAATTGTTAATGATACGTTAATTTCAAATTCTTGGGATTTTATCTACGAACACCTTCCTTTGTTTTTGGAAGAAAAAGATTATCAAGAATTAACATATCGTTTAGAAAAAGATAGCTTGGCTACGATGATAAAAGCCCATTACAGAACTATGCTTTCGCCATCGGGTATTGTAGCTCAAAATTTTATTCGTAAAGACCCTTTCGGGCTGACATTCAACGGGTTAAAAAAGTTGCAAAACCTTAACGTTTCTTCCAATTTAACATTAATAGACGGCTTCCTTACCGCAAAAGATAAAAAGGAAATTCTCTTTTTTATTTCTCCAAAATACACAGGAAACGAAACGGAACATAACGCTATTTTTGCCGAAAAATTATCACATTTACAAAATAAAATACAAGAAAAATATCCAAATATTCAAGTTGATTTTTTCGGCTCGGCTTTGCTGGCTGTTGCCAATGCGCACCAGATAAAAACGGATATTTTAACTACCGTAGTTATTTCGTTGGTGGTGTTGTATTTGATTTTGGCTTTCTTCTATCAAAATATTTTTGTTCCGCTCATAGCTTTTATTCCTTCGTTGTTAGGTGTGCTTGCTGCCCTTGCTTTTTTATATTTTTTCAAAGGAAGTATCTCGGCGATTTCTATCAGCATTGGTGCGGTTTTGCTTGGTGTTACGGTAGATTATTCTTTGCATATTCTCACGCACTATAATCACGCCAACACAACCGCTGGGCTTTACAAAATAGTAACCAATCCTATTTTGCTAAGTAGCTCTACCACAGCAATTTCCTTTTTTTGTTTGTTATTTACACAATCCGAAGTAATGAACGATTTGGGTGTTTTTGCCAGCATCGGGATAATGGTTTCCGCTCTTTTTGCTCTTATTCTCATACCGCATCTGTACAGAGGAAAAAAAGGAGTAATGGCTCGTAAAACCCTGATAGACAAAATGGCAGCTTATCCATATCACCAAAAGAAAATTCTTATTTTTAGTGGAGCTTTGCTTATTGTCGTTAGTCTTTTTTTCTTCGGGAAAGTACATTTTAATAGCGATATTTCTTCAATGAATTATATGCCAGAGAATTACCTTTCTGCGCAACATAAATTAGAAAATTTGACCGATGATAAGTACAAATCTATTTATGCGGTGGCTTACGGAAATTCTTTGGAAGAAGCCTTACAAAAAAATGAAATTTTGTATCAAAATCTTTCTTCTCTTAAAGAAAAAGGGGATATTAAACAATTTTCTTCCGTTGGAAATTTAATTTTTTCACAAGATGAACAACAAAAAAGAATACACCGATGGAATAATTTCTGGCAAAAACATTCTGTTCAAAACATTGAAAATCAGTTTGTTAGTTTAGGAGAAGAAATAGGCTTCAAACCCTCTACTTACCAAATGTTTTTTGAGCATTTACAAAAATCTTTTCAGCCAATACATAGCTTGGACGAATATAAAGAATTGGCAGCCATACCTTTATCCGATTTTATTTCCGAAAAAAATAATTTTTTTACTATCGGAAATTTATTAAAAATAGATATTTCACAACGAGAGAAAATTATTCAAAATCTTGAAAATCAATTTGTTGTAATTGATAGAAAAAATCTTAACGAAACGTTTCTTGGCGAACTAAAAGACAACGTACTAAGTTTGGCAAGTTATTCTTCTATTGCCGTTATTTTTATTTTATTCCTATATTTTAAGCGAATAGAATTGGTTTTGCTTACTTTTAGTCCCATTTTGGCAACTACCGTAGTGAGTTCAGCCCTGATGTATTGGTTAGGAATTGAATTTAACGTTTTTAGTATGATTGTTTGTACATTGGTGCTTGGGCACGCGGTGGATTTTAGTATTTTTATGAGTTGCGCCTTGCAAAAACAATATACATACGGCAAAGATGACTTGCCAACTTACAAAGTATCGGTTTTATTGGCTTGTATAACGACTTTATTGGCTATCGGAACGTTAATTTTTGCCAAACATCCTGCTTTACAGTCTATTGCAAGTGTTTCTTTGATAGGGCTTTCATCGGCTTTGCTAATTACTTTTATTATGTATCCTGCGATATATAAGTGGTTCATTTTCAACAGGCCACGCAAGGGAATTTCTCCTACTACGCTTGTCTATTCGCTTATTTCTTGTCTGTCCATAGCGTATTACGGAATAGGAAGTTTTATTTTATCCAATTTAGGAAATATTTTAATAAAGATTAGCCCAAAATCTGTGAAATGGATTCGGATTTTATCTGCAAAATTTTTCGTTTCGGTGTTGGCAACCAATCCTTTTGTTAAGAAAAAATATATTAACAGAGCTAATATTTCTTTGGATAAACCCGTGATATTCATAGCCAATCATACTTCGTGGTTGGATACGTTGGTGATGGGAATGATTTCGCCTCAAACGAGTTATATTGTAAATGATTGGGTGTATAATTCGCCTATTTTTGGTAAATATGTACAAAAATTGGGAGGTTTTCCTGCTTCCAAAGGCGTGGAAGAAGGCTTGCCTATTTTCCAGAAAAACATAGAAGAAGGCGTTTCTATTGTTATTTTCCCAGAGGGAACGCGCTCGGCTACCAATGCTATTGGCAGGTTTCATAAAGGGGCATTTTACCTTGCCGAGCAGTTAGGCTTGGATATTGTCCCGATATACATTCACGGCAATGCACAAACTAACCCGAAAGGAGATTTTATAATCTATCACGGGCATTCTGTTGTCGTTTCTGGTGAGCCTATTTCGTTGAAAAACAATACTTTTGGAGGAAATTATTCTGAAAGATGTAAAAAAATAAACGCTTACTTTCGTGAGCAATTCTCACAAATAAGAAAAGAATTGGAAGATGTCGATTATTTCAAAGAAAAACTGATGCTCAATTATTTGTATATGGAAAATTCTATTAGAAAAATAGTACGAAAAGAATATACAAAAACACGAGAAATGTATTTACAACTCAATGAAGAATTACCAAAAAAAGAAGCAATTACCTTAGAATGTGATGATTACGGGCAATTGGCATTCCTTTTAACCATCAGTGAGCCAAAACGAGAAATAACAGCTATCATTCCAGACGATGAGAAAAGAGCTGTAGCCCAACAATCCTATTTAACAAAAATTTGCAAGCTAAAATTTGTAAAAAACTAAAAAAAGAAATCAAAAAAGTTTTTTATACTATTTTTTGGGGATAAAAATATTTTTTTAGCTGTTAATTAACTTTTTTATAAAGTGTTAATTAAAAATTTATTGTATTTTTGCACGTAAATATTTAAAAAAAAATTTACAAGTAATTATATGCTTTTTGCCTTTTTTCGGGCAAAGCCAAGAAACGCCACTTAGTAGGCAAATAGGCGCAGATGCTACGCTATTCGGTATAGGTGCTTTTTATGAACAACCCATTTTTAATAATTTTTTAGCAGAAATTTCTGCTGGGATAGGCTCTATTACAGAACGAACAGATTGGCGCATTAACTATGCTTATTTTGATTTTGCTCCATATACAAGGGTAGCAATAAAACGCTTTTATAACAGAGATAATCGCGTACGAAAAGGAAAAAGTATCCATTTTAATCACGGAAATTACATCGGAATTCAAAATAAATTTATTTTACGGAATAAAACAAGACGAATAAGCCGTAATGATTAATGAAATACATTGGGGCGTACAAACAGTATTAGAAAAAAGATTATTGCTTAATTTTCAGTTGGGTGTTGGCTTTGTCAATTCCAAATATAAAGAATATTATGGCTTTATTCCTACGATTGGGTTAAAGTTAAAATATGTAATTTTTTAACACCATCATAAATAAAAAAATCCCTGAATTATTTCAGGGATTTTTTTCTGTTAAATGGTTTCGTTTTCTAACAAATAAGCCATATCGGCAATGATATTTTTATGCTTACGAACGAATGGGTTTTCTTCGTCCCACACGTAACCAGCTAAGACGGAACATATTTTTCGTTTTACTTCCGGATTTTCTGGCTGATGGAAGAAAAGTGTTTGCAAATTGCCTGTGTACCACTCTTTTACGTAAGATGTGAAAACGTCAATACCACGTTTCATATAGTCTGAATATTCTTTTTCCCAATCTACTTTTTCGCCTGCGAGTTGTCGTTTTACTAATTTGGCAGCAAGCATTCCTGATTCCGTTGCAAAGGCAACCCCCGAAGAAAATACAGGGTCTAAAAATTCGGTACTATTTCCTGTAAGCACATAGCCATTTCCGTAGAGTTGTTTTACGGCACAAGAATAGCTTTGTATTTTTTGAGGTTGGAATAAAAATTCAGATTTTTCAAAACGATTTCTGTAAAAATCCGAAGATTGAATTACTTTTCTAAGAGCTTCTTCGGTATCGCCACTCTCAGAAAGTGCGTTAATGTATTCTGTTGGTCCAACAACACCAACACTTGTATTTCCGTTAGAGAAAGGAATAACCCAAAGCCATACTTCTCGTTCTAAAATATCAAACGAAATGAGTGTTCCTTCTTCTCCTTGTGGGCGAATATTTTCTTCTTTAACGTGCGTAAAAATAGAAGAATGGTCATCTAACTTAGAAGGGGTATTAAGGTCTAAAAGGCGAGGCAAAACTCTGCCGTAACCGCTAGCATCAATAACAAATTTAGATTTTATTTCGTACGTTTCTCCATCTTTGTTTTTCACTTCTGTTATTTGGTAATCCGAGAAAAATTGTACATTGGTTACTTCGGTTTCAAAATCCAAAGGAACGCCTTTGCGGATAATTTCTTGTGCCAAAGTGTTGTCAAAATCGGCTCTTGGTACTTGCCAAGTCCAGTCCCAGCCTTTGGAGAATTTTTGGCTAAAATCAAACTGACAAACTTGCTCCCCACGGATAAATCTTGCTCCCCATTTCACTTCGTATTTTTTTGCTTCTAAGGCAGGCAATAACCCTGCTTCTTCAAAGTGATCCATTACGCGTGGTATCAAACTTTCGCCTACGACCAATCGTGGGAATTTTGTTTTTTCTACCACTTTAACATTTACGCCGTTATTGTGTAAATAAGCTGCGGATACACAGCCAGAAGGGCCTGCCCCAATGATAAGGACATCTACTTGTTCTTGTTTCATTAGATTTTATATTTTGAATATTATTATTTTTGTGAAATTATGCTTATATTTGCACACAAAATTAAAGAAAATTTCTTTAAAAAAGGATAATAAAGTATAAAATTAATAGAATATATTAATGAATATAGATAAAATATTGACTTTCAACGAGTTTATTTCTGTTATCTTTCAAGGAGAAAAAGTAGAAATTACTAAAAATGTAGAAGAAAGAGTCTTAAAAAGTTATAAATTTTTAAAAAAATTTGCTGAAAATAAAATTATTTATGGCGTAAATACAGGTTTTGGACCTATGGCACAATATCGGATTAGTGAGCAAGATCAGCTACAACTCCAATATAACCTTATCCGAAGCCACGCCTCTGGTATGGGCGAATATTTTGATGAAGAAACTTGTAAAGCAGTTATTCTCAGTAGGTTAAATACTTTGTCGGTTGGTAAATCTGGGGTACATTTTTCGGTAATTTCTTTGATGAAAGAGCTAATAAACCAAGGAATAACTCCTTTGATATTCCAACACGGAAGCGTGGGCGCAAGTGGCGATTTGGTACAATTGGCTCATTTGGCTTTGGTTTTGATAGGCGAAGGCGAAGTTTTCTATAAAGGCGAACGCAAGAAAACCGCAGAAGTTTTTAGCCAATTGCAAATACAACCTCTTCAAATTCACCTTCGGGAAGGTATTTCATTAATGAACGGAACTTCGGTAATGACGGGGCTTTCGGCTATTAATATTTATTATTCTGAAATTTTGTTGGATTGGGCGGTAAAATTTTCTACTACCATAAACGAAATTGTACAAACGTATGACGACCATTTTTCCGAAGAACTCAACGAGGCTAAACTCCACAACGGGCAACGAGAAATAGCCCACCGAATGCGAGAAAATATTGCAGGAAGTTGTCTTACCAAAAAACGACAAAAAGACTTATATTCAGGTAATTGCAACGAAGAAATTTTTAAAGCAAAAGTACAAGAATATTATTCGCTTCGCTGTGTGCCACAAATTTTAGGAGCCGTTCTGGATACCATTGATAACGCTAAAAAAGTGGTAGAAAATGAATTCAATTCGGTGAGCGATAACCCTATCATAGACACTGAAACCGAGCAAGTATATCACGGCGGAAATTTTCACGGCGATTATATTTCTTTGGAAATGGATAAACTCAAACTTGCCGTTACGCGAATGAGTATGCTCGCCGAAAGGCAATTAAATTATTTGTTAAATCCTAAAATAAATGAATTTCTTCCGCCATTTGTCAATGCGGGCAAACTTGGTTTTAATTTCGGAATACAAGGAATGCAATTTACAGCAACTTCAACAACTGCTGAAAATCAGACACTTTCCAACTCAATGTACGTACATAGTATTCCGAATAATAATGATAATCAAGACATTGTAAGTATGGGGACAAATTCGGCTACCATTACTCGTAAAGTGATTGAAAACACATTTGAGGTAATGGCTATTGAAGCATTGACTATCGTGCAAGCTATTGATATTCTGGATATTAAAGATAAAATATCGCCATCAGCACAAAATTGGTATCAACAAATAAGAAAAATAATACCATTCTTCAAAGAAGATATTATTCCGTATCCGTATTTGCAAGAAATAAAAGATTTTCTTAAAAAAGGAATAAAAAATTAAATATTTTTACATAAAATGAAAAAATGTGCCATTGTAACAGGAGCTTCCAGAGGAATTGGTAGAGCTATTTGCCAAAAATTAGCTTCGGAAACCGATTATCATATTTTGATAAATTATCAATCTAATGAAAAAGCTGCCTTAGAAACTTTACAAATCATTGAAAATTTAGGAAAAACCGCAGAAATTATAAAATTTGATGTTACCAATGCCGAAGAGACCAAAAATACGCTCTCACAATGGCAAGAAGCCAATAAAGATGCTCAGATTGAGGTAATTATCAATAATGCAGGCATCACTCGCGACGGGCTTTTTATGTGGATGACTTATGAAGATTGGAGCAAAGTAATACAAACCACTCTTGATGGATTTTATAATGTTACTAACTTCTTCATTCAGAAGATGTTACGAAATCGTTACGGTCGAATAGTAAATATTGCTTCTGTTTCTGGGGTAAAGGGAACCGCAGGACAAACCAACTATTCCGCAGGTAAAGGTGCATTGGTAGCGGCTACAAAAGCATTGGCGCAAGAGGTAGCAAAGCGAAATATTACCGTAAATGCCGTAGCACCAGGATTTATTCGGACAGATATGACTTCGGAACTTGATGAAAATGAGTTAGTTAAGCTTATTCCTGTTGGAAGATTTGGCGAAGCCGAAGAAGTTGCCGACTTGGTGAGTTTCCTTGTATCCAAAAAAGCAAGCTACATAACAGGAGAAGTTATAAATATTAATGGAGGTATATATTCTTGATAATAAGTATATTAGCGTATGAAAAGAAGAGTCGTAATCACAGGAATGGGTATTTATTCCTGCATAGGAAAATCTCTTGATGAAGTAAAAAAATCATTATTGGAAGGAAAATCAGGTATTATTTATTCGCCTGAACGAAAAGAATTTGGCTATCGTTCTGCTTTAACAGGCTGGGTTGAAAATCCTGATTTGAAAGACTTACTCGCTCGCAGACAACGTGTTACAATGGGGCAAGAATCAGAATTTGCCTATATGGCAACGTTGGAAGCAATGAAAAATGCAGGTATTGATGAAGATTTTTTTAAAACAAATGAAGTAGGAATACTCTACGGGAACGACAGCGTTTCAGAAGCTATTATTTTTGCCACCGATAAAATACGCGAGAAAAAAGACACTACCTTAATTGGTTCAGGTGCTATTTTTAAGACAATGAATTCTACCGTAACGATGAATCTTTCTACCATTTTTCAGTTACGAGGAATAAATATTACCATAAGTTCGGCTTGTGCAAGTGGCTCACACGCAGTGGGTTTGGGTTTTATTATGATACAAAATGGCTTGCAAGATAGAATTTTATGTGGCGGAGCGCAAGAAATTAATAAATACGCTATGGGCAGTTTTGATGGCTTAGGAGTTTTCTCAATGCGTGAAAATGAGCCTACCAAAGCCTCGCGCCCCTTTGATATTCACCGAGACGGATTGGTACCGAGTGGTGGCGCAGCGTCCTTGTTTTTAGAGAGTTACGAATCTGCAATGGAACGAGGAGCTACCATACTTGCCGAAGTGGTAGGGTATGGGTTTTCTTCCAACGGCGGGCATATTTCTACTCCAAATGTAGAAGGTCCAGCCATTGCTATGCGCCGAGCTTTGGAAAGTGCCCAAATGAACGCTTCGGAGATAGAGTACATCAACGCACACGCTACTTCAACACCTATTGGCGATGCTAACGAGGCGAAGGCTATACATCAGGTTTTTGGCTCAGAAATCCCTGTAAGTAGCACAAAATCAATGACTGGGCACGAGTGTTGGATGTCGGGCGCAAGCGAAATAATTTACTCTACATTAATGATGCAAAATGGCTTTATTGCTCCCAATATTAATATAGAAAAATTAGACGAAGATGCAGCAAAATTGAATATCATAACGCAAACCAAATCTATAAAAATTAACAATTTCTTATCCAATTCTTTTGGTTTTGGAGGTACAAATTCGGCAATAATTGTTAAAGAATTTAAAAATTAGATATTTTTATGTATCTTTGCACCCCATTGAGAAAATTATTTTTTATGAAAAGAGAAGAAATTGTAAAAATTACCACAGAAGTTCTTGTGGAAGAGTTTGAAGTAGATGCCAATGCCATACAAGATGAGGCCGATTTTCGGGAATCTTTGGCTTTGGATAGCTTGGATTATGTAGATTTGGTGGTCGTGATAGAATCTCATTTTGGAGTAAAACTCGTTGAGGCCGATTTTAAAGAAATCGTAACGTTTAATGATTTTTATACAACCATAGAAAATAAAATTAATGCAAAATAACGAAGCTCAAAAAACAGAATGGCAAGGAAAATCCAAAGGCAATGTGCTTGGTTATCAAATCTTTGTATTTTGTATTCGGCACTTTGGGGTTCGTTTTGCTTATTTTGTACTTTATTTTGTAGCGTTTTATTATTTTGTTTTTGAAAGAAAATTAAACCAATATTCGTATTATTATTTCCGAGAAAGATTAGGATTTTCTAAGGTAAAGGCTTGGAAATCTGTGTATAAAAATTATTTCGTTTTCGGGCAAACTATCTTGGATAAAATAACTATCTTGGCTGGTTTTCGTAATCAATTTACGTATGATTTTGACGGAATTGAAAATCTTCAACAGCTTTTGAAAGATAAAAAAGGCGGTGTTTTGATTTCTGCCCACATCGGAAATTTTGAAATTTCAGAACATTTTTTTGCAGAAATAGACCTGAATTATCAAATAAATATCGTAACGGCTGACTTGGAGCATTCTGCCATCAAAACCTATGTGGAAAGCATTTCGGAGAAAAAATCTTCTAACAAATTTATTATCATAAAAGAAGATTTGTCGCATATTTTTGACATCAATAAAGTGCTCTCTAACAATGAAGTAATTTGTTTTACGGGCGATAGATATTTTCAAGGGAATAAACTATTAAAAGGAATTTTTCTTGGCAAGGAAGCACATTTTCCTGCGGGACCATTTATGATAGCTTCGCGGCTTGGCGTTCCTGTTATTTTTGTTTATGTAATGAAAGAGAAGAACTTACATTATCATTTGTATGCGCGTATGGCCAACACCAAGCACAGAGATGCGCAAGGCTTGCTCAATGCCTACATACAAAATATGGAACAAATGGTGAAAAAATATCCTTTACAATGGTTCAATTTTTTTGATTTTTGGGAGGAAAAAAGCGAATGAAAAATATTTTAGTAATTTATTATTCTCAGTCAGGACAACTAAAAGAAATTGTAGATAATGTACTAAAACCTTTTGAAAACGAAGAGGTTACGACAGATTTTTTACCACTACGAATGAAAAAAGAATTTCCTTTCCCTTGGGATAAGGAAAGTTTTTTTGGTGTCTTCCCAGAGTCTTTTTTACAAATTCCGCAAGAAATAGAGCCAATAGAGCAAGATTTTTTAAATAAATCTTATGATTTGGTAATTTTAGCCTACCAAGTGTGGTATTTGTCGCCTTCTATCCCGATAAACTCATTTTTGATGAGTGAAGAAGGCAAAAAAATCCTTTCAGGGAAACCTGTAATTACCATTTCAGGTAGCCGAAATATGTGGGCAAAAGCACAAGAAAAAGTTAAAGAATTATTAATAAAATCCAATGCTTTTTTAGTTGGAAATATCGCTCTTTCCGATGCGCATCAAAATCATATTAGCGTAATAACCATTGTCCATTGGATGTTTTCGGGGAAAAAAGAAAAATATTTAGGAATATTTCCGCTTCCTGGTGTAGCCCAAAAAGAAATTGAAGGAGCTAAAAAATATGGAGAAATTATTATTCCTTATTTAAAATCAGGTAGTTATGAAGGTTTGCAAACTAAAATAATAAAAAATGGAGGCGTTCGTATTCCTTCCTTTCTTATTTCGGCAGATAAAAAAGCAAACCGATTATTTCGTATTTGGGCAACAAAAATTTACAATCACCCAAAACGAAAATTTTTGTTAAAATGTTTTCATATTTATCTCTATTTTGCCATTTGGGTAATGATGCCTATTGTATTATTATTTTATTGGCTCACTTATCCATTTTTTTACTATAAAATACAAAAAGAGATACAAAAAGTTAAAAATATATGAATGAAGTATATATAACCAAATCTGGGAAATATCTTCCAAATGCCCCAATTGATAATGAGCAAATGGAAAATTTTCTTGGTAAAATAAACGATATTTCTTCCAAAGCAAGGCGTATTGTGATCAGAAACAACGGAATACAAACACGTTATTATGCCATTGATGAAAATGGAGAGCCAACGCACACCAACGCGCAATTGACAGCAGAGGCGGTAAATACTTTATTATCCAATAATTTTACGATAGAAAATGTAGAGGTATTATCTTGTGGCACTTCTACTCCTGATTGTCTTTTGCCATCGCACGCTGCTATGGTACAAGGGAAACTGGGCGGTAAGTCTTTAGAATTAAATTCTTCCTCAGGAGTGTGTAATTCTGGAATGAATGCTCTGAAATTTGGCTTTTTGTCCGTAAAATCTGGCAATAGCCAAAATGCCATTTGTACAGGCTCTGAAAGGGTTTCTTCTTGGCTTCGTTCTGAAAAATATGAAAACGAAATTCAAAATTTGCAACAGCTTGAAGAACAGCCTATTATAGCATTTAAAAAAGATTTTTTGCGTTTTATGCTCTCTGACGGGGCTGCTGCTTTTTTGTTAGAAAATAAGCCTTCTTCGCCCAATTCTCTTAAAATAGAATGGATGGACGCTTATTCTTATGCCTATGAATTGGAGGCTTGTATGTACGCTGGCGGAGATAAATTGCCTAATGGAGATATAAAACCTTGGAGCGATTATCCTGCAAATCAATGGCTTACAGAATCTATTTTTTCTATAAAACAAGATGTTAAATTGCTCAACGAAAATATTTTGCCAAAAGGCGCAGAAAGTATGAAAAAAGCAATGGAGAAGCACAATATTTCTGCCAATGATATTTCCTATTTTTTACCTCATATTTCCTCTTGTTATTTTAAAGATAGATTGTATGACGAACTAAAACAAATGGGGATAGATATCCCGAAAGAAAAATGGTTTTTGAACCTTACTCGTGTGGGCAATGTTGGTGCAGCTTCGGCATATTTGATGGTGGAAGAATTAATGAACTCTGGTAAGCTAAAAACAGGCGATACTATTTTGCTTTCCGTGCCTGAGAGTGGAAGATTTTCTTATACATATGCATTTTTAAAAAAGATATAAAATGAAGTTACATTTCCCAATTTTTGATAAAAATAGCATTCAGTCTTTCATTCCTCAATATCCGCCAATGACAATGGTGGATAAATTATTAGACTATACAGAAACCACTGTAACTGCGGGACTTACGATAGATGCCGAAAATATTTTTGTACAAAATGAAACATTTTCCGAAGCAGGCTTAGTGGAACATATGGCACAAACTATCGCCTTGCATAAAGGGTATTTTTATTACTTAAACGATAAGCCTGCACCTGTGGGGTACATAGGTTCTATTAAAAATATTGCCATAAAAAAATTGCCAAAACTACATCAAAATATAGAAACCAAAGCCGAAGTAATACAAGAGTTTATGGGGGTGACCTTAGTAAAATTGGAGTCTTTTGTAGAGGGAGAAAAAATTGCTTTTGGCGAAATGAAAACAATTTTAGCAAAATAAAATGATTCCGATACAAAAATATTTACCACACCAGCCACCTATGCAAATGGTAGATTCTATTATTTCTATTACCAAAACGGATATTATTACGCAGTTTTTAGTAACAGAAAATAATATTTTTGTTTCTGAAAATATTTTTTCCGAAGCTGGGCTGATTGAAAATATGGCGCAATCTTGCTCTGCTATTGTAGGGCAATTTTATTTTTTAGAACAAAAAGAAAATACGAAGGTGATAGGCTATATCGGTTCTATAAAAAAAATGGAAATATTTTCCTTGCCCAAAATAGGACAAAACATACAAACCAAAGCCCAATTATTATCCAACATAGAAACCGAAAATTTTTCAATGACTTCTTTGTCTTGTGAAACTTTTTGGCAAGAAAAACAATTGGCTAAGGCACAAATTAATTTATTCATTCAAGAGATAAAGTAATGAAAATCAACGAAGTTCCACAACAAAAAGGTGCGCTTGGTTCGCTTAAAGAATTGTATTATGCCACCGACCAAAACGGGAATTATACCACCGTACTAAGCGCAGGATGGGAGGTAAAAGATACTGCCTTGCAAGCCTCTTTATCTCATATTGAAGAGCAATTGGAAGAAGCCAAAAGGCAAATTATAGCAAAAGAAAAAAGCCCAATTGTTTTCTTTATGATTAAAAACCGAATGGATTGGAATATCCTTGCTGGTTATATGAACTCGTGGGTATTTTGGATAAAAAGGCACGCCAAACCTTCCGTTTTTAATAAACTTTCTGCAAAAACATTACAAAAATACGCCGATATTTTTGAAATATCTGTGGAAGAACTAAAAAATCCTACATTACATTGAAAATAGATTTTGAACATAAACAATCCGCTCATTGTGAGAACGGAACTGCCTCCAATTTATTACGTTTTTACGGAATAGAACTTTCTGAACCTATGATTTTTGGTATCGGTTCAGGGCTTTTATTCTTTTATTTCCCTTGGGTAAAAGTAAATGCTGCTCCTGCCATTAGTTACCGAACTTTTCCTGGCCATATTTTTGAAAAAGTAGCCAAACGAATAGGTTTTACCATAAAAAGACAAAAATTTTCCTCACCACAAAAGGCACAACAAGTATTGGATAAAAATTTGGAAAAAGGTATCCCGACAGGGTTGCAAGTGGGCGTGTATCATTTGTCTTATTTCCCAGACGAATACCGATTTCATTTTAATGCCCATAACTTAGTGGTTTATGGAAAAGAAAATAATGAATATTTAATTTCAGACCCTGTAATACAGCACGTTACGAGGCTTACAGAGAAAGAATTGGAAAAAGTTCGTTTTGCCAAAGGAGTTCTTGCTCCCAAAGGACATTTATATTTTCCTACCAAATTGCCTGAAAAAATTCATCTGGAAAAAGCTATTTTAAAAGGAATAAAAAACACGTGCGACCAAATGCTTTCGCCTCTTTTCATCGTTGGAGTAAAAGCGATAGAACACGTTAGCCAACACATTCCCCGTTGGGTGAAAAAATACGGCGTGCAAAAAACAAATCATTACTTGGCGCAAATCGTACGAATGCAAGAAGAAATAGGAACAGGCGGTGGAGGTTTTCGCTTTATTTATGGCGCATTTTTGCAAGAAGCAGCTGTGATTTTACAAAATCCGAAATTGACAGAATTATCCAAAGAAATAACCGAAATAGGCGATTCTTGGCGCGATTTTGCCTTAGAAATAGCACGAGTTTATAAAAAACGAAGCAATACAATAGATGTTTATAATAAATTATCCAAAGATTTACATCAAATAGCAAAGCGAGAAGAAGATTTCTTTAAAAAATTGCGTTTAGCCATAAAAAAATAACCAATGAATGCTATTGAAACCGATAAATTATCCAAAAAATATAAAATTTCTTCACATTTTGCCCTTGATAATCTTACTTTTTCTGTAAAAAAAGGAGAAATTTACGGAATTTTAGGGCAAAATGGCGCAGGGAAAACTACTTTAATGTCTATCCTTTTCGGGAGTATTTCTCCCTCTTCGGGTAGTTTTCAAATTTGTGGAATGACTTATGAGAAAAATTCACCCGAAATCCGTTATCAACTCGGTATTGTTCCGCAAGAATATGCTCTTTACCCAACGCTGACCGCTCGGGAAAATTTGCAATATTTCGGGAGTTTATACAAAATAAAAAATAAAATTCTTAATGAAATTATAGACTTTTCCTTAGAAAAAATGGGGCTTCTGGAAGTTGCCAACCAAAGAATAGAATATTATTCTGGCGGAATGAAACGCAGAATAAACCTCTTGGCAGGCATTCTTCATCAACCGAAAGTCCTTTTTTTAGACGAGCCTACCGTTGGGGTAGATGTTATTTCTAAAAATACAATTATTCAATATCTTAAAGAGCTGAATACCAACGGAATGTCTATTCTTTACACTTCGCATCATTTGCTGGAAGCGCAAGAGTTATGCCATAGAGTCGGGATATTATCCGATGGGAAATTAATTACCGAAGACACGCCTAAACAACTGATAGAGAGTACCAAAGCCCATAGTTTGGAAGAAGTTTTTATTCATCTTACTCAAAAATAATTTCTAAATTCTTAAGTATGAAAGCCTTACAGGAAGAAAAATTAAGAGAACTTTTAGTGTATTTACAAGAAAAATCTCCTTTTTATCAACGACTTTTTAAAGAAAATAATATTGATATTCAGAAGATTACCACTTTGGAAGATTTAACTTCTATTCCTACCACTTCCAAAGATGATTTGCAAAAGTATAATGACGATTTTCTTTGTGTCCCGAAAACGGAAATTATTGATTACGCAACTACTTCTGGTACTTTGGGCGACCCTGTTACTTTTGGGCTTACCGACAAAGATTTAGACCGATTGGCTTACAACGAATACGCTTCTTTGCGCTGTGCGGGTATCCAAAAAGGAGATGTTGTACAACTGATGACCACAATGGACAGGCGTTTTATGGCTGGTTTGGCTTATTTTTTAGGCTTACGGAAGATAGGAGCAGGTATTATAAGGGTAGGAGCGGGCATACCTGAGCTACAATGGGATTCTATTTTGAAATATCAGCCGAAATATCTCATTGCAGTGCCTTCTTTTTTGCTAAAAATGATAGAATTTGCAGAGAATAAGCATATAGATTACCAAAATTCTTCCGTGAAAGGCGTTATTTGTATTGGTGAAGCCCTTCGAGAGCAAGATTTTTCTAATAATTTGCTCGCCCAGAAAATAATTTCCAAGTGGAAAAATCTTAAATTATATTCCACTTATGCCTCTACCGAAATGAGTACCACTTTCACAGAATGCGAGTTTATGCACGGCGGGCATCATCAGCCTGAGCTTATTATTACCGAAATTTTAGATGAAAATGAAAATTTGGTAAAAGAAGGCGAATACGGCGAGCTTACCATTACCACGCTGGGGGTTGAGGCGATGCCTTTGCTTCGTTTTCGTACGGGCGATATTGTTTATATGACTTCCCAACCTTGCGAATGCGGAAGGGAAACCGCACGAATAAGCCCCGTTTTAGGACGAAAACAACAAATGATAAAATACAAAGGCACAACACTTTATCCGCCTGTTTTGATGAATATGCTTAATTGCTTTGACCAAGTAGAAAATTATATTATTGAAATAAATAGTAACGAAATTCTCACCGATGAAATTCTGATAAAAATAGGCGCAAAAAATCCGTCCGAAGAGCTTAAAAAGGAAATTAGCAATCACTTCCGAGCTAAAATACGCGTAGTTCCGAAAATAGAATTTCATAATATAGAAGAACTTAACCGCCTTATTTTTCCTCCACAAAGCCGAAAGCCAATCCGTTTTATAGATAAACGAGAAAAATAATTTTTATTTAACTAAAAAAAAACAAAAAAAATTGTATTTTTGCAAAAAAAATCATATTATGAATAGAATAAGCATTCTTTTAGTAAGTATTCTCTTTTCGGCTAATGCAATAGCTCAAAAATTTCAAAATGAAAAAGGAGATTTGTCGGTTTTAAAGGGGCAACCTGTTGTAAATGTGGTCTTTAAATATGATAAATTACGATTGTTTAATGACTACCGAACCGAAGAACAATATGTTAAAACCAAAACGGAAGACCTAAATAAAAAAGAAGATGGTCTTGGAGATATTTGGCAAAAAAAATGGGAAAAAGCAAAAGAAAGTATTTGGCAATCTAATTTTTTTGACTTACTATTAAAAACAGCCACACGAGAAAGAAAAATTGCATTTAAAGAAAATGCAAATGATGCTAAATATACATTAATTGTAGATGCTATTTGGATTTATCCAGGTTGGGACGCTGCTGTGATGAAGAAAAAAGCAAAAGTAACGACTAATTTAAAAATTGTAGAAACTCAAAATCCTGAAAATATTGTTTATCAAGTAGATGCCGTTAAAGCACCAGGAGACCAATGGGGAAATAATTTCAGTAATGAATCGCGAATAGGTGAAGGGTTTGAAAAAACTGCAAAATCTTTCGGGAAATTAATTATAAAAAGAACAAAATAAATCCAAGAAGAGTAGCTTTTTAGTTACTCTTTTTTTATGAAGAAAAATAGTTGTTAATAAATTCCTGTTTTTCATTTTTTATAGAAACTATTTTTTTCGTAATTTAGCCCTCTTAAAAAAGAAGGGATATTTTATGGAAAATTTGTCAGCAACGCCCACGCCAGAGTCGCAAGAAACCATTACCCGCATTAGCGGAATGTACGAAAATTGGTTCTTAGATTATGCTTCTTATGTTATTTTAGAACGCGCTGTGCCTGCTTTGGAAGATGGCTTCAAGCCTGTTCAACGACGTATAATGCACTCTATGAACGAATTGGAAGACGGAAGATACAACAAAGTTGCCAATATCGTTGGGAATACAATGAAGTACCACCCGCACGGCGATGCCTCCATTGGCGATGCCATTATCCAATTAGGGCAAAAAGAACTCCTTATTGATACACAAGGAAGCTGGGGAAATATCCTCACTGGCGATGATGCTGCCGCTCCCCGATACATTGAAGCGCGCCTTTCTCACTTTGCATTAGATGTTCTTTTTAGCCCAAAAGTTACCCAATGGCAAAAAAGCTACGATGGTCGTAATGACGAGCCTATACATCTGCCTGTGAAGTTTCCGTTACTTTTGGCGCAAGGTGCAGAAGGAATAGCCGTGGGGCTTTCTACTAAAATACTTCCGCATAATTTTAACGAACTTATTGAGGCTTCTATTCTGTACTTGGAGGGCAAGCCTTTTGAGCTTTATCCGGACTTCCCAACGGCAGGAATTATGGATACTGCTGGCTATAATGACGGTATGCGTGGCGGACGTATCAAAGTGCGAGCGCGTATTGCTCAAAAAGATAAATCTACCTTAGTGATTACCGAAATTCCTTTCGGGACAACCACTTCTTCCTTAATTGATTCTATACTGAAAGCCAATGAAAAAGGAAAAATAAAAGTCTTGAAAGTAGATGACAATACCGCCAAAAATGTAGAAATATTAGTACATCTGCCAAAAGGAATTTCTCCTGATAAAACCATAGACGCCCTTTATGCTTTCACCGATTGTGAAACTTCTATTTCGCCTCTTTGTTGTGTTATTGAAGGCAACAAACCTCTTTTTATAGGCGTGAGCGATATTCTTAAAAAAAGTACGGACAGAACCGTAGATATCCTCAAAAAAGAATTGGAAGTGCAATTGGACGATCTGGAACTCAAATGGCACAATGCCTCTCTGGAAAAAATATTTATCCGTGAGGAAATGTACATTGATTTCAAAAAACATAAAAGTAAAGAAACTCTTTATCAATATTTATACGAAAGATTTGAGCCTTTCCAAGCCGATTTGTTACGACCCATTACCGATGAAGATTTGGAACGACTTACCAAAATACCAATGATTCGTATTACCAATTTTGATTCTTACCGAGCTGAAGAAAATCTCCTAAAAATAGAAGCCGACATAGAATTGGTTAAAAATCATTTGGCAAACCTCATTACTTTTGCTATTGATTATTTTAAAAATCTTAAAAAGAAATATGGCAAAGGCAAAGAACGAAAAACAGAAATTCGCCCATTTGATACCATTGAAGCTACCAAAGTAGTGGTACGAAACCTTAAACTTTACGTCAATAAAGAAGAAGGTTTTGTCGGTACTTCGCTCAAAAAAGACGAATATGTAGCCGATTGTAGCGATATTGATGATATTATCGTTTTTACTGCCAATGGCAAAATGATTATCACCAAAGTAACGGACAAAAGCTACGTAGGCAAAAATATTATTCACGTTGGGGTATTTAAGAAAAACGATACCCGTACCGTTTATAATTTGGTATATCGTAACGGGAATGATAAAGCCTCGTATATTAAACGTTTTACCGTTACAGGCGTTATCCGCGATAAAGAATATGACGTGGTAGAGGCGCATAAAGATTCGCAAATTCTTTATTTTTCAGCCAATCCTAACGGAGAAGCAGAGATTGTTACTATTATCCTTCGCCAAGCAGGAAGCGTAAAAAAACTCAAATGGGATATTAATTTTGCCGATATTCTCATCAAAGGGCGTGGCGCACGCGGAAATGTAGTTACCAAATATGCCATCAAACGTATTGAACTCAAAGAAAAAGGCGTTTCTACTCTCAAACCGCGCAAAATATGGTATGACCCTATCGTGCATCGCCTCAATACCGAAGGGCGTGGCGAGCTGTTAGGCTCTTTCAAAGGAGAAGATAGGCTATTGCTTATCAGTAAAGATGCGGTAGTTAAAACTGTAACTCCTGATATTTCCTTGCATTTTGACCCCAATTTACTTATTATTGAAAAATGGAATCCTGAAAAACCTATTTCCGTTATTCACTATGAAGGGGAAAAAGAACGCTATTTTATCAAACGATTTTTAGTAGAAAACCCTAACCGAGAAGAAGTGGTAATTTCAGACCACCCAAAATCTCAAATGCTATTCGTCTCTACCCAATGGCGACCAATGGCAGAAGTAGTTTTCACCAAAACAGGCAGAGAACGCGCCGAAAATCAGGTGGTGAATATAGAAGATTTTATCGTAATAAAAGGGATAAAAGCTATCGGCAACCAACTTTCTACCGAACGTATCAAGGAAATTATTCCGTTAGAATCGCTTCCATACGAAGAAAATCCAGAAGTAGAAGAAGAAATCGAAGAAACCGATACAGAAAACACTCCTTCTGAGCCTACACAACCCGATTTGTTTAGTAACTTGGAAGAGAATTAAAGTAAAATATTTAACAGAAAGCCTCCACAAGGTGATGGAATATTTCCACAACTTTGTGGAGGCTTTCCACAATATAGAGGAGTGTTTCCGTAAAGTCGTGGAATGTCTCCATAAAGTCGTGGGGTATTTCCGTAAATCTCTGGATAGATAGCGGGAAGACAAGGAATATTACCACAATATTATGGAATGATTTTTGATAGGAAAAGAAAGTAACTACGCTCTTATGTAAGAGCCTTAAAAATTTGAGCAATGGCAAAAAAACTACGAGAAGGGTATGCAAAAATTATTTCTGATGCCCAAGTAATGACAGCTGGCTTAGAAAGTAAAGCCACCGAAGTAGCTAAACGAGGATTAACGGAAGAGTTTATCACTCAATTAAAACAAGTTCGGCAAGAGGCAATAGACCTAAATAATGAGCAAGAACGTCTTAAAGCAGAACTAAAAACGAAAACTGATGCACTCAACACCAAGTTAGATTTGCTTCTTTCTCAACTAAGCGAAGCACGCAAAGTAGTGAAGTTGGCTATTCCACAAACAGGATGGAAAGAATTTGGCATTGAAAGTAGCCGATAAACAAAAAAAGCGATGTACATACATCGCTTTTTTTATATTAAAATAGTATTGAAATTAAAAAAATAAAAAACTCTCTCTATTTTTATCGGTGAATAGTAAGTCGTTGTCCTATTTTGATATTATTTCCGCTTATTTTATTCCATTTTTTGATATTGGCAACAGAAACTTTGTATTTGGTAGCTATTCGCCCTAAGGTTTCGCCTTTTTGTACTTTATGAACAATTTTTTTCTTGCCTGCCGTAGCGTATTGGTCGCCTTTGAGTAGTTCGGGCAGAGGTTTTTCTCGTTTAGAGGCTTCTTGGTCAAGGTAAGCATAAATAGTGTCTTCGTTATTTACAAATTTTCCAATGGCATCAATAGGTAGCCGAAGTCCATAATTTTTCCCATCTACATAAGGAACAATATTTAAGGAATAGGAGGGGTTAAGGAACTCTATTTCCTGAACATCCATCCCTACTACATCGGCAACATCTTTAAAAGGCACGTGTCTTTTTACTTGTATGGTATCCGTTTCAAAGAAAATATTTTCTCGTTTTTCTACTTGGAAGCCGTGTTCTTTGGCGTATTCAAAAATATATAAAGTAGCCAAAAACGCAGGTACATAACCCGCTGTTTCGTTAGGCAAATACGGGCGAAGATTCCAATAATTCGTTTTTCCACCAGAGCGACGCATAGCTTTGGTAACATTACCAGGGCCAGAGTTGTAAGCAGCCAAAACCAAATCCCAATCGCCAAAAATACCATATAATTTTTTCAAATATTGTGCGGCCGCTTGCGTAGAGAGTTCGGGGTGTGAGCGTTCATCTACGTAATTGCTCACTTCCAGCCCATACATTTTCCCTGTATAATACATAAATTGCCACAAGCCTTTGGCACCCATTCGGGAAGTAGCTTTGGGGTTAAGGGCAGATTCTACAATGGCTAAATATTTTATTTCCTTTGGTACTTGGTTTTTTATGAGTTCGCGCTCAAACATCGGGAAGTAATATTGGCTAATATTCATTAGCCTTTGCAAGGATTTTCTTCTGTTTTTTAGGAAAGATTTGATAACATTTTCCAGAATAGGATTATATTCTATATGGAAAAGCATTTTCTGATTTAGTTTTTCAAGGCGTTGTTTCAAAACTTCTGTCGGTAGGTCATCATACTCTACATTTTGGGCATAATCTCCTTGAACATCGTTGTACATTATATCAAAAAGATTTTTGTTGGATAGTTCTTCCAGCCATTTTTTATCATAATGTTGGGCATTGGCATCGTCATATAAGTTAATAATTCCTTCCTTTCGGTTATGAAAGTCAATGAGCGAATCTGTGGGGTGTGCCAATACGTTAGTAGATTGATTTTCAATATGCTTTAAAGAATCTTTGGAAATTTGTCCTAACAAAGAAGAAGAAAAAATGCTCGTAAAAATCAGAAAATGTATGCGTTTCATTTTTATTTTGTTTTGAATAAATTTTAACCTGAGTTTTGTCCCTGCAATAATCATTCCATAAAAAAGGATAAGGAAAAATTATAGCGGACAAAAGTACAAAAACCGACCTCTTTTTTAGTTAATCTCATATTAAATAATAATATAAAAATAGTTAAATAGTTGTAAAAAATAAATTTTAACCTAAAAAAATAATACAAAAAAATAGTTTGTAAAGAAAAAAAATGTAGCTTTGCACAAAAAATTAGAGTCAAAATGGCAAAAAAAGATGCAAGACAAGAAACCTCTTTGAATGCAGAGGTAGTTAAACTTTTGAATGAACAAATAACAAAAGAAGCGCACGCAAGTGCTATTTATTTGGCAATGGCTTCTTGGTGTGATGTGAATGGATTTAGCAAAAGTGCTGGTTTTTTCTACGCTCAGTCGGAAGAAGAAAGAGAGCATATGTTAAAAATTTTCCATTTCTTGAATGATAATGGAGCAAGAGCATTATCACCAGAAGTTACAAAAATTACTCACGAGTATAAAACTCTTCACGAAGTGTTTGAAAAAACTTTGGAACACGAAATAAATGTAACCACATCTATTTACGCTATCCTTAGCAAAGCACGCCAAGAGAATGATTTTGCTAGTGAAAACTTCTTACAATGGTTTGTTACTGAGCAATTAGAAGAAGAACGACAAATAAGAGATATTCTTACTTTGTTTGATTTTACAACAGCCAAAGACAGCCCACTTGCGCTTAAACTTATTGACGAGCGTATTCCGTTTAAAGGATAATTTTTTTACAAAAGGATTAAAAAGGTTCATTATCGTGAGCCTTTTTTTATTTTTTTAGATTTATTATAATTCATTTAACTAAAAAAATAGTTGTATGATTTATAAAAAAATTATATTTTTGTGCAAAATTTCAAAGAATGAAAACTCTTAAATATATTTCTGCGGATGAGGCGGTGAAGTTAGTACAATCAGGCGATAGAATATATATTCAGGCAGCCGCAGCTACTCCTACTATCCTTACCGATGCTCTTGCAAGGCGAGCTTCGGAGTTAAAAAATGTAGAAATATCACATATTTTAACTTCTGGTGAAGCAGCTTATGCCAATCCTGCATTGAAGGATAGTTTTTATGTAAATTCATTTTTTCTTTCGGCAAATGTTCGGCATATCATAAAAGAAGGAATAGGCTCTTATACGCCTGTTTTTCTTAGTGAATTGCCGAAACTTTTTTATAATAAAATAGTTCCGATAGATGGAGTTTTGGTATCCGTTTCTCCACCCGATAAACACGGATATTGTTCGCTTGGAACATCGGTGGAAGCTACTTGGGCAGCAATAAAACACGCTCGTTATGTGATAGCTCAAGTGAATGAAAATATGCCTCGTACCTTTGGCGATACGATGTTGCATATTAGCCAAATTTCAGCACTTGTAGAACATCATAGCCCTTTGTATAGCTTGGATTATAGCGGAAAAGCCTCCGAAGTGGAAGAAAAAATTGCTAAAAATGTAGTAGAATTGATAGAAGATGATTCTACCATACAAATAGGAATTGGCTCTATTCCTGATGCTGTTTTGCGAGATTTGGTTCATTTGAAAAATTTAGGCGTTCATACGGAACTTTTAACCGATGGCGTGGTAAATTTGGTAGAAAAAGGCGTAATAACAGGCTCTAAAAAAGGAATTGATGTAGGGAAAATTGTTTGTACCTTTATGTTTGGTTCCAAAAAATTATATGATTTTGCCAATGACAACCCCAATATTTTGGTAAGAGAAAGCCAATACACGAATAATCCTCATATTATTGCTCAAAATCCTAAAATGATTTCTGTAAATTCAGCCATAGAGGTAGATGTAACAGGGCAAGTTTGTGCAGATAGTATCGGAACACGTATGTATTCAGGGGTTGGCGGTCAGATAGATTTTGTTCGGGGAGCATCACAAAGTGCAGGCGGAAAGGCTATTATAGCACTTCCTTCCACTGCTCGTTCAGGCGAAAGTAGAATAGTTCCGTTTTTAAAACAAGGCGCAGGAGTGGTTACCAGCCGTTTTCATATTCAATATGTAGTTACCGAATATGGCGTAGCAGACCTTCGTGGGAAAACATTGGCGCAACGGCAAAAATTACTCATAGATATTGCTCACCCAAAACATAGAGAGAATATAGAAAAAACTTTTTATGATGTTTGGGCTAAAGATAATTTATAATAGAGGCTTATGCCTCTTTTTTATTGCAAAATCAGTAGAAAAACACTACCTTTGCAGAGAAATAATAACAAAAACATAAAATGAAAGCATTACTTTTTCTTCCTTTTTTATTTATCGCTTGTGGCACAATTCCTTCTGAAAAAACAATGCCCGAGCCTATTTCTTATGTAGATTATATTAACCCATTGATGGGAACAGATTCCAAATTTGACCTTTCTAACGGGAATACTTATCCTGCGATTGCCGTGCCTTGGGGAATGAATTTTTGGACACCACAAACCAATAAAATGGGCGATGGATGGGCATACCAATATCACGCCGATAAAATATGTGGCTTCAAACAAACCCACCAACCCAGCCCTTGGATTAATGACTACGGGGCTTTTTCCCTAATGCCCATCACAGGAAAGCTGAAAATAAAGGAAGACGAACGAGCTTCGTGGTTTTCGCATAAAGCAGAAATAGCAAAGCCAAATTATTACAAAGTATATTTGGCAGATTATGATACTTCCGTAGAAATAACGCCAACTAACAGAGCGGCGCAGTTCCGTTTTACTTTCCCTGAAACTTCAGAGGCTTATATTCTATTAGATGCATATTTTAAAAATTCTATGGTGAAAATTCTTCCAAAAGAACGAAAAATCATAGGTTATGCCCGAAATAATAGCGGAGGAGTACCACAAAATTTTCATAATTACTTTGTTTTAGTTTTTGATAAAGATTTTAAAACATATAATACGTGGAATGAAAATTATCAACTATCAGATAATGAAGAGATTGCATCAGAACACGTAGGGGCTGTGCTAGGCTTTCAAACCCAAAAAGGCGAACCGATAAACGTAAAAGTAGCCTCTTCTTTTATTAGTATAGAGCAAGCAGAGCTGAATTTGCAAAGAGAAATAGGAAACGATACTTTTGAGCAAACTCAACAAAAAGCCTTGCATTTATGGGAAAAAGAATTAGCAAAAATTCAAGTAAAAGATGAAAATTTAGATAATTTAAGAATTTTTTATTCGTGTTTGTATCGCGTACTTCTTTTTCCGCGTACTTTTTATGAAATAAATAAAAATGAGGAAATAGTACATTATAGCCCGTATAACGGAAAAATAGAAACAGGCTATATGTTTACAGATAATGGATTTTGGGATACTTTTCGGGCAGTTTTTCCGCTATTTAATTTACTTTATCCTGAAATGAATCAGCAATTTATGAAAGGATTGGTCAATACGTATAAAGAATCGGGCTGGTTGCCAGAATGGGCGAGTCCTGGCCATCGAGATTGTATGATAGGCTCTAACTCGGCTTCTATCATTGCCGATGCTTTCCTAAAAGGAAATATTGAAAAAAATGATGCCGAAATTCTTCTAGAAGCAATGCTGAAAAACGCAACACAAAACGAAGGGCGACCTGTGAAATCCGTAGGACGTGAAGGTGTAAATTATTATAACACATTGGGTTACGTTCCTTATGATGTAAATATTAATGAAAATGTAGCACGTACCTTAGAGTATGCTTATGCGGATTATTGTATCGCCCGAATGGCAGAAAAAATGGGCAAAAAAGAAATTTCTGACGCATATTATAAACAATCTCTTCGCTATAAAAATGTTTTTGACCACCAAACAGGCTGGATGCGAGGCAAAAACGAAGATGGAACGTTCCAAAGTCCTTTTAATCCTCTCAAATGGGGCGATGCTTTCACCGAAGGGAATAGCCTACATTACACTTGGTCGGTATTCCACGATATTAACGGATTGATAGATTTGATGGGCGGTAAAGAGGCTTTTGCCAAAAAAATAGACGAAGTTTTCCAAATGCCTCCACTTTTTGATGACTCTTATTACGGATTTACTATTCACGAAATTCGTGAAATGCAAATAATGGATATGGGGAATTATGCGCACGGAAATCAGCCTATTCAACACCTTATTTATTTGTATAACTATGCAGAGAAACCTGAAAAAGCACAAGCCAAAATCCGTGAAGTAATGCAAAAACTCTATACGTCAGCTCCTGACGGATATTGTGGTGATGAAGATAATGGGCAAACTTCCGCTTGGTATGTTTTTTCCGCCTTAGGATTTTATCCTGTAACTCCCGCTTCGGATGTTTATGTTTTAGGAAATCCTATTTTTAAAGAAGTAAAATTACAACTTCCTGGCAATAAAATATTTAGTATTAAAAATAAAGAAAAAACAAAAGGAAATTCTTTGATAAAAAATATTTTCCTTAACGGAAAAAAATGGGAAAGTTATGAATTACCATATGATATTTTTACAAAAAATGGAAGTTTGGAATTTTTCAGAGAATAATTTATTGTAGTGATTATCAGTGTTTTACAAAATAAATTTTCTTTATTATTTAAAAATAACAGAAAAAAATAGTGATAAAAGTTATATTTTTTATTTTAAATTTTGTAAATTCAAAAAATAAGTGTAAATTTGCACCCGAAATAATGGCGAGGTAGCTCAGTTGGTTAGAGCGTTGGATTCATAACCCAAAGGTCACGGGTTCAAATCCCGTCTTCGCTAC
>JAUMUT010000052.1 GCA_030530525.1 Capnocytophaga sp. | reverse complement strand
TTAAGCGACACAATGGAAGAAGGAGTCGTTGCTAAATGGCTCAAAAAAGTAGGTGATAACGTTAAAGAAGGTGATATTTTAGCAGAAATAGAAACCGATAAGGCTACAATGGAATTTGAATCATTCCATTCAGGTACTTTATTGTATATTGGGCTAAAAGAAGGAGAAACAGCTCCTGTGGATACTCTTTTGGCTATTATAGGTAAAGAAGGCGAAGATATTTCAGCTCTGTTAGGTGGAAGTACTCCGAAAGCAGAAGTAAAAACAGAAACTTCAACCGAACCTACTGCGCAAATAGAAAGTGTTTCTGCTACCATTCCAGCAGGTGTAGAAGTTGTAACAATGCCTCGCCTTAGTGATACAATGACAGAAGGAACAGTTGCTTCTTGGCTTAAAAAAGAAGGAGATGTGGTTAAAGAAGGAGATATTTTAGCAGAAATAGAAACCGATAAAGCTACAATGGAATTTGAATCATTCCATTCAGGTACTTTATTATATATAGGTATAAAAGCAGGTGAATCAGCTCCAATAGATTCTCTTTTAGCTATTATCGGACCTGCTGGAACCGATGTTAATGCTATTCTTCCAGCTCTTAAAGGCGGTGCGCCTGTTGCTTCTAAGGAAGAAACTAAAGTAGAAACTCCAAAAGAAACTTCTGCGCTATCTACACCAGTAGCAACAGAAACTAACGGACGAGTATTCGCTTCTCCTTTGGCTAAAAAAATCGCACAAGATAAGGGAATTAATCTTTCCCAAGTAAAAGGAAGTGGAGAAAACGGAAGAATTATTCGTAAAGATGTAGAAAACTTTACCCCAGCATCTGTTACATCTACTCCAAAAGAAGAAAAAGCAACCTCTGCTGTGGCTACATTTATACCATCAGGAGTAGAATCTGTGGAAGAAGTGAAAAATTCGCAAATGCGTAAAACTATTGCAAAACGCCTTTCAGAATCCAAATTTACGGCACCTCACTACTATTTAGCTATTGAAATAGATATGGAAAATGCTATGGCATCGCGTGCGCAAATTAATAATTTGCCAGATACCAAAGTTTCTTTCAATGATATGGTAGTAAAAGCCTGTGCTATGGCACTGAAAAAGCATCCGCAAGTAAATACTTCTTGGAAAAATGATGTAACAGTTTATAATCATCACATTCATATTGGAGTGGCAGTTGCCATTGAAGATGGTTTGGTGGTTCCTGTACTTAAATTTACAGATGGTTTGAGCCTTACTCAAATTGGAGCGCAAGTGAAAGATTTGGCAGGAAAAGCACGTAATAAAAAATTAACACCTGCTGAAATGGAAGGAAGTACATTTACAGTTTCTAACTTAGGAATGTTTGGTGTTGAAGAATTTACATCTATTATTAATCAGCCAAATTCTGCTATTTTGTCGGTAGGAGCTATTATTGAAAAACCAGTAGTGAAAAACGGGCAAATTGTGGTTGGACATACAATGCGAGTAACTTTGGCTTGCGACCATAGAACAATTGATGGAGCAACAGGAGCGCAATTCTTACAAACACTTAAAGCGTATATAGAAAATCCTGTTACAATGTTGGCATAGTCATTCATTTGTAATTATTTATATTTGTTAAAAAACTCTTTTTTTTTTAGGAAGAGTTTTTTATTTTTTTAAATATTTTATTTCTATAAATTTTGTATATTGTACCCTATTTTAATATTTGTTTAAATGTCTGTTTATCAAGTGTTTAGTTATAGTAAATATGTAGATTTAGGAAGAAAAAAATGAAAAATTTATTTTTAACAATTTTATCAGGAAGTTTATTAGCTATTTCGTGGCCGACATATGGCTTTACCTTAGGAATATTTATAGCGTTTGTCCCTTTATTATTAATGGAATATAATTTGCGAAATGCTAAAAATAGTTATGTTTTTTTTCTATCGTATCTTTCTTTTTTGATTTGGAATGCTTTTACTACGTGGTGGATTTGGAATTCTACCATTATTGGCGCATTATTTGCTATTCTTGTAAATAGTTTGCTGATGACAAGCGTTTTTATGCTTTATCATATCGTAGCAAAACGAACTATTTCAAAAATTGCTTCAATATTTTTAGTAACTATTTGGATTTCTTTTGAAAAATTTCACCAAAATTGGGATTTTTCTTGGCCTTGGCTTAATTTAGGAAATGTTTTTTCAGAAAAAATAAAATGGATACAATGGTACGAATTTACAGGGATTTTTGGAGGAACATTATGGGTTTGGATAGTTAATTTGTTGTTATTTTTTACAATATTAAATTTTATAAAGAATAAAGAAAAAAAAGAAATTTCTATAAAAATACTTAAAATACCGAGTATTATTTTAATTCCAATTCTTATTTCTTATACAATATATTACACTTATGAAGAAGAAGGAACGCCATCGGAAGTAATTGTATTACAACCAAATATAGATCCTTATAATGAAAAATATTTGTTGAGAAATGAAGAAATTATAAAACTTATTACTGATTTAACAAAAGAAAAAATTACTAAAAAAACAGAATTTGTAATTACGCCTGAAACTATTTTTGCAGAACAAATCGGAATAGAAAGAATAAAAAGCGAAGTAACAGATTTACAGAATTTTACATTAGAATATCCTAAATTAAATTTTCTTTGCGGAGCTTCTTTGTATAAAATAACCACAGATAAAAAGGATATAAATTATCAAAGTAATTATATTCCAGAACGAGATTTTTGGTTAAATTATTATAATTCAGCTTTTTTAGTTAATAAAAATGAAGAAATTTCACTTCATCATAAGTCAAAATTAGTGGTTGGAGTAGAAAATATGCCCTTGCAGAGTATTTTAAAGCCTGTTTTAGGCGATATAATGATTAATTTAGGAGGAACGGTTTCTGTTTTAACCACACAACCAGAACCAAGTGTATTGAATTCTATTGATAATCAAAAAGTTGCACCTATTATTTGCTATGAATCTATTTACGGAGAATACGTAACAAATTATGTTAAAAAAGGAGCGGAATTTTTAGGTATATTAACAAATGATGCGTGGTGGGGAAATACACAAGGGCACAAACAATTGTTAAGCTATACGCGCTTAAGAGCTATTGAGACAAGAAAAAGTATAGCCCGAAGTGCCAATACAGGAATATCTGCGTTTATTAATCAAAGAGGGGATATTACACAATATATTGATTATCAGAAGAAAGGAAGTTTAAAAGGAGAAGTTTTACTTAATGATAAACAAACTATTTATACAAAATATGGCGATTATATTGCTCGAATAAGTATTTTCCTTTCTATTGGTATATTTTTAACATCTGTTTTAAGAAAACGAAATGAAGTTTAATTTTTCTTAAAAGAATTAAAAAATTATGAGAAAATTATTTTTGCCATTCATAATAATATTAGGAACTTTATCACTTTTGCCACGACTTTTTTATTTACAAATTTTGTCAGAAGAGCAAGGAGGAAATGATATTAACAAAGATTTAGCATTACAAATAGAATATGATTATCCACAACGAGGTTATATTTATGATAGAAATGGTAAATTACTGGTTTCTAATCAATTAGCTTATGATGTGATGGTGGTTCCTCGTGAGGTAAAGCCTTTGGATACCTTAGAATTTTGTAATTTATTAGGTATTGATAAACAGCGATTTATAGAAACTTTAAATAAAGCAAGACATTATTCTTTACGGAAACCATCGGTATTTGTTAGCCAACTTTCTAAGGAAGAATATGCGCCTTTACAAGAAAAATTACGAAAATATCAAGGATTTTATATCCAAAAACGTTCCTTACGTTATTATGAAACACATTGCGCAGGAAATGTTTTAGGATACATCAGCGAAGTAAATGATTGGGAATTAAAAAATAATCCTTATTACTTGTCTGGGGAAATCATTGGACGTCAAGGAGTTGAGAAACAATATGAAGATTTTTTAAGAGGGAAAAAAGGCGTACGATATTTGCAAAAAGATAAATTTAACAGAGTTATAGGCTCATATAAAAACGGAATTTATGATACACTCCCAATAGCGGGACAATCTTTAGAACTCACTATTGATGAAGGTTTGCAGGCTTATGGCGAACAATTGATGCAACACAAGCGAGGCAGTATTGTTGCGATAGAACCCAAAACAGGGGAAATATTAGCCTTAGTTTCTGCTCCTTCTTATGACCCAAATTTGCTTGTAGGAAGAAAGCGATCCGAAAATTATAATATATTGTATAACGATTCTTTGGCTAAACCTTTGTTTGACAGAGCTTTACTTGCTGAATATCCACCAGGCTCTACCTTTAAAGCTCTTACAGGGCTTATTGGCTTGGAAGAAGGTGTAATGACTCCTCAGACCTTAGTTTCTTGTGCTGGCGGTTATCATTATGGCTCACGAGTGATGAAGTGCCATCCACACAGCTCGCCAACGGATATGCTTCACGCTACCGCTACTTCTTGTAACGCTTATTTTGCCCACGAATACAGAAAAATTATAGAAAAATATCCAACACCTGCGCAAGGTATTGATGCTTGGAATAATCATTTGAAAAGTTTTGGTTTAGGACAATTTTTAGGAAGTGATTTCCCTATCGGAAGAAAAGGATATGTGCCTGATTCTAAGTTCTATAACAGACAATATGGCGAAAACCGTTGGGGGGCTACGTATAATATTTCCAACGGAATAGGGCAGGGGGAAGTACTCGTTACTCCTTTGCAATTGGCAAATGTAATGGCGGCAATAGCTAATAAAGGCTATTATTATACGCCTCATATCGTAAAGAAAATTGATGGAAAAACTACACCTTTTAAAGAATATACCATACCAAAATATACAACCATTGAAGAAAAATATTTTGTTCCTATCATAAAAGGAATGAACCTCGCTTATACCGATGGAACAGCACGAGGTACAAAAATTGATAGCATTAACGTTGCTGCCAAAACAGGGACTGCCGAGAATTATACCCGAATAAATGGAGTAAGAATGAAGCTTACCGACCACTCTATTTTCGTAGCTTTTGCGCCCATTGAAGACCCAAAAATAGTAGTTGCCGTGTTTGTTGAAAACGGTTCTTTTGGGGCGCGTATTGCGGGGCCAGTTACTTCTTTAATCATTGAGAAATACCTAAAAGGAGAAGTAAATAGAAAAGAATTGGAAAAGCTAATGTTAGAAAAAAGTTTGGAAGACGAATACGAAAAACCTTATCGGAACGTGTTAAAGAATAAAATAATAGCAAAAACAGAGTAGTATATGTTAAAAGATTTAGATTGGCTTAGTGTTTTTTTGTACCTAATTTTAGTTAGCATTGGCTGGGTTTGTATTTATGCCACCAATTATAACCCCGAAACGGCAAATTTATTTGATTTTTCTCAGCACGCTACCAAACAACTCTTCTTTGTAGCTACAAGTCTTGTACTAATTGTCATTTTACTTTCCATTGAACCAAGATTTTACGAAAAATTCTCCGATATGTTCTATGTCGTTGCTATTATTTTGCTACTTGGGCTTTTTGTATTCGGGAAAACTATAAACGGCGCAAAGGCTTGGTACGGAATAGGTTCCATTACTATTCAGCCTGCCGAGTTCGCAAAGACAGCCACCGCATTATTATTTGCCAAGCAGCTCAGTAATATACAAACAGATATCCGCAACTTCAAAGATTTACTACAAATATTAGTTATCATTGCCATTCCTTGTGGCTTGATTATACTTCAACCAGACCCAGGTAGTACTCTCGTATATGGGTCGTTTATTTTTGCCCTAAATAGGGAAGGAATGCACCCTGTTTTCCTTTTCTTAATCATTCTATTCACTACATTGTTTATTGCTACCTTGAAGTTAGGAATAGGCTCAACTATCGTTTTATTTTTGTTTTTAGTACTAATTTATGGTTACTTAGTGAAACGAAAAACCAAGCGCATACCTTTCAAAAATATGGCTATCCTGATGACTATTTGTTTGGTGGTAACTTACTCTACGGAATTCGTTTTTCACAATGTTTTCAAGCAACATCACCGCGATAGGTTTAGCATTTGGCTACGATTGGATAATGACATAATGAATAATATGCAACTACGGCAAACGGTGGCGTATAATAGCATTCAATCGGAGTCAGCAATAGCTTCTGGCGGAGTCTCAGGAAAAGGATTCCTTGAAGGAACACGTACCAAAGGGGGCTTCGTACCCGAACAGCATACGGATTATATTTTCACTACCTTAGGAGAAGAATGGGGATTCTACGGAACCACATTAGTTACCCTACTTTTTATGGTACTTTGTTGCCGAGTTTGGCTTTTGGCAGAGAGGCAAAAGAGTAAATTCTACCGAATCTATGGGTATTGCGTAGCCTCTATATTCTTTGTGCATTTCTTTGTTAATATAGGAATGGTAGTCGGGCTAATGCCAACCGTTGGGATACCATTGCCGTTTTTTAGTTACGGAGGTTCTGGGCTGTGGGGATTTACGATGTTGCTATTCATCTTTTTACGATTAGATGCCGATAAATCCAAACATTAATTCCTATAATGTAATTTAGCCTTTACCAATAATTTATAATAACACCTAAAACAATAAAAAGTAGTCGCTGTTTGTTGTCGATGGGTATTTTGTTATGAAAATGTAGTCGCTGTTTGTTGTCAGTGGGTATTT
>JAUMUT010000051.1 GCA_030530525.1 Capnocytophaga sp. | reverse complement strand
ATGCATTGTTTTTCTATTTTTTTTCTTAATTTCTACAATAAAGGTTTTAGTTTTTGACCTACTTTAAATATTGTCGTCATAAAATTTATCTATTAGTTTATTTAATAACTCTTTGCGTGCTTGTTCATAAGTTTTTATATCATAACAACAAAATAAAACTTCTCCTTTTCTATTTTTTATTATAGGAAAGTATTCTGGTTTGGTGCTATTATAATAGTCTATGCTTGTTATAAATCCTTTTTCTCTGAACCATTCAAAGGCTTGTTCCCAAGTGGGGAGAGAAACAAATTTTCTGTGTTTTTTATCATTCCAATTCATTAAACTTGCGTTTTCATCATCAAATGCCAATTCATTAAAAATAGCATCAAAAGCAAATACACACTCTTTATCAAATCCTATTTTTTTAAGTTCTTTGGCTAAGTCTATCGGTACAAGCCAAGAGAGATAATTTTTATTGTTCATTTTTCTTATTATTTTTTAACTCCACAAAAAAGTTATTACACTGATAATCAATATAATAGATAAAAATATACTAATTTTCAAATATCTATTTAAAAAGATATTTTCTATTTCTCCTTGATGAATATTTCTTTTTTTTGTTATCATTATCGTTCTTTTTCTAAATTTTCTAATAAGTGCGTTCTAAATTCCATAGGTTTTTCTATTAGATATTTTTGCGTAACTTCACCTGTGGTGATAATAAGCGTTCCATAGTTTAAAAGCCTACCTAATAAACTTTGGTAAATGCCTATACCTTCTGTTTTGGAAAGTGCTATATCGTTAATTTCATTGCTAAAAAGTCCCATTTTGAGCGACAAAAATCGCTTGCTTAGTATCACCCGAATACGTTTCAAATAGCAATAAATATACATTCCTTTGATACCTAAAAAGCCTATTGCGCCAAATATAATTAGGTAAATCCATTCTTTGGTAAAGAATAAAAAGAGTAAAAACGGAAAGCCTATAACCATAAAAAGAATAGGTTTTATAAAAGAAATCCAATGTATTTTGGTTTGATACACCATTTCGTTAGGAGATGTTTGTTGTAGTGTCATTGTATTAATTTTTTATGTGATAAATAATTTTTTCTATTTCTGCACCTATGGTTTCTATTTCATTAGAAATGATTTTTACTTCGTTATCTTCCAATAGTTTGGAGTAAGATTGTTGTGCTAATATTTCTGTTTTTAAGGAAAATTCCTGTATATTTATTTTTGCTATTAAAAGACAATGTTTAAGTTCTTTTAGTTTTTTTAAGAATATTTCTTTTTCCATTTTGGTGATTTTTAGAAAGGTACTCCATTATCTTCTTCTCCGTAAGGATTGGCAGGAGCTTGCCCCCAATTATCAAAAAGTTGAGGCTGAGGGTAATTTTTAGGCACTTGATTTGCTGGCTGTTGCTGGGTAAATGTTTGTGTTACATTTGCCTTTGGTGCAGAAGATAAAATTTCTATTCGCCAACCTTGCAAAGAGTTAAAATACTTTATTTCGCCTTGTGGGTTTTTCCATTCTCTACCACGAATATTGAAGTAAATTTTTACCATATCTCCTGTTTGTATTTTATCCAAAAGGGAACAATTTCCTTGTGTAAATTCAAAAATAATACTTTGAGGATATTGCTCATCGGTAGTGATTACAATTTCTCTTTTCTGAAATCCATTTTCTCCAAAACTTTGTATATTGGAAACTAATTTAACGTGTCCTTGTATGTCCATAATTTAATTTTTTATATTTTTTAATTAATAATTGATAAATTTAGAAGTTGCCATATTTACTCTACAACGCTCCGAGAGTATGCCTCCGTGTCTGTTTTTTTGTATAATAATTTCTGCTTGGTTATCTGTAATATCGTTATTGTATTCTGTACCCCAATTCTCAATACCATAATATTCAGGACGATAGAGAAATAAAACCTCATCTGCGTCTTGTTCTATTGCGCCAGAGTCTCTCAAATCCGAAAGAAGCGGACGTTTATCTAATCGTTGTTCTACGTTCCGAGATAGTTGTGATAAGGTTATCACAGGAATATTTAAATCTTTTGCAATAGCTTTTAAACTTCTGGAAATGAACGATATTTCTTGCTCTCTATTCTTTGCCTGCTCATAGGTTATCAGTTGAAGATAATCCACCAATAAAATATCTATATTATGTTTTAGTTTCATCATTTTAGCTTTTATTCTAAGATTGTCCATAGAAATAGAAGGCGTATCGTCAATATAAATTTTCATATCTAACAAATTGGGTTTTAGATGAATATATCTATATAATTCTTCTTCTTTTAGTCCTTTTCTTAGGATAGCCGAGTTAGGAATATCAGTGTAATTGGTTATTATTCTGCTGGTTATTTGCTCTGCGGACATTTCTAAGGAGAATATTCCTACTGATTTTCCTTGCAAAACCATATCTACCACTTGTTGTACTAAAAAGGCTGTTTTGCCCATTCCTGGTCGCCCTGCCACGATGGTAAGGTCTGAGTTTTGCCAACCTCCAAATGCTTTATTTATAATACTTAATGAACTTTCTAAACCTGTATTTTTACCTTGTTGTATGCTTTCAAATTTTTGTTGTACTTTCTCTATCAATTCAGGGAAGGAAATAGTATTTTTATTATTTTCTATAAATCTGTCAATGAATAAGTTATCAAAATATTCAAATGCTTTTTCTCGTATATCAAAAATATCTTTGTCGGGTAATTTTGCAATATCTAATAAACTGCCAAATTTTTGTATAAAGTCTCGTTTTACAGAAAGTTGCGCCAATGCTGTGATATGAAATTCTATATAAGCAGAAGAGACAATCGGTTGTACTAATTCTATACAATAAGCGACTAAATCTTTCTGGCTTCGTTTTTCTAACTCTTTGGTTAAAATGAGTAAATCAAAGCCATCGTATTTTCTCCAAGTTTCTATTATTGTTTCGTATAATTCTTTATTTTTTGGTGCAGAAAAAAGAAAAACACTTAATTTATTATGGTATTGTGAAATAATTGTTGGCTCAGAGATAAGCGTTCCTAATACTTGTTTTTCTAATTCTATATTTATCGTATCTTTATTCATTGTAGGTATTTTTAGGTCTGTTTATTTTAGGAAAAGAATTGGAAAATAGGTTGTTATTATTTCCATTTTTTAAGAACGGAATAGTTTTTATTAAAGTCCTTTTCCAATCTAAAATTGGTTTGCCGAAGCCGTTAATCCAATTACTACTTTTCCAAGTTTCATATTTAGCTTTTAGGTGTATGTCTAAACTTTCTTCATAAATCTCTAAACTTTTAGCAAAGTTCATAAACTCTTCCATCGTTGGTGTATTAGTATTCTCAGGGAGAGATATAGAAGGCTCAGGTACTTTTTTACTCTCTTTTATTACCTCAGGAATAATGACAGGAGGTGTAACTTCTATAATTTCAGGTGTTTGAATTTCTGTAACAGGAGATTTTTTAACTATTTTTTCTTTTTCTATCACAGGAAAATCTTTTGCCTTTCTGATGGTGTAGTCAGGAATGATTTTATAAAATGTGGTGAAACCTTTTTTTATCTGAAAACTGATAAGTCCTAAATTCCTTAAATAATCTTTTCCATTTCTTATTGTTTTTCTATTCATTTTTAGAATATCACTAATTTCTGTGTCTGAGACTTCAAAATCTGTTTTGCCTGTACTATCCCATCTTTCTAATAAGAAAAAATAAATGATAGTTACCGAAGCTCCCAATGGATTTTCTTCATTTAGAGACCAATATTTTTTTATTAAATCAAGATATTCCATTGTTGTTTTTATTAAATAATTCTAATGCTTTTTCTTTATCTATAATGATAATTTTTCCGTCCTGATATATCGCTTCATCTAATATTCCTGATTGTTTTATTTTATTTGCCTTAGAACGAGAACAGCCTAATATTTTAGCCAATCCTTTTATGCCGTATTCATATTTACTTGTTGCAGAAAATAAAACACTTATCTGCCTTTTTTGTAGCTCTAAGAATTCCCCAATTGTTAGTTGAAATAGAGGTGTATTGTTATCCATATTTTCTACTTTAAAATACTTTTATTCCTTTATGGTATCCGTTCCAGCTTTTAGGTGGAAAAAGTTGTTTTCTATTCAAAAGTTCTCGTAATATTTCTACTTCGTCTAAAACATCTTGTGATACTTTTTTTAGTTTCTTTTTTAATTGCTTTTTCTCTTGTTCCTCATAAGTACCTTGTAGCATAGCTATAAGTGTTTGTTTGTCCGTTTCAGACAACGCAAACTGATTTATAGTGTTATATGCTATTTGTACTAATGGGTTCATTTTTTATCGTTTTAATTCGTGTATCATTGTTTCCAATTCATTTCTTAGCTGATTTTTATTAGATAATGCTTTTTTATAAAGAGCTTTTACTATTTCAGACGAATAATTGCTGTAATACATTACACTTTTGACCGTATTAAAGTTAAAATCATTCTCTTTTGCCACTGCTACCATATCTCCTTTGAGAAGATTATCACGGATAAGTTCAAAAAGTTCTTTTTGTAGTTCTTTGTTTTTGTTAGTAGAAATTAACTTGGTTTGTTTGGCTAATTTTTCCATTTCTATAAAATACCTCCGAGCTTGTTTGCCTCTTTCTGTTTTTTCTACCATAGAAAGTTCTTTTGCCATATCAAGAGTAAGAGCGTATTCTATAAATCTACCTCCGTTTTCTAAATTTTTAGAAAGCGTTATATAATCTTGTTCTTCTACAAATCCATATTCATTGATACGATTTTTTATCCAATCAGCAAATTTTGATTGAACTTCCAAGAATAAATGTAACTCTCTTGCAGAAACGGCTCTTTGTCCATTTTCTTCTGTTATTTTAATTAGCTCGTTCATAAGTTTAGTTTTTCTTAGATAATTGTTTTTTGTAATTTTCATAATCCTCAAAGATTTCTTCTTCTGTAAATCCTTGTTCTTTATAAAACATTACAGCCTCCCAAAGGGTAAGATTACGGCTATTTCTACGAGCTAACCCCAATACAGATTGTTGTTGATTACCTAACCTTTTAGCTAACTCTATACTGAAAAGATTATCATTCAGTATTTTTTCAATGATTTTTTGAGATATTTTCATTTTTTTTGTATATATTTGCGTTTCAATTTTATTTTAAAATATATTTGAATTTTGTTTTAGAATATGTTTTAAATTCAAGTGCAAATATATAGATTATTCTATAAATAACAAAATAAAACCATAGAAAATTCTAATTTTAACATTTTAAAAATATTATATGACTGAAAATCAAAGACTTAAAGAGGTTCAAAAAAAACTTTCTTTTAATTCTCAGGCTGAATTTGCTGAGTTTTTAGGTATAAAACAAGGAAGTTTAAGTGATATTTATAGAGAAAAAAAGGGAGTAGGAGTGTCTGATTCTATAAAAATGAAATTAGAAAAAGAATATTCTATAAATATTGATTGGTTAAAAACAGGGGAAGGAGAAATGATAAAAAAAGAGATAAATATAGATAATTCTCAGGTAAAAGCTAAAAATAGTGTAATAGGGAACAATATAACAGGTAATAAAGGAAATGTTATTATTTCTTTTTCCAATGAAGATATATCAAAAATAATAGAACAGCATAAAGAACTCACAGAAAGACTTAAAACAAGTCAAGAACAAATAAGTACATTATTAGAAATTATTAAAAATAATCAAAAATGAAAAAAATTATCTTAACATTCACATTAGTTTTACTACTTTTAACTTCTTGTTCTGACAACAAGCCAAGTGAAAATCAAGTAAAAGAAGATCTTTCAGAAATAATAACTACAGGAACAAGTAATAGTGTAGTTTTAGAAAATTTTGAAAAAACAGATGGTTTGTCTAAAAAAGAAAATGATATAAGTATGTATATTATGTTTTTTAAAGGCAAAGTGAAATTTGTAAAAGAAGTATATTCAAAAATCACCATACCTACTTCAACCATAACAGGTAAAGCAGGATTTTTAGATGTAAAAGAGACAGCTCCAATAGATAGTAGAATTTACACACTTATAAAAGAAAATGAAATTTATGAAATAAAGGGAAAAATGGAATATTTAAGAACCGAAAAAGAATGGAAAATTAATAATTTTACTATTGAACCCATTACTAATAAATAAAATAGATAAAAACCAAAAAATAATCAAAAATGAAAAAAATCTTTTTATTTTCTGCACTATTAATCAGTGCTTTAAGCTTTGGGCAGGTTAAACAAACACCGCTTACAGATGAAGAAATAAATATATTAGGCTCAAAAACAATAGGAATGGGTTCAGGGAGCTTTAATTATAATGAAATAAAAAAATATAATTTAACAAATGTTATTGGATATTTAGTAGAATTTCAATATGAAGAAAAAACTATTGCTATGGCTATTGCAGGAATAAAATATTATATAAATTCAGGATATTCTTCATTTGCTATGAATTTTCCGAAAGTTATGGTTTATTTTAAAACGTCAGAATTATCAAATGATGTACTATTTACTTTACTAAAAGAAAATAATTGGATAATACAAAAAAATGAAGCACAAGAGGAATATGTTTGTCCTGATATAAGTACCAATGGGGTAAGTTTATTTCGTACAGAAGATTATAAAACATACAAAATGAATAATCTTGTTGATGGTAAAATAAAATTAATTCTTTATAAATTAGAAAAATAAAACACCTGAAACACAATAGCTTATAATATTTTTTTATCTATAAAGCGAGTATATAACCGAGTATTTTTATTGGGATATTACAAAATATGAGTTGTGTAAATTATTGATAATCAATGTATTTGTTATATTAATTCAAGTTCATAACCCAAAGGTCACGGGTTCAAATCCCGTCTTCGCTACAAAATAAGCGTA
>JAUMUT010000050.1 GCA_030530525.1 Capnocytophaga sp. | reverse complement strand
TTTAGTATGAGGATTTTTAATTAAAATATAAGCCTTATTTTTTTTTAGTTCTATTCATTCGTCAAATACCTCCAATTCAAAATTATTAGTCTCTTGTAATGATGACTTGTCTAGGTCTATATATTTCTCTATCGGTATTCCTTCTATCAAAATACCCTTTAAGATAGTCTTTCCTTTATATACTACTACCTGCGCATACCCTTCTTTTACTATACGTTCTGCTATCGGTGCTTTATTCTCATTCATATAATATCTATTATCTTGTATTTCTATTAATGCTTCCCCATCATCTGTTACATAGGTTACAGGAACTTTCATATATATATCGGTAGAAGTTGGTTTAGTCTCTGTAATGTCTTTAAATACTACCCTTCCTAAACTATCTGCTGTAAGAGTGATGTAAATTTCGGAGATATTATCTTTTCTATGCATAGAAAATGGTAGCATTACCCTATCTTCTTCATAATTAATCGTTACATATCTCCCACGAAAGGCATCATAAGGATCTATAGGTCGTATCTTGAATAAAAAAGTATGACCTTTTTCTAATATTATCTCCCTGTCTAATATCATTTTCAAAGGAAATAAAAGTTGTAGCAACACCATTGCTACAAAAGCTATTACTAAATATTTCTTAGCCATTTTTTTTAGATTTTAACATTAAACCATTAATTATAAAGAACCCTAATCCTAATAGGATAAATACAATTCCTTTAATAACGAACGACAAGGAAGAGTCAAAGAAACGGATTCCTATTTCTAAAGATAGTAGTAACAGACCAAAATTCACTGATAAAAATTTATCTTGCTTCATTCCCTTCCAAATGTACCAAACCCCAAGTACAAATAGGCTTATATCTAATACAATTTCTATGAAATAAAAATATAATAAGCCATATAATAGAGGATAGAACAATAGCATATCTATTTTTTTCTTATCTACCAAGATATATTTTACTAGCCCCAATATATATAAGCCTACCAAAACTGCTAAATATATCTTAGCATCTAAATTATACTCCCCATAATATGAATATTTCCATCGTATAAAAAAACAAATACATATAGACAGAATAGCCGAAACCTTATAGGCATTGTAATAGAATTGTTCCTCTATATATTTACCAATAATAAGGAACATTCCAGCAAGGAAAATGATATATATCGAATAGATACCAGGTACATCAAGGTAGTCTAACCATACACATAAAGCCACCGAAATAAAAATTACTGATAATAAATGATGTAAGTTAGTAACTCTGCTTTTTGGTAGATGCTTTATCTGATAGAAGTAGAAAGGTACAATAAATAAAAACAATAGTACAGATATTATATAAGTAACTATTTCTTTATCATACAACAAGCATAAGACTATTACTCCAACTATATATAAAATAGATGTAGCTCTTGAACGCAGTAAATATAAGGTAGGAAGCGCAAGTAGTAGCCAAAGCATCAGGAAATCAGCAAAACTATTTTCAGGTAGGTTATATACCTGATGTACCATAGCTATTGCTAATCCTGCCGATAAAGATGTGAAAACGGAAACGGCTTCGGCATACCAAAGTTTCAGGCTTTTCTGAAATAATAGATATCCGCACATCCATTGCCCTGCTATCAGTGGAAGGAATGCTATTACTACTTTTATCCATCGTGGTAAGTTGTCCCAGTTATAGGCTAAAAGTAGGATAATTCCTAATCCTACTAAGGTAGCCCCCAATACACCAAAGACTACCAACAATCTATGGTAAGATGAGGTAGTCTTTTTAGTTGCCGCATATTGTCGTATGCGGTCGGCAGTCTCTTGATTAATAATTTGCTCTTGAACGAGCTCATTTAGTTCTTCTAAAATTTTCATAAGTCATTATTTTTAGGAATAATATCTTGCTCAATATCCCAATTAGCTCTGAGCTCTATTGGTTTAGGGAAATGATAGACGTTTTCAGGGGCTATTTTTTGGAGATAATTCCCCGTATCCCATTTCTCATTCTTGTTTTTATCCTCAATAATACGGATTTGATAAGTACTTGGCTTAATGGCTTCCCATTGGTATAGAGCTGTTTTTTCTGGCAGATACTTAGCATACTCTACTTTTGTACCTTTTTCATTAGTTAGCTCTATGAGGATTGGAAATTGGAATCCTTCGCCTATTTTTAGCTTCAAAGATGCGTATTCTTCCATAGGCTTAGGAGAAAAAGAGGTCTGTAAAGTATCGTTTTTCTGCCCATAGAAGTTAATAAATGCTTCTGGATATGCCATTACTTTATACTTTTCGCCTTGCTTGGTGGGTACTTTTAGCCGTACATCGAGCTTATTACTATCTATTTCAGAAGTAAAATGTACCGAAGAGGAGTCTTTCGCTGTGATGTGTATCATTTTTTGATTGAATGTATCCAGAGGAATGTTAGAAGTATAGATAATTTCTTGCAATGAGGGCGAAATATCATTGGATTTGGAAGAAATTTGCCATTCATCGGGCTTCATCTTTCTAAAATTCACTTTAACAGTATCTGTTTTCTCATTTCGGACAATAAATTTAAGCGAATCTTCTATTTTCGGAGAGAACCAAAGATTTAAAGTGTCTTTATCTCGGTCTTTGGTAAGGGTATATTTAAAATCAGGTGGTAGCGGAGGTAGCATTTGTAGCCTTATACTATCTCTTTCCCCTTCGTACCCTATGCTTATACGGCTTTCGGCAGCCTGAAATGGGCGCGATGTGTTATTGTTGGGTACTTCTTTAAATAGAGAAAGCTCGTAAATGGTATCGGTAGGTACTTCAATAAAATGAGGATAGAAGCCAATTTTGTCTTGCTTTTGGTCAAAAAGATAATTGCTGGCTTTGTCTTTCATTGCTATGAGCATATATTTACCTGCCTTCACGTTTTTAATCTCAAACGTGTCCAAGCTATCCAAAGTATTAACGATATAAGTTGGTTTTTCCTTGTAAATAATAGAGTCGGTGAATTTTTCGGTTACTTCATAGAGCATCACATTAACGAAGTTATCAGGCTTACTGCTGATAGCGTCTTTTATTTTCCCTTTTACGGAAAGAGAGTCAATGGTGTTGCCCGTAGAAAATACGTAGCTGAAAAAATTAAGCGGATTTCCCTCGTTATTATCTTGTATGCTCCTCCCGAAGTTGAAAGTATAGGTGGTATTGGGCTTTAAAGTATCTGTAATTTTGATATCCAGATACCTTGCCGCATTTCCAGCTGGGGAAATGTCAGGGAAATTATTAAGCGGAGGCGAAATGATGAGTTGTTTTCGGACATCTTTGAGGGTTACCAATTCATCAAAGTATATTCGGATACGATTTCCTGTAAAGTTTGTAGTACCCGAAGGGGGAACAATCCTAAGAACTTCGGGCGGGGTAATATCTTTGTCCCCTCCTGTTGGCGAGCCTACACGAGCGCACTGCCATAGAGTTAATGTAACGGCAACGATAGATAGGAGTTTTATAATTACTTTCATTAGTATTTAGTATTAAATAAGGGCTAAAAGAAATAAAGCTACCCAAAAAGGATAGCTTTTAGTTGGTGAAACTTAACAAAGTTCGTTGTATGCTTCTTTCAAGTTTTCAGCAATAATCTCAGCCAATCGTCCTTCAATATGATGACGTTCTAACATATGCATTAGCTCTCCGTCTTTGAAGATAGCGATACTTGGTGAAGATGGCGGGAATGGTAGCATATACTCGCGCATTCTTTGTGTTGCCTCGCGGTCTACTCCTGCAAACACAGTTACTAAGTGATTTGGTTTTTTATCGTTTGTCAAACTCTGGATAACACTTGGGCGAGCATTGCGGGCTGCACAACCACAAACGGAATTTACCACAACAAGTGTTGTTCCGCTTCTTTTTATGGCATTATCAACCTCTTCTGGTGTTTTTAGCTCTTCAAACCCTTCCCGAGTAAGCTCCTCTATCATTGGAGCTACTAATTCTGGTGGATACATAATTCTTCTTTTTAATTAAGTTGCAAATATATTCAATTTTTTGCAACAAAAAACATTAAACAATATTTAATTTTTATTTTTTTATAAACTAATCTTTTTGGAAGCACTTTTACCATTCAATAGACGCCTTCCCAATTGAATTTAAGTAAGTATTCACTTGGCTAAAATGCTTATTACCAAACCAATAGCCTCTATTGGCACTCAATGGAGACGGATGCCCAGACTCTAAAATGCAGTGCTTGGAAGCGTCTATCAGTCGTACTTTTTTCTTAGCATAGCCTCCCCAAAGCAAAAATACCACGTTAGAACAACGCTCGGATATTATCCTTATCACAGCATCTGTAAAAGTTTCCCAGCCTCTATTTTGATGGCTTCCTGCCTCACCTTTCCTTACGGTAAGAGTAGCATTGAGCAATAATACGCCCTGCTTTGCCCAACGTTCCAGATTTCCACTTTGCGGATAAGGCTTTCCTAAGTCTGTTTCTATTTCTTTAAAAATATTTACAAGCGAAGGCGGATGCGCAACCCCATCATTCACCGAAAAACACATCCCATTGGCTTGGTTATCACCGTGATATGGGTCTTGCCCTAAAAGAACTACTTTTACATCCTCAATTGGGCAAAAGTCAAAAGCTGAAAAAATCTGTTTTCCCTTTGGGAAGCAAGTGTGTGTATGGTATTCTTCCTTTACAAAGTCTGTCAATTTTTGGAAATATTCCTTTTCAAACTCTTCGTTTAGGTAAGGTTTCCAACTTGGATGGATTTGTACTTCCATTGTTAATTAATTTTCTAAGGAAGCTAAATATCTTTCTGCATCTAAGGCTGCCATTGCACCACTTCCTGCGGCTATAATAGCTTGTCGGTAGTTTCTGTCAGCAGCATCACCAGCTACAAAAACTCCTTCCACATTGGTACGCGTAGAGCCTGGTACATTTTGGATATAACCTTCATTGTCCAAGGTTAAATACGGAGCAAAAATACTCGTATTTGGCGTATGCCCGATTGCTACAAAAAATCCTGTGATAGGAATTTCTTTTTCTTCGTTCGTTTGATTATTACGAACTTTCACTGCGGTTACCAATTGCCCATCGCCTATTATTTCTTGGGTTTCGGTGTTATAAAGAATTTCTATATTAGATGTATTCATAACACGTTGAGCCATAATTTTTGACGCACGAAACTCATCTTTACGAACAAGCATTGTTACTTTTTTACAGATTTTAGAAAGATAAAGTGCCTCTTCACAAGCAGAATCGCCTGCTCCTACAATAGCAACATCTTGATTTCTGTAAAAAAATCCATCACAAACGGCACACGCAGATACTCCGCCACCTGTTTGCAAATAATGCTTCTCCGAAGGTAAGCCTAAATATTTAGCCGATGCCCCAGTGGAAATAATCACAGAATCGGCGTGAATTTCTTTATCCTCAACCCAAACTTTCAAAGGTTTGGACGAAAAATCTACTTTGGTAACCCAACCTGTACGAATGTCAGCATCAAAACGGCGCGCTTGTTGCTCAAACTGCATCATCATTTCCGTTCCTGAAACTCCTTCGGGATAACCTGGGAAGTTTTCTACCTCATTGGTGGTTGTTAATTGCCCTCCTGGCTGTTCTCCTTGGTATAATACAGGAGAAAGATTGGCACGAGAGGCATAAATAGCAGCTGTATAACCTGCTGGACCCGAGCCTATTATAAGGCATTTTATTTTTTCTATGGACATAATTTACTTTTTAAAGTGCAAAAATAAGAAAATAAATTATAAAATGCAACTATGAATAATTATTTCCCTAAGATGCTCTTGTTGGTTATTAATTTAATTTTAATTTATCTATTGTTCTGTTCTGTTTTTTATATAACTTCGCCATTTTTCTATACAAAGTTGCATATCGGTGGGGACTTCGGTGTCAAAACGTAAGAACTGACCTGTTTCGGGGTGTTTTACTCCTAATGTTTTTGCGTGCAATGCTTGTCGTGGTAACACCTTGAAGCAGTTTTCTATAAATTGTTTATACTTCGCAGAGGTAACTCCTTTGCATATTTTGTCTCCGCCGTAACGTTCATCATTAAACAATGGATGCCCAAGATGGGTGAAATGCGCTCGTATTTGATGGGTTCTGCCTGTTTCTAATCGGCAGGAAACCAAAGTAACATAGTCAAATCTTTCTAAAACCTTATAGTGAGTGATTGCTTCTTTACCTGCGCTACCATCGGGGAATACAGCCATTTGCAATCTGTTCTTCGGGTGTCTGCCAATATTCCCCACTATCGTTCCTTCGTCTTGGCTAATATTTCCCCAAACAAGCGCAATGTATTCCCGCTCGGTGGTTTTAAAGAAGAATTGCTTAGACAATTCCGCCATTGCGTGGTCTGTTTTTGCTACTACCAATAGCCCACTGGTGTCTTTATCGATACGATGCACAAGTCCTGGCCTACCACTACTATTGGTGGGAAGTTGAGCGAAATGATGCAATAAACCATTGATGAGCGTACCACTATAATTGCCGTGTCCTGGATGAACAACAAGCCCAGCAGGCTTATTTACAATAATTAAGCTATCGTCTTCATACACTACTTCTAGTGGAATATCTTCTGGGGTTAGTAAATACTCGTGCGGTGGGTGCGAAAACATTACTTTGACCTCGTCGTTTGCCTTCACTCTGTGGTTGGACTTAACGGACTCCCCGTTTACAAATATATTTCCTTGCTTTGCTGCTTGCTGAATCTTATTTCTGGTAGCATTCTCTACAAAATTCATCAAAAACTTATCCACGCGTAAAGGTTCTTGTCCTTTTCCAGCTTTGAAACTATAATGTTCATACAATTCATCGCCTTGCTCTACATCTTCCTCTATATCTATCATATTTTTTTATCCTTTTTATTATTTTAGCTATAATTATTATTATAAAATATCTACTTTTTATCTTTTAAATATAAGAAAACAACTAATATCGCTTACTTTTTTATAATAAAGTACCCAATCATAAAAAATATCGCTTACTTTTTCATTAT
>JAUMUT010000022.1:618-34332 GCA_030530525.1 Capnocytophaga sp. | reverse complement strand
GTTTGTAAAATAAATGCAGAAATAAAAGTATTAAATTTGTCGTAATTCATAAAAATAAAAATCCACTTTCTTACGAGAGTGGATTTTTTTATAATTTATATTTTTAATTTATTAGGGTCGTTTCTATTATCCCAAAATGCTATAATACGAATTTCTTCAAACTCTTCTATTATTTTATAAAATATAGAAAAATGACGAAGGATAATTATTCTACGAACCTCTTCTCTATATTCTACCTTTTGCCCTATTTTAGGATTAACAGAAAGGTGATTGGTCATTTTTCTTATTTCTTCTTCTATCTTTAAGCTATACGTAGCAGATTTATTTTTTTCTATCCAAAAAGCTAAAATATGAAATAATTGTTTTTTAGCTTTAGGTAACCATACAATTGTTAATTCTTTCATTTGGTAGCCGTTTTTTGGATAAACTCTATTGCTTCTTGTAATACTGCTTCATTGCTTATAAAAATGCCTTTTTTCTCCTCTTCTAAGGCTTCATCAATAATATTTAAAACCTCTGGAGAAACTCGTACGCTATCTTTTGTGTTAGGAATGATTTCAAAATTTAAATTTTCTAATGCCAATTTAGCCTTATCCAAAGAAACGCCTTTGGGAGGTCGGATAGTAAGTGTTTCCATACGTCTTATTTTTATTTTTGGGCAAAAGTACGATTTTTTTTATAAAAAAAGCCTTTTTTAGTGAGGAAAAAAAGTCATTATTTTTAGTCTATTTCTTAAAATTAACTTAAAATTACGTAACCTATAAAGTCCATTATAGGTCATTATAGATCTTAAAAGTGTTAAAGTTTGGACTTTTCAGTCCATTGTAGTCCATTATAGTCCACGTCCAAAACGTTCCTATTGTTTTCCCTTAAAAGCCCCCTTAACTTTGCAACAAAGAAATTAAAAAACAAAACCTTGCAAGAAAATATTCTGAAAAATACCACTATTTTATTGCGAATTTCTTCTATTCAAAAAGAGAAATGGAAAAAAATATGCGTTGAGCGAAAGATAACCTTAACGGACTTTATCATAAGCTCGGTAGAAGATAAAATGACGGCACAGGAACGCAGGGAAGTGTTAAAGTTCATTGAAAAACAAGAAAATATTTTTGCAAAAATAGGAAATAATATCAACCAATTTGCACATATCGCTAATGCCAAAAAAGATATTTATGCAATTGAATTTCAAGCCTTTGTGGTAGCTTTACAACAAATAGAACGGCTAAAAGAGGAACAAAATAGAATATTTAAACAGATTTATAAATTAATGGCAGATGATTGTTAAGCTACTAAGCTCAGCAAGTGTAGATTTTCACGGGGTGAAATACAACGAAAAGAAGATAAATTCTGAGCGAGGAGAACTAATGAAAATGAATAATTTTCCAACATTCCTCAACGAAGAAAGTTCCCAAGAAGAAGTTAGAAATTATCTAAAAGCGATTTCCAACACAGGGAAGGTAAAAAATCCGCAGTTTCACGCCGTGATTTCTACCAAATTTCAAGAGCATAGCAAGGAGCAACTCACCGAAATAGCCGAAAGTTTTATGCAAGAGATGGGCTATGAAAAACAGCCGTATTTGATTGTATTTCATAAAGATACAGAAAATAATCACGTGCATATTGTTTCTACTCGGGTAGATAAAGATACAGGTAAGAAGATAAAAGATAATTTTGAAAAACTAAAATCACAAAAAGCCCTTGCCAATGTATTAGAAAAACATTTTGGCATCGATAGAACAGCAGAAATAGAAAAATTATTACAATATAAAGTTAGTAATTTCCAACAAATGGAGAATTTACTCACTAAAAATGGTTTTAAAGTACGTTTAAAGGAAGATAATCCGAAAGAAATAGAGATTTTGCATAATGGAATAGTACAAAAGTCCATTCATTTAAATGAAATTCCTTATGAAAACCATAAAAAAGAGAAAAAAGACAAGAGAATATATCAAATAAAGCAATTTATTGAAAAATATAAGCAAATATATTCCAATAAAGTCTTTAAAGTGATAGATGATAGAGAAGAAAACGGACTTTATGAGCGCAATCCAAATGCCGACCGAGTTGCTATCGCTCCGAAAATAGAATATCAGAGCGAATTGCAAAAGAAATTACACGATATTTTCGGGATAGATATAGTGTTTCATTTTAAAGATAATAAACAACCTTTTGGCTATACGTTGATAGATAATATTCATCAAAAAGTATATAAAGGAAGTGAAATAATGAAAATGAACGACATTTTTGAATTTACTCCCGATAGCATACATAAAGAAGATTTTGAACGCTTAAAAGCCTATAATTTAGATAGTTCCAAAGAGAAAGAAATAACAATACAACTATTTGCTAATCAAGGAATTACTTTAAAAGATTTTATGCTATTTTCTGATAAAAGGCAAAAAGATAATGAAAAAAGTAAAGTTTTTCAACAGATAAAAACTCAAGTAAAAGAGTTTATGCAAGAGGGAAAGGAGCAAGTTCCTGACAATGAATTTATTACTCTTTTACAAGATAACGAAGGAGAATATTACGCGGTTCATCAGCGTTATCACAGGGTGTATGCTTTGGAAAAACTCATAGGTAATCCTGCTTATGAGGTATTTACTGGGAAGTCTCATACAGCCTCTGAAACAGGAAGCAAAATTGACTTCAAACACAATAATGGCTCTACCCTTTCAGAGGCTTTCCAACAAATGGAAAAGGCAGTAAAAATCTTAGGACAAGGCACTTATGTAGGAAAAGACCCAACCGAAGAAGAATTGAAAAAACGAAGAAAAAAACGAAAATAAAATGATAATCACATTTGCACAACAAAAAGGAGGCGTAGGTAAAACTACCTTAGCAATAGCCTTTGCTAATTATCTTGTTTTAACCAAAGATAAAAAGGTAAATATTTATGATTTTGACTTTCAAAGGTCATTTCTTTCCAAGTGGGAAGAAGATGAAGAATTAAACCAAGATCCTCCGTTATACCAAGTAAAAGCCATAGAAAATAGTAGTGCCTTTTCGGTGGAAGACTATGCACGAATGAAAGAGAGTGAAGAAATTTTCCTATTTGACTTGGGAGGCACTATAAATGAAGAATATATGGAGGTGCTAATGTATAGTAATATTTTGGTTGTTCCTTTTGAATATTCAGAAATTACCTCCAAATCTACAATGATGTTTATCAGTATGTTAGGCGCAATAGAAGGCTCTGCCGAGCTTGTTTTTTTACGTTCCCGATTGGATAAAGGCTATAATTATAAAACCCAAGAACACACCGATAGACAATTGGAAATGTATGGCAAAATCCTGCCGACCCCCATTTATAAACGTAATGAGATGCAAAATATCTCTACCCGCCGACTTACGTATATACAAAAAAAAGCGGTAAAAGATACTTTTGAAGAATTAATAGAATACATAAAAGATGAAACCGAACAAACTGCCTTTTAACATTCAATTAGAACGTAAGTACAACGAAATCAACTCAGAAAATTTTCTATTGGATTGGCAAGAAGACGAACCTAATCGCACCAATAGAGTAATTAGTATGAGCGATGATTTGCAAATGGAATTGGGGAAGTTCAATGCGTTCGGGATTAACCTCAATGAAATCATAGACATTGGGCTACGATATGCCCTGCGTAAGCGAGAATTTCGGCGAATGATAGCACAACTCATTACCTACAAAGGAAATCATTTAAAAATATATAACTAATGGGAACATTTATACAAATCGTAATTCTTGCATATCTGCTCTATTATAGCGGAAATATTCTGTATGATATTTTTATCCGAAAACCCAAAAAACCAATAGATGAGCAAGATAAAGAGGAGTTTTCCTTAGGAGAAATCGTAAAACCCAAAGTCGTTAATGTAGAATTGGACGATGTAGAGCAAATGAATACCAATTCTACTATGGAAATAGAAGAAGAGGAACTTTTTGGAAATTCTTCAGGAGAAAACGATACCAATTTGGATGCCCTCAAAGAAAAATTTGAACAGGAAGAACAATTAACTACCAATGCTAAAAATACTTCTATTCCTACTTCTTCTAAAATAAAGATGAATGAAGATGAAGTAAAAGAGAAAAATAAACAAAAAATACAAGAAATGATGCGTCAGGCTCAAACCCAAGTGCAAGTAGTAGGAATGATTGATGACGAAAAAATATATGCCATTGTGAAGTAATTTTTTAGTAGAAATATAAAATATAGAATTTGTAAATTTTTTTAAATATGATAGATATTTCATTAGAAAACAGGAAGACCCGACAAAGGCTATGGCTATTGTTATTCTTCGGAATTTGTGTCTCAGCACCAAGTTTTGCGCAAGGTTCAGGAGCTATTACCGCAGCTGCGGATAGTATAAAGCAATATTGGGGACCTTTGAAAAACCTCATAATGATGATAGGAGGTATTGTAGGGCTTATTGGGGGATTGCGTATTTACAATAAATGGACAAACGGCGACCAAGACATCAACAAGGAAATCTTGGGCTGGGGAGGTGCTTGTCTGTTCTTGATTTTAGTACCAATTTTCATTAGTGCTTTCTTTAATCTTAACGCCTAATTATGGGACACTATCTCTACAAGGGGCTTAAAAAACCCCTTGTCTTTTTCGGACTGAAAGATAAGTATATTTATTATGCCTTAGGTTCTGCACTTACGGGTATTCTTGGCTTAGCGGTTTTGCCTTCTTTTATAGGTTTTATTGGAGCTTTGATAGGCGCAGGTATTGGCGGAGGTGGGGTTTGGTATACTTTTCATATGCAAACCCACAAAGGCTTGTATAATAAACAAAAAAATAATGATGAATTACACATATTTCCTAAAAGAATAAAACAATGGAAAAAGAAAAAAAAGAATTCCTTAAAGAATTAACTTCGTTACGAGATTTGCTCTTACAAACTAAAACACAAATGGAAAAATTCTATTTGCAACGAGAAAATCTTTTTAAAAGTATTTCCGAAGAACAAGCAAAACACTTTTTGCAAGAAGAAGAAAGTAAAAAAATAGTAAATGAAATAGAAGAACACGGACTACAAATAGAACAAATTTTATACAACACTTATAACACTTAAAGAAAAAATTAGATGAAAACAAAATCTTTTGAACATCCTTTTATAGGGTACGACAACGGAGCAGAACACGGCTGGAAGTTTGATGCACTCATTGGTACATATGGCAATCCTGTTATTGGTATTCGTATAAAAAATATCGTAGAACAATACTCTGCTGACCCTGACCGCTATGAACAATTTCATACTATTCTAAATCAGGTAGTTGCTATTGTTGGCGAAGGGCATATCGTTCAAAAGATAGATATTTTCGCTAAGAAAAAATATGTAGCCGAGAAGGAAAAAACCTTTTTACAACAAAAATATTCCGACCACTTCAATGGGCGAATTTTTAAAACTATTGACACGCTATTAGTTTTTACAGACCTTTTAGACAAAAAGAAAAATAAGTATAAATTTTCAGAAAAAAACTATAAAGAACTTCGGGATAAGTGCGAAAAAGTATATATGCTCTTAGAACAGAGTGAATGCGAACCCGAATATCTTTTTGAAAAAGATTGGGAATATTATATCGGGGGGACACTCGCTATGCACTTTGCAGATACTCCTGTGTTTGACAATATTAAATCTACCAATGAATATTTGCGTATAGGAAAATCTTTCGTCAAAACTATTTCTTTTGTAGATGTAGAAAATATTGATTTGCCTACTGAGATAGAAACCTATGCTTCGTTAGGAGGAAATGATGCCGTAGCAGATTTGGCAGTAGATAATTTTGCGTTCCTAAATGAATTGGAAGACTACCAAACTATTATTTACAATCAGGTATTGTCCATTCCTAACCAAGTGCAACGCCAACGAGAGTTGGATAAGAAAAAGAAAAAACACGAAGGAGTTGCTAAAAACGCCCCTTCTAATGCCATTGTAGCCGAAGAAATTGAAGACCTTTTGCACGAAATAGCCGTTAATGGACAACTTATCGTAGATGCTCATTTTTCCTTAGTATTTGCTTGTGATACGTTGGAAAAAATGGAAAAAACACAATCCACTATTGAGAGTAAATTATTTACCAAAGGGATCATTATTTCCAAGAATACATATAATCAAATGGAATTATTTCGCTCTGCTATCCTTGGGAATGCTGTGGAACTGAAAGACTACGATTTATTTACTACAACGAGCGAAGCGGGCTTGTGTTTTTTTTTTAAAGAAAGTTACCCGATAAATGAAAAATCTAATTTCTATCTGCGTTTTGCCGACAGACAAGGAGTGCCACTAAAAGTAGATACTTCGGATTTGCCGTACCAAACAGGACGTATTAACAACCGAAATAAATTCGTTTTGGGTCCCTCTGGGAGCGGAAAATCGTTCCTGATGAATAACATTGTAGAACAATATTTGACTTATAATTATGATGTAGTAATTGTGGATACAGGGGATTCCTATTCAGGTACTTGTGCCTATAAAGGAGGACGTTATATCCAATATACCGAAGAAAAGCCTATCACAATGAACCCTTTTATCGTAAGTGAAAAGGAGTTTAATATTGAAAAAACAGAATTTTTAACCAATCTTATATTTTTGATTTGGCAAGGTCCTGATGCCACAATGACGCCTTCTCAAAAATCTATTTTGGATAATGCTCTAATTTCGTATTATCATCAATTTTATAAAAAAGATACACAATGGTACGAAGAAAAAAATAACGAAGAATTGCTTTTATATCTCAATAAATATAACATTCATTATGAAGATTTAGGACAAGGAAAAGAACAAACTTTTTATGATATTTTAGGTATTTCGTTTAATGCTTCTTCCAAAGAAATAAAAGAAAAAGGGAGAAGATTATTACAAGAATATCACCCTGATAAACACCAAAATAAGCAAGATTATAATCCTGATTATTTCTATAAAATATACGAAGCCTATGAAACGCTTTCCGATGAAGAAAAACGAAAAATATACAACGAAAGCTCCGCTCTTCTTACCACCTACAAAGAAGTAGCTCCGTTGGAAGAAGAAGAACTCACAGGCGACCCTCTGCGAAGAGAAGTAATAAAATATGTTAAAAAAGTAGAAAAAGACTATCACGTTCCTGCCTTGTCGTTTAATAGTTTTTATGAATATTGTGAAAAGTTTTTGCCTGTGTTTCTCAATAATAAGCATCATAAAATAACCGAACAAGAGTTTAATTTACGAACATTTCTCTTTGTTTTAAAAGATTTTTACAAAGGCGGACGCTATGGCACAACGCTCAATGAAAATGCGGATAGTTCTTTATTTTACGAGCCTTTCATCGTTTTTGAGATAGACAACGTGAAAGATAATCCAAAACTATTCCCAATAGTAACGCTTATTATTATGGATACGTTTATCCAAAAAATGCGTTTGCGTTCTGATAGGCGAAAGGCTCTTATTATAGAAGAAGCGTGGAAAGCTATCGCTTCCAAACTGATGGGAGGTTATATTCTCTACCTTTATAAAACCGTACGTAAGTTTTGGGGAGAAGCGGTGGTAGTAACCCAAGAGTTAGATGATATTATTGGTAATGCCGTAGTGAAAGACTCTATTATTAATAACTCGGATACTTTTTTGTTATTAGACCAAACAAAGTTTAAAGATAATTTTGACCGCATTGCCTCTTTACTATCTTTAAATAAAGTAGAACAGAATAAAATATTCACTATCAATAATTTAAATAACAAATCTGGTAGAGGACGTTTTAAAGAATTTTACCTAAAACGAGGCGCAAAAGGCGAGGTATATGGCAATGAAGTTTCCTTAGAACAATATCTTACCTATACCACAGAAAAGCCCGAAAAATCGGCAATTCTTTATTATGTCAATGCCTTAGGGAGTTATGATAAAGCATTGGAAATTTTTGTAGAAGACCTCAAAAAATATAAGGAAGATATGAAAACGATTTTCACTCTTACCAATCTCTACAAAAAACCATTGGACAAAGAAGTGATGAATTTCTATAAAAAATTTAAAGAACAGCACAAAGGCAGAAATGTTCTTAGAGAATTAGATGATTATGTAAAAGATCAAGAAAAAAGTTTGGAGGAAATAATACAAACCCATTTAAATTAATAAATATATGCAAACCAAGTTTATTCTATTCTTTTTTTTCTGCATTTCTTATGTAGGAAACGCACAAACGATATATATTGATGTGGCAACCACTGCCGCTGTTACTGCGGGAGATGTTGCATTGACTTCCAAACAAAAAGATATTATAAAAGAGCAAGATAAACTAAAAAAAGCGCAATTGCTTGTAGGAGCGCAAGTTACCTTAGTGGAAGAAGTACAGCGTAAAATTTACAAAGGACTATCCGAAGTATCGGGAACAATTACCAACGCTATTCAAGTTAAAAATATTTATAGCGAAGTAGAACAATGCGTAAAATACTCCAAAGAAGTAGCAACTCTTGTCAAAAAGCACCCACAATACGCATTTTTACAAACCAAAGCCATACAAAGAGCGCAGGAAGAAGCCACTAAAATCATTTCCGAAGTTAGCAATGTTATTAAAGGAGACGGAAAAATATTAATGACCGCAGGCGATAGATTTAGGCTCTTGGAGTCCATAGAAAGAAAAGTAAGTACGCTCAAAATTTGGATCATTACCATAAAAATAGGTCTGGAAAATATAGAACGCATAGGGTTCTGGAAAGCAATAAATCCTTTTCAAGGCTATATCAATACGGATAAGGATATTATTCAAAACATTATGAATAAATACAAATATCAATTCTAATGAAAAAATTAGTTTTTCTTGTAACCATAGTAGCCGTAGGTTATATCTGCTCTGCTTCGGGAGGCAAAGGGGGAGGCGAATGGGAAGGCGAAGAGTCTTTTTCGCCCGCAATGATACATTTACGAGTGGATCACACTCTAAAAGAACACGAGCGACAAAAAGAAATGAATAGTAACCAAAGTAAAAATTTGGGAATGGAAAGCACAAATAAAACAATGTGGGGGAAATTTAAAGACGTTACCAAAGACATACAAGATAGATTGCGCAAAGTAGATTTCGTACTCCAAGCTATTCCAACAGGCTATGTGATTACCGAGAAAACCAAAGAAATTTACCAAACACAAAAAAGTATTTATGCCGAAATAAAAACCGCTCCCAAATATTTGCAAAAAGTATTACCAAAGCAAATAAAGTTTTATGATGATTTACAAATGATAGTACGATATATGACAGGTATTGTAGTCTCTTACGGAGCAATAAACCAAATGGAACGAGCAGAAAGGCAAATACTTTTAGACCACGCCTTAGCAGAAGTCAATAGCCTTTCTTCTTCCTCTTTTGCTACTCTGATGCTTATCCGTGATGCCAAAATGGCAGAACAATTCAAAAAAGCAGAATTAAAATATTATGCCGAAAGAGACAAAGCCTTAGTAAATGATATTTTAAGAAAAATTAAAAAATTCTAAATCTTTACATAATGAAAAAAATAAGTGTTTTTTTAGTTAGTATGCTTTTTCCTTTATGTGGTAAGGCACAAAGCTATTATAAATTCGTATATAATCCTCGTATTCTTGCACAAATAGGGGCTAATGCAGGTATAAGACTTGGCAATGCCGAAATTATTCATAATTCTTTTAAACATCAAACAGGATTATACGAAGAATCCCGAAATGATATGTTACAAGTCAATACCATTCACGGATATATTTATAATAATTTGTACAATATCAATTCTTTATTATCCAGCGGGAAACAAATAGAAGGAATTACTTATTATGCCAAAGAAATTGTAAAAAATTACAATAAATTACGGCAAATAAGCAGAGCTAACCCTATGACTACCATTTGGCTAAAAAAATTACACGAAAATTTGGTGAAAAAATCTATTTCCTTAAAAAATGAACTAAGTACCATTATCAATAAAAACAAAGAATTACTAATGGACGGACACGACAGAGAAGAACTAATAGATAATATTCATACCAAGCTCCGAGAGATTAATATAGATATTTTATCCATCATTAACCTTATTGAATTTAATAAAAGCAGACCCTACATCTATTCCATTCCTGTGTTAGGAAATTTCGTGCAACAAGACAAACAATTAGTACAAGATATTATACAAAAATATAGAAATTTTAAATATTACTAAAATGAAAACTTGCAAATATCTATTATATATTCTGTGTTTATGTTATTCTTATTCGGCATTAGCACAAGTTACCAAAGTAACAGACCCTACTTGGCTCAATCAAGAAAAACGACAAGTATTTGAAGATTGGGCAGAGTTTAAACCTGATAGGCATTGGTTCTGGGGAGATTTAACCTACAATTGGGCTTTAGTGTGGGGATATTTAGCACCCCGACAAAACAGAAACTACCGAAGAGGAGACGATATACGACCATTAAGAGCAGGAGGACAAGAACAGCAAAAGACAGCAAAACTCAAACTAATGCAAGAACAAGCCAAAGTAATACGAAAAGAAGTAGATTCTATTAAAAAACGAGCCCTGAGCGATTTTGCCCACTGGAATAGCCAAATTGTAGAAGCCGACCCGCTTTATTTACTCTATTACAAACGAATGCTATCCCCTCTTAAAAAGTTTCCTGAACAGCCTGCCTCTTATCAACAATGGGGATTTGCTAATAGCAAAATTTATAATCATATAAAAAGTACAGGACAACTGCCCGATTTGCAAGAAAAATTAAGTCTCCTTAAAGAACTTTATAAAAAAGCACACACATTAGAAATACCACGAGGAAAACGATTTTTGATGTTTCATAAAACCCTTATGGGCTGGCGAGAATTACAAGCCAAAATACAATTATACAACAACCGAAATAATAACTTTTTAGAAATAAAAGATCTACTTGGCAAAGCCAAACAATCAGGAGAACAACTAACCATAAAAAGCGATAAAGAAGTAGCCGAAGAAATTTTTAAAAGATATAAACATAAATTTTAACATCAATGAATACGAAATATATAACTATTCTATGCTGTATCGGAGCGATATTATTTCCCTTTATAATGTGGGGAGACACCGTAACACCTGAACACGCTAAAAATTTACTTGCCTACACCAAAGGCGATGGTAGTTTGGAGAGTTGGTTTATGGAAGCCTTTGCAAACATTAGCACACAAATAGAAGGAAGGGCAAGAGAAGCCTCTATTTTAGGACGTACTATTGCAGGTTTCGGTGCGCTTATTCATTTTGGAATAATTGGATTTAGAATGCAAAACGGCGAAGCCGAATGGAGTATTGAACCAATGCTAAAACCAATAATTATAGGGCTAATTCTTATCAATTGGGTGCCTTTTGTACGAATGGTACAATATCCTTTTATGTTATTAGCAACTCCATCGGAAAGCGTTTTTAAAGAAATAGAAAAAGAAGCAGATGCCCTACGAACTCTTCGCTATACTAAGCAAATGCAAGTGTTAGATGCTACTATAAAATTAAACGCAGAATTGAATGCAAAACAAGAAGGTTTTTGGTCTAAGGTAGGGGATGGTAAAATAGGAGAAGCTATTGGAGATCAGGTAGATAAACTCACAGCTCCTATGATTGAGGTAGTGGATAGGCTTAATTATAAATTGCAAAAACTTATTGGAGAAGCTTTTGAATTAGGAGCCTTAGCCTTCCTTAGAATAGCGGTGTATTTTACATTCTTTATCCAAAAAGTATGGGCATATGTGCTTATTGTTTTAGGTCCCATTGCCGTTGGAATGGCTCTTATTCCAGGTTTTGAAAGTTCTTTTTATAATTGGCTTGCCAAATTCATCAATATCAATCTTTATACTTTCGTTGCTTATACGATTATTAATATAGGACAACAAATTATAATGGGAGGTTACCAAATGGATATTAATCGTCTTTCTTTAATTGTAGATGCCAATGGGAAATTAATAAATGAGGCTTTATTACTAAATTATACCACAGCCAATGGTTTTTTAAACTCTGTTATCTTTCCTGTGGTAGGGTATTTTGTAACAGGAATAGGAGTGCTAATGACTCCTTCCATAGCCGATGCAGTGGTACAAGCAGGAGGAGCAGGAATAATGACCAAAGCAAAAGGCAACGCAGGAAAAGTCGCAGGTGGAATAGTCGCAGGAGGGAAAGGTGCTATAAGCGGAGGAAAATCCATCATAAACGCAGGCGGAAGAGTAGGTAGAGCAATGAATAATGCCATAGGAAATGCTATGTCAAGAAGCCTAACAGGTATCCTAAACAGTAATTTAAGAAAATAAAAATTAAAATACCAATAGAATGATAGTAAAAAATATAGAAAAAAGAATACAAATCAATAAAAGTATGGCATTAGCAACCGTTGCTTTTGCTATTGCCATAGTGATCGTAGGCTTTATGTATTCTTACAAAATTGTAGAAGAGTCCAGAAAATCCATTTATATTTTAGATAACGGAATACCTGTTTTAGTAAAACAAACCGATGAACTCCTTAACAGACCCGTAGAATACGAAGCACAAATTGACCTTTTTCATAAACTTTTCTTTACTCTCGTACCCGATGATGAGTTTATCCGAAAAAATATTGATAAAGCACTCTATCTTATGGATGATTCTGCAAAAAAAGAACGGAATAACCTATTAGAAAAAGGATTTTACAACCAAATTATCTCCTCTAATGCTACCGTTTCTGTACAAACAGACTCTATTTTCTTAGATTTGAACGCAAAAAAGTTCGTTTTCTACGGGAAACAAATGATAAACCGAAGAACAAGCCTTATCCTTCGGAAGTTAATCACACAAGGAACTTTTACCGATATACAACGAACCCCAAACAACGCTCACGGAGTATTATTGGAAAATTGGAACATCTTGGATAATACCGAAATTGCAACCAAACAAAAATATAATTACTAATGAAAGCCTTATTTCAAAATGCTAAAAAATGGGCAATTGCAAACCCTAAATCTTTCTATAAATATGCAATGGGTATTCTTATTATTACTTTTGTTATCAATATGACTTTCAGTGTTTTATCATATAACAAAAATAAAGATAATAAAAATTATATTATCCCAATGCTCTATCAGCAAACAGACCAAGTAATAAAAAAACAAGAAGAAAAAGAAAAGAAAATAGAACTTATCAACGAAGAACTAAAAGGCTTTAAAGTAAAACGAGACAACGGAATACTCTCCTCTGCCGATAGCCTTAGAATAGAATTTCTATATGAACAATATAAAACCCTAACCAATGGAAAAGAAAATTAACTTTAAGCAACCCAAATACATTCTACCGCTTATCGCTCTGCCTTTTATCCTATTCGTTGGCTATCAGTCTATTAGTATTTTTGGTGGAGAAGAAAAACAAGAGGTCGTACAAAAAGAAATGAATACCGATTTGGGAAAAGTAGATGCCTCTATCTTAAATAAAAACGAAGCCTATGATAAATTATTCCAAAACGATAAGAATAATCGTACAATGTTACAAGAAATAGACCAAGAAAGCGATAGCCTTTTTACCTATTCCGATAATTTAGATGATGCGCAAAAACGCTATTTGGATTCCTTAGCCTACGAACGAGACCGCGCAAGAAATAACCAAGTGGCAAACAACGAAAGAGATAACTACTACACCCCACAAAATAATAAAGAAGACAAAGACTATGAGCGTTCCAAAGAAATTATAAAAATGCTCAATGACTCGCAACAACAAGAGCCAGAAACCGAACCAAAATCAGAGTTTGACCCTGTTAAAAGCCTCCGAGAGCAAATGCTTTTTATGGACTCGTTAGAAAAAACCAAAGACCCACAATACCAACGAGAAATGATGGCACAAAAACGACTTAGAGAAAATAAAGAAAAAATGGAAGAATTTCTTAATACTACTATGGACGTTCATAAATCCAATACCATTGGGCAATTCAACCATATTTCTAAGGAAAAGCCCAATAACACCATCAAAGCCGTTATTGATGAAAATATAAAAGGATATCTCGGAAGCCGTATTCGTATCCGTCTGTTAGAAGATATTTTTATAGGGAAGAAAAAAATGGCTGTAAAAAAAGGCTCTTTTCTCTATGCTGAAATCTCAGGATTTTCAATGCAACGAGTAGAGCTGAATATTATCTCCGTAATGGTAGATAATCAAATTTATCCTATCAACTTATCCGTTTTTGATATGGACGGAATGAGAGGATTGTACGTTCCTGCAAGTGCTTTCCGTGAAATGACTCGTGAATTAGGGGCAAACTCCGTACAAGGTATGAATGTAGAAAGCGGACAAGGATTCTTTACCAGCCTTGCCTCCAGCCTGTTCCGCTCCGCTTCCGATGCCGTTATCGCTATCATTCGTAAAAATAAAGTAACCCTAAAATATAGCACATATATTTATTTAATAAATGAAAAAGAATTGAACAAAAATAAAAGTGAAAACGAATAATCCAATGATAAAAAAATACATTACCAGCTTATTTGCCTTCTTTTGTTTTCTGCAAGGCAATGCCCAAGAATTAAAGCCCAAAGTGGAAGTAGAAGACCTCCCTATTATTTTTATGGGAGAAGATGTCAATATTCACATTATTGCTCCTGAGCCTATTCAGTTTGTAGATTTATCTACCTATCATTTGGTAGGCGACCTCCCCTCAGAGAATATTGCTCGGGTAAAGGTGCAAATAGATAAAGAGACGACCAATACACCAGATGCAACCCAAAAACTGCCTTTTTTCATTGGGCAAGATATAGGAATTATTACCATTGTTGGGCAGTCTTTTATGGCGCAATATCGTGCTATTTGGCAAGATAAAAAATCTACTTGGATAAATACCAATCTCCATATAGAAGCATCGCAAATGCAACCATTAGAATATCCTAAAATGAAATATTCTAACTACGAACTAAAAAGATTTGCACTGCAAATACAAAATAAAAAGGTAGAAAAGCCTATTCGTAAAAAAGAAAATCTTAGGCTCACGATGCAACTCAATAATGTGTATGTGATGGACGATTATATTTTCTTAGATATTTCTATTGAAAATAAAACTAATTTATCTTGTGATATTGAGGGAATTAAATTCAATATTGATGATAAAAAGATTTACAAGGCTACCAATAATCAAAGTATAGAACTAAACCCTTTGTATAGTTTTAATGATCAGACCAAAATTCGTCATTCTTACCGAAATATTTTTGTCTTTGAGAAATTTACCTTTCCTAATAGTAAAGTATTGAAAATACGACTTATAGAAGAGCAAATTTCCGGACGAACTATTGATATGATTGTTAATTATTCCGACGTTCTCAACGCCGATACTTTTTAAGCTTTTTAAACTGCCGTATATTTTCGTTTGTTTTTTTCATAATTTTTAAATTATCATTACGGCAGTTTTTTTAAGATTTATAATAATTGAAATAAAAACTAAAAACGACTACCTATGAGTATGCAAGAGCAACAACATCAAATAAAAATATACGATTTTTTCCAAAAAATGGTGTATGGAATAGTTGCTTTGGATTGTTTGATATTATTTTTCCAAAAAGCAGAAATCCCTGTGTTATCCAATATTTTACAAAGTTTTGGAAAAATGGGAATATTCTATCCTCCTATTAATGCCAAGTTTGCAACACTTGTTCTTATTGCCTTAGTAGCCATAGGAACAAAAGCTAAGAAAAAACAAGACCTGAATGCAACCAAAGAAATATTTTTACCCATTTCCATAGGTTTATTGATGATTATTGGTTCATTAGTTCTTGTTGTAGGTGCAGAAAATCGGGATTTGCCACCAATTGTTCCTTATTTGAATGCTTATCAGTTAGGATATGTGTTGCTTTCTTTTGCAGGTGCGATCATTACACAAATGGGAGCGGACAATATTTCTAAAATCGTACAAACTAAAATGGGAAAAGACCGCTGGAATACCGAAGAAGAGAGTTTTGACCAAAATAAAGAACTTATCAATACGCCTACTTCTGTAAATATTCCTTACCAATTTCGCTATAAAAAAGCCACACACAACGGCTGGATAAATATTGACCCTTTCCGAGGAACAATGGTTATTGGAGTGCCTGGCTCAGGGAAATCGTTTGGAGTTATTAATCCTGCTATCAGGCAGTTAGTAAATAAAGGTTTTTGTCTTTGTATCTATGATTTTAAGTTTCCAAGTTTAGCCGAAATTGCTTATTTTCATTATTTGCAAAAGAAAAAAACAGACCCCAATTATAAACATCAATTTCACGTAATCAACCTTGATGAAGTAGAATATTCCAAACGAGTAAATCCTTTTAAAAAAGAATACATTAACACCCTTGCCCAAGCCCAAGAGATGGCAGAGTCAATGGTAAGTGCTTTGCAAAAAGGAGGAGGTTCAGGCGGAGGAGGCTCAGAGGCTTTTTTTACCCAATCTGCGGTGAATTTTCTTGCCTCTACTATCTATTTCCACGCTACTTACGAAAATGGAAAATATTCTGACCTACCGCATATACTCGCCTTTATGAATAGAAGTTATCAGGAAATTTTTGATACTCTATTCACTAATGAAGAACTTAGCTCTCTAATGTCGCCTTTCAAATCCGCTTATGAGAACAAAGCCTTTGACCAATTGGAAGGACAAATAGGAACGATTAAAATTTTCCTTTCACGCCTTGCAACCAAAGAAAGTTTCTGGGTATTCAGTGGCGATGAGGTGCAACTGAAAATATCAGACAAAGAAGACCCTTCTATTCTGATATTAGCTTCCAACCCTCGTACGCAAGATATTAACTCCGCTCTTTATTCGGCAGTACTCAATAGAGTGATTAGTCAAATAAATGATAAAGGAAATCTTTACAGCGGGCTAATTGCCGATGAGTTCCCTACTATCTACATTCATAAAGTAGATAATTTGGTGGCAACGGCAAGAAGTAATAGAGTTGCGGTAGTGCTTGGATTACAGGAAATACCACAATTGAAACAATTCTATAAAAAAGAAGTTGCAGAAACCATTTCTGCTATTATGGGAAATATTCTCTCTGGTGCAGTCCGAGACAAAAGTACGTTGGATTGGTTAGAAAAATTATTCGGAAAAATCAAACAAAAAAGCTATTCTGAATCCATTTCCAATCAAGGAACAAATATGACCATTAGCGAAAAAATGGACGTAATGATACCCGCAGGAAAACTCGCTGGGCTAAGAACAGGAGAAATGGCTGGAATGGTAGTACAAGGAAACGACAATGCAACCGAAGAATTTAAAACCTCTGCCATTTCAGGAAAAATTAATTTAGATATGAAAGCTATTAAATTCGAAGAAGAAAATTATGTAAAAACTCCTGCATATTACTCTTTTAAAGACAATAACGGAGTGGATAGGAAAAATGATATTCTTATGGCTAATTTCCGCCGTATCAATAAAGAAGTAGAATTAATGATACAAGATATAACCGCTAAAATTGCCTAGCAATGCAACATAATAAAAGATTACAAAAAATAGGTGTCCTACTTTTATTTTCTGCAACCCATACAATGTTTGGGCAGTTCAATACCCTAAGCCCACAATTGCAACCCGAGAAAAAAAAGTATGAAAAATATACGATTGTAGAGGTAGAAAATAAGGAGAAAAATGCAGAAAAAAAAGGACAAAATACGTTTTGGAAAAAACTATTCCAAAGTGAAAAAGCTTCTCTAAGGAAAGAAAATGACTCTTTAAAGCGTATCATTGCTATGAAAGAACAGCAAAGTTCCTCAAAACATATTGCAGACTCTTTACTTCTTTTCTTTGCTAAAAAAGCAATTACCGATAGCTATTTGCCTAAAAAAGAAGAAGAAAAAAAGCCCCAAACCAGAACTACTAAAATAGCAATGCCCATCAACGGAGATTTACAGATTACTTCCCCATTTGGCGAACGTTTTCACCCCATTTGGAAAGAAAACAAACTCCATAACGGAATTGACCTAAGAGCTAATCATCAGTTTGTTTATGCCGTTTTAGATGGAGTTATCAGTGGTACTGGCTGGGATAATAATGGTGGAGGAAACTTTATAAAAATACAACATTCTAACGGATTGGAAACTTCCTACTGCCATCTCTCCGAAGTTTATTACCAACAAGGAGAAGCCGTAAAAGCAGGATTTGTTATCGCACGAAGTGGAAACACAGGAAACTCTACCGCTCCTCATTTACATTTTTCAGTAAAAGAAAAGGATAAATATATCAATCCTGTTAATTTTTTAAATGATTTAATCACTATAAACAATAGTTTATGAACGAATTTTACCTAATTGTTACCACATCTCTCTTTAATTTTATCATTTTTATATTAATAAATGAAAGATTGAAGAGTTTAAACGAAAAATATAAGCATATAGAAGAGACTAATCACAGGATATTCTATAATTTGGAAGAAATTAGCTCAAAAAAACATCGTTTTAATGAAATGTATGAAAATGCTTTTGAAAAATCCAAGAAAATGAATAATAAAAAGAATAATTACAACAATAAAAACACCTTATGAAAACCCTAATCTTAGCCGAAAAACCCTCTCAACTCCGTGAGTATGTAAGAGTATTGGGAGGCTTTACCCAAAAGGGTGATTTTTACGAAAGCGATAAATACATCGCCTCTTGCGCACTCGGACACCTAATAGAATTAGCCGAAGATACAGCCTATCACTCCGATAAAAGTTGGAGTAAAAACCATTTGCCCTTATTACCAGCCTTTAACGATTACGTTTATGAACCCAAGCGAGGAGATGAGGGCAGACAAGCTCATTTGAAAAAGTTAGCCACGCTTTTCAAAAATCCTAATATAGGAATGATTTATGTAGCCACAGACTCCGACCGAGAGGGCGAACTCATCTTTCGTTACATCTATAACTATTTCAATTGTAAGCTACCTTATAAGAGAATATGGCTTTCCGCCTTAGACGATAGTGAAATTAAAAAAGCCTTTGCTCAGCCCAAATATAGTCAAGGCGACCCATTTTTAGAAAACCTCTCTAAAAGTACCTATGCTCGTGCTATTGCCGATTGGCTCATCGGGACAAATGCCACCCAATCCGCTACTTTACAAATAGGAAATGGCAACAAACTCACTATTGGAAGAGTGCAAACCGCTATTCTTAAAATAGTATGTGATAGATATTTAAAAAATAAAAATCATCAAAAAAACTATACCTATAAGCTCCTTACTATCCATTCTTTTAACGGAATAGCTTATACAGCGGAAAGCCCTATTTATGAAAGCAAAGCCCAAGCCGAACAACTATTAAATAGCCTTGCGCCCGCTCATACCTTTATGTCTTTCCAAAAGAAAACAGAAAAGCAAAATCCACCATTGCTCCATACCTTAGACAGCCTTACCATTGTAGCCAATAAACTCTATAAATATACGCCTGCCGAAGTGTTAGCCTCAGCGCAAAGTTTATATGAAAAGAAGCTAACTTCTTATCCTCGTACGGAAGACGCTTATATTACCGAAGAAGGATATAATAAAATTAAAGGTTTCCTTTTGAATTTAGTAGATAAGTATTTGAATGTAAATGATTTTTCATTTCCAGAACAAACGCCCGCTTCTGTAAATGGAGCAAAAATAACAGGCTCGCACGATGCCTTAGTTCCCACAGGACAAACCAACGGCATAGAGAGTCTTTCCGAACAGGACAGACGTATTTATGAGCTAATTTTATATCGTTGTTTGGAGAGTTTTTCTTTGCCAGCGACGTATGAAAAGGGAGTGCATCAATTTGAAAATCAAACGATTCCTTTTAAAACGAATACGAATAAACTCCTTCAATTAGGTTGGAAACAATACAGCCCAAAGGGGAAAAGTACCAGCGAAGACGAAGATACCGAAGAAGAGGAAATACTTGTGTTAAATCTACCTTATAATCAAGGAGATAGGATAAATATAGAAAAGAATAACTTTAAGGAAATAGAAAGCAAACCTCCTGCAATATATACACCTGCCACGCTTACCAAAGACTTATGTAATTTGGGTAAATTTCTACAAGAACAAAACCCCGAAGTATATGCTGAATTACAAGATAAAATAGACTTTAAAGGCTTGGAAATAGGTACAAAAGGCACACGCCCGAACCAAATAGAATTATTAGTAAAACAACGTAAATACATTGCTTTTGAAAAGAACAAATATATTCCTACCGAGTTGGGATTACAATTCTATCAAGCGATAAAAGATTTGCAGGTGGTGAATGTAGCGCAAACAGCCCGCTTAGAATATAGCCTTAAACAAGTGGCAAGTGGTGAACTCTCCCTAAATCATTTTTATGATAATCTATTGGAATATGTGAAAGGGATAGTGCAGGATATTTTTGCGATAGAAACCACTCTTACAGCCTCTTCAAGTAAAGGAAACAAAGGCTTAGGTACTTGTCCTATTTGCAAAAAAGGACAGATAGTAGATGGCAAGTTTGACTATAACTGCGATCGTTGGAAAGAAGGTTGTACTTACAAAATATATAGAGAAAGATCAGGGAAAAAACTAACTCCTAAAAATATAGAAGATTTATTAAGTAAAGGAAAAACCAGCCTTATCAAAGGCTTTAAGAGCAAAACAGGAAGCGACTTTGAAGCCTATTTAGTTATTGACAAAGAAGGGAAAGTGAATTTTGAGTATAAAAACAATAAAAAATAAAAAATATGGATACAAACCTACCAACAAATGACCTTAAAGAGTACGGAATTTTAAAAGAAGATAATACTTTTTCCAAAAAATTATCCGAAAAAGATATTGAAAACTTCCTAAACGGACACGCACTTATAGCAGATAACGGAAAAGATCGAGTAATTTTCCAACTAACCAACAACAATACGCAATTAAAAGTTAATATCTTGCAACGAGATAAAAGTATTGAGGATATTCTTAGGCAAAGCGAAAAAGAAATTGTGTATAGTGAAATATCTCCACAGCAACAAAAAAATCCTTTGGACGTAGAAAAGAAAGCCTTTATTTATGACCATCAAACCAAGCGAGTAACAGAGTTAGATTTACTCAAAGATACCGAAAAAATAGCCCTTATTGTTGCAGAAAAAAAAGATATTTTGGAAAGCAATCGCTTCAAGAACGAGCTACTCAAACTCAAAGGATTTTTGCAGGATAAAATAGACAAGTTCCCTGAAATAGGCAAGGAAATCACTAATAATCTGAACATCGTTTCTAAAACCATTAGTACGATTGATGATGCTAGCCCTAACGAAAGCCAATCGCAAAAGCAACAGCAGTCCAAACTCCGATTAGATGTCAATGATGATGATCTCTATCAAGATGCTAATCGCCACCGAGAAGAACAAGCCGAAGAGCAAGAACAACAACGCAAACGAGGATTTAGAAGATAACATCAAAAAAAGGACGAAAAAGAAAATTTAGAAAACAAAATTAATAACTTTTTTAACACGATAAAACAAATGGAAACAGCAGAACAAAAAGTAGAACAACAGAATCAAAATCAAACAAATGATTTAGAAATCAAAGTAGGACAAAAATTCCAACTCAAAGAGAATAATTCTGTATTAGAAGTAGTTAGAATAGACAAAAATGCCCACCGAGATGGTAGTGATGAGTTATTTATGAAGCCTGTGGGGGTAAATGTAGGGGATACAGAATTTAATTGGAGTAAAAAAATGGTAGATAGTGGTATTAAAGAGGGAACAATAACCGATGTTACTAATACCCCAGAACTCTCTGAAAAACAATTCACACAGTTAAATTACCTTAAAAATCAAGTGAAATATCTTGGTTTAGGGGAAAGTCCTGAACTTCACAAAGCCTTAGAAAATGCCGTAATTTCTCCTGAAAAGGAAACTAATGTACGAGTGAATTATGACAATGCTAATAGACTTATGAAAGGGAATAGTATTAATTTTGATTTGCTTATCAAAAAAAGCGATCAAGGAAATATTTTCCTAAATTCCTATCGTGCTAACCTTACGACCAAGAATGGAGAAGAACGTTCCCAATCTTTTAGGGTTAATAAAGATAGCATCACAGCCAAAGAAGCTATTAATTTATTGGAAGGACGTTCTGTAAAAATAGAACACGATAGAGTAGATAAAGAAACAGGCGAACTATTCAGAACAGAAAGTTTTATCAAACTCAAAGAAGAAAAAACCGAGCATAACAATTACATATATGAGCGGTACAATAAAGAATACGGAGTAGATGTGGAAGCTATTATGCAAAAATCCGATTTAGTTTTTGAGGATGATACCCAGCGAGAACGCACTCAAAAACATTTGGAAAAAGGCAATATTACCGAAGTGAATTTTATTTACGAAAAGAAACAAATCAAAGGATTTGCCGTACTCAATCCGCAATACAAAGCTCTTAATTTGTACGATAGTGCTATGAACCGATTGAATGTAAATAGACCTGCAAAAAGTACAAATTTAGAAAATACTCAAAAGAATGATGTAGCTCAAAATCAGCAACATCAAGTAAAAATGTAGTTTTTATTTTTTTCCTATCCTTAGGGATACATTAACATTTTTTATTTCATTTTATTTTAACAGCGGTGTATTACTCTGTTAGCTTATAAAGTTAGCAGAGTTTTACCACCACTACCATTTTTTTACTATAACGAACCTTATTTATGAAAAAATTCCTTTGTCTTTTTTCTGCAATAATAGCTATTTCTTGCAGTAAGCCCATAAAATCCGAACAAGGAAGAATAGACATTGTAACTAATATTTACTTCAATGTTTCCAAAGGCTTAGACGATATGAAGAGCGTAGTTTTATCTAAAATTAATTATAAAAACGACACCATTATTGAGCTTGTTCCAAATGTGGAATATCCTGAATTTATAGAAAAAATATTTTTTATCAAAGATACACTTGCTTTTGAAATAAATGAGGAAGAGTCCGCTCAATTTCAATATGCTTTTCTGAAAGATAAAAACCCTTTTTCCGTTTATAAAAAAGAAGGAGGTTCTTTATTTTCCGAAGAAAAAATGCCCAATTTTAGTAACAGACACGATATGCAAGATACGTTACTTTTTGGCAAAAAATACAAACGTTTCTTTATCAATAATTTTATAGATAGCACATACACAACGTTTTACATTCACCCAACAGACACTATTTTGCCTTATGCTATTTATCCAAAAGAAGCAAAAAAATATAACGGACGAATAGAAAGAATGGACTTCTATGATATAAAGTTAGACCGATTTGTCTCTATTCAGCTCTTCCCTCGTAAAGAATGGGACGAAGAAGCAAAAAATATCTTTGAATTTAACGAATTTATAAAAAAACGAACAAATAAATAATATGATGACACCCGAAGAAATAGAAAAATTAAGCAATAGCGTTTCTGTTTTAGATTATTTTCAAGACTTAGAACGCAGAGGAAAAGTACGTTTTCATAAAAAAACAGGACACGACTATTATTTCCTTACCGATGCTAATAAATTCTCTGTTACTAATGAAAAATATTATGATTTCAAAGCAGGAAATGGAGGGAGGATTATCAAAGCCGTAATGGAAATGGAAAATAAAAATTGGCGGGAAGCCGTTGATTTTCTAAAAGATTTTTCTAAATCCTATGTAGCTGATGCAGAAGAAAAATTACAACAAAGTTCTTCTCTTTCCTCTTCCTCCATCACAGAACCTAAGAATATCTTTACTATGGCAATAGTACCTAATAATGAGAAACTTATTAGCTATTTTGAAGATAGAGGTATTTCTAAAGATATTCTACAGCAATACACCCAACAAGTTCACTACCACAATAAAACCTCTGGGAAAAATTATTTTGGAATAGGGCTAAAAAACCAATCGGGAGGGTATGAAGTGAAAAACCTTTTGGATAAACCCTATGATAAAGCCAAAGTAGGGCATAGCGATATTACTTTTATACAAGGCACTAAAAATGAATTAGTTGTGTTTGAAGGAATGACCGATATGCTTTCCTATTTGCAATTGTGTAAAGAAAACAACAGGAAAAACACCCGCTCCTTAGTGGTGCTTAATTCTATTACCAATACAGGGAAATTTATTGAACAATTCCAAAATTATCAAGGAACAATAAACCTAATTTTAGATGGAGACAAAGCAGGCAACGAGGCTACCGAAAAGATAAAAAACGCTTTACCCAATAGCATAGACCAGCGAGCACAATATAGGATTTCTGAAAATGAAAATAACGATTTAAACGATTATTTAAAAAATAAAAAAAATAAAATTTCAGAAGATATTGTATTACAAAAAGGAATGAAAGCCATTCATAAAGACTCTCAAAATGAATTTACTATCCAATATTTCAATGAAAATTCTATTGGCTTAAAATATGATTATGCGCCGTATTTATCCAGAGTAAATGGCATTCCTTTTAACGATATTAAAGAACTTTTTAATTATTACGATTTTTATGATTTTAACAATAAATTAATTTCTATTTCAGAAAAAAGTCGTATCTTTACAGAAAAAAATTACAACAAAAGCGCAGAAAATGAACAAGTTAGAAATCAATCCAGCCGAGTATCCTCACCTGAGCCAATGGGAGGAAAATCACCTGAACGAGACCATCGAGAAACTGACCCAACAAGCCAATCCCAACAAGAAAGAAATAACACAAGCCGACAAACAATGGACAGCAACAATGTTGGAAATGGACTTGAAAGCGCAGAGCGGAGCGATTTGGGAGGACGAACAGGAAGAACCCAAGTGGGAGAAAACCTTAGAACACAACAAGAAATATTACCAAGAGTTGGAAGCGATGGAGATAGAAGTCAGCCCAGCGGAACCCGAACTACCTCAGGAAGTGATACAGGAAGCTCTCCGACAACAGGAGATAGGGCGCAAGAAGAAAGAGTTATTCGAACTACACAGACAGGGGAACGAGGAAGCTCTCAACCAAATATTCCTAACGGAGACAAACCCCGAAGTGAAGGAAATAGCCCGACAGCTTTACGCGGACTTGAACGAATTACCCTTGTAAACAAAGTAGCTCACCTCTCTAAAAGCAACAAAGTCAGCAATGAACAAATAAAAAAATTGGTTAATTTGCTGACTTTTGTAGATAAAGACAACACCATTCAGATTAAGCAAGGTATTGAAGAAACTGGTGTAGATGGGTTATCCAATACAATTAAGGAAATAATCAATCAATACAAAAGCGGAGGTATTACCAAAGACGGAAGAGGCGTATTAGATGAATATTACACCGATGAAAAATTGGTAAATGCCGTCCGAAATCTTATTCAAGATAATTTTAAAGGCAAATCTTCTGTAAATATCTTAGAACCAAGTGTAGGAACAGGCAATTTCCTACACGCAACTACCAATTTAGGAATAAAAACTACTATTTCTGCCTTTGAAATTAATGAAACTACTGCCAAAATAGCTAAAATCTTACACCCAAACGCTACAATTAATTTACGTTCCTTTGAAACGGAGTTCATTTCGGATAACGGATTTAAAAAAGAATATGAAGCCAACCACTATGATTTAGTCATCGGAAATCCGCCGTATGGATCGCATCGTGGGCAATATATTGGATTGGGCGAAGAGCCAAAGCTATCCAAGTACGAAGATTATTTTGTAAAACGCTCCCTTGATGTGATGAAAGAGGGCGCAACCCTTGCTATGGTGCTTCCGTCAGGTTGGCTCAACAGACAAAAAAACTTATCTAATGCTGAACTTACAGAGGCTTATCGTTTGCCTAATGGAGCATTTAAGGCTACCAATGTAGGTACAGATATTATTATTTTAAAGAAAAATAGCCAAGCCCAAAACCAAGATATTTCTAATTTCTTTAAAGAAAACCCAAATAATGTCTTAGGAGATACGATTATGAAAAAAAATCGTTTTGGCAAAGAGGAAGAATACGTAAAAGGCTCATTAGAAGATGCTCTTTTTCGATTAGAAAATCATAAAAATACGATAAAAACAGCTAATCCGCAAGAAGTTATACAACTTACCTTAGATGATTTGCTAAAAGAGCATAATGAAAGTACAAAAAATGCAGAAAAAACAACAGAACTTCCTGAAAATACTCCTAATGAAGAAAAAAACAAGCAAGAATTACTTGTAAATACCAAAGATAAAGTACAAAATGCTTTAAATAGCTTAGAAAATATTAAATTTAAATCATTATCTATTCTAAAAGAAATAGAAAAATACCAAGATTTAAGGATAAAATTAAATAATACGCCTACTTTTACCAAAGAAGAGTTAGAAGAAATAGCACAAAAGGCAGATAATATCGTACAATTACACACTAAGAAGAAAGAAACCAAAGAAAAATCAGAATATACGATACAAAATGAGCCAAATATTAGTAAAAAAATACTCAAATATCAGTTTGAAAAAGCAGATACTATTATAAATACTTCTTTGCAAAACGACCATAAAATCACACAAGAGCAAATAAACGCCTTTGCCCATACTCATTACGATGGAAAAATGTATTTTACAGATAGCGAAGACCTGAATAAGAGTATAGAAAAATATTCAAATATTTATAAAGGCGATAAAATCCACGATTTTTATTATGCAGAAGGGGATATTTATGAAAAATTAGCGCAATTGGATATAGATTTTAAAGGAAAACTAGATGATGAGAAACAAAAAGCACAATATGAAAAGCAAAAAGCCCTTTTAGAAAGCGTTTTACCTCCTAAAAAGCAATTGGAAGATATTGTTATTTCTCCCAATCACGAGTTTGTGCATAATTTTTCCTTAGGAGAAAAAGAAAAAGAAGTGTATAACAATAGATTAGGAGTTTATGTTAAAGAAATGGTAGAGCATAGTTTAGCGGATATGTTTAAAGAATTTGTGTATAAGTTACCTTCCAAAGCCTTAGAACCATCTTCTTCGTGGGAAGTAAATCGTTTTGTAGATAATGAAATGGTAACAGGAAGCGATAAAGAACGTAATGCCCTTATTCGAGAAAGACGAAAAGAAGTAGCTAATAATCTCTTTAATAAATTTTTGCAAGAAGAACTTACGCCCGAGTTAAAGGAAAGATTTGTAAATGAATTTAACCGAAAATATAATAATATTCATATTCCTGATTATTCGCAGTTTCCTTTATTTTCTAAAATAAATCAAAACTTCAAAGGCAAACCCTTGCAACTTACCGAAGTACAAAAAGCAGGTATTGGCAGGCTTACCACCAAAGGTGTAGGACTTTTGGCTCACGAAGTAGGATTTGGCAAAACCCTCTCAGGAGTGCTTTCTATGCACGAGGCTATGGAACGAGGCAATGCCAAACGCCCGCTTATTGTTGTACCGAATGATAATATCCTTAAACAATGGGTAGAAACTATTTATGAAACTATCCCTAATGCCAAAGTGAATGTTTTAGGGAATCTTGGTAAAGATTATGATTTGTCAAAATTTGATAACAAAGATGGCGAAATTACATTGGTTACTTACGAAGGATTCAATAATATTGGTTTTAGTAAAGCAATTACCAATCAATTAGCAGAAAAATTCTCTTATATCAATGATAGGGATATAAATGGATTGGATAGCCCCTCCCAACGAGAAATAGAAAAAGATATAGCCAATAGAGGGAAAATAGAAGGAAAAATGAAACGAGGAAAAGTATATGATTGGGAAGATTTTGATTTTGACCATCTTACTTTTGACGAAGTACATAATGCCAACCATATTGTAGATAAAGTTCGTTTAGAAGATAAACGTTTTGCCTCTGATTTCAGAAGCCAAAACCAACGAGCTTCCAAGTTAGGTCTTAATACGTGGGTAGCTTCTCAATATATTCAAGATAAGTATAATGGGCGAAATGTTACTCTTCTTTCTGCAACTCCATTTACGAACAAACCTTTGGAATATTATTCTATTCTGTCGCTTATTGCTAACGAACGATTAGAAAAATCGGGATATTTTAACGTTAATAATTTCTTTGAAACCTTTATGGAAGCTGATAATGATATGGAAATAGATGCCAAAGGCGATGTTAAGTTCAAGACCAACGTTCGTAGATTTAAAAATAATGCATTGTTCCAGCAGTTGCTTTCAGAATTTATTGATATAAAAGGAGAAGAAGATAATCCTAATTTAGTTCGTCCTAACCGCATCAATAAAGAATATAAAATTGAGCAAAATGATTTAACAAAAATAATGTATGCAAAATTAGATTTTCTTTTAGATGAAACCAAAGATGGAGGTATTCTAACCCATATTCTTAACGCAAGGAAAATTGCTATTTCTCCTTATTTGTATGACGAATATGACGGCGAGAAGCCAACTGCCAAAGAATTTGTAGAAAATTCTCCAAAACTAAAAACAACGATGGATTTAATACGGCAAAACAAAGCCGATAAACCCGAAGCAGGGCAAATTATCTATTCGGAATTAGGGGTTTCAGAGTTCCCAAAACTTAAAGAATACTTAGTGAATGAAGTTGGTTATAAAGAAAATGAAGTCGGAATAATAACAGGAGCAACCAGCAAAGCACAACGATTGGAAATTCAAGAGAAGTTTAACGAAGGAAAAATAAAAATAGTAATAGGTTCGGAGGCTATCCAAGAAGGAATGAACTTGCAAGAAAATACTTCGGATATGTATTTGCTTACTTTGCCTTATAATTTTTCATCTTTACGACAAATTGAAGGACGAATGTGGCGACAAGGTAATAAATGGGAAAATGTGCATATGAATTATATGCTTACCAATGATAGCATAGATGTATTTATGCTCCAAAAGCTACAAACCAAGCAATCCCGATATATGGAAGCAATGAAAAAAGGCGCAAGCGTGGTAGATGTTTCTGACGTGGATACCCAAGAGATGAAAACAGCTATTATTACCAACCCCGAAACACGTGCCAAAATAGAAATAGAATTGCAGAAAAAAAAGTTAGAAAATGAAAAAACACGGCATATTGCGGATTTAGGTTTTATCTCAAGAAAATATGAAGATTATAACGAAGCTCTTGCTCTATACCTAACTACTAAAAAATCTTATGAAGGAATAAAAGAATGGGCAGAAAAAGATGATTATTGGAAAAGTAGATTGCCTTATAGTGAAAAAGAAGTAGAAAACGCCAAAAAAAAGTTGGACAATGTAGCTGAAAAATTAGCTCAAAAAGGAGTAAATGCTTTAGAATTTAAAAATCAGCAAGAACGCACCCAAGCTATCATAGATGATTTGGAAAAGCATATCAAAGAAGAATTGCCCGTGATAGAAAAAAATCTTATAGAGCAATACAAAACCGAAAAAGAGGAAAGACTTAAAAATTCTACTCCCGATTTTGTTAGCCAGCGAGCCCAAGAAAATAAAACTTTTTACAAACTGCGCCCCAAAGAAGATAAAAAAGCCGTAGAAGTTGCAGAAAATAAAACACTTCAAGATGTAGCGCAAGAGGAGAAAAAATCTTTTGCGAGAAAACGATAATGAAAAGTTTTATATATTTGTAAGTTCCTTAAAATGAGATATAAAATATCCCCTGACAGAATTTCCTATCAGGGGATATTTTTATTTATTTAGAAATTTATTGACGAGTTAAATTCCATTTGTACTTATACATTAAAGTATATTGTTTTTGTATTTTTTCAGTCAATTCTGTTATTTTTTGAGAGAAAGAAGGGTCTGTTGCTGATAAGTTCAATCTTTCTATTTCAGAATGTAAAGTCTTTTGTATATTTTCAGCATCAATAATAGAAATACCATAGTCAAGCATTTCAATAGTTAAGTTATTTCCATTGAGAGTATAAGTAGCAGTAGGTTGTCCTGTTGCATTGTTTATAATCTGATTTCCTTTTATAGAATATTTCATTTCTTGAAGCATTTGAACTTTACCAGAAGTATCTATAAAATTAACGACGTCTTTATCAAAAACTAAGCGCATTTTACCATATTCTGATTTGCCTACTTGTGCTTCTATTAGTTTATAGGCATTTTTAACAAGCTCTACAATTCTATTTTGGTTCTCGGATTTTTCAGCTATTATATCAAAACTTCCAGCCCACGTGCCTATTAAAGCGTTATTAGAGTCTCCACTATTATTAGAGTTGTTATCGTCAGATTTTGAGCAACTTACAGCTCCCAATATCGCAACTGCGAATAATAAAACTTTTTTTATCATAATTGTAAATTTAAAAAAATTAATGTTATTTTCTGCAAAGTTAAAAATTATTTTTAAATTGATTTAGTTTTTCTTGTAAAATTTCGTTTTCTTTTTTTAGTTTTTCCAATTCTTTTTCATTTTTGGTAAGTATGCCCAGAAATTTTCTTATTTCATTGATTAGCAATGCTAATGCCAAAGCAAATAAAACAAAAATAGAGGTTAAAGAAAAAAAGTACCTGACGAGTATTTTCATTTCTTTAAAAAATATGAAATGTTCTTTTAGTTGCTCTAAGGATAAAAGCGGAAAAAAAAGAACGATAAGCACCACTCCAAGCAATATTAAAAATACTAAATATACCAGCATATTACCGTATTTTTCAAGAAAAATTTTAGTTTTAGTTTGTCTTTTTTTTGTGTTCATAATTTATTTTTTTAATTTTGATTGTTATATTTATTTGAGGTTTTAATGTCTTCTAAATATTCCTTTTTTTCTTCTGTGATCTCTTGTGATTTTTTCATCTCTTTGTTCTGTTTTATTATTTATAAGTTATTTCTTTTATTGTTGTTATAGGGGTTATTATTTATTTGTTATAGAAAATAATACCACAACCAACAATAAGGTTATACCCATTCCTGCTAATCCGAATATTATTTCAGAAATTACTATTAGTGTTGATATTAATATTAACAACATTATTGGTTGTATTTTTTCCACACTTAAATTTTCTTTATTTTTAGAAAATAAAAGTTTGCAGGCATAAATTAAGATGCTTATTAATATTATACAGAGAAAAACATTTCTCACTATAATACTAATTTCATTAGATTGTAAAAAGACGGATGTTGTTGTTTCCATAATTTATTTTTTTAATTTTGAAGCATAGTATTTTTTAATTTTAGATTTGCATTTGAAAATTCCATACATACACAATCCTTGACTAAGAATTACTATAAGTGTCATAGGTATTAATAGTATTTCTATTATTTTTACTAAATAGAGAAAAGTATTTCCATATGCTTTAATAAGAAGATTATTTACATTATAAATATCCTTAATTAAAAAAAGATAAGTAATAATAATAGCAGAAAAATAGAGAATTATTTCTGTTATTTGATCAACTATTGCTTTTTTATATTTTCTTTTCACTTCTTGAATGTTTTTATCATTAATTTCTATTTTGTCTATTTCTTCTGATAAAAACTTTTTTATTTCTATTTTTTCTTTAATACTAAACATAATATTTTTTTATTATTTGTTATAAATTGTTTTCACATTGACTGCAAGGATTTTTTTCCCTTTCCTTTTTTGCTTGTTCGTGTTCTACATATACTTCTATTAGGCGATTAATTAGTTTTTCACGAGCTTCTTGATATGTTGAAAATTCTTGCTCACAAGAAGAAACACCTGTGTATATTCCATAGACATATATTTTCTTTCCTAAGATAGGCAAGTATCTTATTATTCCTACTATTCCTTTCTCTCTGAACCATTTAAAAACTTGTTCATACGAAGGTATTGAAAAATGAACTGTTGGAATATCATTATAGTTTTCTGCTATTCCGTAGTTCTTTATTTCATTGTCAAAAGTATTAAAGAAGTATTCACAAGGTTCAGAAAAACCTATTTCTTTTAGTTTTTCTGCTATATCCAAACTTACTAACCATTCGGTATAGTTATTCTCATTTTTCTTGCACCTATATTTTTCAATTAATTCAGATGTTTTAAAATTTAGAATAGCTTTTTTATGTTCTGTATGTTCTTCTTTATTTAAATCTTCTATAAAAAAATTAAGAAAAAAATTTTCTTTATTTGTTAGAAGTCTAACTGTTTCAAACCAATCAAATATTTGTGTATAAGAAGGAATTGAAGTAGTATCACAATTTTCATTGTAATTCTTTTTAGGTGCTTTGGGATAAATAGGACATACTCCCTCATCTTTTATATAGGCTTCACATTCTTCTTTAAACCCTATTTCTTTTAATTTCTTAGCTAAGTCTATCGGTACAAGCCAAGAAGGATAATTTTCTTTATTCATATTTTTCAGATTTAAAATTCTACTTCGTATTCCCAATCCATAGCATCTCTTTCTCTTATGTTATCGCTGAGCCAATCAAAAGCATTTGGGAATTTGCTTATTTCACTATCAGAAACGGAAAATCCATAATCTGCCATCTTGTCTAATTCTTCATAGACCTCATCGGGCACTTCTACATCTATAAGTCCCACACAATAAGTTACTTTTACAGTTAAATTTTTAATTGTCTTCATTTTCTTTTACTTTTTCAACTTTTACAATATATCTTGTATATATTTTAGAATTATCTTTCATATTCAAAAAATAATAGGATTTCTCTTCAAACTTGCCCACTATCTTTTCATTGGTAGAAAGTGTTATTTCCAAAACAGGAAGTGCTTCTATTCTTTTTCTTTCTTTTTCCTTTGCTTCTTCTTTCTCTATTTGAATTTGTTTTTGTTCTTCTTCTATTTCAATAGGACGTTTAGGACGTTTATAAAGAAATAAGAAATCTGCCCCCTTGATTAAAATTATACCTATCCCAAGAGCTAAAAGACACACAAATGCAAAATTTGATTTAGATGGATGAATTGTATTTTTTTTAGCAAAGTCTAAAAAAAAATAAAAAAATATAGCAAGTCCTATAGCTACTAATGTTTTAATAATGTAAAATTTACGCTTTGTCATAATTATTTAAATTTTATTTCAATTTCTCGGAGATATTTCTTTTTTTATCATATTTTGATTGTTTTTATTTTACATATCTTTTATACCAGCCTATGCTTTTTTCTAAAAATTGTTCGGGAGTTAGAGGTTTTTCTGTATCATTCCAATCACCTGTTCCATTTTCTCGATAGGTTTTTAAACTTGCAGAAAAAAATATTAAATGGAATAATGGTATATTTTGTAATACTTCTGTATTTTCTTTTCCAAATAAAGTTTTCATTTCTGTTAAAACTTTTTCTTTTGGGTATCTTATTTTTATATCTTTTACAATAGTTTCCAATTTATCTTTATTTTGTAATATATAGTTGGTATATATGAAATCTATATGGTCTCTAAAAGGAGTATCTCTATTCCAATCGTCATTATAGTAGGTGCAGAATATTTTTCTGTAGTCTTTTAACAACTCATTTTCTGCTTTTAATTTCAGAATTTGGCTTTCTAATATCTCTTTCATTGTTTCTTGCTGGTCATCTTGGCGTTTGTAGTTATTTTGCCCTATTCTTAGTATTAAAACCAAGAAACCTATTAAAAAAATTATTACTCCTAATAAAATTAAACATATTGTATCCATTGTATTATTGTGTTTATTGTTCTATTTCTTTTGTTTTTAGTTGATAGTAATACATTTCAGGAAAAGAAAAATCAAAATAATGTGCTTCTAAATCATTGCTATCAAAAGAATAATTATGTTTCTTCATTATTTTCTTTATTAAATCTATAATGGCTTTTGTCGTTTCCTCTTTTCCTTTTTCCTCTTTAAAACGAAATATTTTAGAGGTCTGGTAGTACGTGTTTTCTTCTTCAAATAGAATTTCAAAATAAAGTTTTGGGTCTTCTTTTAATGTTTCCCAAATGTGTTGTAATTCTTCTTTATCTAGAATTTTTATTTCTTCTCCAACTTGTTGCGCTTCCATAGAACCTGTTTCATAATATTTATTGTGGTAGAAGAAAATAAGACAGTGTTCTGTTGTTTTTCTTTCTTCTGTTGTCATT
>JAUMUT010000022.1:0-608 GCA_030530525.1 Capnocytophaga sp. | reverse complement strand
AATTAGGGTTGAATGTAAAATACTAAAAGCTTTTATTTCAGAATCGTCAAAATCAGGATTAGCTGATTTTACACGATCATAATATTCATTGCACCACCAAAGAGGAAAATTTAAAGAAATAGAGGAAACTTCATTTCCTTTCAAATCTATATTGGCAATATATTTATTAATTAAAGGAATTATATATTCTATAATTTCACTATAATCTTCTACTTCTCCTAAAATTCTTTTACAATCTTCTTTATTAGAAAATACTTGGTTTATTGTAAAAGCATATGGCACTTCATCTATATCTAAATAACCTACATCGTACTGAAGCCCACAACTTATTTCTTCTTCCATTAGAAATATTAATTTTTTGAGTTCTTCTTTGTCAGAAACCTCTAATTGAGCTATTGAAAAAAAACAAATTCTTCCTTCTTCATCTTCTCTCATTTTAAGGAATTCTATTAGGCAATGTCTTTGTTTTGTTCTTTGTTCTTTGTTTAAAATCTTATTAAAGATTTTTAGTTGTTTTTCTTTTGTATTCATATGCTTTCTATTTTTACTATATATGTTTTGTTATATTTATTTGAGGTTTTAATGTCTTCTAAATATTCCTTTTTTTC
>JAUMUT010000003.1 GCA_030530525.1 Capnocytophaga sp. | reverse complement strand
GAGCCGTCATTAACAATGATAATTTCATATTCACATTGATATGTTTGATTTTTTATAGAGTCTAATGCTGATACAATTGTATTCTCAGCATTATACATAGGTATAATTACAGATATTTTCATTTTATTGTAATAAATAATTCTTATAAGGAGTCATTTTAATAGCTTCAGGTTGTTTTTCATCTACTTCTAATGCTTTTATTTGTATTCCAAAGTAATAAGTAAAAAAAACTATAACTGCAACAAACTTTAAGGTATTATATTTTAAAGAAAATATTATGGTGGGAACTAATATAGCTTGTGTAATTACAAAATAATACCCCATTCGTGTTACAGGAGGAAACTGAGCAAAAGCTATATTAATAAAAACTCCTATTATAAAAATATTTAATAGTAAATTATTTTTTTTATCATTTTTATTTTTTAGCCCAAGTATTATTACTATTGCTATTAAAAACATTACCAAAACTTTGGTTATTGGTGTATCTATAGTTAATAACTCTGCATAAACGCTAAATTTACCAAACAATCCTATGAATAAAATCGGAAGATTAAAATAAGCTATTATAAAAGCTACTAAAAGAAATATAAAATAACTATAAAAATTATATTTTTTAGAAAACCATCTTTTTAATAGAAAAATGAATAAAAAGGGAATTATAGCGGAAAAATGAATAAATATTGCTGTAACTCCTATCATCCAATATTTAATTTTTTTATTCTCATACAAATAATAAATTGCCAAAAAGAATAGGCTAATAGCAATTGCTTGTCTAATAATTGAAAATGAATTTAAATATAAACCAGGTATAAGTAGATAAATCATTATTCCCATTCGTTTAAAATTACTAATTTTTTTTATAGATATAAAAGTAATTATAATTGTGGCAAAAGAGAATGAAAAAAATAATATTTGTGCATTATCCCAAATATTCCTAAGAGAATGTAATATTAACATAAATAAAGGCTCTGGGGTTGTCTCAAGATGTCCTTTAAAGAGACTAACATAATTAAGAAAATCATATCCTACCTCATATCGAAATCCTGAAATAAAGATAATGACAGATAGAGCTATATAGGTAAAGAATTTATTTTTTAATAAATAGCCTATCGTTAATATAGCTCCAATAGAAATATAATATAATAAATAAAAGGTCATTTGCTTGCCAAAAATTTATTCTTTATCAAAGATATAGAATGTAAATACTTACCTGCAATTATATATTTAAACATATCATATATATAGTATTTATCCAGTAAGGTATAGGTATTATTATTTTTTCTAATAGTGTGCAACTCTTTCAAAGAACCTTTGCTAATACTTGTACTTACTCCTCCTATACGAAAATTAGCCAAAACATTATGGATAGGCTTAAAACTATAACCTTTCATAAAAGCTCTCAAGATAAAATCATAATCAGAGGCTATCTTATATGAAGTAGAAAATCCTCCAATATCTTCATATATTTTTTTAGGAACAAAGGTAGCAGGGTGATTTATAATCATCCCTTTTTTTAGTCTATTTATTTTTATTGGTGCTTTACTTGTGTAAAAAATAGCATTATCTTCCTTTATTACATTTAGCCCTCCGTGATATATCATAGGTGTATTAGTCTCTTCATATAAAGAAAGTACATTTTCTATTGCATCAAGTTCATACCAATCATCAGAATTAATAATACCAACAAGCTCTCCAGTAGCCTTTGCTATACCTTTATTCATTGCATCATAAATACCTTTATCAGGCTCACTTACCCAATAAGCAATCCTTTCCTGATATTTTTTTATAATATCAAGCGTACCATCAGTACTACCTCCGTCTATAATAATATACTCAATATTAGGATAGGTTTGGTTGATGACCGATAGAATTGTATCTTCAATGGTTTTTACAGCATTATAAGATACTGTTATAATAGAAATAAGAGGGCTATTTTTCATTATAAAGTAATTTCTCTTTTTTTATTTTGTATCTTAAATATATTATTTCCATAATTCCAGAAAGAACAAGACATATTGGTAATACAAAAATACTATCAGAAATATTTATCCCCAATAAAATAAAAATCATAATACTAATAAAAGCTACAAGCTGATTTTCTAATACACTCTTATCAAATCCTTTGGGTATTAGCACTAAATATAGATAAACTCCTGTTTGTAGAAAAATAAAAATAGTAAAACTTAGTATAATAGACAAAGGATAAGCTAGCTCCATACCATTTCCTCCAAGAACTTTTATTGCAAATTCACCAAATAGAATAACACTTATAATAGCAAAAACACCTACTAATCTCTCAAAATTTAATACTTTTTTTAAATATCCAATATTGAAATTCTGTACTATTTTGGGAAATAATGATCCATTAATATTGGATAATAAAATCATTGGAATAGAAATTATTTTTTGAGCTAAATCAAAAATTGCTAAGTCTCCCATACCATATTTTATACCTATAATAAGCTTTATTGTTTCTGTTTTACTCATATTTGCTATATTAGTATAAAAAAAATAAGAAGCCTCTTTAACATAATCATAAGTATTTTTCCAATGAAATATTCGAATAGTTATATTTTCTTTTTCAATCAAATAGAAAAAAGCAACAATAGAACCAAATAAACTAGAAAAAATCATAATTATAGAAAATAGCAACAAATCTACACTTTCTTTTACATAAATTAGAATAAAAGGTAAAGATAAAATTTTAAAAAATAATTGAATAAAACTTACAACTCTCATTTTTTGAACTCCTTGAAAATACCAGGTAGGAAAAAAAATATTTACAAAAGTCATTAAAAAACATACAACATAAATATCTATATTCTTTTTAAAAGTAGGAAAAAAAAATAATAACAAGATAAAAATTAATATAGATATAGCTTCTAAGTAAATTTTTATAGAGAAAATTTTAGAAACTACAATAGATTTTATTTTTACATTAAAAGGATTTTCTGAAATCTTTCTTACTCCATATAAATCAAAACCAAAACTAACAAAATATATAAAATAATTCACTATAGTTGTTGCAAATACATATATTCCATAAGATTCTTTTCCTAATGTTTTTATTAAATAAGGATAGATCAATAATCCAAAAAAAGAATTCAAAATTAACAACAAAGTCATAAAAAAATAATTTTCAATTACTTTTTTATTATTTTTAATAATCTCCCAAGACTTAAAAAATCTTTGTCTCATTGTTATTTATTTCTTAATCTCTCTATAAATTCCTTAATATGTTTTTTGGCCTTCCACCCCAATGCTTCTGTTTTTTCAGTTATTACTTTGGCTGTCATTCGGTTGCCTTTCCGCTCGGGGAGCATTTGTATCTCTCCTCCAAAGAGTTGAGCAATTTCTAAAACAGTATAAGTTTCAGGGCTTCCTATCCCATAACCATCACCACTGCCTTTTTCTCCTACAATTAATAGACCAGATACTATATCATCTATATGAGTAAAATTACGCTGTTGGGTACCCGGACTTACCACTGTGAGGGGCTCACCTTTTTTCATCTTCTCAGTAAAGAGAGCTATAAGGGTGGCATATTTCCCTGTTTTTATTTCTCGTTTGCCATATACATTATAGAAATATACAATAGCATACTCCAATCCATACCAATTACCATAGTTTATAATTAAATCCGTGTTAGAAGATTTGCTCCACGCATACGGACTCTCATTTTTTCCTAATCCTCCATCGCCAAACTTGGTGCTACTACCAGCATATACCAATTTACAATGGTGCTTACGACAAAATTCTAATACTTTTAGCGTTCCTATTTTATTGAACAACAATACTTTATCTATATCGTCAAAACTCTGTTCTACTCGTGAATATTCTCCTAAGTGATAAACAAGGTCTGGTATAAAATCAATCAATTCAAAAATATGCTCGGTACTTCCTTCAATATAAGTAACTCCTTCTATGTGATTGTCTCGGCTTCCTGTAAAATAATTATCCAATGAATAAACCTCATTATCTTTATTCTTTACCAATGCTTCACAAAGATTAGAACCAACAAATCCTGCGCCTCCTGTTACTAATATTTTCATTTTTACTTAAACTCCTATTTGTATATATTCCCAGCCTTTATTAGGTAAATCAAAGACATTGTACTGATTACGCCCATCAAAAATTACTTTTTCTTTTAGCAATTTGGCTATTTCCTCAAAATCAGGAACGCGAAATTCTTTCCATTCAGTGAGCAAGAGTAAGGCATCAGCTCCTTTAAGGGCTTCATACTTGCTTTCTACATAAGTTACCGAAACATCTTTCAAGTAACATATTTTTGCCTCGTGTACTGCTTTGGGGTCGTAGGCTTGCACTTTGGCTCCTCGTTTTATCAATTCTTTAATAATATAAATAGCAGGAGCTTCGCGCATATCGTCTGTTTCGGGTTTGAAAGAAAGCCCCCACACGGCAAAAGTTTTCCCAGAGAGGTTTTCTCCGTATTTTTTCATTATCTTCTGAGCGATGACATATTTCTGTCGGTTATTGACATTATCTACCGACTCAATAAGCTCCGCTTTGTAATTCACTTCTTCGGCTAATTTTTTCAGAGCCAATACATCTTTCGGAAAACAAGAACCTCCATAACCACACCCAGGATAGATAAAACTATACCCAATACGACTATCTGAACCAATTCCTAAACGAACTTTATTCACATCTGCTCCTACACGTTCGCAAATATTGGCAATTTCATTCATAAAAGATATTTTGGTTGCCAACATAGAATTTGCCGCATATTTGGTCATCTCTGCCGAACGAATATCCATAGTAATGAAACGCTCGTGTTGTAAGAAAAAAGAAGAATAAAGCGTTTTCATTTTTTCTAATGCGTAAGAACTTTCAGCTCCAATAACCACTCTATCAGGCTTCATAAAGTCTTGAATAGCTTTTCCTTCTTTAAGAAATTCAGGATTGGAAACCACATCAAAAGCTATATTAACTTCTCTTTTTTCTAATTCTGTTTTAATAATTTCTTTTACTCTATCAGCAGTTCCTACGGGTACGGTAGATTTATTTACTACAATAAGACGATTTTGCATTATTTTGCCTATCGTTTCGGCAACGGAAAGTACATATTGTAAGTCTGCCGAGCCATCTTCTCCCATTGGAGTGCCAACTGCTATAAAAGCAATTTCAGCATCTTTGATAGCTTCACTTATTTCTGTTGTAAAAAATAAATTCTTATTGGCTACATTACTGAGTACCATTGTTTCTAACCCTGGCTCATAAATAGGAATAATTCCTTGTTTGAGTTTTTCTATTTTCTCCTCATCTACATCCACACAGATAACTTTATTACCTACTTCGGCAAAACAAGTACCAGAGACTAAACCTACATATCCTGTTCCTATAACTGCTATTTTCATAGGGCAAAGATATAAAATTTATTTAATAAAACTCTGTTTATTTTGATTTTATTTATTTCTAAAAATAAAAAATTATAAAAAGTAAAATGCTTTGTACTAATATATTCCAAATCAGTGTTTTAACAAACCAATTAGAGCTTTTCCCTTCTTCAAAAAAGTGTATTGCAAAATCATCTACTTTGTTATATAAATAATTAGTACGCTCGTTGGTGGTGTTAAAATTATTTTTGTCAAAAATTTCTATCAAAATACTTCCCATTGGTACTCTTTCTAAGACAAAAGTAAGTATTTTTCCTAATATTTTCGGAAATCCTGCTGTAAGTGTAAAAATAATTTTCTTTATCTCACTCATTGAGATAATTCCGCTCATTTTTTCTTCTACTTTAGTTATTATTTTATAACAAATTTTCTCTACTAATGATCGAGATTGTAGATAGGCAAACTGCGCTGTTTCCATCTGCAAAGCCACGTAAAGCCTGTAAAAAGAAAGGAAAATAAAACCCACTCCTACCATATACACAAGCACAAGCCCTGTAATGTTTATAGTCGTTTTTACTTCTTTGGTAAAAAGTATATAAGAGCCAATTGTTATAAACAGAAAAAACAACACTATAAAAACCAAAATATATTTGAAAGCATTTTTCGCTGTTTGTAACCCAATGTTTTTCAATTCTTTAAGCCAACTAATAGGCGTATTACTCTTGGCTAATATTTCTTGTAACTTTGGTGAAATATCTTGTAGGCTTATCGTGTTTTTTTCCATTTTTTAATGACTATTTAATGTCAAAACAATTTTAAATGTTTCCCATAGAACTTTTATATCTAACTTCCAAGAATATCGTTTTATATAAAACAAATCATATTCTAATTTTTTTAAATTATCCTCGGGTGTCGCTTTTGGTAAATGAATTTGCGCCCAGCCTGAAACTCCCGGCTTTATCATATGCCGAAGATTAAAAAAAGGATTTTTCTGAACATATTCCTCTACATATTCTGGACGCTCTGGCCTAGGTCCTATTACACTCATATCTCCACAGAATATATTCCATAACTGAGGAAGTTCATCTATTTTTGTTAAACGTAAAAATTTCCCGACAGGTGTTATTCGGTTATCATTCGCTTGTGTAAATCCTCCATCATTATTAAAAGAACTCATTGTTCTTATTTTTCTTATTTTAAATATTTTTCCATTTTCTCCTACTCGTATTTGAGAAAAAAACATCTCTCCTTTGGATGTCAATTTAGTAAGTAGTATTCCTAATAAAATTAATGGGATAGCGAAAGGTAAAAGACATATAACTACGAACAAATCAAAAAATCTTTTTAATAATTTGTATCGTTTTCGCATTCTAATGGAAAAAATATCGTCTCCTAAATATTTTTTAGTTTCTAAACGAACAATAGGTATTCGTTGGTTTATTATTTCATAAAACTCTTCTGCTTGATATATTCGTATTCCTTTGGTTCGCAAGCTAATAAGTTCTGTTATTATTTCTTCAGAATATTCTTTAATTGTAGAAGTTTCTATTACAATGAGTTTAATATTCAATTTTTCAATAATACTACTTATACTCCTTTTATTTTTAGATGTATTATATAATATAGGTCTATATAACTTTGGCATTTTTGAACCTTCCAAAAGTTTCTGCAAAATTCCTCCTATATTAATAAACAAACAAGGTGTTTTTTTTTGAGATAAGAAATTCATAACACAAAAAATAATATTAAACTTTAAGTAAATCGTATTTTTAAGAAAATATTTTACAAAAACTTTATTAAAAAATACAGGGCAAAGGTAATATTTTTTTTCAAATAAAAAAATGAAATAGAAAAAATCTATATTCGGGGGGGGGTAAAATAAATTTTATTTATGAAAATATATTGTTTTTTTGCTTATCTTTGCCAAAATTTACTCTTTTTATGGAAAGTAACAGACAGAAAAAAATAGCAGCCTTGCTACAAAAAGATTTAGCACAAATACTCCTAAGAGCCGTACAAAATGCAGGGGCTAACAACCTTATCATTTCAGTAACCCAAGTAAATGTAACTGTTGATTTGGCTATTGCCAAAGTATATCTGAGCGTTTTCCCTAACGAAAAAGCCAAAGAAATCATAGAAGCCATACGCTCCAATGCACCACTTATCAAACACGAAGTAGCTCAACTTACTAAAAATCAGCTACGTAGAATGCCCGAATTAGAGTTTTTCATTGACGATTCTTTGGAATATTTAAGTAATATTGAAAAATCTTTAAAAGGCGAAGAAAACCCAATTGAAAACCCCGAATTGTTAATAAAACGTAAAAAATCTTAACCTTTTGAACACTCCATTGTACATCGCTTGGCGGTATTTACGCTCCAAAAGCTCTCAAAATGTTATCAACATCATCAATCGAATGACTATTTTTGTACTCATTGTTGGTGGTACTTCGTTGATGATTGTTATTGCAGGTTTTGCGGGGCTAAAATCTTTAAGTTTGTCCTTTTCTAACTTTTTTGACCCCGATTTAAAAATTATTCCCATTACAGGAAAAACAATTACATTAAACGAAGAAATTATTTCTAAATTAAACAAAAACAACCATATAATTTCTTACACAAAAGTATTAGAAGAGAGAGTTTTTCTGAATCATAAAGACAAAAACCATATCGCTTACATCAAAGGAGTAGATGATAACTACAACAAAGTCAATGCGATAGATAGTATTTTGGTAGTCAGCCCAGACGAGTGGCTGTTAAATGATGAATATGTTGTTGTGGGCTATTACATTTCGCAAGCCTTGAATTTAGGACTTTTTACCAACACCACTCCGTTACAAATTATCGTACCAAAATCAGGAAAAGGAAGTGTTACTTCTTCTTCACAACCTTACCGAGAAGAAACCGTCTTAATATCTGATTATTACCAAGTTACGGAAGAATTGGACGGAAAATATGTATTTGCTTCTTTGCCTTTGGCACAACGACTTTTAGGGCTTCCTGACAATGAAGTTTCTGGTATTGAACTGAAAATAAACCCAAAAGCCAAAGAAAGTGAGGTAAAAAAAGAACTGCTTTCTATTTTTGATAATAAAGTTTTGGTAAAAAACAGAGTAGAACTCAATGAAGATTTGTATAAAATGTTCAATACGGAAAACTTAGCTACTTACCTGATTTTCACGCTTGTACTAATTGTTGCGTTATTCAATTTGGTTGGGGCAATAATTATGATGATTTTGGATAAAAAAGAAAACTTGCGCACGCTTTATGCTTTGGGCTTGAATGTGAGTCAGTTACGAAGAATATTTTTTCTACAAGGTTTTCTTGTTTCGCTTATTGGGGCAATTCTTGGAGTAGGTTTGGGCGTATTTTTGGCGTGGCTACAAGCAAATTTTCCTTTCCTATACATCAACCCAGATGCTATTTCGCCAGTCGCTTATCCTATGCAAATCATTGGAAATGATGTAGTTATCGTATTCTTTACCATTTTTATTCTAGGAATAATAGCCTCGTGGATAGGAGCTAATAGAGTAAGCCAAAAACTAATTTCTTAATTATTTTTTACTTTTTATTATTTCTTTAACTACCTCACTTATAGGAGCATACGAAAAATTTACATTTTTGGTAATTTTTGAACCATCGTATAAGGTGGTTCGTTGGAGAGTTTGTACCATTTTTTTGGTCAATTGTCTTTTTTTACCAAAGAAAGTAAGAAAAGCATCTATATAAGTAAGAAAATTTAAAGTTGATTTTTTTAATAATTTTACTTTATTTTTCTCTACTTTTTCCGTAAATAAATTTAATAATTGTGCAAAAGAAAGATTTTCGCTATTTATTATAAATCGTTGATTTTCAATAGATGACAACATTAAAATATGCATTGCTTTTGCGGTATCTTTTGCTGAAACAAAGCCTGTTTTGCCTGTTGGAGCAAAGCCAAATTTTGTTATTTTATCCAGATTTAAGGAATGTTTTTCCTCTAATCCTATTCCAAGAATTACGGAAGGATTTACGATTATTACTTTTAGCCCTTCTTGTGCGCCTCGCCACACTTCCATTTCTCCACCATTTTTGCTAATGGCATATCCGTCCGTTTCTTTGGAAGAATCCCATTCGGTTTCTTCTGTTATAATTTCCTGATTTACAGGCGTTAATGTAGCCACAGAACTTACATAACAAAGTTTTTTTACTCCAAAATATAAGCATAAATTAACTACATTGGCAGTTCCTTCTACGTTGGTTTGTATAAGCGCATCAAAATCATTTGGAGAAAATGATACTTTCCCCGCACAATGATAGACATAAGAGACATTTTCCATAGCCTTAGAAAGCTGCGGAATATCCAAAATATCCGCTTCTTGCCATTATATTTTTTGTAATAATTTTTTGTAATTTTCAGGATTATAAAACGAGAAGATTTTTTCAACGTATTCTTTGGGACTATTTTTTCTGTAAATGGCGCGTATTTTTTGGTTTTCTGTGCTTGCCAATTGGTATAATAAATGCGCTCCCAAAAGCCCCGTTCCGCCTGTAACTAAAATCATAATAATACGTATTTAGTAAAAATTTCTTTTTCAGAAATTCCTTCAAAAATACTATAAAGAAGTTTTTGCAGGTCAATAATTTGTGCAGTAGTGAATATACAAAGATATTTTCCTCCACAAAAACTAATGATTTCCAATCCGTTTTGTGAAGAATCAAAATGCGGGGTAAGGTCAATAGCTTGTATTTTGCCTCGAAACTCTAACAATTCGCAAAAGCGAAGTTCTATCGTTTTGTCGGGCATTTCCAAATAAAACCTGCGGTCGCCGTCTTTTTGGTATATTTTATAATATGTTGATATTCCTACGATATTCACGATGGCAAAATTAGAACTTTTTTTTAAACAAAAAATATTTCTTTGCCATAAGTTATCAACAAAATAATTTGTTAATTTTTTATATTTATTTCCGAATAAATACCAAAAAATTAACTTTTTCGTAATTTTATAAAACGAATTTGTTTTTTTCTACAAAAAGATGTAATTTTGCAGGCAAAAACTATTATCAGTCTGGGGTATTCCCAAATCAATCTTACTTAATTCATAACCAAAATTAAATCGTATAATATATAAAAACAAATCTAATGAAACAATTTTTTAACATTACGTTAATGGCTTTGGCCATAAGTTTTCTTTTTGCAAACTGCAAAAAAAATGATGATGAACCACAAAAACCAGAAAAACCGCAATCTCCTTTGACGGAATTAAAGTTTAATCCTGAAAAATTAGAAATTGAAAAAGGTAAAACTGCCGTAGTAACTATTGTTGGTACGCTAAATGCCACCGACAAAATACAAGTGGAAAATGCGGACATCGTAACGCTACAAGGTGAGGTTAAAGACAACAAAATCACTCTATTAGCAAAAAAAGTGGGAACTACAAAAGTTAATATTACCACACAAGATGGCAAAAAAAGAGGTACGCTGGAAGCGACTGTTACTCCTGTTTTTGATTTACATTTTACCCCTGAAAAAGCTACCATAGAAGAAGGTAAAACTGCCGTAGTAACCATTGTGGGTACGCTAAATGCCACCGACAAAATACAAGTGGAAAGTGCGGACATCGTAACGCTACAAGGTGAGGTTAAAGACAACAAAATCACTCTATTAGCAAAAAAAGTGGGAACTACAAAAGTTAATATTACCACACAAGATGGCAAAAAAAGAGGTACGCTGGAAGCGACTGTTACTCCTGTTTTTGATTTACATTTTACCCCTGAAAAAGCTACCATAGAAGAAGGTAAAACTACCGTAGTAACCATTGTGGGCACGCTAAATGCCACCGACAAAATACAAGTGGAAAATGCGGATATCGTAGCACTACAAGGTGAGGTTAAAGACAACAAAATCACTCTGTTAGCAAAAAAAGTGGGAACTACAAAAGTTAATATTACCACACAAGATGGAAAAAAAAGAGGTACACTGGAAGCAACTGTTACTCCTAAATTATTATTAACTTTCTCTCCTGAAAAAGCAACCATAGAAGAAGGTAAAACTGCCGTAGTAACTATTGTTGGTACGCTAAATGCCACCGACAAAATACAAGTGGAAAATGCGGACATCGTAACGCTACAAGGTGAGGTTAAAGACAACAAAATCACTCTATTAGCAAAAAAAGTGGGAACTACAAAAGTTAATATTACCACACAAGATGGCAAAAAAAGAGGGACACTGGAAGCAACTGTTACTCCTAAATTATTATTAACTTTCTCTCCTGAAAAAGCAACCATAGAAGAAGGTAAAACTGCCGTAGTAACTATTGTTGGTACGCTAAATGCCACCGACAAAATACAAGTGGAAAATGCAGACATCGTAGCACTACAAGATGAGGTTAAAGACAACAAAATCACTCTGTTAGCAAAAAAAGTGGGAACTACAAAAGTTAATATTACCACACAAGACGGAAAAAAAAGAGGTACGCTGGAAGCGACTGTTTATGCTGTGCCAAAATCTTTTAACAAAATAGCACACCGAGCTAATATTCCTTATTATAAAACAGGAATAAATGATGTTAATACTTACAAACAACTTATAGAAAACACTTTAAAAGAATTTGACAAATTATTTACTCTTGTTAATAAAGAAGACCCATATCCTTTGAATAAATTTAAAAATAAAAACCAATCCGAAACTTGGAGATTTGGAGCTAAACTAACTTCTGATTCAAAAGGTACATATCTCTCTAAAAAAGAAAATCTTACTTTAAAAGAAGCCCAAAAAATATATGAAGATATTTACACTTATGGAGTAGTATATGCACATATTGAGCTTATGGCGCGTGAAGCGGAAGGATACAGAAAACAATTCCCTGATACGGAAATAGAAAATTTAATCCAAAATACTTTTGATGGAGGATATGCTACTCAAGAGGGAAATGGATTTATAGAAGGAACAAATAGAGATGTTATAACCAATTTCAATAAAATTATTGATATTGTAAATTCTAAAAAATAATTTCATTAATAAAACAATATGAGTTTTGCTAAAATTTTAAAACAAATTATCAAAGACCGAAAAAGTACTTTCCCAGCGGAGTATAGCGCAGAAGAAATCCCTGAAAATATTATTCAGGATATTGTAGAATCTGCCTCTTATGCGCCCAATCATAAAAAAACAAAGCCGTGGCGGTTTAAAATTTTCCGTTCGGAAGAAAAAGAACAATTGGGTAAAGAAATGCAAGCATTGTACAAAAAACATATCCCAGCGGATAAATTTTCCGAAGCGAAATACACAAGCATTGTTGAAAAAGTAAAAAAAGCGGATACTTTGGTAACTATAAGTGTAAATTTTAGCAAAGAAGTACCCGAATGGGAAGAAATAGCAGCGGTAGCTATGGCTGTGCAAAATATGTATTTGATGAGTACCGCCCACCAAGTAGGTTGTTATTGGAGTTCGCCAAAATTCGTAAAACACCTACATTCTTTCTTAAAACTGGAAGAAAACCAAGAATGTTACGGCGTTTTCTTCATCGGAAGTGTAAATTAATTCATTTTTGTTTCTTTATTCAAAGTCTCTGAATATACATATTTTCATTGGTAAAATAGGCTATATTCAGGGCTTTTATTTTTTGTTAAAACGAAAAGAAATATAAAGATAAATTCACAAAAAATTATTTGGTAAAACTATTTTTTTTTAGTATTTTCGCACCCGAAATTTTATTATACAATATTATTATGTGGGAAATACTACTCATTGTGGTGTTCTTTGGAGGATATTTTTTCATCACGATAGAACACCAAGTACGAATTGACAAGACCATTTCCGCTCTTGGAATGGCTGCCGTTTGTTGGGCTATTTTACGAATGGCAAATTTGGAAGTGTTTAGCATTGAAGATTCCAACTTGGTATCTTTGGCACAGAAGCACGGCGTGGATAACGCTACTGCTATTGATGACTTGCTTTTGCACCATATCGGGAAAATTGCAGAAATACTCTTTTTCCTTATTGGTGCGATGACCATTGTAGAAATTATTGATATGCACCGAGGTTTTGAGATTATCAAAAAAATCGTAAAAACTCGTAAAAAACAAAAACTCCTTTGGGTTTTGGGCGTGGTTGGCTTCTTCCTTTCTGCCTTGATAGACAACCTTACCACTATTATTATAATGATAACTATTTTAAGAAAATTAGTTCCAGACCAAAAAACAAGATTCTGGTACGCTTCTTTGCTTATCATTGCTGCCAATGCTGGTGGAGCGTGGTCGCCTATTGGAGACGTAACTACAACAATGCTTTGGATGGCAAATAAAGTATCGGCGGTAAAATTAATAGAATATGTATTTATCCCTTCGGTTATTTGCTTCTTCGTACCATTGGCAATAGCTTCTTTCCTTCCTGTTTTCCAAGGGAAATTGGACATCCCTCGTACTGACAAAACAGAAGCCTTGAAGAGTAGTACCCCAATGCTAATTATCGGATTTTTATCCATCATCTTTGTTCCTGTATTCAAATCGGTAACGCATTTGCCTCCTTATGTAGGAATGATGTTCGCTTTGGCTACTATGTGGTTCTTCTCTGAGTTTATGAAACCAAAAGAAGACGATGCGCCTTCCTTCTCGGTACATAGAGCTTTATCTCGCATTGAAATATCTAGTATTTTATTTTTCTTAGGAATATTACTCGCCGTAGCGGCTTTGGAGTCTGTTGGTATTTTGTTCCACTTCGCAGGGTGGTTAGACACTGCCATTCCTAACCAAAATATTGTAGTAATGCTATTGGGCGTTGCATCATCTGTGATAGATAACGTGCCATTGGTAGCGGCAAGTATTGGTATGTTCCAAGCTCCGTTAGATGATAGTTTGTGGCACTTCATTGCTTATGCGGCAGGTACGGGCGGAAGTTTGCTTATCATAGGTTCTGCGGCTGGAGTGGCTGCTATGGGTATGGAAAAGATAAACTTTTTCTGGTATGTAAAGAACATTTCTTGGTTAGCCTTTATAGGATTTTTGGCAGGTGCGCTTTCCCTTATCGCTATTGAACATTTCTTTTAAAAAAAGCGGTGCTTACATTTTTGTAAAGCGATGCCTACATTTTTATAAAGCGGTGCTTACATTTTTAGGAAACGATACGTATCGTTTCCTAAAAATGTTGTATCTTTGCAGTAATTATTCAACTAAAAATTATTATAAAAATGCTTTCTGATAAAATTTTTGAAGTTCATTTATGTCTTAGGAAACGTTTCTTAAAATTTTTAGAAACTTATACTCCTGAACAATTAGCCAAAATCCCCGAAGGATTTCATAATAACGTATTTTGGAATATAGCACATTGCGTTGCTACCGAGCAGATACTTTTTTATAAATTCAGCGATACGCCAACCCTTGTTTCGGAAGAATTTATAGACAAATATAAAAAAGGAACCGCCCCAACGGGGGAAGTGCCTACTTTGTCGGAAATAGAAGAATTAAAACATTTGCTTTCATTTACAGCCAAACAATTGGAAGAGAATTATAAAAAAGGAGTTTTCCAGCATTATAATCCTTACACTACGAGTCTTGGCTACCCTATGGATACGATAGAAGACGTTTTTTACTTCAATAATACCCACGAAGGAATGCATTTGGGAACTATTTTAGCATTGAATTACTTTTTGTAACCATATTTGAATTTTTACTTATTAACAGAGAACATCTTACACAACGGAAGATGTTCTTTTTTATAAAAAATCTGTTCTTCACTTGTGAGTAAAGAACGAAATTTTCTTTATGTAATACGATTTTTACGGCTTATTTTTGTATATAGAAACATTAGAAAATATGAAAACCATTTACATTTTTTTGATGGCACTTATCCTCGCTGTAATAGCTTTTTTTCTTGCCATTAGCACAACAGAAAGTACAGGAGCGGCTCTATTTTTATTGGGAATGCTCCCTGTGGCTTTTGTTGTCATCATAGTATATACAAAACTATTAGAAGTAGCCCATATAAAGTCATTTATAAGTGTTGCCTTATGCACTTTTATCGCTTGTTATGCAATGGTTTTTCTTACTGCCTTTCTTTTAGAATCAGATAGCAGATGGGGTGTTTGGTATGCCTTTTGGGATGTACTTCGTTTAATGATAGACCCTTATCTGCTAATTTGTAATATCGCTATTACGCTTATTTACAGTGCTTTATTTGTGTTTTTTAAGCTCGTTTCAAGAAAAAAGGAGAATTAAACTAACTTGCTACCATAGGCAAGAGTTGCAAAGAAGAAAGCAATACAAACTAATCAAACCTAATTCTACAGCGATATAAATAGCGTACGGGCTTTCCCCTCTGTTGTGCAGGAATCAGTTTAGGAAACCGCTCCATAGTGCGTTGCATCTCTTTTCTTATATACAGAGAAGAAGCCGCACAATGGAGGAGCTTTACACTTCCGTCTTTTTCCACACTGAAAAGGACGATTGCTTTTCCTTCTAATTCCTTATAAGGACTTTTAAGAATGCTTTGCTTTAGATACTGGGAGAAGAAATGATAAAAGCAAGTATCTCTTTCTCTTATGCTTATATCTTTACATTGTACAAACATCGGTTTTCTTTCCCCTGAAGGGAAATAAAACTCCTCTACCAGCTCCTCTTCCTCAATGCTTATTGGAGGAATAGTGTCTTTCTCTTGCGCATATCCTATACAAGGAAAAAGAAAGAAAAGCAGTAGTATATAAATCTCTTTACTCATTATTCAGTATTTTCTCTATAAGCACCTCTCCCCTATATATCTTTCGGTAACGAATGAGTTGCTCCCCCTTGTAATATCCTATATAGTAGGCTCTGTCCTCCTGATGTGCTTCGGCATCTTCTTGGCTTATCTCATCATATAGGTAGGTAGGGCGGTCAGTGGCTTGTTTGTGTAAGTCCGAACAACTAAGAAAATAACGCTGTACAATATTGTCCTTATACAAATAGAGTTTTTGTCCATTGGCAGGAATTTCGGCAAAAACTCTTTCTTGCTGAACAAGTGTAATCGGCAGGTTATGTTCCAATAAGGGGTCGACGTGGAAAATGTATTGAGGATCTATATTTATTTCCGAGCTTTTTACTTTGAACACTTTACGTTCCCAACTGTTTCCCAATAAGAAATACTGAAAGCCGTCCTTTTCTCCGCAATACTCATAGGTAAGTAAGGATTGCAAGGGAAAGGCTTCGGTGGCTTTTTTCTCTTCTGGCGAACTTTTGCAAGAGAACAACGCCAATAAGGAGGCTAATAAGGTCATTTTTTTCATTCTTTTTTACTAAATATATAAGTATCTGCTTCTTCAAAGTTAGGGTACTGCCCTCCAAACACTTCTCTTATTACACATCTATCAAGGTAACGTTCTAATGGTAAGTAGATATCCTTAGCATCTGTACAGATGAACTCTAAATATGGCATTTTTAGCAAAGGAGAAGCGTCTTTTATAGGGTTAAAACATATTTTTAAGTTCCGAAGGGTCTCTATGCCTACCAAATCGCTGAGGTCTTCTATCTTATTTTGCTCTAACTCTAATATTTCTAAGGGCAGATTCCTCAGAGGAGAAAGGTTTTTTACTTCATTGTGGTACAAACTCAAAGAGGTGAGTTTTTTAAGAGCACTCAAAGGGGATAAATCGCTGATTTGATTCCTATCTAACTGCAAATATTCAAGATTAGGTAACCACGCCAAAGGGGATATATCTGTAATTTGATTTCTATCCAACCAAAGCTCAGTTAGGTTTTGTAATTTAGCGATTCCTTTTAAAGAAGTGAGCTTATTGCACGATAGTTTTAACTCTTTCAGTTTCGGAAGCTCACAAAAAGGGGCAATATCGTTTACTCCACTATCAAAAATCTCTACTTTTTTAAGTTTTTTATACTTAGCGAGAGGCGTATAATCCGTTGCCTTGATATTCAAATAGAGTTTTTGTAGCTTTTCCAAAGGTGGCAAGGCTTCCAAGTGAGTTATATTGTCCGATAGCAACTGTAATTCCTTTATATTGGGGAACATTTGCAAGTCGGCTAAGTCCTCCGAGTGCAACTCATCGTTATGAATGAGCATTTTGGTAATCAAAGGTGTTCCTTCTTCTTTGACCAACACCCTCCTCCCCTCTTTTACAAGAAGGTCTGCGTGTTTCTTTTTCAGATATTGCTTTACTTTTTGCTCTATGAGCTTGCTTTTAAAGGTAATGTAACTCATTTAGTTGCTTTTTCTGAAAGTAATACCATAAAATTTGTTATCCCAGAACAATTCTGTTTTCTTTTCAGCCACTGATGCGGGAATACACTGTTCTATGGCGTTCAAATCAACCGTTTTGCCTTCAAAATAAGACTTGGAGAAGATACTTTTCTTGTATTGAGTATCCACAAAGTCAGCCGTTTCATCGGCGATAAGGAGTTTGCTTCCTGCTTTGGAAACTCGGAGCATTTCGCTCATAGCAAGAGCTTTATCGTTAAAGAAATTGATACCTCCATTGTGAAAAACAATATCAAAAGTATTATCGGCAAAGGGCAATTTCTCGGCAGGGCACTGCACAAGGGTAAGGTTTGTTTTCTTTTGCCACTGTTTCTTACATCTTTTGAGCATTCCCATAGAAATATCAGCTCCTACAAGGTCTATTGTTTTCAGATCAATCCCTTGCGGTAGATAACGCAAGTCTGCCCCTGTACCTATGGAAACATAAAGTACCGAAATAGCATTCTTCCATTCCAAACGACTCATCAATTCGGTACGCAAGCGGTCAATAGCGTGTCCGTACTTAAATCTTCCTATCCATTTTTCTCCAAAATCATATACAAAAGACATCCAATCATACATTTTCATATACTTTTGGTTATCTCCATTTATAAATTCGTTATTCATACATAAGAAAATGCCATTTTCTTGTTTTACATCTTCTATTTTTATATCAGATTTTAGTTTTTGTGATATACTTGTCATCATATTTAGAGAAGTTTTTCTAATTCTTTTTTCTGTAAGAGATAGGTTTTAAGGTCTATATCTCCATTATTTTTCTGATTATAAAGATTTTGCAATTGCTCTTGGATTTTCTTTTTTCGCTCCTCAGGTGTTTCAACTTTAGGTTTAGGAGTATTTATAGTGAGTGTTCCTGCAATGTTCTGCCTTATCCATTCTACACCTTTTAATATACTTGTTGCTATATCATCGGTAACTCCATAGGCAGTTTCTTTTCCATTCTCAGTAAGATGGAGTATTTTGTAATGCTTTAGGGCTTCTATTTGTGAAAGAATGTTTTCTAAAGTGTTATTATCAATGCTTTCTCGTATGTTTTTCCACTTTTTAACCCAAGTAGGTTTAGGATTTTTGCCACTGAGTCCGTCTAAAAGGATTGTCCATTCTTTTTTAATTTCAAAGTCTCGGTATATATCGTTTGAAAAGGTAGTATGCAAGATAATTTCGAGCATTTGCAATCCTCCTTGTCGGTTTTCTGACTCATAATTGCTTATAGCATTTAGCAAAGAGGATTCACTTTTGCTATGAACGTATTTAAAAATCTCTTTTAGGTACTTTAAGTTACTATAATAGTTTGTTTTTTGGTGAATATCAAGTAAGTTTTTAAGCAAATGTACTTCTTGTTCAGTTGTCCATTGTTTTTGTAAGGCATTCTTTTTGATAAGTTCCAATAAATCGTCCAATAGTCCGCCATTATCACCTACTTTGGGGCTTTCTTTGAGGTAATCTGTTATCAGTAGCATTTGTATTATATCAATGATTATACTTGATTTTTGAGTGAATAGCTTTGCCAAAGGCAGGGCAAAAATTGTTTCTATATAGCTACCTTTAAGGTAATCCGTTTGCACTATATTGTAGTAACACATACACTTGGCAAGGATATATACCTCAGCTACTTGTGATAATGAGGGCAAATGGTCAAACTTTTCCTGCAAAGAGTTTTCTAATTCCACTCGCTTTTTATCAGCATCAGGGACTTCATTCATTTGCCCATCAAATGTATTAAATGCTTGGTGATTTTCTAATAAGAAGTCAAAACATTTGTTGATTTCCTTACTTTCTTGAGCAGATACACTTAATGCTTTAGCTAACTGAAGGGATTTCTCAGTTTCTATGGTTTTGAAATTTTGATAGTTATTAGTCATTTTATTATCTTTTTTTAATCACTATATCTCCCTCATTCAAGAAAAGTTTTTCATCTTCTATTTTGAGTTCTTGCCAATAGGAGCTGTCGTCTGTTTCAGCATCATCTACAAGGCGAAAATTAGCAAAATCAGTACGAGGAGCAGGCAGCACAATAAGTTTTTCTATTTCCTTAGCCTCCAAATGGTAGGTATTGGAAAGTTTTTTGAGAAATAACAGCTGTTCTAATTCCTGTTTGTAAGCTATAAGGGGTTGCTTCTCTTCTTGTAAAAGAGAAACTTCTTTAAGCTGTTGGGTTACTGCTACAAGTTCGTTTTCTATGAGTTGTTGAGCGGTTTTCATTCCTACTTATTTAGCTAAATTTGATATTAGAAAAGAGTTGCTTTTGAGGTCATTCTTGACTAAATTAATCTCAGAAGGGTTTAGTGTCCAAATGTATTTTTCATCTTTTGTAAAATATTTTCCAATACCTTTGTCTGAATAACTTGTTAAATCAATTTTTTTAGCTTGTTCCAAGTTTAGAATATTGAGTTCATAAATATCTTTGACAAATCCTTTTTCGGATAATGCACTATTTGTTAGTAGCATATTATCCCATAGTTTTTCTGTGCTTAATGGTATATTTTTACTTGAGAATATGGTAGTTTTGATTTGAGAACCATCAAGCGTTTGTTTTGCCTGTAGGCTCATTCCATATCCGTAAGACCACTTGCTAAGATCTACTTCTTGAGTGATAAAACTTATTAATATCTCTTTATATTCATACGGACACATTACTATAAGTTTTGCTTCATATATAGTATCTTTATTCAAGTCATCTTGATTTAAAAAAGGATTGTCATATATGATTAAGGTCTCATCTATTTTTTTTGTTTGAGACATAAAAAATGACACCTTTAGCTTCTTTTCACTCGTCTTTCTTAGCATATCATTCACTGAAGTACATTGATAACGACCAAAATTTAGTTCAATATCGTTTAGTTTTAATTTAAATTCATCCAAATACAGTTGGTCAATGGCTTTAATATGTTCCAAAAACCAATCATTTATTTCTGTAAAGTTATGAATATCATTCTGTACTAATAAAGATATGGAAAAATTCTTGAATGTTTTCTTGTTGTATATCATATATGTACGGTTTTCATTATTATAATCCGTATTTAGTCCACCCCCCATCGTGCCATTGACAGTCGTCAATCTTCCACTCACCTTCTTTCCTGATGATAAGAAAGCGGAATTGAGTGTTGTGATTGTCTTCGGTGTAGAGGTATATTTTATTTTTAGTTACTGCCTCGCTATCAATGATTTTATGCTTCCCATAGGTACCTCCTCCCATCGTATTATAACTTATCGCTTCAGGACGATAGCCTGCACGACGCTTCTCAGTACAATACTTTTGGAAGAGTTCTTTACACTTTTCTTCTACAAGGTGTGTTTCTCTACCTATAGTATATGTTTTAGAAGCAAAACGTTCCCACTCAGTCATTGCCGCAAAGAAGTCCAGAAGCAGTTGCTTTACTATGGGCAGATCATCGGTAGGGGTTGCCGCTGGTTTCTTTTTCCCTGCCGTGCGTTGGGCTTGTTCAAAAGCTTTTATCTGCTCGGCAGTGAAAGGTTTATCAAGGTAGAAACTCACCTTGTTGTAGTGTGCTACTGCCATTAGCCCCTCAAAAGTAACCCGTGTTCTTTTAAGCGAAATAGACTTCAAGCGTGGTACTTGCAAGACAATAGGCAAGGTTTCATCGGTTACAGGACAGCCGTCTAACGAAATATGGTCAATAGGTTTTTCAGCAAAGTATTTAAAGCCTTCGCCTGTAGCTTGTTTGTTGTCCTCTAAGAAAAGGAGTTTTAGTTTGGGCAAAGTCGCCAAGTACTGTAGGGCTTCATCGGTAATATCGGTATTGATAAAGCCCACATTTACTAAGGATTTTACTTGTACTATCTGCTCCACCATTGCGTCGGTTAGGGCTACATCTTTATAGTGATGCCCCTTGCAGAAACGCTCCTGAGTTACTTCTCTCAGAGCTTCTTCTAAGGTAATAGGATGTTTGTATGCTGGCATAGTTTTTATATTTTTAGTTCTAAGTTTAAGGATTACTCCTCCCTCAACGGTTTGTTCATTTCGTGGAGAGCTTCGGCTTCGGTAAGGGGGTTGCCATAGTAATAATATTGGTTTTTGTCCTTGCCATAAGGGTATTGGTAGCCCTCTCGAGAGGTGAGGAGTATTACCTCAAAGGTATCGTAATCCGCCTCTTTGAGGAGTTTGTTTCGGCAATAAATGCGCTTGTCGTCTTTGGAATAGAAATGCGAGAGCTTTTGCCACGTAGCGGGGTTAGCTTTGGGCAAGGTTGCTTTGCCATAGAAAACCGACTTATCATCTTTGGCAAAATCACCGTCGTTCAGCGAGGTGAAAGTAGTAGGATTTGCCTTAGCGAGTATCTTTATTTTGCCGTGGTAATCCTCGTAATACACTTGCTTACTGTCTTTGGCATAGCCATAAGGAAAGTCCATACGCACCACACGCTTAATGCCATCGGAGAACTCCCACGAGCTTTCTTCTTTATCGTCTAAGCGGTGAATACCCTCATCGCACACTTCAAAAGTACTGATGTCGGCAGACTCAAAGCGTCCGCCTGATGTCCAAACACTTTTATCGTCGGCGGCATAACACTCGTTGAGCATCTCAAACGTTTTAGGGTTTGCCCCTTTCAGTGGTCGCCCCACGATGTAGCAATGCTTGTCGTCCTTGGCAAAAAAGCCATTGAAATAGACAAAAGTTTCGGGGTTTGCCTTTTCAATAGGGGAATGACGATAGTATATTTGCTTGCCGTCTGTCCAATAGCAAGGGATTTCTTTTGTTTCTTCTATATAGAAACGTGGGTCTTTATCAATATCCGCTACCGTACGAATATCAATATCAAAAAATGGAGGCTTTTTAGCCAAAGGTTTGTTTATTTTCATTGTATTTCTTATTTTATTTGTTCGCCTAATGTGTTAATTTCAAATTGCTTGTCGCCAATCTGTACCCACGCTTTGCCGTTTTGAAATAATTTCCCATCATCATAGATAAAGGGAAGTACCGTTTCGTTTTTCTCATTGATATAGCCGAACTTGTCGCCTTTCTTCACTAAGGCAAGTCCTTCGGTGAAGTAAGAGGCATCGTCATAGAGAAAAGGAATGATTTGTTCGCCTTTTAGGTTGATAAATCCCCATTTGCCGTCTTTCTTTACGGCTGCTTTGCTTTCCTCGAAAAACTCTACTTCATCGTAGTCAATAGGGGTAAGTTCTTCACCTGTATCGGTTACAAAGCCTCTTTTATGTCCTATTTGTACGGCAACTATCCCTTCGGAAAAATCGCCTATGTCGCTGTACTTAATAGGAGTAATTTCTTGGCAATCGATGTTCACTATACCCCATTTGCCATTAATCCTCACGTATGCAAAATTATCGTAGAAGTTGGAAGCATAATCGTATTTGAAAGGGGTGCGCTCTTTGCCTGTGGTATCTACATAACCCCATTTGTCGCCGAGTTTCACATTGGCGCGCTCGCAACAGATAGGGAATATTTCGTCGTATTTCACGGGAATCACTAATTCTCCTTGCTTGTTGATAGCGCCCCACTTATCACCTATTTGCACACGGCTGTAATTGCCGTAATCGTTGATGATATCGTCGTATTTTTGGTTCATTGTTCTAATTGTTTATGATATGCTTCTAATTGACTTTCTAAATCAATATCCTTTCCGAGAAGATGCCTATAATAGCAGGTGAGTATTATAGCCGACATATCATCGGGGTGGCGGACATCTTTATCCAAAAAGAATTTCACAAGTTCGGGGTTTCCACTGCGAAGCCACTCATTGCGGATGCCCATTCCTAAAGTAAAATGGCTTTCCATAAAGAATTCTTCTTCGGTAAGCGTTTTTATATACTCTTTATCCTGCTTTTTGAGGTTCTTATCCAGCATTTGGATACATTCTGTTAGGTTTTTAGGTTTTTGTTTTTTCATATTGACGTTTTTTATTTGTCCAAAAGCTATAAAAATACTCATTAGGGCAATGATAGTGATAAATTGTTTCATATTAGGAGGTTTTTTAAAATCAAATAAAAGTTGTATTACAATCTTTTCCTCTTGGAGGAGACTGAGGGAGAGGTTGTTTATAAATTATTGACTATTAACCTCCCCCTACCCCCTCCAAAGGGGGACAATCGTAATCATACCTCATACAAGATTTTTGGAAATAACCTTAACAAGGAACGCTAAACATTGAGTTTGTATTTTTTAGCATATTCTTTGAGAGTGCGTTCGGCTAAGGGATTGACATCTTTCAGAAGCTCGTTATATACGGCTTGGGCTTTGTCGGTTTTCCCGTATTCTCCATATAAAATAAGAGGGGCAAAGGGCATATCTAATAAATAAGGGTCTTTTTCGAGTGCCTGAAAGATTTTATCCAAACTGTTCAGCCCCTCCAAGAAAGGCAAAATGTATTGTTGCACATTCATTTGCATTTCGCTGATGAGGACTTGCTCGTCAGTGGTATCATCTACCTCATACCACAGGTCATTTCTATTGCACAAATCATTAATCGTTTTGCGAATAAGGCAATCGGGTTCGGTGGGGTAATCGGGCACTTGCCCTGTACGCTTAAAGTCGTATTCTTCCAAGTAAAATTTGGGTTCAAAGATGCCTATGTTAATGCGAAACTTAATGTTGTCGCTATTGCCATAACTGCTTTTTTGGATATTGATGATATGCCCTACTTCTGGCAATTGACGATAGTAGTTTTGGGCTTTCTTTTTAAATGAAAGCGGTTTTAGCACAGAGGTAAAGCCTTCTTTTAGTATCGTATCAAACTTAATTTGTGTTTCTGTTTTCATCTGTTAGGTATTTATTGATATTTTGCTTTTATTTGATCGTCATTTTCCACAAGTTGATTGTACTTTTCCAAATCGGAAGCGAACAATTCTACTATTTCTGTTATTTTTCTCATCGTTTATACTGATTTTAGGGTAAAAAACTACTCATTTCTGTACAAAAACAGGTTTATCTTCTATTGTTTGGCGTTCATATCGCGTTGCCGGACGTTTATATTGCGTTGCCTGAAACTATTCTTCTATACTTTCAGCAGAGGTCTGATAAGGTCAAAGTATTTTTCGTCTTCTTCTTGGAAGATGTCTTCGCCCTCCAACATATAGGCGCGTAGGAGGTATTCCTTTGCTTTTTCCTTATCGCCGAGTTCGTACTCAGCTTGCCCCAAGCGGATATTTACAAAGGGATTTTCGTAGCCATCGGCGCAATTTATCGCATTGTACATCTGCTGACTGCACCCCGCATAGTCGTCCATCATAAAACACATATCGCCGATGCTCGCATAAAGCCAAAGAGAGGCTTCCCAATCGGTTTTAGGCTCAGGAACTAAGGCAAGAGCCTCTTCAAACTTCGCTTTTGCAGCGGCAAAACGGTCGTTGTCGGCAAGTTCGTTGCCTTCTTCGGATAAAACGGTGATGCGATCGTAAAGTGCATCGTCTAATTCTTTTGGTGTATTCATTTTTTTAATGATTTAATGTTTAATAATTAATAACTCAAGTTTTGCAAGCTATCCTTGCTTTATAATAGTATCTGTAATTTCAAACCAATTCCCTAAAAAGAACCTCCCCCCAGCCCCCTCCAAAGGGGGATTAAATTCCTTGTGTAAGCAAGAAAAAGTTTATCTATTTGGAAAAATATTTCTTCTATAACTTACGGACAATCACAAACTAATTTTCTCATATTCACTCTCGTAACTTCTCCCCTCTCAGAGGTTTTGAAATTCAAAGAAAAATAGGGCAACACTTTTCACTATTCACTTTTCACTTTTATTCAGTCTGTTGTAGATGCCATAATCCCAATATACCAATCCTGATACGGATTATAGACCGTCCAAAAGAAGCTCCCCCACCACTCTTTGCCCTCGTCAAAGTAATTGGAGCTATCTATGCTCCACTGATAGACTTCTATTTCGGAAATATCGGTGAAGAGCAACTCGCAGATGTCCAAAAAGAACTTACCTTTTTCAAAAATAGTTTTACCACTCATAAACGAATGAGGAGGATCTAAAAAGGCATACACAAAACCTATTTCCCCCTTATCTTCTTGAGCAATAATGAGTGCATTTTCAATCACTTCTTTTTCATTGTAATAAAAATATAGGTCGTACCCATTAGTTTTCGGATTAACCAAGTTATAATTGAGTATTTTCACTCTTCCGCTCACCTCTTCATATTGCCAACCCATAAAATCGGCAACAGAAATCTCCTTGCCTGAGTCTTTGAGGGCGCGGAAATCGTAATCCATCGTAAAGAGTTCCTTACGATTGATTTTCTGCTTGGCAGCGAGGCGGTCGAGATGGGTGTTCACTTCATCGGCAACTGAAACAAGGGTTTGCTGAGCGACTGCCAAATGTTTCTGATAAGGCGTATCGTTCTGCTCGGTATCCAATTGAAAGATACGGAAGTCTATCACGCCTCCTTCGCGCTCGTAGATTTTGTATTTGTCTATAAATTCGGGGATTTCAATAGGTTTCATTGCTAAATAATTAAAGATTATCGGCAAAAGGAGCTAACAACTGTTCTAATTCTTCTTTTATGGTAGTGTTATCCCTGTTTGTTGGGTGTTTTTCTATGGGTTCAAAGTAATAAAGGTCATTCAGAATCCCATATATAGCTATGGATTGTGGGGAATTGGGGTCGGAATGGTTATAGTATTCCACCAAAAAAGCAATTGCCCAATGATATTCCACCCAATACACGCCACTATGGTTGTTGCCTATGGTATTGAGAAAGGTATCGGCAACAGCATTGGCTTTTTTGGGGGTGATATGGGTGATTTGCTCTAAAAGCCTACAAACTTCGGGGTTTTGTTCTAAATGTATAGGGTCTATGGTCATCTTTTACCTTGTTTAGCAAGTGTTTCAGCCAGTTGAGGGAATTTTTCTTTAAGTTCCTCCATATTCCAGTTACGGTCTCTCTTTTCTGGATTAATAGTAAGCGATTGGGTAATCTCGTTCTGTATCTCTTCACTCCATACGGCAAAGTAAATCTTTTGGAAAGCGCGAATTTTTGTTTTAGTACACTCCATATAAATATGCTGTGCCAATCGCCTGACCTCTCTGTAATTGCATTTGTCTTTTTTAGGATTCAATGTGGCTAAAAAATCAGGATTGATAAGGGTTTGTTCATATACTTCACGTCCGTGAGTGATGAGATAGCCTGCAAAACCGTAAGTATCGGTACAATACCCACCGTTAATCAGCACCAATGCCGACCACATCAAATGCCCCGTCTGCTTGATAATGGTAATCTCATACCATTCATAGATAAACTGAAAGGAGAGCAAATCGTCATCGGATAAGGTCTCTAATTCTTTTTGTAAGGCAGGGGCATAGGCTTTATCATCGGTACCTGCTACGCTCCTCGCCTTTTCAATGAGTTGCCAAAAGGTTTCTACTGTCATAATTTAGTAAATTAAACAAACACTAATTTATTTTTCTGCAAGTAATAATTTCTTCCTACTTCTTCTTTTGCTTTATCGGAAATCCAAAAATCGGGTTTGAGCAATTGCTCTCCTTTCATCATCTTTGCTTTATGACTGATTTTCTTAATCTGCTTGATGATATCCTTGAAAATGGCACACATAGGGTACTTTTCGGTGTTGTAATTGCCTCTTAGGTTATCGTTCTTATCTGCAAGACTGATAGTTTTAGGATAGGTGAGTTTGAGCCCGAATGTGTTTTCAGGGGCGTGATAAATGGTAGAGAGCAAGTTCTTTTCCTTTTTATAGAGAAGACAAAAAGGGTCTATATTCATAAAAGGCTCTTTCGTACGCACTCGCTTATACTTAACAGCATCTTTCTTGTTGTCCCCTACTTTTAGGAAAATGAGTTTTTTGGTTTGATCAATCATACTTTGTCGCATCTTATCCTCAATAGTCCATAAGATTTTGTGATTATACTTTTCCTCACGGAGCAGTATTTTTTCATAATATTGCTGATAAGCATTGAAGATTTCCTGCTTTTCAGTGCTGATATAGTCTATATCCACTAGCATATTGCTAGTTACAAACTCATAATCATCTCTATTGAATACCGCTTCAAATTCCTCAGGAGTGATTACAAAATTAAAACTTTTGTGCCAAGTGTTTGCAAAATACATATCTTTAATTTTTAAGTACTAAAATAATGAAATACAAATTTAGGGAATTGCTCCCCAAGGTTATAATATCCTTTGATAATGGCAAAATATTCACCATTATCCCACAAATGAGCTTCCACCCCTACGGCGGTATCATCGTTGTTAAAAGTATAGACATCTAAGTTTGTGCCTCCTCCTTCTTCTTTGTCCATTTCTTCCAAAGGAAAGAGGTGCAACACGCTTTTATCCTCTACAAAATCAAGCATTTCATAGATTTCTTCCAAAAACTCCCCCGATATATCAAACTTTTCAGCGAGTACGTGGGTATCTTCCGCCTTGTAGGCTTCTAAAAAGTCTGTTAGAGCGTGGTAAATCTCTGTTTTAAGGGCTGGGGTTATTTCCATATAGTGTTATTTAATCTTTGTTATATCATTTTTATAGTTTATCAAACTAATGTTTCCTTACAACAAACAAAGGGTAGTAGGGATACCTTGAACAAATGAAGTTTTTTTCATATTTCAAAGTATTGTTAGTTTCATTAAAATATCAGTTTGAGCATCAGTTCCTAAGACGAAAGTGTGGGTATCAAAAGCTACAAATCCATTTTTTTGGTAAAAGCGTAAAGCTCTTTCATTCTTTTCCCATACTCCTAACCACACATAGGATACTTTTCGCTCCTTAGCTACTTCAATGGCTTTTTGATAAAGAGCTTGACCTACCCCGCTACCGTGAAACTTCCTAAGTACATAGATACGTTCTATCTCCATCGCATTAGGGTCTTGTGGTTCTGTTTGAGCAGAGGCAAAATTGAGCTTCAAATAACCTATCACCTCGTTTTCTTCTTCGGCAAAGAAAAAAAGAGAATCTGGATTGGATAATTCTTGTTGTACTTTGGCAGTAGCAAAGCTCGTAGTAAGATATTGCTCCATATCTTCTGAAGTATTAGTGTCAGCAAAGGTCTCATAGAAAGTTTGCTTACCAATAGCTTGTAATAAAGCTATGTCAGTTGTGATAATAGGACGTATATTCATATTGGTATCTTAATTTATAATTCAGTATTATTATCCGCTAATTGATCTTAAACTAAGATTGAAATTGTTTTTAATTGGCAAATATACAAATATTTACGATTAAATATTCTCTATTTTTGGTGGATTTTATTTTAAGAAAGAAGAAAAAAGCAGAATAGTATATAAACAAAAAACTCTCAGATGGCTCTGAGAGTTGTGCGGGTGAAAGGACTCGAACCTTCACACCGTGAGGCACCAGATCCTAAGTCTGGCGTGTCTACCAATTTCACCACACCCGCAAAAATTAGTAACCTTAAAAATTCGGTTGCAAAGGTACGAATATTTTTTTAATAATCAAGGAAAATTTTAATTATTTTTATAATATTTTTTATTTCATTGATTATTAAATATTTACACAAATAAATATAATCTATTTTTTATGAAAATATTTTTGTACCTTTGCCTTAAAATCTAAAAAATGATACGAGCAAACGGAAAATTACTTTTAACAGGCGAATATTTGGTGTTAGATGGTGCGCTAAGCCTCGCTTTTCCTACCAAAAAAGGGCAAACTCTTTCTGTAAAAAAAATAGAAGAAAAAGGATTTTTTTGGAAAAGTATTGCCAATGACGGCTCGGTGTGGTTTGATGAAGAATTATTTACCGAAAGTGCTAATCCTATTGCTCAAAGTTTGGAGAAAATTATTCTTTCTACACAAAAACAAAACATTGATTTTCAAGAAATTACCAAAAATATTTCTATTGAAACCCATTTGGATTTTCCAAGAAATTGGGGCTTGGGTTCCTCCTCTACTCTACTTAGTTTGGTTGCCAAGTGGGCAGAAGTAAATCCGTATATATTATTAGCCGACAGCTTCGGGGGGAGTGGCTACGATATTGCTTGCGCTGAGGCTAAATCGCCTATTTTGTATCAGTTGGAAGGAGAAAAGCGAAAAATATATCCTGTTGATTTTCCGATAGATTTTTCTGAGCAATTATTTTTTATTCACCTTAACCAAAAACAAAATAGTAGAGAAGGCATTGCACAATATCGGAAAAATAAAAAAAGTAAAACCAAAGCGATAGAAGAAATTACGGAAATTACGGAAGATTTGCTTCGCTTTCCTTCGTTTTCTTCCTTTTGCGAGTTGTTGGACAAACACGAAGAAATCATCGCTTCGGTGGTTCATTTGTCTCCCGTAAAAAAAATGTATTTTAGTGATTTTCAAGGAACTATAAAAAGCTTAGGTGCTTGGGGAGGAGATTTTATCCTTGCCACAGGCGAAGAAGAATATGTAAAAGAATACTTTTCTTCCAAAGGATTTTTTACTATTATTCCGTATAAAGAAATGATTTTGTGATTTTATCAAATAATCGACAAAATTATTATTTTTTTATTGGTAAATTGTATGTTTTTCACGAAAAAAGAATAAATACAACCTTATAATTGATAAAAATCATAAATAAAACTTAAATTTTAATAACTATTAGAAAAAAAATGTAAATTTGCAACATAATTACATAAACTTTTATTTTATGAAGAAATATTTTTTAACACTAAACGTTTTATTACTATCAGGAGGGATAGCTATGGCACAGAAAATTGATTTTGAAGAGTATGACCTGCCTAACGGCTTGCACGTTATTTTACATCAGGATAATTCCGTTCCTGTGGTTACAACAGGAGTTATGTACCACGTAGGTTCAAAAGATGATATACCAGGAAAAACGGGCTTTGCGCATTTTTTTGAACATCTTCTTTTTGAAGGAACAAAAAATATTGAGCGAGGCAAATGGATGAGCATTGTATCTTCCAACGGAGGGCAAAATAACGCCAATACTTCTTCGGACAGAACATATTATTACGAAGTTTTCCCGTCTAACAACTTACAACTTGGGCTTTGGATGGAAGCCGAAAGAATGCTTCACCCTGTGATAAATAAAATAGGTGTAGATACTCAAAAAGAAGTGGTAAAAGAAGAAAAACGCGAGCGAATGGATAATGCCCCATACGGGAAAATAATGTATCAAACCGCCGTAACGCCTCATTTATTCAAGAAACACCCTTACAAACAATCAGTTATTGGTAGTTTAGAGGATTTAAATTCGGCAGTTTTGGAAGATTTTGTTCGTTATAACGAAACGTATTACAACCCAAACAATGCCGTTTTGGTAGTAACAGGAGATTTTGACAAGGCACAAACCAAAAAATGGATAGAATTGTACTTTGCTCCTATCCAAAACAGAGCGCAAAAACCAGTGAGAAATTTCCCGATGGAAGACCCAATTACCCAAGAAATAAAAGTAACAGAATACGATGCTAATATTAATCTTCCGTTGAAGGCTTATGCGTATAGAACTCCAAAACAAACCGATGCTGACGCAATTACGTTTGATTTTATTTCGCAAATACTAACCGGAGGAAAATCTTCTCGTTTGTACAAAGAAATGGTTGATGAGAAAAAAGAAGCCTTGCAAGTATTAGCATTCAACCGCGCTCAGGAAGATTATGGTATTTATATGATGGCAGCTCTTCCGCTTGGAAATACTTCTTTGGAACAACTTGGCAAAGATATGGACGAAGGCATAAAAAGGCTACAAACCGAACTTATTTCAGAAAAAGAATACCAAAAATTATTAAACCAATTTGAAAATTCTTTTGTTGGTTCCAATTCTAAAATGGAAGGTATCGCGCATTCTTTGGCAACTAATTATGTATTTTTTAACGATACAAACCGAATTAATAAAGAGTTAGAACTATATCGTAAAGTAACTCGGGAAGATATTCGCCGTGTGGCTCAAAAATATCTTAACCCAAGCCAACGTTTGAATATGGATTATTTACCAGAACCCAAGTCTAACTAAATCTCTAAAAAAATGAAAAAAATATTCATAACAGCATCTTTATTGCTTACTTCACTTTTTATGACCGCACAAGTAGATAGAAATAAAATGCCTGAATCGGGCAAAATACCTACCATTAACATTGGCGAACCTACAATGTATAAATTGGCTAATGGGCTGACTCTTTTGGTAGTAGAAAACCATAAATTACCACGAATTTCCGTTCGTTTGACAATGGATACTCCTCCTTCTGACGAGCGAAACAAACCAGGAGTGGCAGACCTTACTTCGGCTTTGATGGGGAAAGGCTCTAAAAATATTAGCAAAGATGACTTCAATGAAGAAGTAGAATTTCTTGGCGCAGAAGTTTCTTTATCCGCAAAAGGAGGTAATGCCAGCTCGCTTACTCGTTATTTCCCTCGTGTATTGGAACTTTTTGCAGATGCGGCTCTCAACCCTAATTTTACGCAAGAAGAATTGGATAAAGAACGCGCAAGAGGCATAGAAGGCATAAAAGCAAGCGAAAACAGCGCACAAGCCATAGCGGGTAGGGTTAATGATGCCTTGGTATATACGACCAATCACCCATATGGGAAATTCCAGACAGAAGCATCTCTTAATAGTGTAAATCTTGCTGATGTTCAAAATTTTTATAGAGAAAATTTCTCGCCAGCCAATGCTTATATGGTAGTTTTAGGAGATATTAAGCCAGAAGAAGCAAAAACAATGGTGGAAAAATATTTCTTAAAATGGATTCCTGCCAAATCTTTGCAAACTTCTATTTATTCGCCAAAAGATGTGCAATATACCCAAATTAATTTGATTGATGTACCCAATGCGGTTCAGTCTGAAATCAATATTTTCAATTTGGAAAATTTAAAAATGGGCGATAAAGATTATTTCCCTGTTTTGATAATGAATTATATTTTGGGCGGAGGTTTTGGAAGTTATATTAATATGAACCTACGTGAGCAAAATGGCTTTACTTATGGGGCGCGCTCTTCTGTGGATGCCAACAAATGGACAGAAGCTACATTCAACGTTTCTACCAAAGTACGAAATGAAGTTACTGCTCGTGCTGTGGAAGAAATTTTCAATGAAATACGAAAAATACAAAACCAAAATGTTCCTGCGGATAAACTTGCCGAAGCAAAAGCTTTATACTTAGGCTCTTTTATAATGGCTACCGAAAATCCTGCTACTATCGCACGTTTTGCATTGAATAAAGAAGTGTATAAATTACCTAAAAACTTCTATGCCAATTATATCAAAAATATTGAAGCTGTTACGGCTGCCGATGTAAAAAGAGTTGCTAATAAGTATATAAAAATCAATAATTTACGTGTAGTTATTGTAGGGAAAGCAAGTGAAATAGCAGATAGCCTTGAAGCTATGAAATTCAACGGAAAAGCCCTTCCTGTTTTCTATTTTGATAAATTTGCAAACAAAACCACTAAGCCAGAAGCCCCAAAAATGGACGCTAATGCCTCTGTGGAAAGTGTTATAAAAAAATACATTGACCTTATTGGTGGAAAAGAAAAACTACAAAAAGTAAATTCTGTTACCATTCATTCATCTGCCAATGTACAAGGGCAAGTGCTTAATTTTCATAATGTTATAGCCAAAGGCAAAATGCTTTCTAGCGTGGAAACTATGGGAATGGTAATCCAAAAAATTGTTTTCAATGGGCAAACAGGCTACATTGAACAACAAGGACAAAAAATGGATTTGCCAGAAGAAATGAAAAAAACACTTGCAGAAAGTAGCGTTTTCCCAGAATTGGAATTTAACAACCAAAACGCAAAACTTTTAGGCATTGAAAACATAAACGGCGAAGATGCTTACGCTATTCAAAAAGAAAGCACAACCTACTATTATAGCACCAAAACAGGCTTGAAAGTAGGAGAAATTAGCAAACAAAAAACACCAAACGGAGAAATGGTAATTTCCAAATATTCTTCTGATTATAAAGAAGTGGAAGGAGTAAAATATCCTTTCCAATACGTACAAAATATGGCAGGAATGGATATTACCCTTACTGCAAGTAGCTATGAAATAAACAAAGCTACCGAAGAAAGTTTTAAATAAAAGTTTGTTTTTTCACTTATTTTTCATTTTTAAAAATTAAAGTTGAGAAAAGCTGTCTGAAAAGATGGCTTTTCTTTTTATTTTTTTGTATCTTTGCATTTTTTATGATTGTCTTAAAAAAGAAACCTAAAAATGATTAAATTTTTTATTATTTGTTTGTTTTATTTTTACTCAACCATAGTAAATGCTCAAATAGATTCTCTCTTTACAGATACCATCACCAAAAAAGAGAATTCTTTCCACACAAAACAGCTTATTGCTCCTATGAGCCTGATTTCGCTTGGTATTTTAGCTAAAAAAACGGATTTCAATCATTTTGTGCGGAAAAATACCACCAATTACGTAAGCGGAAAAATCCATATAGATGATTATATACAATACGCCCCCATTGCAAGTGTTTTTGCAATGAGTAATTTGGGAGTAAAAGCCAAACATTCTGTTAAAGAACGAATGCTTATAGGCGCAACCGCATATGCTATAACTGCCGTTGTTGTTAATGGGTTGAAATACAGCATCAGAGAGCTTCGCCCAGATGAAACTACACGAAACTCTTTCCCCTCTGGGCACACGGCTACCGCCTTCACAGGTATAGAAATGTTTTACCAAGAATATAAAGATTCGGATTGTTTGTTGGCTTCCAGCGGATATATTATAGCATCTTTTGTAGGAATAATGCGTATTCGCAACAACCGCCATTGGGCTTCTGATGTGTTGGCAGGAGCAGGCATAGGCATTCTTAGTGCCAAAACGGCTTATTGGTTATTTCCTACTACACAGAAATTATTTTTTGGAGAAAATTCAGAAAAAACATCTACAAAAATAAGCCTATACCCTATTTATTCAGAAGAAATGAAGGGAATAGGCGTTGTTTTATTATTGTAAAATATTATTTATAGATTTTTTTCATCGTATAACGAAGTAAAATAATCGTTACGATAAGGGTTAAATATTCGGCAAAAGCCAAAGTAAGCCATATGCCTTTTTCTCCTAAAATTTGGGGTAAAATAAGCATTCCTAACCCGATGAAAACTATCCCCCTGAGAGAGGCTACAATAATAGAACCCAACGCATTACCAATAGAAGTAAAAAAGCTGGTTACCAGAATATTAAATCCATTTATAAGAAATACAAACGAGAAAATACGCAACCCCTCGTGCGCTATTTCGGCAACGTGAGAGTGTGCATTTTTTAAGAAAAGAGAAATTATCATTTCACCAAAAAATTGTAAAATAATAAACACTACAAGCCCTATCACGGCATTCGTTTTTGCTATAAAACGGAAAAATTGTTTGAGCCTGTCCAACTGCTTTGCTCCATACACATAGCCTAATACGGGAATCATTCCGTCAGAAATTCCTAAGAAAAGTAATATTCCCATAAAATTAATATAATTGAGCACCGTAAAGGCAGAAACGCCTTCTGCTCCCATTATTTTTACAATTACATTATTGATTATCAAGATACTAATAGCGGAAGAAAGTTCAGACGCTCCTTCGGAAGAACCATTGTAACTCGCCCGCCAAAGAACAGGAAAAGAAAATTCTCCTTGGAATAACCGCACTTGGCTTTTGCCTCTCAACAAAATACTCCCCGAAATAAAAGCAGCAATAGTAAAAGCTATTCCTGTGGCGATACTCGTTCCCATCACTCCCCAACCGAGTTGTAAAACAAAAAATAAACTCAACCCTATGTTAAGCAACACCACCAAACTCATTATCAGAGTGGAAACAATGGGCTTCCCGATGCTTTTTAACATCAAATCAAAATAAAAACATAACGACATTGTAGGAATAAAAAACACAAGCCCTTTCAGGTATGCATATGCGTGCGGGAAAAGTACCTCATCGGCTCCTAAAAAAGTAACAAAATATTCCATTCCAAAATACAAAACCACAGAAGCCACCACGCTCCCCACAAGTAGCCCCCAAAAGCCCGTATTCATAGCCGTTTGTGCCTTGGGTAGGTCGTTCGCACCTAAGCCTTGACTCACAAGTGTTTGACAACCAATACCTACAGTAAGGGCTACTACCATTATCACACTGAAAAGAGGCATAATGATATTTACGCCACCGAGTGCTTCCTCACCTATATAATTGCCCACCACAATACCATCTACCAAGTTTTGTAAGCCAAAGAAACACATTGTAATAATACTTGGTAAAGCGTATTTTAAAAATACTTTTGCAATAGGAGCTTTTTCTAAAAGTTCTCGTCTTTTCATAAAAGATAAAATTTAAGCGGGCAAAGGTACGTATTTTTATCTACCTTTTTTTTGATTTTTGTCAAAAAAACTATTTACTTCGCACGCGGCTCAGTGTTTCTTGGGAAATACCAAGATAAGAGGCAATATACCCCAAAGGCACTCGCTGAATGAGCTTCGGGCTATCTTCTAAAAGAAAATGATAACGCTCTTGTGCGCTCATTGTTTGCAACGTAAAAAGTCTGGTTTCTATAATTTTGCAATATTCTTCAATGATTTTACGATAAAGCGTATTGAAACAATTGTGTTTTTCACAAAGAAAATGCAAATCTTCACCTGTAAAGAAGAGAAATTCACAATCTTCAAGACATTCTATATATTCGCGTGAAGGCTGTTGGTCATAAAGAGGTTGGGTAGCCGCTACATTATCTCCTTCCATTGAAAACCATTGAGTTATCTGTACTTCTTCTTTTTGAAAAAAGGAACGAACTAAGCCTTTTTTTAGTAAAAAGAAACTATTTACAGATTGTCCTTCTTTTATAAGAAAGCTCCCTTTGGGTTTATGAAGCGTTTGCACCAAAGTACGAGCATCTTTTTCTGCTTCTTCGGAAAGTGGATAATATTGGCTTAAATAAGAAATCATAAAAAGAATCTTTAACAACAGGCAAAGATAAGATTTTTATACTATTAGAAATCTATTTTAATAAAAAAATAAAACAAAAAAAATCGCTTACAACCAATAAATAGCTGTAAGCGAATATATAACACTTAAAAACCTTTACATTGTTATCAATTAATTATTTTTTAAATTCTAAGATAGCCGTTTCTATAAAGTCAATATAGTCTCTATACCCATTATCTTTAAGGAATTTTTCAAGATAAGCTCCACTGGCTTCCATACCACCTACTTGTTCTACTTGTAACATTTTGGCGTACAATGGAGCTATATATTTATCTACACTTTCTTTCGGAACGGAAGTACGGCGAGCCAAATAACTTACAATTTTTCCTTCGGGGTCTTTCATAATATCAAAATCGGTAACTACCCAATAATATTCGCCTGATTTGGCTAAGTTTTTCGCTACTGCGTGGAAGTTTATTCCTTTTTGAATATTATCCCAAAGGACTTTGAATATTACCCTTGGCATATCTGGATGCCGAATAATGTTATGCGGAGCTCCCAAAAGTTCTTCGGCAGAATATCCGCAAACATCACAAAATACTTGATTTACATAATCTATCGTACCTGCGGCATCGGTACGGCTCATTATCGTTCTGGTTTTATCCCAATTTACTTCTCGATCTATTGGAGTTGGTCTTTCAATACTCATTTTGCTTACGAATTTTTAGTTTGGGCAAATGTACAAAAAACATTAAATAAAACAAAAAAAATAGACATAAACTTTTAAATAAAGATAAATATATCTTTTTTAATAGCTAAAATAAGATTTATTGTCTATAAAATATTTTTATATCAGAAATAAATAATAAAAATACAAAAACAATTAAAAAAAGATTTGTATTACTTTTTATCTAAAAAAATACTAAAATTCATTATTTTATATCTTTAAATAGCATAAAAATTGTACATTTGCAAAAAAATAAAAATTATGTTATATAAAAGAAGTAGCGAATTGTTTGCCGATGCAGCAAAAGTACTACCAGGCGGAGTAAATTCGCCCGTAAGAGCTTTTAATTCTGTTGGCGGAACTCCCATTTTTGTGAAAGAAGCCAAAGGAGCATATTTATACGATGAAGACGGAAATACCTTTATTGATTATATCGCTTCGTGGGGACCTTTGTTATTCGGGCACGCTTATGCGCCTGTGGTGAATGCCGTTATTGAGAAAGCCAAAAAAGGAACTTCCTTTGGAATGCCTACCGAAATAGAAACTAAACTCGCAGAATTGGTCATTTCTATGGTGCCAAATGTAGAAAAAGTTCGGTTTGTAAATAGCGGGACAGAAGCCTGTATGAGTGCCATACGACTGGCTCGCGGATATACAGGAAGAGAAAAAATTATCAAATTTGCAGGTTGTTATCACGGGCATTCCGATTCTTTTTTAATACAAGCAGGAAGTGGTGCTACTACCTTCGGTGCTCCTAATAGCCCAGGGGTTACACAAGGAACAGCAAAAGATACTTTATTAGCAAAATATAATGATTTACAATCGGTTAGAACATTATTTAACGAATATCCTGATGATATTGCAGCAATAATTATAGAACCAATTGCAGGAAATATGGGCTGTGTTGTCCCTGAAAAAGAATTTTTGGAAGGGCTTCGTGAGCTTTGTACTCGCTACCGAACGCTACTTATTTTTGATGAAGTAATGACAGGCTTCCGCTTGGCAAAAGGTGGCGCACAAGAAGTACTTGGCATTGAGGCAGATATTGTTACCTTCGGGAAAGTAATAGGTGGCGGGCTACCTGTGGGAGCGTTTGCCTCTCGGAATGATATTATGTGTTGCCTTGCCCCAGAAGGGCTTGTATATCAAGCAGGTACGCTCAGCGGAAACCCTTTGGCTATGAGTGCAGGATACGCAATGCTTTCTGAAATAAACCTTCGCCCTGATGTTTTTGAAAGCCTTAATAACAAAACCGAATATTTGCATAACGGATTTGACAAAGTTCTTTCTAAAACAAAAATTCCGTACAAAATAAATCGTTTTGGCTCAATGATTTCCGTGTTTTTCACAAAAGAAGAAGTTACTGATTTTGCTTCGGCTTGCAGAGCAGACCAAGAGCGTTTTAGCAAATATTTCCACGGAATGCTAAACGAAGGCGTTTATCTTCCGCCAAGTGGTTTTGAGAGTTATTTCCTTAATGATGCTTTGTCATATGACGATTTGGACAGAACCATCAACGCTCTTAAAAAGATTGTTAATTATATTTAGAATATAAAATTATTTTTAGGAATTTTTATTCCAATATTTTATTTTTATGAAAAAAATCAAACAATTTTTAGGAAAAATTGGGCTAAAACTTTTAGGCTGGAAAATTCAATTGGAAGGCGATGTGGAAACCTTAAACCGTTGTATTTTGGTTGTTGCGCCACATACTACCAATATGGAATATTTCCTTGGATATATGGCTTATTGGCAATTGGATAAGCCTCTTAAAGTTATCATAAAAGACGCACACACCAAAGCGTGGTATGGCGGAATTGTTAAAGCCTTAGGAGGCATCGGGATAGACCGCTCCAAGAAAAACCATTTGGTAGAAATTATTGCCGATTTATACCAAAAAGAAGATTTTAGCCTTGTAGTAACCCCAGAAGGTACGCGCTCCAAAGTGAGCAAATGGCGTTTGGGCTTCTATCATATGGCTCTTAAAGCCAAAGTTCCTATTGTATTAGGTGCTGGTGATTTTAGAACAAAAACCGTTCGGATAGGCAAAAAAATAAGTGTGGAAGACCTCGAAACTCGTTCTTTGGAAAGTATTATGTTAGAAATTCAAGAATACTATAAAGATGTTACGCCAAAGTATCCTGAAAAATGGAATCCGCAGATATTTTAAATAAAATACTACAAAAAAACAGATATAACAGGTATTTTATATCTGTTTTTTTCGTTTTTAATCTATTTTTTATAAAATAAATGAAGAAAATAAATATTTTTGGGTGGATTTTAAGGTATTTCATACAAGGAATCCTGATGTTAGGCCCCTTAGTAACTACTATTTGGATAATTTGGACTGTTTTTTATAGTATTGATAGCTTAGTTCCTAACATTTCTAAGCAATATCCAGGCTTAGTTTTTGCTGTTATTCTCATTGCTACGACTATTACGGGCTTTTTCGGGAGTAAATTCCTTTTAGGGAAAGCGTTAATAAATGTAATTGATTATTTGCTACGACGAACTCCTGGCGTACGTGTTTTATATTCTTCTATTAAGGAAATTTTGTATTCTTTTGTGGGAGATAAACGCAAATTTACCAATCCTGTTTGGGTAAAAATACAAGAAAATCCTGAAATGTGGCGAATAGGTTTTATCACTCAAAAAGAGATGTCTACCGTAGGCTTTGAGGATATGGTAAGCGTTTATTTGCCTCATTCTTACGCTATTTCGGGTTGGGTAATTATTGTAAAAAAAGAAAATATTAAGCCCGCCGAAGGCATTTCTGCCCAGAAAGCTATGGAGTTTGCAGTAAGTGGCGGAACGATTAGTTTTTCTTGATTTTTTTGTTAAAAACAAAGATTTTTATAGTTATCCAATAAAAAAATCCCCTTGCATTGTTTGCAAGGGGATTATTGTTTAGAAACCGACTTCTATCATAGGCACTTCCATTAGTAGGATTTCACTATCAGTGATTGCCTCTAAGGTAAAAGTTTCTACCTCAGTAATACCTACTCCATCACGTGCATCAAGTGTAAGGTTGCCTACTTTGGCTTGCCCACTGATAACAAATACATATACGCCATTACCTTTGTGATGTAAGCGATATTCTTTGGTATTACCAGCGGTGAAGTTTGCCAAATTGAACCACGCTTCTTGGTGTATCCATACTCCCTCATCATTAGCATTAGGCGAAACGATTTGCTGAAAATCATTAGGTTTTGCATTGCCTGCTATCTCTATCTGATCATAGCGAGGGGTAACACTCATTTGGTTTGGAATAACCCATATCTGCAAGAGTTTCACCTCTTTATTACCATTAGCATTCATTTCGGAGTGCATAATACCTGTTCCTGCACTCATTACTTGTATTTCCCCTTTGCTAATAACGCCTTGGTTGCCCATACTATCCCCGTGGCATAGGTCTCCTGATAAAGGAATAGTAATAATTTCCATATCACGATGGGGGTGTTTGGTAAAGCCCATTCCTCCTGCAACAGTATCATCATTCAATACGCGTAAAGCACCAAAATGCATACGTTCAGGGTTGTAATAGTTAGCAAAACTAAATGTATGATAGGTGTTAAGCCAACCGTGATTTGCGTGTCCGCGACTTTCTGCTTTGTGTAAGATTGTTTTCATTTTCTTGTTCCTTTCTTTGTTATTTCTGGGTGCAAAGGTACGGCGGGAAAACAAACTGTGCCTTAATGTAGATTAAGAAATGCATTACACAAAGCTATTACTTTCTTTCTCGCAATAGTTGTGCTTTCATTTTGCTAAAAAATTCAGGTGTAACCCCTAAAAAAGCAGCGATTTGTGTCTGTGGCAAACGATGAAGGAGCTGAGGATAACGCTGAGCAAAGGACAGATAACAATCTTGTGCGCTTCCACTGAGCATTTCTAAAATACGAGCCTGTAATACCTGTTGGTTGCGCTCGGATAGCTTCCTAAATACCAAATTAAACTTAGGAATTTCCTCATATAACCTATTGAGTTTATCAAGGGTAATTTGATATACAACGGTATCTTCAACTGCCTCAATAGTAAGAAATGAGGGTGTGTGTTGGTGAAAGCTACCTATATCAGTAACCCAATGGTTTTCGGTGGCAAACTGTAAGATATGTTCGCCTCCTTTATCATCTATCTTATACATTTTGAGGCAACCCTTACACACAAAATAGAAATAATGTGCTATATTTCTTTCTTGTAAAAGAAGAGTTCGTTTTTTGAAAGTTCGTTCCTCAAAAAGATGTGTAAGTAACTGTATTTCATTTTCAGTAAGTGTTACAAAGGAACTGAAATAGGCACTTAGTATGTCCATCTTACTTCTTCTCTGTGGGGTTTTGTATGTCGCCAAACCAATAGGCAGCCGTTACACCACCGTCCATTAGGAAGTCAGAGCCCGTGATAAAAGCCCCACGATGGGTAAGGAGCAGTTCGCCTACCTCGCCTACTTCATCGGGGGTTGCAGCACGCCCCATAGGCGACTGAGAGAGCATACGGCGGTAGCCCTCGCCACGCGGTCCGTTGAGCTCATCGTTAGCCAAAGGTGTAATCACAATCCCTGGGCTAATGGTATTGATACGCGCCTTCTTTTCGCCCCAGCGCACAGCTTCTGCCATTACGCGCAAGCCATTGGCACGCTTGGATACTTGGTATGCGCGGAGAGAATCGGTGATGTCTTGGGTAATAGGAAGACTGAGCAGTTCTTCGGTAGGGGTGAGAGCCAAAGCGCGGTTTTCGGCTTCGGTGAGGGCACCCAAGCGGTGTCCTGACTGTGAGGAGATGACCACCCCAGCACCTTCTTCGGCAATGTAGTTGCCAAAGACTTCCAATACAAGGGCAGTACCGTACAAATCTACCTTTAAAATAGTTTCGGGCGATGCTTGTGAGGGTGATACCCCAGCAGCGTGAATAAGGTGGGTAATCTTGCCTAATTCGGTAGCTTTTTGAGCCAAATCTTCTACGGAAGTGCGAGAGGAAACATCTACGGTTGCGGTACTATACGCAAAGCCAGCGTTGTAGAGCTGTTCGCCTGCTTTTTCGGCATTCTCTTGTCGTAAATCGGCAAGGAGGATATGCCTGCCAGCTCCTATACGGCGGGCTATGGCTACCCCAATGGCACCTGCCCCAATAACTACGATAATATCTTTTTTCATAACTGATATAGTTTTCTTTTTGGGGCAAAGATACAATTATTTTGTAATAGGTGCTTTTGACTTTTGTCAAATAATTAATAGGGGCAGACAGAGTTGCTACACGGCAAAAAATAATTATGAATGACGAGTTAGAATAACAAAAAAAACTCCCCTTGCAAAAGGTGATTGCAAGGAGAGATAAATCTTTATTTTTATTGTATTGGTTTTAGTTTAGTTCCTTTGACTACTTGTTGGTGAGTATTAGGGTCATACTCTGTTATATCAGTAAGTTTTTTCCATTGCTCATTTGTTTTATAAACATTTAAAGCACTTGCAGGAACATAGAAATTCTCAATAGTATGGGAATAATAACCTAAATCTAATCTATTATTTCCTCCTCCTGTATTGTTCAGTATAAATGTAGGAGGAGTTATAGCTTCTATATACACATTTTTAACATTACCTGCTCTATCAAAAAGATAATTTCCAAGTGTTGTTACATTTTTAGGAAAGTGAACTTCTTCCAATTTATAGCAATAGCTAAAAGCATAGTGTCCAACAGAAGTAATTTTATCTGTGAGTTTAAGGCTTGTAAGCTCTTCACATCCTTCAAAAGCTCTATTTCCTATTTTGGTAACATTTGCCAATTCAGGAATAACAGTCATATCAATAGTTTCAGTGTTCTTGTTTCTCCACTGCAACAAGGTCGTACCGTCATCACTTACTAAGAAATCCGCTTTTTGAGAAATACTACTGCCATTGCTACCTGATAGGCTAATCCCTGAACCCCAACCGCTTTCTGTTTTAGGCCCGTACAAGAGTTTGTTTTGAGTATCAATAAACCAATCTCCTACTTTCCCTTGTGAAGCAACAGGAGCAGTCGTTCCCGAAAGGATAGTAGCCCCATCTTTTCCATTAGTTCCATTGGTGCCATTTTGTCCGTCAGAGCCATTAGTACCATTAGCTCCATCTTTACCGTCTTTGCCCTTTTCCCCTTGTATGCCTTTTAGGCTTGCAGGAGTTCCCCAGCCGTCAGCAGTTTTAGCTCCGTAAAGATTCATTGTACCTTTGTCAAGGTAGTAATCTCCTACACTTCCTAACGAAGCATTGGGTGCTCCATCCCCTGAAAGAATTTGGCTACCTTTCTGAACTTCTACACGTTCAATTACTGTTTCGGTTTCTTTACCGCAATTAGTTAGGGTCAAAGTTCCTAACGCAATCATTGTCAATACAATTTTTTTCATTGCTTTTTAATTATTAAAAAAATTCCTACTCTATTACAGGCTTTTCGGTTTCCGCCTTTGTGTTATGTTAAGACAATAAAAAAAGCGCAAACATTCCTTTTTTGCTAATTATAGAAGCCCGACCAAAGGCAGTAACTAATAGCAAAAGGAATGCCCACGCTTGTAACGTAGGCATTTCCACTTTTATTTCCTTCAGTTACTTGAAAAATTTGGTCGTTTTCTATAAAAGGAAATTGTAAAGCGAAACGCTAATTTATGTCTTTATGTAATTGTTATTTCTGGTTCTTTTAAATAGGGTTTAAATGGTTCTTAAATTTGCGACAAAGATAACACTTTTTTAGAAATGGACAAAGGGGTGAGGAATATTTTTTTTATTTATTCCTTTATCCAATTTGCTACATAATTATCCATTATTTTCTTGGCTTTTCCCTTACTTATTCTTTCTGAATCAATAACATAGTAAAAAGCACCATATTCAGGATAAAAATCTCCTAATGCTAAGAGTTTTCCATCATATCCCATTTGATGCAAAACCTCTATTAACTCTCTATCCCTATGGTCAATATAGAAATCAAAGATGTGTTCTTCTGTAAAATAACCTTTTTCTACCAAATGGTTATAGGCTTTTTTACATTCTTCTGTTGTTATAGGTTTTTGTTCTTCCATAAATAACTAAATTTTAAAAATTTCGGCAAAAGTATATGCTTTTGGCTAATTCGCAAAATAAAAGTTCTGACATTTTTTACTGTGAGAAGCACAAAAAGCCCCTTCCTCATTTGAGAAAAGAGTCTTTGATATATTAGGAGACGCGAGTTCGCTCCAGCGTGCGGGTTCCATTTGGAAAAATGGAAGTTAGAAATATTAGATGGTAATTTTTATTTACAATTTAAGTATTTTTATTTTTGTTTCTTTATATTAATTTTTTCTACCATTATGGCTGTACCCGCGTTTATAATTTCAATAATGGTAAAGGTACTCCTGACAGTAATGGTAGCAGGAACGAAGTTAGTGTTTTTATTAGCCTTTATTCCAGGCTTTGAGAATACGTGGAAAACCTTTATGCTTAATATGTTAAATATTCTTCTTTGGACACCTATTTTTAATGCTCTGTATGGTTTTATTTGTAGTATTATCATCGGATTAATGACGGATAGTTCCTTAGGCAGTGGGCAAATTGTTTGGCTTACTATTGTAGCCATTATTTTAGCCTTTCAGTCAATTTCTTTAACAACAAGTGCGGCAGGTGTGGTTATCAATGGTGCAGGAGCGTCCATTGCAGGAGCTATGGGTTCTATGACAACAATGAATGGAGTAAGTGCAGGGCTTGGAGTAGCAAAAGCAGGTTTAGGAGTTGCAGGAGCGGTAGCAGGAGGAGTAGTGGCAGGTAAGGCAATGTCTTCTTTAAGTAATAATCTAAGTAAAAGTATTGGAGGAGCAGTAGGAAATGCTGTAGAAAGTGCTTTAGATAAGCATATGCGAAAATGAAACTAATTTTTTCTTAATTTAAAATGAAAAAAGCTACCTAAAAAAGGTAGCTTTTTTAAAAAAGGAACACTCTGTTTTCTTTGTCTATTTTTTTTGAAAATTTTATAACAGGACGATTTTTTTCATCACCTCCAAACCATATAAAAATTTTTCTTGTAACACCTCCTGTTGTATCAATGGGGGTGTAATAAATATACTTACTACCACTCGTTTGATCTAAAAAAAATTTACTTTTAGTTTCTTTTTCCGCTTCCTCTATAATTTCTCTTGCATATTTCATTGACAAATCTACTACTTCTTTATCTCCTCCAAAAAAAGAATAAAGAAGTTCTTCTATTGTATTATATTCCCTTTCTTTTATTTTTTCATAATTCCTTTTTCTATTAAAAAGGAAATCGTCTTCTTTCAAAAACTCTTCACTTTTAAAATAAGGATTTTCTGTAAAACTTTCTCTATTTTCAGGGGCTACTGCTACCTCTGTTGTACTATTTCCATTTCCACAACTACTAAGTAGTATTCCAATTACTAAGATTACTAATTTTTTCATTTTGCTTATTATTTTAAAATTTCTATGGTGCAAAGGTAATGTAAAAAAACAAAAACACGAATTTTTTTAGAAAAAAATTCGTGTTTTTGTTTTTTTTTATAATTTTTTACACTATTTCACACTTCTTTATGTAGTTTTACAATATTATCCTTTTACAAATAATTTTCACATCATAAAGCTGTTCATTTGGAAGGAAGATTTAAGAGATCGTACTATTAATTGTGTGTCGTGCTACGACTACTGTAAATCGCCTGCATATACGCCCAAATGTCCGCCGTCAATGGTGATGTCGGTAGCATTGACAAAAGCTCCAGCATCAGAGGCGAGGAACACTACGAGGTCGCCTATTTCTTGCGGAGTGCCTGCACGCCCTGCGGGAATTTCGTTGCTTACGGTCTTAGCAAAGGCTTGTAACTGCTCAGGGCTGAGCGATGTATTACCACTCCTCATTGTCCTTACCGTACTTCTGAAAAATTGAGTATCATCTCAGGTAATCGCAACCCTTCCACAGTAAAACTGTCAAGGGCGTTACGGTATTGGATGAGTTCTTTGGTAGTGAAGGTAATATCAGTAGCACCGAGGTTCTCCAATAAGTGGTAACCCTTGGTAGTGCCTGGGATAGCCACGATAAAAGGTTTTTGGGCTTGCAACCACGCTAAGGCAAACTGTGCAGTGGTGCACCCCTTTTCTTTGGCAAAGCGGTCTATCATCTGGTAAAGGGCGAGATTGTGCTTCATCGCTTGTTCTGAAAAACGAGGGATAATCGTTTTGAGGTCTTTCTCAGGCGGATTGTTAAAGCGGGTGCGCTCATCCACATAACCGCAAAGAGTACCCATACCCAGCGGGCTCCAAGGCACAAAACCAATACCGAGTTCTTCACATACGGGGATAACATCGTTTTCTCTTCCTCTAAACAAATAGAGAGTATTCGCTTTGTATAACCGTAAGTGGTAGAATTTTATGCGCTTTACGAATGGTCTCAGGGCTTACCTCGCACAATCCCCATTGGAGTACCTTATTGCCTCCCACAATAGCGGTAAGGCGGAGCTTGCGCAAGAGTACAGCCGTTTTGCCTACGATGCGTACGGAGGTTTCTTGGGTTTCAACTTCTTTTAGTACGATGTCCCTCTGGGCTAATACCTCCATTTCCTTATCACGAGTAAGGGTAGCCCCCATATGCACAAATACGGCTTCAGGGGCGATGTTTTCAGTAAGGATAGGGGTATTTACCTCTTGCATTGCTTTCCAGATAGTTTCGGAAAGAGATAGAATTTTAGCCTCTTGAGCAGGTAAGAGATAAGAGGTAAAAAGTAACAGGAAAAATAGTGTCTTTTTCATTGTATATATAATTTTAAGTTCTACTGTATTTGTTGAAAGTCGAGTTGTCGTAACCACGAGTGTATCTGTCCTTGTACTTCGGGGTTGGTGATGGTGCGCCCTATAAGCCCTAAGCCTTGCAAGTATCGAGCGTTGTTGCCTACATCAGTGCGCATAGCGCGTTCTAACCCACTGATGCCACTCATCTCGTGCGTACCGAAAGGGATAAGGATTTTGCCTTGTAGTTGCTCGCGATAGGTCTCATAAAAGGTGTGCATAATCATAGGGGCTTGACTACCCCAATGACTACGATAATATCTTTTTCATAATGTTTCTTTATAAAGAAAAATCATTTTAGACTTTTGTCCTTATAAAGCCTTTGTTTCTTTATCTTTCTCTTTTGTAATTTCTACAAAGATAGAAAAAATTAATGATATTACATTTATTTTAGAGAAAATATAAAAGTTTATTATTTTACTCTGTTTTTTAAAATATAAAATTGAATCCTCTCTCAAAGCAGAAATAACAGACGGAACTAAGAAAATCCTTAAAGGAGATGATTATACTCTCACCGAACCTAAGTTACAACTGTATTATACAGGAAAAGAAAAAGGAGACCATAAAATAAAGGTTACTTTCTTTAATAATAAAGGAAAAGAAAGTGTAAAAGAATTTTCTTTAAACTATAAAGAATTTGGATATACTTTGCAAGTGCTTAATGGAAAAACCAATCCGAATCAAGGAGAAAATGTGGATTTTGACCTGAAAATTACTCCTGAAAATACAGCAACAGACTACTATGTTATATTCAAAAGCTACGACCCCGAAGATACCAGCTTACAAAAAACGTTTATTGCCCTGAATGGACAAAAAATTACTTTTGGTAAGGAATATAAAATAGAAGATTTTAACAAAGTGCAGGTGCGTATCAATTCCTTTAACGCAGGGAATAAACAACTGAAATATGTAATAAAAAATAGCACCTCGCAACGAGAAGAATATATCCAACAGAATGTTCTTAAAAATGTGATAAATATAAATATAAATTTCGATAAAGAAGAAACAAATAATATACAAGAAATATTAAATATAAAAGGATATATTACTAAAAGTCCAAGCTATAATAAGAAAATTTGGTACAAAACTTGGTTGTCAGAAGGAGAAAAAAATGGAATAGAAAATACAGATAATCAATACAAAGAATATACTTTATCAGACAGTAATGAATTTAATATCAATATAAAAAGCCAAAAAGCAGGTAAATATACATATTTTATTCAATTTAAAGATGAATTTGAAAATACTTCCAATACTATAGAAAAACAAATTACAATTAATGATAAAACATTTTCTATAGAACAGATAACGTCTGATTTATCTGATATTTATCAAGGAGACGCTGTTTCTTTAATTTTCAATATTAATGGGAGCTATGAAAAAGGAAAATATAAAATAAAATTCATTTCTTTTGATGAAAAGGATATAAATTTATACAACTCTTCCATAAAAATAAATGAAAAAGATATAAAAATAAATGAATTAAGAGAAATCAATGGAAAAAATAAAAATAATTATATATCTATAAGTTCTTTTAATTATGGACAAAAAAAATTAGTTTATGAAATATTTGAAGAGAGTAATGAAGAAATTAAAGTAAGAAAAGAGACTATAATTGACTTTAAAAAAGCTCCCATAAGTGTTTCTTTTGAAATAGATAAATATATTTATGAAAATCATACTTTTACCATAAAAGGAAAAGTAAATCATCGTTCTAAAACAAAAAAAATTCAATATAGGTCAGTCGCATTCTATGAAAATGATGAAACTCTTACAACGTTATCAAATGATATATTTACAACAACAAATTATAATTGGGAAAATATAACTTTAACAGAAAATAATGAATTTTCTCTATCGTTAAAAAGTTCTCAGGAACAATACTATATTTACCATATAGAATTTAAAGATGAATATGGGAATGAATGGCGGGAACAAATACCAATCTCCGTACGCAGTCCATTAATCGTAAAAGAAGCTTATGGCATTGTTCTAAGTCCCTACTCAATTTGGAATAACAATCAATATCAAAACTATATAAAACTTAAATTAAATATAGCAACATTCGATCAAAATGAAAAATTATTAAAAGTTTTTGTGAGGTTTCCTAAAGAATCAGAAACGTATATATATAAAGATAAAAATGGGAATAACCATACTCTTAAAATAAGAACAGCCTCTTCAGCAGATTGGAATGATTGGGAATTAGGAAATGGAAATTCTTATAATGAAGAACATACTGTGCAAAGAGTGAATTTAAAATCTGTTTTTAGTTTAGGTACAACTCCAAGTATAAAAACAGATCTTCTACAAATAGCACAAAAAAAATATAAAGCTAAAATAGAAATAGTAACAACAAAAAGTTCATACCATAGAGAAATTAATTTGATTGAATTTCAAAAAATGAATTATTAGCGATTAATGAATAACCTTATTTATTATTCAAAAAAATATACCCTATACGACTGTATGTATAGGGTATATTTTTATGTTAATTAGAGGGGGTATAATCAAATAAATAATCTATTAAAAAATAACAGGTTGTACTATTTTCAAACTCATCTCGTATGTCTACTTTTCCTCCATAGGTAGTTTCTTTATTTAATCTTTTTGTTTTAACAGAAAAATTTATTATTCCGTTTTCTTGCATTGTGAGGTCTATCCATTCATCAGTTCCATCAATTTCTCTAGATGAGGAGATTAGACTTCTATATTGTAGTTTGTTACTAAACTTAGGGGTTTTGGTTATTCTTGCTGTTACATTAGTTATGTAAACACCATTGTCTAATTTTTTAAATTCTGTTTTTAATAGTTCATAAAAGATTTGATTTTCCTTTACTTTTTGTTGTATTTGTTCTTCCCTACTAAAAGTATTATTTTTTATGACATAGTTTAATTCTTGCTTGCCTCTATCAAAAGAATTGATACGCACCTGCACTTTGTTAAAATCTTCTATTTTATATTCCTTACCAAAAGTAATTTTTTGTCCATTCAGGGCAATAAACGTTTTTTGTAAGCTGGTATCTTCATTGTTTTTAAATTTTCCATAATTTTTAAATATAATATAATGAGGTATATTAGGGTTGTCTGGGGTTATTTCTAAATCAAAATCCACGTTTTCTCCTTGATTCGGATTGGTTTTTCCATTTCTGACCTTCAATTCATATCCATAGACTCTAAATTTTAAAACAAGCTCTTTTACTATTTCCTGTCCTTTGTAATTGAAAAAAACGACTCTTACTGTGTGAGCTCCTGCTTTTAAAGCAGTATAATCAAGTATTAATTCAGGTTCTTCTAAATTATAATTATTCCTAAAAGAAAGAAAAGTGTTTTCTACTTTGTTTCCTAATTTGATTTTTGAATCAGGGAAAGTAGTTTCTATCCTATATTGTAAAGGAGTCTTAGTTTCAATATCAAAATATAATCTAGTAGTTTCGTTTATCCCTTTTTCAGGAAGAAATTCATTCACTAATTTTACAGAAAAATCAATAGAATCAGTAGTAGTTTCCTCCTCCTTTTTACACCCAAACAAGGTACATAACCCTAATAGTAAAACTGCAATTTTTTTCATTTTGTCTTTTATTTTAAAATTTCTATGGTGCAAAGGTAATGTAAAAAAAGTAAAAAAACGAATTTTTTTTAGAAAAAAATTCGTGTTTTTGTTTTTTTTATAATTTTTCACACTAAAATACACTCTCAATATAGTTTATAAAATATCTTTTTTTATAAAATATTGTACTTTACAAATAATTTTCACATCGTGAAGTTGTTCACTTGAATGGAAGATTTAAGAAATTATACTATTAATTGCGTACGTGCTACGACTACTGCAAATCGCCTGCATATACGCCCGAATGTCCGCCGTCAATGGCGATGTCGGTAGCGTTGATAAAAGCTCAGTATCACCGAGCTTACTGAGCTTTTTGGGTTTTCCTCCACCGCTTACTTTTCACGCTTTGTACAACAGCACTTAGGGGTGTCGCCTACAAAGTTTTATGAGTAGAAGCGAGAGAATTATTCTTTTTCTGACCAATCTAATAGTTCTTTATTAAGTCGTTCTCCTTGTATTTGAATAGATGAAAGTTTGTTTTCTATTTCCTGTAAATCCGTAGGAGAAAGCACAACATTCACCGATTGGATATTATCCAATAAATATTCCATTTTATCCATTCCAGGTATAGGCACAATAAAAGGTTTTTGAGCTAAAAGCCACGCTAAAGCTATTTGAACAGTAGAAACTCCTTTCTGTTGAGCCACTTCGTTAAGCATTTCCACCAAAGGCATATTGGCTTTGATATTTTCTTTTGTAAAGCGAGGAAAAGCCGCACGAAGATCGGTTGCGCTATCAAAAGTACTTTCCGTAGTTATTTTACCAGTTAAAAATCCTGTTCCCAAAGGTCCCCAAGGAACAAAGCCTATACCGAGCTCTTCGCAAGTAGGGATTACCTTTTCTTCGGGTTCTCTTGACCAGATTGAATATTGATTTTGTACAGCGTGCGCTTTACGGATTGTAACAGCGTTTGCTTCCGAAAGACCGTAATATCTTATTTTTCCCTCATTGATAAGCTCTTTAAGAGTACCTGCAACATCTTCTATGGGTACATTAGGATCTACGCGATGTTGATAGAAAAGGTCAATGTAATCCGTTTGCAATCTTGTTAAAAAAGCATCACACACTTTGCGGATATGGTCAGGACGACTACAAAGCCCTCCCTCATCGGATATCATTCCGAATTTAGTAGCTAAAATCACTTCTTTACGGATAGGTTTGAGAGCTTCTCCTACTAAAATTTCGTTTGTAAGAGGTCCATATGCTTCCGCAGTATCAAAGAATGTAATTCCTTTTTCAAAGGCTGTACGGATAATGTTAATACCTTCGTTTTTATCAACAGCTTTTCCTGTTCCAAAACTTAAATTCATACAGCCCATACCAAGAGCTGATACTTCTAATTTTCCTAAAAATCTTTTAATTCCTTACTACTACATATTTCTGTTATTTTTTTATCAATAGCAAAGTTATAAGCTTTATGAGAAGCGTGTCCATTAATATCAAATCTTAAACTTTTCTTTTGTAGCATCATTCCATTTTCAATGCCATTAAAATTAAAGTTAAAATTAGGGTCAGCTTTCTTTAAATCAAAAAGCAATTGTTTTAAATCTGGATTTGCTTTTAACACATCAATAGGTATAATGTGGTGAGCCTCAAAGTTTAAGATACTGCCATCGTATTTTATAAAAGTGTTTTTACTCAACCACCACCTCATAATCCAATTCAAAAAACTCAAAACCTGTAATGTTATTACTTTCTATGGCTTGTTTTAAACGCTCAGAGCAGAGAATATCAGTATTATTAGCTAGTAAATCATAATTTTCTGAATAACAAATCTTTTTTGTGATTAACTTTCTTTTTGTTTTTTTATATTCTCCTCTATATGTCGCTAAAAACTCCTCTCTACTTTTAAAATTAAGCAAAATATTTTCATTAGGGATAGAATAAAAACTTTTTTCATAATTTACATTTAGAAAATAATCTATCGGAAATTGAAAAATCCAGTATTTGAATTTTTCTTCTTTGTAGAGGAGCCGTGTTTCATAAAAATGATATTTAGGGGCAATTTTGAAATTTTCTAAAAGCGATTTTAATTTATCTGAGATATACCACCATCCCCCCCTAGGGTATTCTCCCATTCCACCGTGAACATCTTGTAGCCTCCATTCCCAATATTTTTCTTCATCAAAACTCTGCAGATGAAAATAATCAAATACAGGTGCATCTTCTATAATTTCTCCTTCTCCTATTCTATCAAAATAATATGTTCCGTTGGGTACAAATTCGCCGTTAGCTTGTCCTAAAATTTTGTCTTCTTTTTCAAATCTTCTTTTCATTCTTACTTTATAATAACTCATAATCTAAAAAATTACTATCTGATTAACATCTTTTGTTCCTAGTAATACCTCTTTTTCTAATTTATTTTTGGTTTTTTGTATTAACTCTTGTATTTCTTCAAAAGCTTTTTTCTCAATAAAGAAAAGAGCTTTATAATTAATCGCTTATTATGCTACGACTCGTTCTACAACTTACTAATCCCTACATTCGCATTTTGGTAAGTACTGGGGTCAGCGATGATTTTGCTCACAAAGTCGACAATAGACTTGCGCGATACGGCACCACCTACTTCGGGAGCTGGTTTCTGGGTGATGTTGTAGTCTATCTCATCGCCGTTGGTAAACCAATCGGGGCGAATGATGGTGTAGGTCAAGCCCGAAGCCTCTATATTGTCGGCGAGCTTGCGATAAGGTTTTAGCACATTGCTCACGGGTTCTTTGTAGATACCGATAGAGCTAATGGCAATAATGCGCTTTACCCCTGTGTCCTTCATCGCACTAATGATGTTCTTACTCATTGTGTCGAGGTCGCCAGCGAGGTTTACATACACTATGTCCTGCCCTGCAATGGCTTTTTTAAGGTCTTCTACCTTGAGGGCATCGCCTTGTATTTTAGTGTGCTTGCTTTCAGGCAATCGGCTTGTATTGCGCGCAAAGAGGGTAAGGCTTACATTAGGGTTCTTTTCTACGGTTTTAATCACTACCGAAGCGAGCGAGCCTGTCGCTCCTATTACAACTACTTTTGTCATTTTCTTTTGATTATTAGGGTTTTGTGCCATAGCCAATAGGGGCAATATAAGCAGGATTGCGAGTATTCTTTTCATAGGGTTTATTTCTTCTCTGTTTCTGTTACTTCGGAGTACATAAAGTTGGACACACGCTTTTTGATGAGCCACTTACCGTCTTGCCTTACATAGGTATCGGCATAGCGTACGCCCGATTTGCGGGTAACTTCTTTGCCGTCAAAGTTGCCGATAAGCACCACTTGGCAGTAGCTGATGCCCTGTGCGGTATCGCCGTTGATTTCCACTGTTTGCTGTCCGTTACTGTGATAAACGGTATGGAAGAGGGCGAGGTAGTTGGCAAAAGCATCGCCTATGGCTTTCTTGCCTACATAGGTGGAATTTATTTTGCCGTCAGCCATTGAGGAAACTTCGGCATCATCGGTAAAGAGGGTCATTTGTTCGGTTACTTTCTTCTCATCGGCGAGGTTGGAGAAGGTATCTACTACGTTTTTAATAGCCATTCGGTCTTTGATTTCCTGAATATCTTTGGCTAAGGCTTCTACATTTTGCATACTGTTATTATTTTCTTGGGGTTGAGGGGTTTGGCAGGCTATCATAACAAGTGCCAAGAGGGGAATGATTTTTTTCATAATGCGATTTCTTTTTAAATTCGGGGCAAAGATAGTGCTTTTTGGGATAGGTTGTTTTGACAAAAGTCAAAAAGTGGTCGTAGCACGGCATCAAAACGTCCTCGCTACAGATTTGAGAATTACCCATTTGCCATTGCGTTTTTCAAGGGTCATCGTTTGTTGTAAGCGCCACGCATTGCGACTGCCCCAAATGCGGGCATCGAGGATATTCTGCTGTACAAAAGTAGCCGTATTGCCACTTATCTTTATGCTGTGTTTCACTTCCTTAGCCGAGTAATACTTCATACTCTCAGCTTGTATCTCTTTGAACCACTCTTCTTTGGGTTGCACATAGCCTGTGATGTGCGTTAAGGAAAAATCCTTGTCCACAAGTTTGTCAAGCTCGGCGGTATTGCGGTCAATCATCAGTTGAGTAAAGCGACGGGTAAGGGTGAGGATCTCAGTTTCGTCATTCCTCTCCCCCTGCCCCTCTCCAAAAGAGAGGGGAGAAAGTGCAATAAGGGTCATAAAAAATGTTATCATATTCAGTTCGTTTTCTTCTTAAAGATAAATAGATAGGAAATCACTATTGCCACACATAGCATCACGGCACCTGCTACAAGGGCTGTGCTAATCTTGTGGGTAAGGAGCGCGGGGGCATCAGCATTGGGGAGCTGTGAGGAGGCATACACTACCACCAGCACGCCCAAACCGATACTTCCCCCTACTTGGTGCGCTACATTCACCAAACCCGAGGCGGCACCCGCATCTTCGCTTTTCACTTGGGTAATCCCCGAAAGGGTGAGCGGACTGAGGGTCAAGCCTTGCCCAACCCCAATGAGCACCATAGGAAGGGCAACAGCGAGCCAATAGTGGCTCTCTGTGATGATAAAACTCAGCGCAAACATTCCGATAGCCGAGAGCACCAAGCCTACCACCAAAAGTCTGCCGTTGCCAAAACGAGCCGTGAGTTTAGGCAATGCAAGTGCTGTAAAAAAATTGGGGAGCGTCATCGGGAGGAAGCCCGCACCTGCCTCTAAGGCAGTGAAGCCTAATACTTTTTGCATATATTGGGTAAGGAAAAACCAAAAGCCCATCATTGTACCTAAGTACAACACTCGCGAGGCATAGGCTCCTGAGCGTTCGCTATTGGCAAAGAGGCGCAAGGGCATAATAGGTTGCTTGGCTTTGCTTTCAATAAATACGAGCAAGGCAAGTAGTACTAACCCACCCCAAAAGAGTTTGCCAAGCCTACCCCCAGCGAACTGAGGCTGTAAAGGGCTAAGCCTATCATAAACATCTTGCGCCTGCCGAGAATGTCGCCCACACGCGCACCGAGCAAGAGGAATCCCCCAAAGGCAAGCGAATAGGCGTTCTGCATCCAGCTCAAGTCAATATCCGAAATAGCAAGGCTTTGCTGTATCTTGGGCAAGGAAGTAATCACCACCGAGATATTGAGAACAATCATCAGGTAGCTCACAAGGATAATGCCGAGAATGATATGGGTGTTTTTCTGCATAAGGTTTTAAGTTTTCTTCTTCGGGGCAAAGATAGTATTTCTTTTTGGAATATACTTTTGACATTTGTCAAAAAAAATTGGTTATGTTTTTTTTTTTTTTACATTTGCCCCCGTTAATTCTAAAAAAATAATAAAAAAATGACAACATTCAAATTAATTACTATTTCTATTATCTCTTTCTTGGGACTTGCTTGCAGTAAAAGCGACGATAATACGCAAGATAATGTAAAAAATACTTTAATAGGAAAATGGAATATTGTTTCTCGTACAGATGCAGGAGAAAACGCTCTTAGAGATGATTGCGAGAAAAAATCGTATATCACTTTTACTGAAAATGAATACATAGACAGTTTTTTTACTACAAAAAATGGAGAATGCGTAAAAGAAGAGGATAAACTTACCTATACTATTTCAGAAGATAAAATAATTGTTTCTAACAGTTATGAAAGTGTTTCTTATTCTTTTACAATAGTAGGAAATCAATTGACTTTTACTCGTAAAACCATAAATAATAATGGAATTGAAGAAGCTTTTATAGAAATCTATGTAAAAGAATAATAAAAATTGCCCCGCTGGTACGAACTATAAGTTTGCAACGGCGGGGTAAAATTTTTTCTATATAATAGCTTCTTCTATATAAGAATTTAAAAATTTCTTGTGTTTCATATTTTATAATTTAACCACAAATATAATAGCAAATAAATCTTAATTCTACCTTTTCTTTAGCTCTACTCCCAATACATCATACATATTTTCCAATTGATATACCAGCCCTTCATTAAGAGGTATATCCGATAAAAGAAGATCTTCTACCGATTTGTAGAAGACTTGTAAAGTGAGAGGGGTATTCAACCATAGAGTAAGCTGTTTATTGAGCTCTGGTACTTTTTCAAAATAAATATGATGGAACACAATCTCCTTAGGTTTTATACTGTGCTGAAAAATCTCCTGAAAATGACGAATAGCACCTATTTTATGCGCATTATTCGTCCAACAATCTAACAAAGGTTGAATAGGCAATCCCCCAAGTCCAAAACAAACCAACCAATCTTCGGCGGTGGTGAGCTCAAAATTCTCTTCACTGAGAATCTCCTCAAAGAAAGCTAAAGAAAAACGCTCCAAAAAAGCAATTTCAGCTGGTTTCCAAAGGTTAGTATGGTCAAAATGACATTTAGAGAGCGAAAAACCTTCATCTATATAAAATACCTTACGCTCAGTGAGGAACTCCAACATACGAGGTAAAAAATAATGTACCTCTATAATTGCCTTATCAGTTGTTGCTAACATCGCATCTACATAAGTGCCCACTTGCTGTATTGTAAGCTCTCGCAAAGGTGTATGTACCAAATCTTCAATTTCAGCAAGAGTAATACAATTACCACAATCGCAAACCGATAAATGTTTATCAATAGCATAAGAGGAAAAAAGCTGATAGGCTTCTTCTATATAAGAATTTAAAATTTTCTTGTGTTTCATATTTTATAATTTAACCAAATAGCTGTACGTCCTCCTTTGCGATCGTAAATAGCCTCAATCTTACCCCAAGAAAAAGAACGTTCTTTCCCTATGTGTATGGTAAGCCATTGGTCATAGTATTTTTCAGTTTGCAACTCATAGGTTTCACTCCAATCGTCCCACGAAGTATATCTTTCATTCATTTCAAAACATAAACTATCGAGTTGTTCACCCTTAAAACAAAGTGAGACACTGAAAAGTTTCCCTTCAAAAGAACAATCATAAAAATACAACCAAAAATATCCCGTACCCACCTCCCACACATTATTATTAGGAAATTGTTCACGAAGAGAGGAAAAAGTAGTCTGTTTATCTATGGTAATTCCTTCAATAAGAAAAAAACTACCATTCCGAATATCTAAAAAAGAAGATTTTTTCTCCATAACGAAAAAATATTTTTTAGCAATAAAAAAATTACTTAAAACGTTGTTGGCATATCTTCATCAACTACCAAAATAAAATCTGCCTGCTGGTAATATTCTTTTTCTAATCTGCGAATATCTTTTTGCACTACGGTTGTTATCGTAAGTTGCTTCAAATCAGGTTTTTTCTGAGAAATATACCAAACAATTCCCTGAAAAAAATCCGTATGAAACCCTCCATTCAAATGATAAAAAATGGTTCCTTTCTCAAAATTTTCTAAAATAGAAAATGCCATTGTAGCATCTTTTATCGCTTGCGATTTCGGGAAATTATCATTTTCACTATGTGCCATTTTCTGCATTTTTTGGTATTGTGATAATGAACCATCATAAGCAATGGGCAACGGAGCTATCCATTTTTTTTCTGTAACAGAAAGAGTATCAAGGCTTTGCAACCCTTTTTTATATACCAAAGAAGCGTATTTTCTTGGCACATTGCTCGCTATTACTTTTATTTTTTTCTCTTTTGCAAAATCAACCATCGGGGCATAATCTTTATAATTACTCCAAAGGCGTGCTAATGAATCCAATTGTTTTTGGTTTATTTCATTATTAATATATTGATTTACAATATTTTGATTATCTCTTTCTAACATTTCAAGACCCATTGTTACTTGGTTGTTTTCTGCCAAATCTTTAAGCAATTCATACTCCAACCAATGCGAAATAGCGTTGTTGTGGTACTCACCAAAAAAAACAATATCTGATTTTTTAGCTTTTTTTAATAATTTTTTATAAGAAGTTTTATTCCCATTTTTATCAAATAATTGATACGATTTTTTGTCTTGTGCATTAACAAAAAATATGGTAAAAAAACAACAAATAAAGATAATTTTTTTCATAAAAATATATTTAAAATTCATAAACAAAAAGAATATTTTTCTCTTTAAGGAAAACAAGAATATTTTTCCCATTATCTTGGGTAATATCCGCCCGAGAAACCCCAAAAATAGGAAAACTTGGCAACAACTCCCCACGAGAATTGAACACAAAAATATCATTATTTTGCGTATCCGTAACCGATATAAAAGTCTCTTTCCCTGCACTTTCTATCTTCGGTGCCGAATATATACTATACGGAAGTTCTATCTTTTTCTTATTGATTGTCAATATGTTATCCGACAAAAAAACTTCTACGCCTTTTTTATTATCAAAAAAATGTTGCTTAGACAAATTCCTATGTACCGAACGCATTCCGCCATTGCTGTCCATATAAAATTGCTCGCCAGACTTGGTTGTGAAAGTAATAAAATCATTTTCCAAAACAATCGGGTTATTAGAAAAATCAAACTTTCTACTTATCGGAACACGCGTTTTCCCGTTTCGGTGCAACACATTTAACGTTCCATTTCGCTCAGGAATAACAATAAAATCCTTTCCATTAAGGCGAAAATGTTTCGGCGTTTGCCACATTCCGTTCGGGATAGATGATTTCTCAAAACCTTTTATTTGCACGCCTTTTTTATCTAAAATCCGCATTTGATTGGGAGAAGAAACTACAAAACGATAATCTTTATTCCTTTCATAATCAAATACTTGCAACGGAAGAAGCGTTTCTTTATACGAAGTAGGAAAAGGCGAAACGTTATTCCCATTTCGGTCAATTACCCAAAGAGAATGCTCGGTGGTGAATGCCAATTGAAGAAAGCCATTTTGGAACAAATCCACCTGAAAAATTTCTCCTTGTATTGCGCCATCAAGACGTTTTTTCCAAAGAATTTTCCCATCATTTCCTATCAAATACAATTGATTATCAATATCTTGTATAACAATTTCTCTTCTGTTAGTTCTGTGATTGGTTACAAAAAAAGGTTCGGTTTGTGCGTCTTGGTCAAGCGTAATTTCAAATTTTCCCGTCAAATTTCCTTCGTTATAAATAGGCACAAAGTTATTACCTGTAAAAGTGAAAATATAATACTCATTCTGCTCACTCACTTGCAAGGAAACAAAGTTATATTTTTTAGAAATTTTAGGATATTTAGCGTGAAAATCACGATTATTAAGCAAATTATTTATCGCAATAAACGAAGATTGGCTTGCTGTCTTCTTTGTAAATTCAAAAAAAGTAATCTCGCTCCCCAAACTACCCGAATATTGTATCGGATAGATAATTTCTTGCAAAATTTCTGCTTTTTCTGTCAAAAAAAAGGAATTATTATGCTGAAAAAGATATTTTGGCTGTATTTTTGCCCCAAAAAGTTCAAAAAACGAAGTAAAATCAGGATTTTCTTCTATCTGATAAATTGTTTTTCCAAGATATTCTTGCGTTTTTAAAATGGTAAAATACCGAAGCATTTCTTCCGTATTTTCAGAAACTAAAACGCCTATTTCGTTTTTATCTATGTTAAAAATATTAACTTCGGAAATATCTCTTTGAAAATTAAAAAAGAAATTGTTATCCAGCATATCTTCATTAAAAACATACGACCGAAGTTGAGAAAATTTTGGAGAAATATGATTAATATTCTCAAAATTTTGATTTTTTGGAGAAGTTAGAGAAATTTTTTGCGAATTTTCTTTAGATTTTAACGCTGAGCCACTAAGGCGAATAGTATTTTTCTCTAAAAAAATATCCCATACCGACCAATCTTTAAAGAAATTATTTATGTTTTCCGTAAAAAATTCAGAAAATATAATTTTACTTTTTTCTTCGGTTAAAAATAAATTGGCAGGTAATTCTTTATTGGTTATTTTGGCTAATTGATGAAATTTTTCATTGTTTTCTTCTTCTTTTTTAGGAATTTCTATTTCCTTTAAAGAACTGATAATAAGTTCATTATCATCTTTTATGTAAAACCATTTTTTCTGTTGTATTAGCATAGAGTCCAATTTATTAAGGGACGCATTATGCCAAATACTCAGGCTATCTTCGTTAGACACAGGCAAACCACAAAAAACGGCATCATTTGTGTAAGCAAGCCAAATTTTATTATTTACAGGAAGAGAATTTAGCAAATTTTTCACATTTGCATTGGGGTAATATTTGAAATATTCGTTCCAAAAATCATTATTTATCACAGAGCTAATGAATTGATTTTTATCATTAATTTGAAAAACCATTTCAGGGTTTTTGGATAAAAAATAGTCTATAATTTGCCCTTTTTCGTCCTTGTCAGAACAACCAAAGAGGGAACTTAATAGAAAGAATAAAAATATTTTTCGTAGCACAATTTTTCGGGTTAAAGTGGATAATATGGCAAAGATATAAAAAATATTTTTATCTGAAAATTTTTTATACTATAAAATAAAAACTGCCTCTGATGAGGCAGTTTTATTGTTATTAAAATAACATTAATTATTTTATTAGATTGATTTCTACACGACGGTTAAGAGCTCTACCTTGTGCAGTTTTGTTAGAACCAATTGGGTTTTCTTGTCCAAATCCTTTTGCTTCTAAACGGCTAGCGTCAATACCTTTGTTGATTAAATATGCTTTAACAGCATCTGCTCTTTCTTGAGAAAGGGTAAGGTTTCTAGCTTTGTTACCTGTACTATCAGTGTGCCCTTCTACGGTAAATCTTGAAGATTTGTACTCATTAAGTACATTAGCTATTTGGTCAAGAACTTGTGCAGAATTATCTTGGATAGTTGCTTTACCTGTGTGGAACAAGATAGTTTTAGCATAATCATTCAATTGTTTTTGAACAGTTTCAGTAACTTCTGGACAACCTCTGTTAGCTGCTGTACCTTTTACATCTGGGCAAAGATCATCTTTGTCAAGAACTCCGTCTCCGTCTCTATCTTCAAAAGGACATCCGTTATTTTCTTTTGGACCTTTTTCGTTAGGACATTTGTCATCTTTATCAGGAATACCATCTCCGTCTGTATCAGGACATCCGTTAAATTCTTTAAGACCAGCTACTTCTGGGCAAGCATCGTCTTTATCAACGATACCATCTCCGTCTGTATCAGGGCATCCGTTATTTTCTTTTGTTCCTTTTTCTTCTGGACAAGCATCGTTTTTATCAGGAATACCATCTCCGTCTGTATCAGGACATCCGTTAAATTCTTTAAGACCTTTTACGTCAATACATTCGTCATCTTTGTCATAAACTCCGTCTCCGTCTGTATCTTTTGCTCCAAATTTAATAACGATACCAGCAGAATGTTGGAAGTAGTCGTTAGCGTCAGATTTGAATGCGTGGTGGTAACCAGTTTGGATATTTAAACCAATATTATTGTTTAACCAGAAGTTGATACCTAAACCACCTAATGCTTTGAAGTTATCTGCATCACCTATGTTAGAATATCCTCCTCCAAGTTTCAAGTAAGGATCAAACCAACCAGATTTTTCAGTGAAAAGATTTCTTAAAGCATATTTAGCTTGTAAATTAACTGCCCAAAAAGCATCATCTACATTAGCATAGCTGTTTGCATCTCCTCCAATAACACCGAAACCTCTTTCTATTTTGTTAAGTGTTCCGTCAATTTCTGCTGAAAATCCTGCCCCGATGTAACGAGCAACAGATAATTTAGAAATTGCAGGTAAAATGTTGAAATCTTTTGTTCCAACAAAGTCTTTTAATCCGTCTCCAAATTTATCAGGAGTTCTTAAATCAACAGCATTTACGCCAAAACCTATTGACCAAGGATTACTTTTGTCTTGAGCTTGTGCTGTCCCAAAAATAGAGAACAAAGCAAGAGCTACCAATGAAACCTTAATTTTTTTCATACGTCTTAGTAATTTTAATTATTTAAATTTAACTTTTAAAATTCGGTGCTAAGTTACTAATTTTTCTATATTAGTTAGTAATAGAAAATGTTAATTATGTTAATTTTAACCTTTTTAATATTTTGTTTAGATTATATTCATTTCTTTACCCACTTCGGTAAATGCTTTTATAGCCTTATCCAAGTGTTCTTTTGTGTGAGCAGCAGACAATTGCACACGAATACGGGCTTTGCCTTTTGGTACAACGGGATAGAAAAATCCTGTTACATAAATTCCTTTTTCCAAAAGTTTTTCAGCCATTTGCTGTGCTACTTTGGCATCGTATAACATTACAGGTACAATAGCACTTTCGCCGTCAATAATATCAAAACCTGCATTTTTTATGCCTTCTTTGAAGTATTTGGTGTTCCATTTTACTTTTTCACGAAGCTCGCTGTTGTTGGATATTAAATCAAAAACTTTGATAGAAGCCCCTACAATAGCAGGCATTAATGAGTTGGAAAACAAATAAGGGCGAGAGCGTTGTCGGAGCATCTCTATGATTTCTTTTTTACCTGTGGTGTAGCCTCCCATTGCGCCACCAAGAGCTTTTCCGAGTGTTCCTGTGATGATATCCACCCGCCCGAGTACTCCTTTTTCTTCCAACGTTCCGCGACCTGTATTGCCAATAAACCCTGCGGCGTGGCATTCATCTACCATTACCAAGGCATCATATTTTTCTGCCAAATCGCATATTTTATCCAAAGGAGCAACAAGCCCGTCCATAGAGAATACGCCATCAGTTACGATAATTTTAAATCGGGCACCGTCTTCATTAGCTTGTTTTAGCTTGTTTTCCAAATCGTTCATATCGCCATTTTCATAACGATAACGTTTTGATTTGCAAAGCCTTACTCCATCAATAATAGAAGCGTGATTCAAAGCATCGGAAATAATAGCATCTTCGGAAGAGAACAAAGGCTCAAATACACCTCCGTTAGCATCAAAAGCCGCTGCGTAAAGAATGGTATCTTCCGTGCCATAAAAATCCGCTATTTTTTGTTCTAATTCTTTATGAATATCCTGAGTTCCGCATATAAAACGCACCGAAGACATTCCAAATCCGTGAGTATCCAAAGCGTCTTTGGCTGCTTGTATCACCTCTGGATGCGAGGAAAGCCCCAAATAATTATTAGCACAAAAGTTAATAACTTCTGCGCCTGTATTTAGCTGAATATCTGCATTTTGAGCAGAAGTAATTATTCTTTCTTTCTTGAATAATCCTGCTTCTTTTATTTCAGATAGTTCATTTTGTAAAAATTGTTTTATTTTTCCATACATAAAAATTCTGTATTTAAAAAGTTAGGCAAAGGTAGTAAATATTATGGGATTAGCAAAAGAAATATTAAAAAAATCTATTATTTTCATAAAAATATTTCTCTTTTTATAATTTTATTTCCTTGACTTATGAAAAATCATTCAGGCTATCTTGCAATTCTTTAAAGGCTTGCATAAGTTGCTGTTTTTGAAGTTCTTCCAAGTTTTCTGTTTCTAATAATTTTGAAAAAACTTCTTGCGGACGCAATTCTGTAAGAGAAATATGTTCTTCAAATAATTGTGATGAACCTTGCAATCGATCGCTAAATTGCATCCGTGTTTTAACAATTTCATAGTTTTTTACATCAAAATTATGAATTAATTGATTAAATTCTTCTTCTATTTTTACAGAATAAACAGGTTCTATGAGCTGAATTTCCACAAGATTTACAAGTGGAGATATTTCTGTTAAAGAATTTAATTTTATGGTAATTTCTGATAAATTTCCTTCTATTTTTATTAGTTTTCTAAATGAAGGAATAGGAATACTTTGAGGCTCAAAACCTTTTTGGGTATCTAATAAAAGTACTCTTTTTTGGTCTTTTCTTTCACTGAAAGACAGCGGAATAGGTGAGCCACTATAAAAAGTAGGTACGGAAGAATGCACACGTTGCGGTTTATGGATATGCCCCAAAGCAATGTACTGAAAGCCTCTAAGTCGTTGTGTATCAAAGCGTGCTTCGTTTCCCACTTGTATTTCTCGTTCGCTATCCGAAGTAGAAATTTCGCCAGTGGCAAACAAATGCCCCATTGCTATTGCGGGGATATTTGGATATTTTTCCGCACAAAACGCACTCGCTTCACTGAAAATTCGTTCCATACTATCTTGAATGGCTTGCAAACGGTCTTCATAAGAAATTCCGTCCGAAATGCGTCTTAATTCACTATCTCTTAAAAAGGGAATAGCGGCAACTATAATTTCAGGATTTGTTTCGTTTGGCAAAGCAAAAATACATTCGGAAATATTTTCTGGCAAGCTACCAATAACCGAAATTTGCAAATGTTCTAAAATTTCTTTCGGAGCATTGAGTACCGCTGGCGAATCGTGGTTTCCGCCTGTAAGGATAATTCGGCATTGTAACTGATGAAGTTTCACCAAAGTAGAATAAAACTGCCTACGAGCCTCAGAGGAAGGATTAGCCAAATCAAAAATATCACCAGAGACTAATAAAACATCTATTTTTTGTTCCTTAATAAAAGAAATTAACCAATGAATGAACAAATCAAAATCTTCGGACAAATCGTATTTATGCAGTTTTTTGCCAATGTGCCAATCTGCGGTGTGAAGTATTTTCATTAATAATAAAATTGGAAAGCAAAAGTACAAAAAAACTCATTATTCTTAGCTATAAAAGCAAAAATAATGAGTTTTTGAATAAATTATTTAACTTAAAAAAACAATAATTATTTCAACCATTGATAAGCGATAAAGGCTACCAAATACGCAAAACCTGTCATTCCAACCCACTGAATAACAGCCCATTTCCAGCTATTGGTTTCTTTTTTAACAATAGCAAAAGTACTAATACATTGCATTGCAAAGGCAAAAAATAACAAAATAGAAACTCCTGTTGCGAGGCTAAAAACAAGCGTTCCGTCGGGGTGAGTTTCTGTTTTTAACCGAGCGATAATCGTTTTTTGTCCTTCTTCATCTTCTACATCAACATCTGTTCCGAGACTATAAATAGTGGCAAGCGTACTGGCAAACGTTTCCCGAGCGGCGAAAGAACTCAGCACAGCTATACTGGTTCGCCAGTCGTAACCCAACGGACGAAAAACAGGTTCTATGAATTTGCCAATATTCCCTAAGAAAGAATTTTCACTCTTGTAGCTTTCTAAGTAATTTTCTTGCTTAGTTTCGTCCCAATTATTTTGAGAAGCCATTTCTTGTGCGTGGGCTTCGGCATTTTTATAGTTTTCTGAAATTCCGTGAGATTCTAAAAACCAGATAATTACAGTTATGGTGAAAATAATTTTTCCTGCATTTACTACAAATGCCTTTGATTTTTCATACACGCTCACCAAAACATTTCGGAACATTGGTGCTTTGTATGTTGGCATTTCTATAATAAAATGTTGTTTAAAAGATTCTTTGATTTTCAACGTTTTATGTAATATCCACGCTGAAAAAATAGCCATTACCGCTCCTGCCATATACAATAAAAACAGCGTTAAGCCTTGATAACCAAAAATCAGGAATTTTTCATCAGGAATTACTAACTTTATCATTATCAAATAGATAGGTAACCTTGCGGAACATGTAATAAACGGCGTTACCAAAATGGTAATCAAACGCTCGCGCCAGTTTTCAATATTTCGGGTTGCCATTACCGCTGGGATAGCGCACGCCGCTCCTGATATTAAAGGAATTACACTTTTGCCATTAAGCCCAAACGGACGCATTATTTTGTCCATCAAGAAAACCACGCGACTCATATAACCGCTTTCTTCCAAAAGGGAAATAAATAAAAATAAAATTGCTATTTGTGGTACAAAAACAAATACACTTCCCAAGCCTGGTATTATCCCATCTACTAATAAAGAAGTAAAAGTACCTTCGGGAAGATTTTCACCAAGCCACTCGCCCAATGAGCCAAAACCTCCGTCAATCCAATCCATCGGGAAGCTACTCACATAAAAAATCAGTTGGAAAATCAGGATTAATATTAACATAAAAACAACATATCCCCAGAATTTATGCAATAATATTCTATCCAAAACTCCTTGAATCCCTTCGGAACTTTTAGAATTAATTTTGTAAGTATCTTTCAAGACGTTATTTATCACCTGATAGCGCAAAATCGTTTCGCGTTGTTGCATTTTTTTTATTTGCGCTTCGGTTTTTACAAATTCATTTTGTATTTCCGATTTTCGGATATTATCAATAACCTCAAAATTTTGCGAAATAATAAGCCAAAGTTTATACAAATCTTCTTTCGGAAATTTCTCCGATAACTTTCGGAAATACTCTTCATCAATTCGTTCTACTGCAATTGCTTTGGTTAAAGGAAGTTTTTTATAGTTAATAATTTCCTTTTTCAGTTCTTCTATTCCTGTATTTTTTCTTGTACTTACTAAAACAATTTTGGTGTGTAATCTCTTTTCAAGCTCCTCAATATCCACAGAAATGCCTCGAGGCTTCATTCTATCTGCCATATTGATTACCAAAATCGTAGGCAACCCAAAGTCTTTTATTTGCGTGAATAAATAAAGATTTTGTTTAAGGTTCTCTACCTCTGCCACCACCACCACCACATCGGGGAAGTCCAAATCATTTTTATCCAAAAGGCAATTAATTGCTACTTTTTCATCTAATGAATTGGGGCTGGTGCTATATGTGCCAGGAAGGTCGTATATTCTTGCTTTTTGCAACTGAGAAAGTTTGCAAAATCCTACTTTTTTCTCTACGGTTATACCAGGGTAGTTCCCTACGTGTTGGTTTAGTCCTGTTAGTAAATTGAATATAGAAGTTTTTCCTACGTTAGGATTTCCTATTAAGGCTACTTTTATTTCGCTTTTACTCATTGCTTTCGTTGTTGTTAGTTTCTATTTGTATATATTGCGCTATTTCTTTACGAATAGCCAAGTGAGAGTCATTGATATTCAAGTAAATAGGATCGCCAAAAGGAGCTATTTCAATCACTTCCACCATATTTCCTGGCAAACAGCCAAGCTCCAACAATTTTATAGGAAGCATCTCGGTATTTACACTATGAATGGTGCTTTTTTCGCCTCTTACCATATCATTAACGGTCTTTATCATTTTATTTAGACTTGATTTTAAGGGCAAAAATACTACTTTTTTCAAGAATAGCCTATTTTTTAATTTTTTTTTATTAATTTTATCCTTATTAAAGTTTTTTAATCCTTATTTTTTCTTTTACCACAAAACAAAAAATGTATTTATATATTTTGAAAAAATAAAAATAAAATTCCAATAATTTATTTTTAACCATATTTATAGAAATAATAAATCCAATAATTTATTTACTATTATTATTTAATAACAATATTTTCCAATAATTTATTTTTATTATATATTATTTCTTATTTATCAAAATATATTAATCTATAAAAAATTGTTGGTTTTGTAGTAAAAAAATAATTGGAAAACATAAATCATAAAAGAAGTATATTTTCCAATTATTAAAATACATTTCGCTTTTGTTTTTACAGCTTTCTTAGTGTGTTTTTTGTTGTCCAGCCTATTCTTCCATCTGCTACTTTTATTTTTAACCAATTATCCGAAGTTTCTATTATTTTTACTTTTACTCCTTCGTGAAGTATAAAAGTTTCCTTAGAATTTACATTCGGTTCTTCGTAAAACTTCACTTCTTTTTCAAATAAAATAGCGTATTGTTGATTATGAAGATACGATTTTACAGAATCTCCAAGAAAAAAACTACCCACCGAAAAGATAACGCAAAACACCATTATGGTAAAGAATAAACGCTTACGGAATACTTTTCGTGAAAAATAGTAACACAAGAAACTCCCTACGAATGCTATCATTCCCAATACGGCACATACGCCCCACCCGTTGGCGGAATTTAGTCTGCTAATTTTTTCAATCACTCTCTGTGTCCATACTTTTGGTAACGGATGGATATTATCCAAAACCATTTGTTGCGCATATTGCAAATTATTTTTTATATCCAAATCCTCAGGGGAAAGCGCAGTTGCCTTTTCGTAATAGTAGATACTATTTGCGATTTCTCCTTTCTTATAATAGGCATTGGCTAAATTAAAATACAATTCGGCAGATTCTTTTTTGGTATTTAAAATTCTATGGTAATTATCAATTGCCTCTTCATAATTTCCGTTATTATAAAATTCTTCGGCTTGTTTAAAAAGATTTTCGTTATTTTGCGCATAGCTTACAATAGTTATTAAAAAAAACAGCGGTAAGAAAATGTACTTTGTCATATAAAAATATTTTTAAGAATATACTAAAATATAAATTCCAAGTAAATAATGGTAATAGAACCAGTAAAATTACTTGGAATTGTTTATAAATTATTTTATTAAAGATTGCTTATCACTCTATTTCTCGGATATTTTACTTTATAACTTATTCTTAGTTGTTTGGTTTCGTTTGGTTTCAGGTTGATTTCCCAAGTGAGTATTCCTTTCTCTTCAGCATTCTTCGCCCCAGAATGTTGCAAAAGCTCTACCGTAATTTCTTTATCGGTACTCAATGGGTATTGGTCTTTTACGGTAATATTTGCTGTTTCTTTCTTATTATTTCGGATAGTTATGTCATAGGTAAAGGTTTGTTCTTGGTATCCTGATAAAAATTTGGTTCCAGATTTGTCTGTAATCTTTTCTCTTTTTATAGAAATTTTCTTATCTCGCCCCATACTAACGGGAAGAACCTCGTTGGTTTGGTTAGGGTCAATATTCGTTTTTCCTACGTACATTCCCTCAAAAATAATGTTTGCTTCCCCTTGGAGGAGGTTATATTGCGAATAGTTTTCTACCTCAGCCACCAAGAATACTTCATTTTCAGCTCGGGGAGCGGTGTAGTAATGGTATTTTGCGGGTAATTTTAATTCTTTTAGAGAAACACTGTGTTCTTTCCCGTTAGACGCTATGGAATAAGGAATATCAATATCAAAAGATACATTTAACTGATTTTCTGCCATTTCGGTATAATCATTTACGGAAGAACGTTCCATTTTTACTTCTGCAACTTGGGCACTGGAATAATCCTTTGTTGCTTCTGCTTGATACACATTGCGTGCTACGGATTTTTTAGCGGCATAAGACACGTGAGAATTTTCTCTGCCAAAACGCAAATACCAAGCGGTAAGCAAGGTGATTTCATTGTTTTGGTTTGGCATTCCGCTAGAAAGCGAAAGTTTTATGTTTTTCCAATCAATTCCTGTGGTTTGTGTTGCTAAGGCTTTATAAATCAAATCAATTGGTTTGTTAGTATTCTCAGCTCTTAGGTCATAAAACGGATGCCAAGAGGCGTTTGGAGTAATGTAACTTACTTTCAAATCAATTTTCTGGGCAACATCGCTCATTACTTGAAGAACAATTTTTCCGTTAGATAGTTTTTCTTCTTTCGAGGTGTTAATCTCTAAACGGGCTTCGAGTTTCTTTTTGGTTTCTTGTAGTTTTGTTTCTTTTTCTGTTAAACTATCAATGTTTTCCAATATAGAATTGTATTTTGCGGTATAAAACTCTATGAGTTTGGCAAGTTCCGCAACGGAAAGTCCTGTTTCCTTTCCTGAAAGGACTTCATTCGTTTCTAAAATCTTTAACGCCCTTTGTTCTGTATTTTTTTTATTTAAGGTTTTCTGTATTTCCTTTTGGATAATAAGAATACTATCTAAGACTCTCTTGGTTGCCGGCGAGGTTTCGTCAATTTCGTATTCGTTAATGTAGCTTCGCGTAAATTGAGACGACATTACGGTAACGTTTTTCGGTGCCAATATTTGGATACTATTAGGGAAAAGACGTTCTGCCACGTTTTTTATCACGATTTCGTTTGTCCCTTTATTTAAATTTACATTTACTCCGTGCAATAGTTCTGCACCACTAAAATAAATAGTTGCACTTTCTAATTTTGCTTCAAAAAAAGCAGGTTTTTGGGCAAATAAAAGCGTAGAAAGGCTAAAACTTAATAAAAAAAGTAGTTTTTTCATAAAATAAAGAATTTTAATTGAAAGACTTTGCAAAGATAGATTTTTTTTAGTAGAAAAAAATTAATTTTATTGTAAATTTTTAAGAAGTATATTTATTTTTTGGAAATATTTCAAAATCTTTTATCCCGACGACAAATAAAACTTAGGAAATGGATTTTCTAACAAAATATGCCCTAAACAAAAACGGAAAAAAAGGAAATTGTATTTCTCATAAAATATCGTTTTTTATTTTTCTAAAAATAATATTTCTTAAAAAAGATTTTTATAATATTTTTTTGTACTTTTGGGGGAAATTTAAAAAAATACTTTTTATGGGAAAAGTAGTTGGTTTAGGAGAAATTTTATGGGATATTTTCCCCAATCAGAAGGTTTTGGGAGGTGCGCCTGCCAATTTTGCGTATCATATTTCTCAATTTGGCTTAGACGGTTATGTAGTGAGTGCCGTTGGGCAAGATAGTTTAGGTAAAGAAATTTTGGACAATTTGACCGAAAAGGGACTCCATTATCTTATAGAAACAACGCCATTCCCCACTGGGAGCGTAGATGTTTTTTTGGATAATAAAGGCATACCGCAGTATCAAATTAATGAAAATGTAGCGTGGGATAATATTCCTTTCTCTGAAAAAACAAAAAATTTAGCCAAAAACACCACTACGGTTTGCTTCGGTTCTTTGGCACAACGACACCAAAACTCTCGGGAAACTATTCATCTTTTTTTGGATACAATGCCCAAAGATAGTTTAAAAATTTTTGATATTAACCTCCGATTGCATTATTTTTCTCCTGAAATTATAGAAAATTCCTTAGAAAAAGCGAATATTTTGAAAATTAATGACGAAGAAGTGGTAAAAGTAGCTAAACTTTTTGATTGGAAAGGCTCAGAAAGAACTATTTGCGAGAAATTAGCCTCCTTATTTCATTTGGATTTCTTAATTCTCACCAAAGGAACGGCAGGAAGCCTTATTCTATCGCCCAACCACGAGTCGTTTTTGCCAACACCAAAAGTAAATGTTGTAGATACAGTGGGTGCAGGCGATTCTTTCACTGCGGCTTTTGTAGCCTCGCATCTTAAAGGGTATTCTCTGGAAGAAGCACACCAATTAGCCGTAGAAGTCTCTGCTTACGTATGTGGGCAACACGGAGCTATGCCAAAGTTAGCCGAACATCATCTTCAATCATTTAGAAAATCTTAGTCTGTCATAGAACGTATTTGTTTGATTATCAATAAAATGGCAATCAAATTACTCTGCTTATGGTTAATCCATCTCGAATAGGAAGTAAAACCGACTCTACACGAGGGTCGGTATTTATTTTCTTATTATATTCTAAAAGAATTTGCGTGTGTTTGTCGTTATTTTTAACTTCTTCTACAATTTTCCCGCTCCATAACACATTGTCTGACAATATAATACCTCCTTTTTTCATTTTGGAAATAATTGCGTCAAAATAGTTAGGATAATTTTTTTTATCAGCATCAATAAAAACCAAATCTATATCATTTGGAAGCGTCGGAATGATGTCTAACGCCTGCCCTACGTATTGCTTTATTTGGCTACGAAAAGGGCTTTTTTCAAAATATTTATCCTGAATATCTATTAATTCTTCATTCACATCAATAGTGTGCAAAAAACCATCTTTCTGCAAGCCTTCTGCAAGGCAAAGAGTTGCGTAACCTGTAAAAGTTCCTATTTCCAAAATATATTTTGGAGCTATCATTTTAGAGAGCAAACTAAGCACTCGCCCTTGAAAATGACCGCTTAACATTCTGGGTTGCAACACTTTAAGATGTGTTTCCCTATTCAACTCTTGTAAAAGTGGAGGCTCTGGGGAAGAATGATTTTCTACGTATTTTTCTAATTCAGAGTTTAAAAAATGCATTTTTTAGTTTTGAAGCTACAAAAATACAATTTTTTTTAATATCTTTTATAAAAAAATAAAAAATCAGGCTTAAAAAAACATAATAAACCTGATTTTTAAATTTATCTCTTATAAAGAAGCTATTTTTGGCAAAGCGTATTGAATTAAATTTTCCACCGCTTGCTTCGTATCTTTAGAAAATGCGCCTAATGCTCGGTTAGCAATAATAGCATTCATAGATACGGCTTGGTGTCCTAACAATTTGGAAAGCCCATAGATAGCCGAAGTTTCCATTTCTAAATTAGTGATTTTTAGGTTTTTATAAGAAAACGAATGTAACTTATCATTCAAATTTGGGTCTTGAACCGCAAGCCGAAGCTGTCGCCCTTGTGGCCCGTAAAAACCTGGTGCAGTGCCTGTTATGCCTTCAAAAATTTTATCAGAAAATAATTTATCTCGCAATTGTTTTCCGCACGCCACAATGTATGGTCTGCCTTTATCGCTAAGCCAATTGGTATGTGCAATAAAAGCCTCTTCTACATCTAACTCGCGAGCCGAAGCACTATCCTTGTACGAATGAAACATATTATCCATTCCTAAACCGTGTGAAGATAGAACAATATTATCCACAGGAATTTCGGCTTGCAAAGAGCCAGATGTTCCTAATCGAATGATATTAAGCGATGTATGTTCTTTTTTCGGCTCTCTTTTTTCTAAATCAATGTTAAAAATAGCATCTAACTCATTGATAACAATATCAATATTATCAGGGCCTATACCACTGGAAATGACAGAGATACGCTTTCCGTTATATGTTCCTGTATGTGTGCAAAATTCTCTTTTTTGTATAGAAAATTCAATAGAATCAAAATATTTACTTACACGTGGCACACGCTCTGGATCGCCTACCAAAATAATTGTTGTGGCGACATTTTCTTTCTTTAAATTAAGGTGATACACACTACCATCAGCATTGAGTATCAGTTCAGAAGATTGTATTTTCATTGTTAGAATTTTTAAAATTGCTCAAAGTTACGATTTTTTCATTAAAAAACAAAACTTTTACCAATATATTACCTTAAAAATTGTACTTGTTATTGAAACTCACCCTTTTTTATAATTCTAATCAATTGCTTTTATAACTGCTTTTTCGGCTTCTTTTCGGCTTCCGTCAAAGCCATCTACTCCTGCCACAGTGGTATATTTTAACACATATTTTTTGTTCGGGTTGAGCCTATTATATACGCTTTGGCACATTAAAGTTGCTTCGTGAAAACCACAAAGGATTAGTTTTAGCTTTCCTGGGTAAATATTCACATCGCCAATGGCATAAATTCCTTCTATATTTGTTTGATAATCCAAAGCATTATTTACTTTTATTGCATTTTTTTCTATCTCTAAGCCCCAGTTGGCAATAGGTCCTAATTTGGGAGTAAGCCCAAAAAGAGGGATAAAATAATCGGTTTCTATTTCTTCTCTCACTCCGTTTTCTTTTTCTAAAATTAAAGATTCTACTTTGCCATTTCCCTTAATTTCCACTACTTCACAAGGTGTGATGAGATTAATTTTCCCTTGATTTTTCAGTTCTTTTACTTTTTCAACAGAATCCAAAGCCCCACGAAACTCATTTCTACGATGCACTAAGGTAACGGACTGCGCCACATTGGACAGATAAATGCTCCAATCCAAGGCAGAGTCTCCCCCACCAGCAATAACTACTTTTTTACCTGCGAAAACATCAGGATTTCGGACAAAATATTCCACTCCTTTTTCTTCATATTCTGCAATATTTTCCAATTCTGGCTTTCGTGGCTCAAAAGTACCCAATCCTCCTGCAATGGCTACGGCTTTTCCTTTAATTTTTGTGCCTCTATTGGTGGTTACCACAAAAGTTCCATCTTCATTTTTATCAATAGTCTCTGCTGTTTGAGAAAGAGAAAACTCGGGCTGGAATTGTTTAATTTGTTCCATTAAATTATCTATCAACTCCCCTGCCCCAACGCTTGGATAGCCAGGAATATCAAAAATAGGTTTTTTAGGATACAATTCTGCCAATTGCCCGCCTGGTTGCGGTAAAGTATCTATCAAATGACATTTTAATTTTAACAATCCTGCTTCAAAAACTGCAAAAAGCCCCGTAGGCCCCGCTCCTATTATAATAATATCTGTTTCTTTCATTTTTTATCGTTAAATTACTGCAAAAGTACGGATTAATTTTTAAGTTTCCAATTCTAAATAAGATTATATTTAAACAAAAAAAAATTATCCTTTTATAAAAGAAAATATAATTTATTAAAAATGATATTCTTATTCTCTTTTTTATTATCTTTGTAACAAATTTTCATTTATGATACAAGATATTTTAGCATATGGTTTAGTAGGTATTGCTGCGCTTTTTTTGATAAAAAAGTATTTTTTCAAAAGTAAAAAAAAGTGCGGTGGAACAGATTGTAATTGTGGATAAAACGTTTCGCATTGAATGTAAAAAAAGCTATCTATATAGATAGCTTTTTGTTTTATTTTAATATGTCCACATATCTTGTTCTCTATCGCGGATACGTCCTTTTATACGTTCAGCTTCCAAAAGTTGATACATTGCATTATCGGGAAGATATTTTTTAATTTCTCTATCTCCATATACGTTATCTTCTTTATAGATAACGGCTGAAAAACGCCTTGAATTCAACAAATGGTCAAAAGAAATAGGTCTTGCCGAGTTTTGCTGATTAAAAACTTTTGCGTGATGTAAAATATCTCTTGCCGAAGGATACCAAACCCAAAAAAGTTCTACTAAGTGAGATTGTGCATCGTTTGTTCCTATCACAGAAACGTCTGGCGCAACAGGAGCAATACCAAGCAAACGATATTTTAATTCTCCTTGTCTTTTATCAAAATACCATAGCCCTTTTATACGATATTGAACTATATCTCTTGCGGTAAGGTCTGTTCTTACGATATATTCTGGTGGGAGTTGCCCTCCTGTATTCAATATTTCATAACCTGCGTCTAAGGTATCTGCTTTGGAAAGGTTAAACTTCAAATCATCATATGTTTTCTTTTCTGTAAAGTAAGAATCTACATAAGTTTCTTTTAGTTTTCCTTCTTTCATTGCTCTAATAAGGACATCATAGAGAGAGCGTCTATCTGCACTAATATCAATAGTATCTATTGGAAATAGCAAAGGAAAATTCAATCTTTGTTCCAAGTCTATAATTTCCCATGTAGTAGTAGACCACATAATATCTCTATCATCTACATATCCATAAGGTAGGGGTTTGTCATTATCAGCCTCTTTTTGCGCTTCACTTTTTAAACCTATTTGGTCTGGTGTTTTTGCATTCAACAAATTTGCTTGTGCAAAAGATTGCTGGCAGAATAACAATAAGAATAAAGAAAATATTCCTATTCTATTCTTTATCAAAATATGCTTCATAATAATTTAGTTTTATAACACTTCGATGGAAATAGGAGTTGCAGGTACTGGAGTACCACTATATCCAGATACATTGTAACGAACCTCTGATATTTGGATAATATCTCCTTTTTTCGCTCTATTAACAGCTGCTGTTGCCGCAGGGCTTGCACTTACTCTATTCCCTTGCACAACAACGCTTGGCTGTCCTGGCACTAAAATACGGAAAGAATTCACTTTTGTTGTTAAATCAAAATCAAAATCATTATATGCAACAGAAACCTCTCCTGCTATGATGTTTTGTTTTGCTAATTTAACAGCTCCTGTTGTTCGTAAAATAGCTCCTTCTGGTTTTGGCAAGCCTTTTATACGGAATTTTTTAGAGGATGTAAATTTTTGACCTTCAATAGTACCTGTAACATTAATAGTTACTTCATTGCTTCCTGAGCCTGGATTCATTACATAGCTTGAACCTCCTTTTTTGGTAAGCCCTGGTGCTGATGCTGTAATTTGGTTATCAGGCACACCTGGCATAGAAATTGTCATTGGGTTAGATACTCCACGATAAACAACATTCATTTTATCTGCTGAAATTACAGCTTCATTAGGTTTTGGAATAGTTGTAAATTGTTGAGCTACTTCCACAGGGGTTTCTTCTCCATCTTGCTCATAGTAAAGAGTTCCTGCTATTTTATGCTCTCCTACCCCCCCTGTATTAACTTTTAGCTTAATTTTTCCTTCTGCTACTTCGTATTCAGATTCATTTAATTTTCTACCATCTAAGGTAAGTTCTACTCGTTTAGGTTTAGTAGAATTATCTTTACGACCAAGTACAATAGCTCCGTCAAATTGTTGGTTTTGATAGTAAGCTCCGCGAGATTGTTCTAACAATGTAGTATAGTGTCTCATTGATAGCTCATCTTTCATTTTTTCACCCAACATTGCTTTATAAAAGTCTTGCTCGGTTTGGCGAATGTCAGACTGAATTTGAGAAAACTTAGTAACTGCTGCTATATAAGGAAATCCTTCATAGTTATAATTTACCCAATTGAGCATATTTCCTTCTCTATTTTTTACTCTGTTATTCTCATCTCCTGTATAGAAACGTTCATTAATAGTAGTTTTAAGAGCTTCATCTTTATCTCCTAAAAGCCCGATAAGCTCTGTACGATAATTAATTACATTATCTAAGAACTCTTTCCCTTGTGGCTTAAGATTATCTCCTTGAAAAAATTTCTCATCTAAGAAATCTGATTTATCCATTACTTGATAATCTTGTTTATCTTCCGCTTGAGACATTACATCATCTTTTAGAGAAGATAAATATGAATAGAACTGATCGGAAAGTTCTTTCACTTTTCGAGATTTTTCCAAAGGAATTTTGTATTCCTCTGGCTTTTCTTGTTCTTTTCTCTCTAATTCGCCTAATATTTGCTCATTGGTTACCTGATAGCGCTCATTAGAGGCTTGAAGTTTTTCATTCATAAGACCGAATGCGCTTAAAACTTCTTTTCCCATATTGAGAGCCATCATCGCGATGAATACCAGATACATCAGGTTAATCATCCTTTGTCGTGGTGTATTTGCTCCTGCCATTTCTTAATCTTAAATTTAAATTAATAGAATGTGAGTTATTAACGAGCACCTCCCATAGCAGATAGCATTCCTCCATACACTGCATTGAGTGATTTCAAATGATCTTTAAATGAATTTACTTGTGCATTTAGTGAATTAAGATTATCCACCATTCCTTCTTGTGCATTTACTTGTAATTCTGTTCTTTCCAACTGAATTCTATACAAAGAATTTAAAGACTCTAAGTGTGTAGCTGCACGTGATAATTCTTCTCCGTATTTATGAGTAGAAGCCATAGCATCGGCAACAGGTGCAATTTCTTTTGCTGCTCCTTCAAAATTACGAATACTTCTTGCCAAAGATTGCATTAATTCTGCATCTACTTTTGCTTCTTTTAAAATTCCATCTAATTTTTCAGATAACGATTCTTTTACGGCTTGTATTTCTGCATTAGACTTAGGAGCTATTTGAGTTTGCTCTCCTGCAAAACCTAACTGACGAGGCTGACCACCTGCCAATTCAGGGAATACTACTGCCCAATCATATCCTTCTTCAACAGGCTCGAAAGCAGAAATAGCGAAGATAAGTGCTTCTGTAACCAAACCAATAGCCAATAGAGCTCCCCCTCCTAATTTTACGAAACCTAAATCAAGTTCCCAGTGAAGAATTTTAAACAATGCACCAATAATAACCACTGATGCTCCAAGACCATAAACCATATTCATGATTTTTTTTGCTGCTTTTGATTTTGCCATTTTAATCGATTTTAATTTTTAATTTATTTATGTTTTATTTTTAATTATCTTCTATTTGTTAAATCGCCCGTTTTACGAACTGTATTTCTTACTCCCATTAAACTTTGAACAGTACGGAAGCCTATATAACTACGTGCAGAATCTTGATATTCATAATCCCGAGTATTAACCTGTGTATAATAAGCTACATCTTTCCAAGAACCTCCACGTATTACCTTTCTTTTGTTCTCTTGATCATTAACATTCGGATTCATTGAAGACATATATTCATAAGAATTGGAATCATAAGATGTATTTGTCCATTCTGAAACATTCCCCGCCATATTGTATAGATTATACCCATTAGGTGCATAAGATTTTCCTTCTACGGTATACAAAGCATTATCTGCTGCATAATCTCCACGAAGTGGTTTGAAGTTTGCCATAAAACACGCTTTACTATCCGTCGTATAAGGCCCTCCCCAAGGATATGTAGCTCCTTCTAAGCCTCCGCGAGCTGCAAACTCCCATTCTGCCTCAGTAGGAAGACGGAAAGAGTTGGTTTCTTTTTGTTTTTTAGATTTTTGATAAGCGTTTTTGTAAATAGTTCTCCATTCGCAAAAAGCTTTTGCCTGCTTCCAAGACACTCCAACAACAGGATATTCTGAATAGGCTTCGTGCCAAAAATATTCATTATGCATTGGTTCGTTGTATGAATAATCAAAATCTTTAATCCAAACCGTAGTATCTGGGTAAATTTTAACAATTTCTTCCTTAATAAAGTCTTTACGGCCTCCTTTGTTAGAACGAGCAGCTGCTTCAATATCCATCCATTGATATTTGAAAACTAATTTTTCTACTTTTAGTGGTCGTTTTCCATTATACATTTCTTCTAATGGAACATACATAGAGTCCATAACCTCTACATAGTACTCGTCAGGAAATTTTTCTTTTTCCCAAATCAATTTTGCTTTACGATTGATTTTACGTGTCTGCACGCCATCTTTACCATCACCATAATTTTCATACATATATTTGTCATATGCATTTAATTTATCTGGTTCTTGGTCTAAAAATGCGAACTGACCTATTCCTTCAGAGCCAGCAGATTGCCCACTTTCTTCTGCCATTACTGCCAATTTTTGACGAACGATAGAGTCTCTTACCCAATTTACAAATTGACGATATTCGCTATTGGTAATCTCTGTTTCATCCATATAAAAAGGGCTAACGGTAACCGTTTTTGTAGGCGCATCTTCAGAATGGGCTTTATCATAGTCTGAATTACCCATAATAAATGCTCCCCCAGGAATTAAGGTCATTCCATAAGGTTTTGGTTGTTTCCAGTGTTTTCCTTTAACACCTACCAATTCTCCTCTATCACCACCGCCACCGCAAGCAACTAATATTAAAGAAGAAACCACTGCGAGTGTTAATTTTTTTAGTTTCAATATCATATCTAACAATATTTTTCAGGGGTCAAATGTAAATAAATTTCTTTTAACAGCAAATTTTTATATTAAAATATATTTTATTTTTATCAAAAAATTCATCTTTTAAGAGAGAAAAACTCTTTTTCGACTCTCACAACTAATTGTAAATCAACAAATTAATATTCAACTCTCTTTTATACACTTTTTCAATAAAAGTTATTAACAATATTTTTATTGCTGTTAAAAAAGGATTTTTATTTATCTATATTTTAGTTTTTTATCTTTTCTGTAAAAATAAAATCTGATTTTTTTCTTATAGCTCCAAAAAATAGCTTATTTTTTACTTTAATAAAAACTAAAATTTCTTAATTTTTAATTTTATATACCCTTTATCTTATATTTCAAAAAGAAAAACAGCAGAAACATAGTACATTCCTACTGTTTGCTTTTTTCAGAAAGACTATCTAAATTCTAAGATAACATCTTCTATAAAGGTTAAATAATCTTTACCTTGCTCTTTTAGAAATTGTTCAAAATATTTTTCTCCTGCTTCAATGCCTCCTACTTGTTCTACTTGTAGAATTTTTTGATACAATGGAGCAATATATTTTTCAATTGTTTGAGTAGGCACAGAAGTTCGGCGTCCCATATAATTGATAATTTGCCCGCTTGGGTCTCTGATAATATCAAAATCTGTAATCACCCAATAGTATTCTCCTGATTTTGCCATATTCTTAACTATTGCGTGAAAATTAATCCCTTTTTGAATATTATCCCAAAGGATTTTGAATATTGTTTTAGGCATATCTGGGTGGCGAATTACGCTATGAGGTTTCCCTATTAGCTCTGATTCTGTATAGCCACTTACGTCCATAAATACCTGATTTACATACTCAATAGTACCTTTTGCATCGGTTTTACTCATAATAGTTTTGGACTTATCCCAAGCTACTTCTGTATTTACTGGTGTGCTCATAAATATTATCTTTTTAATTTTGGGCAAAGATATAAAAATATTTTTATACACAAAACAAAAAAATATTTTTTTTTAGTTTTTTTTCATCATAAAAATATTTTTTACAAAACGTTGTTTTTCAGGTATTTCTATATTGTTTATTAAAATATAAACAACAAAAATTCTCTAAAACAAATGCTTAGAGAATTTTTATCATTATAACAGAATTAAACAACTTCTAAAATCTGAACCCGAAACGGATACCTGCATTAGGCTCTATTGCCCAATACTCATCATTTACAGCAGAGCTGAAATTTCTAGCAATATTAACATAAGGTGCAACGACAAATTTATTGTTGAACACCCAAGAATAGCCTGCTCCTACACCGAAGATAAAAGCATCTAACTTTTTAACTTCGTTGTCTTTTGTCCAATCGCCAAAACGTGCCTTTATGAAAGGATTCACATAAAAACCTTCTTCATCTATGGAGTTGAAGTAATAATTATAACCTACTTTGAAGCTAAAAGCATTGAACTTTCCGCCTTCTTTTGGCCAGTAAGAAAATTTATCCAAAAAGAACAACTCTGCATCAACGGATTGATTATCATCTAAATAATACTCATATCCTATTTCAATAGAAGGATTAATAATAGCGTTTAATACGTTGAGTTTTACCTCGTTTTTATATTCTTGTGCGAATATGCTCAATGGCAAGAAAGCCATTATAGCTCCGAAAAATATTTTTTTCATATAACTAATTTTAAAGTGCAAAGATACAATTTATTTTTTTAATTACAACTTTTATTTTACAAACGGAAAATAGCCCCGATAGCAAGAATGGTTTGGAAAAAGAAAAAGTCTTGGCTTGCAGTGTCTGAACTATGTTTGGTAGTTCGGATATCATACATATTAATATAACCTCCTTTTAGTTCTCCAATAATCAAAAAATGTTTTAAGAAAGTTAAATGCAAACCTGCTTTTGCGCTTACTCCGTAGCCTGCAATATGAAATTCATCATATCGGTCTTGGTTGAGTAATTTGGTATTGGTTTTTGGGTAAAGTATTCCTGCTCCAATTCCTTCGGTAAGATTTACTTGAAAAATATCGGTGTTACGAATACCAAAAAGTTTAGAAATATCATCCGTGCGCGAGCCTTCCACAAGTACATAATTAAGCCCATCGGTATGTTCAAAAGTAAGGAAATCTTCGGTTAGCGTTTTGTCTGTATTATCATAAACTCCGTCGTGAGAAGTTCCTAAACCATTGATTTGCCCTGACATTTTCACTACTTGGTCTTGTACCATCACATATTTCATATGATCTACTCCAAAGGAAATAGAATATTTATCATTAATATAATATCCTATTCTGGCATTGGTTTGCGGAATAGTTATTCTGGTAGGATTGATATAATCAATATGCCAACCTTTGGGTTTATCTACGGCTTCCACATCGTGCAATGTAAAATTATAGCCATTCCCTTTAAATTGGATATCCGAATTGGTATAGTAACCTCTGTTTCCTCCCCAAAAAATGAAGAATTTTCCTTTATTGCTAGAAGTATAAAGTTTTTTCTCTGAAGAATTATCTACATTTTCGGTTGGCAATTCTTGTGCATTTGCATAAAATACAGATGCACAAGTTAATGCGAATAAAATCTTTTTCATTTTACGTTATTTTATGATTAAATAATTTTATTTATTAATTTGAAAAGTTCCTTCTAAGAATTGTGCTATTCGCTTGCCTGTTTCATCTGAATAGGTAAGAAATGCCGAAACAGTTTTCTTCTCTGTATCAATAACTTGGCTTACGGTAGTTCCGTCATCTTCTACCCAATTAAGAAAAAACTGAGTTGCATTTATTGGTTTATACACCAAAGTGTTTTTCTGTTCGGCTACTTGCCCTTGGTCATCTGTGGTTTTCCAATGAATTTCATTTTCACTTATATAATGTACTTCCGCAGTTAGCGAAGGATATACAAGTGTAGCTTTTTCTCCAATAAGGGAAATTTTTTCTGTTTTTTGTTCTGAAACGGTTGTATTTTGCTCTTTATGAGGACAATTACAAGCAACGCTCAACAAAATAGTAGCTAAAAAAAGTACAATTTTTCTCATCTCTTAAAAAATATTTTTAATAAAAACGGCGCAAATATAAGAAAATTTATTTATAAAAAAATCTTAATGGATAGATTTTTCTGCTAATCTCAAAATGTCGCCAAATACCCCGCGTGCGGTTACGGAGGCTCCTGCACCGGCACCTTGTATTACGATAGGGTTATCGCCGTACGATTCGGTGTAAATCTCAAAAATAGAATCGGCACCTTTTACCTGACCGAGGGCACTGTTGCGTGGTACGGATATAAGTGATACGTCCAATTGTACCGTTTCAGTAGAGGCGAGATTACCGTGCAAGTCGCCTACATAACGCAATACGTGGTCGGGAGCTTGTGCCTCTTTGATTTGCTGATAAGGTGCGTTGAACTCGTCTAAGCGTTGTAGGAAATCCTCCACCGATCCTTCACGCAGATGCTCAGGAATAAGGTTTTGTATCTTCACGTCGCTGAACTCATTGCCCAAATCGAGCTCGCGGGCTAATATGAGCAATTTGCGCCCTACATCATTGCCACAGAGGTCTTCACGGGGGTCTGGTTCGGTATAACCACTGTTGATAGCGTGTTGGAGCACCTCGCTAAACGGTTTGTTCTCAGCTGAAAAGGTATTGAACAGATAGCTGAGCGTTCCAGAGAAGATACCCTTAATGCGAGTGATATTCTCCCCCGAATGGTGCAAGAGGCGGATCGTGTCTATCAGTGGCAAGCCTGCCCCCACATTGGTTTCGTAGAGGTAAGTTTTCTGGTGTTGTTTGAGGGTTTTGCGCAGTTCTTGGTAGAAACTAAATGAGATAGTATTAGCTATTTTATTAGCCGATACGAGGTCGTAACCACTTTGGATAAGCGGAATATAATTGTCTACAAAAGTCTTGCTAGCAGTTACATCTACTGCAATGAGATTCTCTAAGTGATTTTCTCCCACAAATTGTTGTAAGGTATCAAGTGTATAAGGTACTGCCTTATGTGCAAAAGTTTTTTTCCAATCAGTACCAATTCCTTGTGCTTCTGTCAGAATTTTTTGAGAATCAGCAATCGCAACAATACGTAAACTGATGTTCTTGCGCTGTAAAATTTGATTATGAGCTTCCAATACTTGCTCAATAAGTGTACCCCCAACGGTGCCTTTACCAAAGATAACTAAGTTAATACGGCGCGATACCCCAAAGATTTCACCGTGAATAACGTTGAGTGCCTTGTGGAGCTTTTCGGTTTTGAGTACCAAGCTCACGTTTTTTCCCGTAACGGCATTGTTGATGAGCAACGGTACGATTTGGTTGCGTATCAGGGCATTATACGGGTGGTGAAAAGTAGCCAGTGGTTGCCCTACAATAGAAATCACGGCTACATCTTTTATGATGCTCACACTGCTCACGTCATTGGTGTAAAAATCGTGTGAGAACTCCTCGTCTATGGCAACTTTGGCGAGTTCAGCGTCTTTGGAGGCTACCACCAAGCCTACCCCGCGTTCCGACGACCCTTGTGAGATGATACTCACACTGATATTCTTTTGGGCAAGCGATTTAAAAATACGGGCATCTATCCCTACTTTGCCCAACAGTCCGCGACCTTCCATCACAATAAGCGCATTGTCTTTAATTACCGAAATCGATTTGATACCCTCTTGCACGCTTTCTTGGTGAATGAGTGTACCAGCATCTTCACTGTTGAAAGTGTTCTTGATACGCAAAGGAATCCCTTTTTCTATCAGCGGGATGATGGTTTTAGCGTGCAATATGGAAGCCCCAAAATTAGCCAACTCATTGGCTTCTTCATAAGATAAATGACGGATAATCTTTGCTTCGGGTACTAACTCAGGATTAGCAGTAAAAATACCATCGACGTGGGTATAGTTTTGCAGTTCGTTAGCATCTAAGTAGTTAGCCAAAAGGGCAGCCGAGTAGTTACTGCCATTGCGACCCAAGGTAGTAGTGTCGCCTTTTTCGGTGGAAGCGATAAAGCCTGTAACAACGGCTACGGTATCGGTTGGGATAGTAGCAAAAAGAGCTTGGGTGTTTTTCTCGGATACCGAATTGATGATTTGTGCGTTGCCTACTACTGCATCGGTTTTAAAAATGGTACGACTATCCACGAACACACTCTTCACACCTTTGCGTTTGAGAAGCTCGGTAATGAGTTTAGCCGACATTAGTTCGCCTTGCGCCAATACTAAATCTTTGGTTTTAGGACTGTAATCTTTCAGTAGTGATACGCCTTCCAAGAGTTTTTCGAGCAGTTGCAATTCGTCTGAAAAAGAAATTCCAAAATTATTTTCTTGATATTGTTTAAATTTTTTAAAATCTTCTGTATATTCTTCTCCCAAAGATGCTTTTTCTAATAATGACAATAGCTCATCGGTTGCGTTACCTCGTGCCGAAACCACTACGCTTATTCTTTCATTTAAGGAAGATTGAATAATATGTATTACTTGTTCTATTCCTTCGTTGGATAATGATTTTCCTCCAAATTTTAATATTTTCATATTTTATGATTTTTAATTATTTATTGAAAAATATTTTTTAGAAATTCTTCCAATTGCTGATGTTCTATCAAAAAAGCATCGTGCCCGTGTACGGAATGAATTTCGTAATAATCTACACTTTTACCTATTCTTTTTAGCTCTTCTGCCGTTTCTCTGTTCTCTTGCGGAACAAAATACAAATCCGAATCGGTACCAATAATCGTAATGTGTGATTCTATTGGCTGAACGGCTTCTTCAAAACTTTCTTTCCCTTTGGAAATATCAATCGTTTTTACTAATTGATTCATTAATTTATAAGCGGAAAGCGTAAAACGTTTGTGCAATTTTTCTCCGTGATGCAAAAGCCAACTTTCTACATTATAAAGTTGTTGCGAAGTGTTGGTAGTTCGTTCAAATTTCATTTTCAGAGACTGAGGCGAACGATAACACAACATAGCGTGCAAACGCGCATCGTGTAGCGGATGAGTAGAATTATTCAAAATTTGTTCTTGCAATAAACAATTTCCAATAATCCAATCCGTAGATTTCCAATCGGCAGAAATTGCTACCAAATGTTCAAAAAGACGCGGTTCTTGCACAACCATTTCCCACGCTATTCCGCCTCCTAAGGAGCAGCCCACAAGAGCAAAAACTTTTTCCAGCCCAAAATGTTCTGTTATGGTTTGGTTAAATATTTGAGCAATATCCACCGCTGCCCAGTGCTGATAATTATGTAAAATATTCAACTCCGCAGAGCCGTAACCATTTCCAGGAATGTTAAAACACAGAATGGTATATTTTTTTGTATCAATTACTTTCTCTTCGCCAACAGCCTGTCCCCACCAACCTTTTTCGCCCGCTACAAAAGAATTTCCTGTAAAAGCGTGATTAATAACCACCACAGGAGCCTCGCCCAACGGACAACCAAACACCTGATAATAAACATACACCTTCGGGATATACACCCCAAAAGATGTTTTGTAATTATCTATTTCATACGATAGTATCTCTTCCATATATTTGCCAAACAAACGCCTCTCTTTTGGGGAGGCGTTGTTCTTTTAAGATTAAAAATTATTTTTGAAAAGCTTGTTTTAAATCGTTCTTTAAGTCTTCTATATCTTCCAATCCAACAGATAAACGAATAAGATCTGGTGTTACACCTGTTAGCTGTTGTGCTTCTTCATTTAATTGTTGGTGCGTGGTACTTGCTGGGTGAATGATTAACGACTTGGTATCTCCTAAATTTGCTAAAAGTGCAAATATTTTCACATTATCTACTACTTTTTTCGCTGCTTGATAACCTCCTTTTAAGCCAAAAGTAACCAATCCGCTTTGTCCATTTGGTAAATATTTATCTACTAAGGATTTATAAGGATTGTCTTCCAGACCTAAATAATTTACCCACGCTACTTCTTCTTGTTCTTTCAGCCATTTTGCCAAAGCCAATGCATTTTGGCTATGTTGTTTAATACGAATAGGCAATGTTTCCAAACTTTGTAATATCTGGAAAGCACTGAAAGGACTTAAAGATGTTCCCAAATCGCGAAGACCTTCAATTCTCATTTTAGCAATAAAAGCGAATTTTCCCAACGCTTCGTGAAGAATTAAGCCGTGATAACCCGCAGATGGCTCTGTAAATTCAGGGAATTTTCCGCTACTCCAATCAAAATTTCCTCCATCAACAATTACTCCGCCTAATGACGTTCCATTACCGCCAATATACTTCGTTAAAGAATGAATAACAATATTCGCTCCGTATTCTATCGGTTTGAGTAACGCTGGTGAAGCCACTGTATTATCTACAATCAACGGAATTTTATGCTTTTGAGCAATTTTAGCAATCGCTTCTATATCTGTTATATCCAATTTCGGATTTCCTATCCCTTCTATAAAAATAGCACGAGTATTCTCTTGTACTGCTTTGTCAAAATTCTCAGGATTTTTAGCATCAACGAAAGTGGTAGTTATCCCAAGTCGTGGCAAGGTAACATTCAAAAGATTGTACGTGCCTCCGTACAAACTATTGGAAGACACAATATGCTCCCCTGTGCGCAAAAGCGTCAAAAATGTAGTAGAAATAGCCGCCGCTCCCGATGAGGTTACCACCGCTCCTACTCCACCTTCAATAGCTGCCAATCGTTGTTCCAAAACGTCATTCGTTGGGTTATTCAAACGAGTATAAATGTATCTTGGAATAGAAAGATTAAACCTTCCTGCGGCATCATCTGCGTTTTCAAAAACATAAGATGAAGTTTGATAAACAGGCACCGCCTGCGCTCCGTTGTGCTCGTGTGGGTTGTAGCCCGAATGTAATGCTTGTGTTGCTGTTTTTAAATTATCCATTTGATTTATATTTTAAAAATTATTTTCTATTTTAGAAAAGAAAAGTAGAAATTTGTTTATCTTTTTTCTATTTAAAACCATATAAATAGTTTATTTTTCTAAATAAAATTAAATTATTTTACTTTTTATAATATTTAAGACTGCAAAAGTAGAAATATTTTTTATAAAAACCAAAAGAAAAAAGTATTTTTTTTCTTCCTATTATACAAATAATTGAATTTCAACTATTTAAACTAAAACAAAATCAAGGTTGTTTTGGTGTAACATCACGTACTAAACGAAAACCTAAATGTTGCAAACCCGAGTCGGGAGATACGCGCATTCTTCGGGAATTACGATACCCAGAACACCAACCTTCATTACACAAAAAAGAACCTCCGCGTATTACTTTACTTGCTTCCTTAGGGTTCAGAATTTCTATACTTTTTAATGGACCTTGTGGATTGACTGCCGTTCCACCTTCTTTTTTTAATTGTTCATAATAAAAAGGGCTATACCAATCACTTGTCCATTCCCAAGCATTCCCGGCAAGATCATACAAACCATATCCGTTAGGTGGAAATTGCCCAACGGGAGCTAAAAATTCATACCCATCTTCTGAGGTATTATGATAAGGAAATTGTCCTTGCCAGAAATTACCTTGTCTTTTTGTTTTGGCATCTATTCTATCATTCCCCCAAGTGTAAATAGTATTTTCTTGTCCTGAGCGCATTGCGTATTCAAATTCAGCTTCTGTCGGGAGGCGTTTTCCTACCCACCGAGCATAAGCGAGAGCATCGTACCAAGATATTTGAGTTACAGGAAGGTTCAGAATAGCTTGTAAATCTTTATTTTCACCATCAGGATTTTTCCAACTTGCTCCCTTAACAAATATCCACCAATCCGAAAAATCATTCTTGCTTACCTCTTGTTTAGGATACTTGAACACTAACGCCCCTGCTTTTAGCATTTTTTTATTCGGCTTTTTCGTACTTTTGGGAAGCTGTTTTTTCATTTCCTTCCAGTTCAAATCATATTCCGCAGTGGTTTTGTAACCTGTTGCTTGTACAAATTCCATATATTCTTTTATAGTTACTTCGTGGGTATCCATATAAAAATCATTAACCTGTACTTTGTGCTTTGGAAATTCATCACCTTGCGGTAAAGAAGTATCTTCCATTTCTTTGTAATTCTCAGGAATATCTCCGCCCATTTGGAATATTCCTCCTTTTATATTTACCATTCCTTCGGTACTTTGCACTTTGTCTGGGTTGGGCTTTATTTTTTCTATTGCTTTGATAAATTTCTTGTTGAGATACTCTCCTCCAATATATTCTTTATCACTTTTTGATAAAGATTGTGAGAATACATTAAAAGAATTTAAAACTGCTAATAAAAATAGATTTACTTTAACTGCATTCATTATATTATGATTTATGATTATATTAGTTTTTACTATATTTATCTATACTTTATTATTTCTTAAAAAGAACTCTATTCATTCTACCTATAATATATACTTTTCTAAGAAGAATATATTTATTTTCACTAATAAAAACGATTTTTCTATTAAAGAATACTATCATTCTTAATGGAATTACTATCATTCTACTAAGAACATATTCATTCTATGAAAGAATACGCACATTCCATTAAAGAATACACCCATTCTTGATAGAATATCTTTCATTCTACTAAGAATAGTATTCATTCCAGATAGAATGAGAGATATTCTTACTATTTTTATTCATATTCTACTAAGAAAATTTATAATTCTTACTAAAACACTTCATTAAGGATACGGAATTTCTTTTTGGGTATCTTTGCGGATAGGCAATTGTGCTTTGGTTTCTTTTAGATATGTATTCATTTTTTTAGAGAGACGTTTTACTTTTCTTGGATAATCTTTTGCAAGGTTTCGGGTTTCTGAAATATCTTTTCGGATATTAAATAATTGTTTCTCTCCTGTTTTATGGAAATATATTAATTTCCAATCTCCTTCTCGGATAGTTGTAGAAGCTCCGTAACCATTTCCCTCTACGTTATACCAATTATTCGGAAGATGCCAAAACAAAGAACGCTTTTTATTCTTTCTTTCTCCTTTTAGCGCAGAGAAAAAACTTTGCCCGTCTATCTTTTGAGGAAGATGGGTAGGCTGTACATTGGCTATGTCTAAAATGGTAGGGAAAATATCTTCTATGATAATAGGCTGGGAAGATTGTTCATTTGACGGGATATGCCCTTTCCAAGAAGCGATAACAGGAACGCGTATTCCTCCTTCATAGGCAGAACCTTTTCCGCTTTGTAGAGGATAATTGTGCGTGTCTCTAACGCCTCCGCGAGCTACCGCAGAAAGTCCGCCATTATCAGAAAGGAATAAGATAAACGTACTTTCTTCTAAGGCATTCTCTTTAAGATAATCTAACACATCGCCAAGACTTTTGTCCATTGCTTCTATCATTGAAGCATATCGTTTTTCTATTGAGTCAATTGGTTTGTCTTTATAGTTATCTATGAAACGTTTGTCTTCTTCTATTGGGGTATGTACGGCATAATGAGAAAGATATAGGAAGAAAGGTTTATCTTTCGGGCGATGTTGTAAAGCGTTTAGGGCTTCTTGCGTAAGAGCTTGGGTAACTGAAATATCTTTCCCCCAATATTTTTCAAGATTTGGGATAGCAAACGGAGATTGTGGGCGACCATCTTCTCGGTTTCCGAAATTAGTAAGACCTGTATAACTTGCTAATCCACCTCCTGCGTGACCTGCGACATTTACTTGGAAACCTAACCGAAGAGGATTTTCAGCTATCGTATTTGTTGCTCCGAAATGCGCTTTTCCTATACATATAGTATAATATCCTGAATCTTTTAGAATTTGAGGCAGAGGAGTTGCGTAATACGTGCGAGGAACATCGGAAATAGGGCTTACACCATTAACGTTCCATTGTGGAGGTAGTAAAATAGAATCTTTTACATCGGTAGGAGTATTTCTATGTAGCGTCCAGTTCGTTACTCTATGCCGAGCGGCATTTGTACCTGTAATGAGGCTTATTCTACTTGGCGAACAAATAGCGGCAGCATATCCTTGTGTAAATTTTATTCCGCCAGCGGCTAATCGTTCCATATTAGGTGTTCGGTAAATAGAATTATTGGGAGTTCGTTTATCCCAAAAAGGCAGGGAAGTATCTTGCCAGCCCATATCATCAACCAAGAAGATAATTATATTAGGTTTTTGGTTTAGGTTTTGTGCTTTTGTTGTTAGAAAAGAAAAGCTGATAATCAATAGAATAAGAATGTTTTTCATAAAATATATAAAAAGGAAAAAGCATCTTTTCAGATGCTTAAAAATAATAAATTATTAATTATGGTAAAAAAAACGTATTCTTAGATATTAACGATAGTACCGATGTTTTCTCCTGCGACTACTTTGGCAAGGTTTCCTTTTTTATTCATATCAAACACGATGATAGGGAGTTTGTTTTCTTGGCTAAGGGTGAAGGCGGTCATATCCATAACTTTCAAGTTTTTGTCAATGGCTTCGTCGAATGTGATATGGTCGTACTTAACGGCGTTTTGGTCTTTCTCGGGGTCGGCAGTGTAAATACCATCTACTCGTGTTCCTTTAAGGATAACATCTGCGTTAATTTCAATAGCACGTAAAACAGCTGCGGAATCGGTGGTGAAATAAGGGTTTCCTGTTCCGGCACCAAAAATAACGACTCTTCCTTTTTCCAAATGTCTTACGGCTCTTCGTTTTATGAATGGTTCGGCAATTGCTTCCATTTTTATGGCGGTTTGCAATCGTGTGTAAATGCCTTCGTCTTCCAAGGCACTTTGAAGGGCTAAAGAGTTAATCACGGTGGCGAGCATTCCCATATAATCGCCTTGTACTCTATCCATTCCGTTACTTGCGCCAGCTACTCCACGGAATATGTTACCTCCTCCAATAACGATGGCAACTTCCACGCCTTGTTTTACTACTTCTTTGATTTCGGTGGCATATTCCTTCAATCGTGCGGGGTCTATTCCGTATTGTCTTCCGCCCATAAGGGCTTCTCCGCTTAGTTTAAGCAATATTCGTTTATATTTCATTTTATTATTTTTATCTTGTACGGATTGTTATTTAATGTTACCGATGGTTTGGTATTGTATTTTATAATTAATGTTTATATGCCTTGATGAGTTGTTGAGTAGAACTATCGTGTGGGCTTTGTTTCTCGTTTTTGAAGTCATTAAGAATGTTTCCTGCGAGTTGTTTGCCAAGCTCTACGCCCCATTGGTCATAGCTATAAATATTCCAAATTACTCCTTGCACGAATATTTTATGCTCATAAAGAGCGATGAGTTTTCCTAAACTTTTAGGCGTTAATCTGTCAATAAGTATAGTGGTGGTTGGTTTATTTCCTTCAAAAGATTTGAAAGGGATAAGATAATCATTTACTTTATCGCCCATTTCTTGGAGCACTTGCTCGGGAGTTTTTCCTTTAAGAAGGGCTTCGGTTTGGGCAAAGAAGTTTGCCATTAGTTTATTATGATGATCTTTTTCGCCATATAAAGATTCTTTGAAACCAATAAAATCGGTCGGGATTTTCTTAGTTCCTTGATGGATAAGCTGGAAGAAAGCGTGTTGAGAGTTGGTTCCTGGTTCGCCCCAAATGATAGTTCCTGTTTGGTAATCTACTTTTTTTCCGTTTCGGTCAATAGATTTTCCGTTGCTTTCCATTATTCCTTGTTGTAAGTAAGCAGGGAAGCGGTGCAAGTATTGTGTATAAGGGATAATGGCTTCTGTATCTGCTTTGTAGAAATTATTATACCAAATGGTTAGCAAAGCTAAAATAACCGGAATGTTTTGAGAGAAATCGGTATTTCGGAAATGGTTGTCCATTTCGTTTGCTCCTTTTAGGAGTTTTTCAAAATTATCATAACCGACAGAAAGAGCGATAGTTAGCCCCACAGCACTCCAAAGAGAGAAACGACCGCCTACCCAGTCCCACATCGGGAATACGTTTTCAGAAGCGATGCCAAATTCTGCTATTTTTTCTAAATTGGTAGAAACGGCAACGAAGTGTTTGGCAATATCTTTCTCAGATGCATTTTTTAAGAACCATTTTTTGATAGTCAAAGCATTGGAAAGTGTCTCTAAGGTGGTAAAAGTTTTGGATACAATAACAAAAAGTGTTGTTTCTGGGTTCAGGTGTTTGATAACTTCGTGAATATGATCGCCATCTACATTACTAACAAAGTGAATGTTAAGATGATTTTTATAGAATTTCAGTGCTTCGCAAACCATTACGGGGCCCAAATCTGACCCGCCGATACCAATATTTACGACATCGGTAAAAGGTTTGCCTGTGTAGCCTTTGCGTTCTCCGCTGATTATTTCGGCAGAAAACGTTTTCATTTTTTGTTTTACTTCTTCTATTTCAGGGATAATATTTTTGCCATCTACAAGAATTTCTTTCTCGAAAGAACGCAAAGCGGTGTGCAGAACGGCTCTGTTTTCGGTTTCGTTTATGGCTACTCCTGTAAAGTATTTTTCAATAGCTTCTTTCAGGTGGCACTCTTGGGCGAGGTCTAATAATAAATCGCGTGAGGTTTTATCAATATTATTTTTAGAATAATCTACCAGAAAATCTTCCCATTTTATGGTATAATCTTTTGCTCGGTTAGGGTCTTGGTCAAAAAGCTGTTGCAATGTAATATTTTTGGTAGCTTCATAATGTACGTACAAAGCTCGCCACGCTTTTGTTTTGGTAGGATTTTGTGAGGATAACATATTTTTTATTTTTAAGAAAGAGTTTTTTACTCTTTGGTTTTACTTTAATTAATAGAATCTTTTATTTGAGTATCATTTTCATTATCTGCTTGTACTTCACCTATACTTTCCACTTTGGTGTATGGAACGGCATCTAACTGCGCTTTGAGTGGTGCAATATATTCTAAGTAACGAGGTTTTAGTTTATCATCAATCGGGACAGCCTCTGGGAGAACTTCTTTGAGCGGATCTACCTGTTGCCCATTTTTCCAGAAACGATAACACACGTGAGGACCAGTGGCAAGCCCCGTACTACCGACTAAGCCAATAATATCTCCTTGTGATACATATTGTCCTTTTTTGGCAATAATTTTAGACATATGCAAATATTGTGTTTCATAGGTTTTGTTGTGTCGTATTTTCACATAATTTCCGTTGCCAGAGGTAAAACCTGCTTGGGTAACGGTTCCGTTTGCTGTGGCACGGATAGGCGTACCTGTTGGGGCGGCATAGTCTGTACCGAAATGCCCTTTCATTCGGTGGAGAACAGGATGATAACGCATACCAAAACGAGAGGTAATTCGGAAGATATCTAACGGAGCTTTTAAGAACATTCGCTTCATCATATTCCCGTTTTCGTCATAATATCCCCATTTATGGTTAATGGTATCTGTTTCAAAATTAAAGGCATAGAAAGGTTTTCCTTTGTGTTCAAAATAAGCGGCTTTCACTCTTACCAAACCTGCGTAAATGGTATCATCTACATAGCGTTCGTCATAAATTACTTTAAACTTATCATCTTCTTGTAAGTGAAAAAAGTCAATCGTATAATCAAAAATTTGAGAGAGAGTATAAGCTGCCGAGAAAGACATTCCTGCTTTGATAACGTCTTCGGTGAGGTTACTTTTTATGTATCCGCCACCTTCTTTTTCAATAATGGTAATTTTTCTATCTATTTTCTCTACAAAAAGAGAATCTTTCAGATGGACTTTCACAAAGTGCGTCAAATTGGGCTGATAGATAAAATAATCCAACGAATCGGGCGTATTTTTATGAAAAACCAGCGCATAAGGTTGCCCAATACGAAAATCTTTTGGAGAAAGAATATCTTTTCCCATTTCTGAAATATCAAATACTTTTTTAGGAGAAATATAATGGTCATTGAGTATTTTCCCGAAAGTATCTCCCTTTTTTACCGTATCTTTTACTATTTTATATTCTGCTATATTAAAACCATATTCATACACAGGAATAGGTTCTGGCTTAATTTCTTCTTTTACTTCTGGTTGTTTTTCCTTACAAGCGGAAACAAAAACCGCCAAGCATACCCACAAAAAGCCTATTTTTCTATTCATTTGGCGAAGCAATTTAAAACGGACAAATTTCGTATTTTTTACTAACAAAGACAAATTTTTAAGAAAGTTTAATATCTTTTCCGTTTGCAAAAATATATAAAAAATCTAAATAAACTTAAAATTTATTAATTTTCTTGTTTTTAATGAAATTAAATTGATATATTTGCCCACAGAAATTAGTTGGTGAATGAAATTATTCTGTTTTTTTATACTTTTTTGGGTTTCTTTTTCTTCTTTTTCCCAAAATCAAAAAGTTTCAGGTATTGTTATTGATTCGGACAGAAACCCAATACAAGGGGTTACCGTAGTTGATAAAAAAACAAACAAATGGGCTATTACAGATGAAAAAGGAAACTTTTCTATTCCTTTTTATAAAGAATATGAGTTGGAATTTAGCTTTCTCGGAATGGAACGCCGTACCATAAAAGGGGCAAGCACTACCTTGCGTGTAGCTCTTAAAGATGAAAACCTACGCCTCAATGAAGTGGTAGTTACTGCTACCAAAGCAAAAGATGAAACCAGCTCGGCTATCGTTTTGGACAAATATGCTATTAGCCAATTCCAGACATTTTCTCTTACAGATGTGTTGCAACAATTGCCCGGGCAAACTATAAAACCGCCTTCTTTAAATTCGCCAAACATTATTAATAATATTCGTACAGCAAGAGCTTCTAACGATAATAGTTTCGGTTTTTCATTTATTGTAGATGATATGCAACTCTCCAATGACGAAAATATGCAAACTTATAACGCTTATGGTTCTAACACAACAGGCTATTCTTCTGTAAATACAGGAATTGACCTACGTTCTATACCTACAACTAATATTGAACGTATAGAAGTAGTTACGGGTATAGCCGATGCCAAATACGGAAATGCCACAACGGGTTTGGTGCTTATTGAGCGAAAAGCAGGACAATATCCGCTACAAATAAATGGACAAATGCGCGGAGGAGGGCAATCTCTTTCCTTAAATAAAGGTTTTCTCTTGTCTGAAAAAATAGGAAAACTCAGTATTTCGTTAGATTATCTTAACTCTAACGAAAACCCAACACAGTCAATGGCTGGTTTTGATCGAATTACTACTTCGGCAATTTGGACGTACGAAAAGCAAAGCAAATTCCGTAACTCATTATCTATCAATTACCGAAGTAATATTGATGATGACAAAAAAGATTTGGAACTCAACAGCGATGTACAAAGTAGCCGTAAGCGTATTGACTATTCGTGGAGCTTTAACAATCGTGCCAATTGGCAGTTAGACTCTCGTTGGATAGATAGAATAAACTTACAAACAGGAGGCTCTTACTCTTACCAAGACGATACGAGGTTTTATTTCGTAAATATGGGAGGGCGACCTGTACCTACCGCTACCGAAACTTCTTTGTATGAAGGTCTTTACACGCCCGCAGCTTATATGAGCCAAGAAAGAACCATCGGGGAGCCTATTAACATCAATGCGCAATTTTCTGTAGAAAAAAATATTCAACATAATAAATTACGACAACTTATTTCGGCGGGGATTAGTTTTAATTACAGCCACAACATAGGCGAAGGAAAAGTATATGATACCAGTAGTGCCTCTACGCAGTCTTCCCTTTCAGGAAATAGCTCGGGAGAGCAAGGCGTGCGCGGGCTGAATTTTAAAAGATATGTTATACCAAGTAGGCTGTTGGCGTTTTATTTCCAAGATAATTTAAGTTATAAGTTCGATTCTGGTAGAACGGCATCACTCAATTTGGGCTTTCGGGTAGAGAACCAAAACGGATTTTATTCATTTAGCCCACGTATTAATTCTGCTTACGAAATTAGCAAAAAAGTAAAAATACGTGGTGGCTTGGGTATGGCTACCAAAGCTCCTTCGCTTGCCAATCGTTTCCCAGGTGATAAATATTTTGATTTCTTGATAAGAGACATTCGTACCAATTATTATTCAATGAACCTTATCCAAACCTATGTTTTCCCAATAGAAAAAGTAGATTTGAAGCCCGCCAAATCGTGGAAATATGAATTAGGAACTGATATTGATACTCGTTTTGCGAAAATTTCTTTAACCGCATTTTACAATCATTCTTTTGATAGTTTTAGCTCCGAAGAAAAATTCGTTTCTTTTTTATTCCCAGAAGTGCAATTTGGGGCAACTAATACCACGACCCCGCCTACTTATAGCGTAACGGGCTATCGTAATATTGTACAACATTATAGCCTGCCCAACAACAACCAAGAAACCCGAGATAAGGGCGTGGAAATAATTGCTAACTTCAAGAAAATCAGAGCAATAAACACCAATTTCTCTTTGGTAGGAAGTTATTACCATACCAATAGCAAAAATGCTTCTTATACTTACCAAAAAAACACTAACGACTTGGAACAAGAGTACATACACGGGCTTTACCACAACGAAGGTTCTATGGCAGAGCGATTATCGTTTAGGCTTACCGCCACCCACCACATCTCACAGCTTGGGCTACTTATTTCGCTTACTGCGGAACAATTTACATATAGTTTTTCCAAAAGTGAGCCAAAAAATATTTACCCTTTTGCATACGTTTCGCCCAAAGGGGAAATTATCCCGATAGCCAACCCACAAGATACTACTTATAGCGACTTGTGGAGAACGTTAGGTGCCAACAGCTCAGGAGCAAGAATACCTATGTACCACAATTTCCATTTGCGCCTTACCAAAGAAATGACCAATGGGCTTAGTCTTAGCCTTTATGTTACCAATTTCTTGGACTACCGACCACGAATAACCGTTAATAACCTCACCCAATACTATAACAGCACTATCAATTTTGGGGCTAGTGCCAAATATGCTTTTTAATAAAAATTTAATTTCAAATAAATAATTCTACAATGAGAAAAATTGTAACTCTACTAAGTGTTACCGCTTTGTTTTGGGCGTGTAACAAAGACAACAGCGATGATAACTTTGTACAGCAAGTTACTTACCAAATGGAAGTAACCTATGGCAAAGATTTTAATAACCAACCCGCAGAAGGTGTTAAAATAACTCTCCTAAACCAAGAGACAGGATCTTCTTATGAGGCTACCACCAACACCGAAGGAAAAGCCTCTACAACTTTGCCCGCTGGTACGTATAACATTAACGCTTCCAAAGAGCTAACCGCAGAAACTGCCGAACCTATTACAGGTTTTGCCCAAGAAGCTACCTTTAACGGAAGTTTATCCAACGTTACTATTACTGCCAACCAAGCTAGCCAACTCATTACCTTGCAAGCTGCACAAATAGGTGATTTGGTTATTAAACAAATTTACTACCAAGGGTCTGACGTACGATCTGGTGCTATGTTTAGAGACCAATTTATAGAAATTTATAATAATAGTAACCAAACTATTTACTTAGATGGGCTTTGCTTGGTAAGAGTAGCAGGAAATAACACTGCGGCAAGAAGCTCTACCCAATCTATTTATCAATCTAATGGGCAACTTGACTGGTCGCAAGGAGAAGGCGTACAAGACGCTGCTAATGCCAATACAAAATATATCTTTTCACAAGAAATCATCGCTTTCCCTGGCTCAGGAGAACAATACCCGTTAGAAGCTGGTAAATCCGTTTTCGTAGCACAAACCGCTCTTAACCACAAAGCTCCTATTACTACAACCGAAGGTAAGCCATTAGAAGTAAAAAACCCTGACCTTACCATAGACCTTAGCAAAGCTCAATTTGAAGCATACTACGGTGATGTTCCTGGGGTTAGAGCTCTTGATACAGATATAGATACTCCTGCCACAAATATGCTTGTTTATCATAAAGTTAGTGGGCAAAGAGACTTAATCTTAGATGTTATGGGAAGAGAGGCTTGGGCTATTGTAAAAGCTACCAAAGCGGAAATAGACTCTTACCCAAGAGTAAAAAGACCTGTCCTTTCTTCAACAGCTACTGTTGAAGCTGGAAATGTTCAAATTCCTATTTCTCAAATTATTGACGGAATTAATTTACAACATTTTAGAGAAACCAGTGCTATTGCTCACCGCCTTCCTGATAATATTGACGCAGGAGAAGTAAAAGGAATAGGGCAATATACTTCCAAAGCGGCTATCCGTAAGGTAAAAACTACCATCGGCAATAGAGTTATTTACCAAGATACAAACAACTCTTCTAACGACTTTGACCCTAACGTTGATCCAGACCTAAGTGGTTTAAACTAAGTCTTTTATAAAAACTATTACACTTTGTCGTCTTTCCTTTCGGCAAAGTGTAATCTTTAATAGAAACCTTTTGTTATGAAAAAATATCTTTCTATCGTTTTTGCGTTGGTTGCCAAATTTTCTTTTGCTCAAACTTACAATGTAGAAACGCCTTTTTTTGGTCAGTTGTATGAAAATTATTTACAAAACCCAATATTTTTCTATCATCTGCCAATGCAAAATTTTACACAATCTTCTCTTTTCTTAAACAGAGAAGAAGGAAATTTCCGTCTTGGACAAGAGAAAAGCGCACAAACAGATTTTGGTATTCGTACCAAAGGCTATTTCCAATATAAAAATCTTGTTTTTTATGGAGATTTTAACATTCAACGTATTTACCAAGACGAAAAAAAATGGAATATCTCAATGTATGAAGTACAACCCAACGGGATAATGCCTTCTCCTCACTACAAAAGCGTACAACGTGGCGCAAAATGGAACGCCCAGCAGTACAACCTCAAAGGCGGAATTATTTTCCCTATTTTGCCCAATTGGAATGCAGAAATTTCGGCAGTGTATAATTTGGTAGAAAAATATAGGTATGAGTTAGACCCTCGTGCGAAAATCAATTCGCCCGACATTGGGTTCAATTTTGCCTCTTCGTACAAAATAAAACAGCATAACATTTCGGCGGGCTTTCGCTGGAAACAATTTAAAGATTATACAACAATAGAAATTTCAGATAACAACACACATATCCCAAGTAATTATTACAAATATGAGCGTTGGCTATTAGGCTATGGTACAATGCAAAATATCATAAAAAACAACACCCGAAGCGTAGAAGATATGTTAGCTTACAATATTGGTTATCAGCATATTACCGAAAACACCAATCTTTTTGTTTGGGTTTCTTATTCTCAAAAAAATATGACCAATTTTAGTAATAGCGACTTGGGGGAAAAAGATATTTTAGCGAAATACACCACCGATGAGCTTTCTGCAAGAGTGAGTTATTTACAAAATTTATCTTCCGATAGGAAATTTTTACTAACCCTTATGGGCAATCAGTTCTCCAGAGATAATTTCCTACAAAACCAACAAGGAAAAAACTACATTGCCAAAAGCAACGAATACAAAGCCATTGCTTCTTTGCTAAAAGAAACCAACAAACGCACGTTTTATGATGTGGGCTTGTCCGTTTCATATAATGATGCATACCAAAAAGACGCTTTGTCAAACACCATTACCGACCATTCACATTTACAGATTTTACCTTACACTTCGCAGGAATTTGTTTTTGATAAAATTAGCCTTATCCCAACCATTTCGCTGGGTTATGAGCATACTTTGAGCAATTCGCTAATTAACCAAAATATTGATTATTACAAAACCATTCAAGATACCGATTTTGCTGCCAAAACGCTAAAACTTTTCTATGACGAAGTCGTATATCCTGATTATGAGTATTTTAACACTAACAAATACGTTTTAAAACTCAGTGGAGATATAAAATATCCTATCTCTCCCAACAAAACACTTCTTACAGGAATAGCAAGCACTTACAAAAGTTCTTTAAAAGGAAATGACCGATATTTTTTGTCTCTACATTTTACTTTAAATTATTAATTACAAAAAAATCGTTCTTTATGATAAAAGTCATTGTGTAAAAATAGAATAAAGGATAATTTTGTCTTAAATTAAAAAAACACTAAGATGAACATTTATCTTCAAAAAACAATGACTTTATTCGCTTTCACGAGCTTATTAGTTTCGTGCGGAAATAGCGAAAAAAAGCCTCTTCCCGTAGATGCAACCGAAATACGCGTAGAGGGCGAACAAGTGGTGGCAGAGCTTACCTCTCCTCCGTATGTGCCAAAGCCTGTGGGCGATAGAAAAGCTATGAAGCTCAAAGTTGATTTGGAAATCATTGAGCAAGAAGGCGAAATTATGGACGGAACCAAATATCTATTTTGGACATTCGGCGGAACGGTGCCTGGTAGTTTCATTCGTACTCGTGTAGGCGATGAAGTGGAATTTACCTTAAAAAACCACCAAGACAACAAACTTCCGCATAACATTGATCTTCACGCAGTTACAGGTCCAGGAGGTGGAGCAGAAGCTACCTTAGTAGCACCAGGACAGCAAAGAACATTTAACTTCAAGTGTTTGAACCCTGGTTTGTACGTTTATCACTGCGCACAAGCTCCCGTACCTTTGCACATTGCTAACGGAATGTATGGGCTTATCTTGGTAGAACCCGAAGGAGGGCTTCCGCCAGTAGATAAAGAATATTATGTAATGCAAGGCGATTTCTACACCGAAGGAGCTTACGGCGCAGGTGGCACACAAGCCTTCAATCAAGACAAAGCATTGGCAGAAAACCCTGATTATGTGTTGTTTAACGGAAAAGTCGGCGCACTCACCCAAGACGGCGCACTCACAGCTAACCCTGGCGAAATCGTTCGTTTATTTGTAGGAAATGGAGGTCCTAACTTAGTTTCTTCTTTCCACGTTATCGGAGAAATTTTTGACCGAGTACACGTTGAAGGTGGCGACCTTATTAATGAAAATATACAAACAACGCTTATTCCCGCAGGTGGTGCCGCTATTGTGGAATTTAAAGTAGATGTTCCAGGCTCTTATGTTTTGGTAGATCACTCTATTTTCCGAGCATTCAATAAAGGTGCTTTGGGCTTGTTAGTTGCCAAAGGCGTTGAAAACCCCAAAATATATGAACGCCAAGAACCAAAACCTTATGTTTCTGATCTAAAAATAGCCGTTACCCCAACCGATGCGCCTATTGTTGCTAAAACAAAAGCACAACAAATAGAAGACGGAAAGGCTGTTTATACCAGAACCTGTGTTGCTTGCCATCAGCCACAAGGACAAGGACTAGAAGGAGCATTTCCGCCATTGGCAAAATCTGATTATTTAAATGCAGATACTGACAGAGCTATTGAAGTTATCCTAAAAGGACTAACAGGCGAAGTTACCGTTAATGGAAAAACGTACAATAGCGCAATGCCTCCGCAAGCCCTTTCTGTTCAGGAAGTTTCCGATGTGCTTACTTACATTTATAACAATTGGGAGAATAACAAAAAAGTAATTACCCCAGAAATGGTACAAAAAGTAAAAGATAAAATTTAATATTTCAACAGAAAGTAGTCAGTACCTCTTGGGCTGGCTACTTTATTTTATTCCTTTATGAAAACATTCTTTATTTTATTTATTTTTTTCTTTCTGAAAAATAATAGCATAGCACAATCTACCCCTATGGTTACCATAAAAGGCGGAAGCTATTTGCCTATGTACGGAATAAAAGAAAAAGATAAAACCACCAAAAAAGTAGATGTTAATACTTTTCAATTGGATATTTACCCTGTAACTAATGAACAATATCGGCAGTTTTTAGAGAAATATCCTGAATATCAGCGTTCTAAAATAAAAAGAATTTTTGCACAAGAGAGTTATCTCTCCCAATGGGAAAATGACGAGAGCTTTGCCCCTCTCCCACCCGATGCCCCTGTTACCAACATTTCTTGGTTTATGGCAAAAAAATATTGTGAATGCCAAGGGAAACGACTCCCAACCATAGATGAATGGGAATATGTTGCACAAGCCGATGCCACCAGCCGTAACGCAATTAACAAAAAAAGCTATTCGGACTACATTACCAATTGGCTACAAACTCCAAAAACGTATGCCAACAAAGTAGGTAGTACTCCTAAAAATTATTGGGGAGTGTATGATATGCACGGCTTGGTTTGGGAATGGGTTTCTGACTATAACAGCGTTTTTTTCTCAGGTGAAGCCCGAAAAGATAATTTCGGTGATGATAATTTATTCTGTGGCGGAAGTGCCTTAAACGCCTCCGATTTAACTAATTATGGTGCTTTTATGCGATATTCTTTACGCGGTAGTCTAAAAGCCAATTATACTTTGAAAAATTTAGGCTTCCGATGTGCCAAATAAAATTTATTCTGATTATTAAACTTTATTTTTATGAAATATTTGTACTTACTCCTTTTTATTTTTGCTCTACAAAGCTGTAAAAATAACTCCAAATCGTCCGAAGAAATTTCTGATACATCTACTTCTGAAATAGTGGAAGACCAAACTTCTTCGGAGAATACTGACGAAATTACCGACCTTTCGGTGTATAACCTACCCGCCGTTTGGACAACCCAAAACGGGAATGATATTGAACTAAAAGACCTAAAAGGAAATGTTTTGGTCGTTGTAATGATTTACACTTCTTGCAAAGCCGCTTGCCCTATTCTCATCTCTGATATGCGAGAAATTCGCAAAAAAGTAGATGACCAAGCAGGCAATAAAAGAAAAAATGTAAAATATCTCTTGGTAAGTATTGACCCAGAAATAGATACTCCCGAACATTTAAAAGAATTTGCCATTAATAATAATATGGATGACGACCAATGGCTGTTTTTGCGCTCAAATGAAGAAAAAACACGCGAATTTGCAGCCGTTTTAGCCGTGAATTATAAACAAATTTCGCCTATTGACTTTTCTCACTCCAATATTATTAGTGTTTTTAACAAAAAAGGTGAACTCATTTCACAAGAAGAAGGCTTGGGTATTGACCACGAAAAAACGGTTTCCGTAGTAATGAAGCAATTATAAGACAATAAAAAATAGGAGCGTAAAAACTCCTATTTTTTTATTTTTTAAAGGTAAAAAGTTGCATTTTTTCTTCCTCTTTTTGCCTCATTTTTTGGCTATCTGCCTCTGTTTTATCCTTATAACCACAAAGATGCAGTATGCCGTGTACCATAACTCGCAAAAGCTCCGTTTCAAAATCTACCTCAAAGTCTTTCGCATTATCCGCTACACGCTCTACCGAAATATAAATATCACTAGACAAAAGCGAGCCTTTGGTATAATCAAACGTTATAATATCTGTTAAAGTATCGTGGTTTAAGTATTCCACATTTATTTTGTGTAGGTAATCATCATTACAAAAAATGTAATTAATGTCTCCTACTTGTTTGCGCTCCGAAGCTATGGCAAGCGACAACCAACGCTCAAAATCAGCCTCTTCGTGCGGAAGTGTAAAATTTGTTTCGTAGAAAAAACTTATCATATTTTAAAATGATTTCAGGGGTGCAAAATTATAAAAAAGAATATTCATAGCCAAATACTTCTTCCTTTTCATCATAAATAACCAGCGAAATAAATCTTTTTACGCATTGATATTCAGTTTATTTTGTTCTTTTTTAAATATTTTCTAAATAAGAACAATAATATTTTTTAATAGTATTTTGCTTATTATTAACACGTAATGCCTATTTAATATCGTTTATTTTTCTAATATTTCTACTATTTTTTGGAAAATATTTTCCTCTGAAATACTCATAATAGCACGTTCATAGCCATATGGGTACTTATTCCCATACACCGAAGTAGGCACCAAAGGGAATTTTTCTCGGTCTGCAAGCAAAGCGTTTTCTTTGGGTTGCTCGTACGGGTAAAAGCCTGCAAATGGGTGAGTTACACCCCAAAGCGTAATCGTTGGTACTCCATACATAGCGGCAAGATGCGCATTGCCACTATCCATAGCCAACATTACATCTAAATGAGAAATTAGGTTCAATTCTTCATAAAATGGTAATTTCCCTACCATATTTTCTACATTTACAAGCGAAGAAATCTGTTCTACGATTTGTTTTTCGTGGTTTCCTCCTCCAAAAATGAATATTTTAGCCTTTGGATAGACCTTAGAAAGCTGAAAAATAACTTTTTTAAGGTTTTCAAACGGATATTCTTTTCCTAAATGCGATGCAAATGGTGCAATTCCTATATTTTTCTCTTCGGAAAGTAATTTTTTCACATTCTTCGAAGGCATTTTCTTCATAAGGAAGTATTTTTTTTCTAAGGAAATAGGAAAACCTAATTTTTCAAAAACATCTGCATAACGCTCATAAGAAGTTTTTAACTGCCGAAATTCTTTATTTTTTGCTCTGGTGAGTGCTTTTTTCTCTTTTCTTCCTTTATTTATTTGAAAAAATGGAATATTATTCCATTTAAAGAATATTTTTAATACATTTGAACGCAAAACATTATGTAAATCGGCAACAAAATCTATTTTTTTTGCTTTTAATTCTTTAAAAAGCCTATACAAACCCAAAAAACCTTTGTGTTTTCCTTTCAAATCTATCGGAAATACTTCACAATTGGGCAAAGATGCAAACATTGGCGCAAAAATAGGCTTAGTAAGTAGTATTATTTTCATATCTGGATACTGCTCCTGAAAAGCCAAAAGTACGGGAACAGTTATAGCAACATCTCCCATTGCAGAAAGACGAATAACTAATAATTGTTTCATTTTCAGTTATTTATATAATAATTTGAGCAAAAGGTAATGATTTTCTAAGCTCGGCAACTTCCAACTTATTTACAGGATTTCCGCGAAGGTTGAGCGTAACTAATTTTTTCAGAGAAAATAAAACCGAAATATCCATAATTTCGTTATCGCTGATGTTAAGCCAAGTAAGATTTTCCAAAGAAGCAAGCGGTTTAATATCGGTAATTTGATTTCCTCCAAGCTCCAAATTGGTTAATTTTGTAAGATTATAAAGTGCAGAAATATTTTTAATTTTATTCCAACTTACTTCTAAATCTTTCATTTCTAACGAATTAGCCAAAGGCGAAATATCAGAAATTGTATTTTCAGACAAATTAAGTTCTCGCAACAAAGGCAAATCTGCCAAAGGCGAAATATTGGTAATATGATTGGCTTGCAAATCTACCCAAATCAATTTTTGTAAGAACCCCAAAAACGGAATTTCAGTTATTTTATTTTCGTCATACCTACAACTATATTTTAGGCGAATAAGTTGCTGTAATTCATTAAAATCGGATTCATTTTGGAAAGATAATGCACCTAAATGAAGAATTTTGGAGTCATTTTCATCTTTTTTCACTTCATTAAGATGATAAAAGTGCGTTGTAAGAATTTTTTTCCATATAATTGGTAGGTTTTCCCACCATATTTTGTAATTTTCGGTCATTTGTGGTTATTTTTTGTTTATAAAAATGAAAAAGGCTATCCGAAGACAGCCTTTTTCAGTAAATATAATTATTTTGTTGCTTTTACTTTTACAACAAGTTCAATATCATCATCAATTGCTTTGTCTTTCAAATCAGAGAAAATAGATTTTGAATTATAATTTACTCCGAAGTCTGTTCTGTTGATTTTGAACGGATTAGAGGTAATAGCTACTTCATTATCTGAAATAGAAACCGTTGCAGGGAAAGAAATATCTTTAGATTTACCTTTAATAGTAATGGTTCCGTTGATATTTTGTCCATCAAAAGAATTTAACACAAAAGATGCTTTTGGATACTGATTAACATTAAAGAAATGGTCTGCGCTATCTGCATCTGTTCCTTTTAGGTGTCCTTCCAAGTCTTCTTTACCTTCGCCCGCAGGAATATCCAATACCACAATAGTGTTGATATCCAAGCCAAAAGTACCATTTTTGAGTTTTCCGTCTTCTACATTTACTCCACCTTCGGTTACATTAATAGTTCCGTTGTGTTTTTTTACAGTTGCAGAACCTACCCACTCTACCACAGAGCTTGGATCTACATTATACTGTACGCTCTCCACAACTTCTGGTTGTACAGCCTCAGTTGTTTGATTATCAGATTGTTGCTGAGCATTGTTGTTATTACAACTTACCAATGCAAGGGTAGAAATTACCGCTGCGCTTAAAATGATTTTTTTCATCGTTTTTAAATTTTTATAAATTTTGACAAAAGTAAGTTTTTTCTAAATACAAAAAAGTTATAGAAAAGTTAATTTTATTTTAATTTATTTTCTATTCGTTTTTTCTGTTTTTTGCTTTTTTGATAGTATCAAAAACTCTTTTTTTGCCTTTTGTAGTTGTTTCATAAAATTATTATCGGCGTGAAGACGAGCAACGACAGCACTTGCTACTAATCTACCCGCATCTACATCTGACTGAAAATGATACCCACAGATAACTCTACTCTGCCCCATTTCATACCCGCGTTTTAAGATTTCGTCTTGTCGTTCTGTGTTAATTTCTGCAAGTACCAACGCCGTAGCCCAACCAATTGCTGTATGTCCAGACGGATAAGACCCATTGGTTGCCAAACCATTTTGTTGCTCCGTATTGCAAGTATTTTCTTTATAGAAAGAAAAGGGACGCATACGCATATAATGCTCTTTTGCGCCACGCGTTGCCAAGTCGCCTGCATCTTCGCGCATATTAATGACTAATTTATAAATTTCGGGGGTAGTTTCTTTAGAAATTTTTATACCAAAAGCCTCTGAAAATGCGTTGGGTACGCCATCGCCATCTAAGCGAGCGTCTTCCACAGCTTGTGCGCCACGAGGCGTGTTACGTTGCATTCTTCCCCATTGGTATTGTGCTTCATCGTTTAAGAAAATAATACTTCCTGGCTGAGGTGGCGGTGGAAGAAGTTCAAGGCTCTTTGGAACGTCTTCTATTTGTAAAAAATAAATATCCGGATTAGTCCTTGCATCTCTTATTCTTTCTTGGCAAAATACAGAAAATGAAGTAAATAGAAATAATGATACTTTAAAAATATTTGCTTTCATCGGTTAAAAGATTTTGTTTTGTTAAAAGAACAAAATTAAGAAATAAAAACGAATTTTTCTACTATTTTTTATATTTTCCCTTTTTGTAAAGTAAAAGAAAATTCGGAGCCAATGCCAAGGCTACTTTCTACAAAAATAGTTTCGTTATGTGCTTCAATAACATATTTTACGATAGAAAGCCCCAAGCCCGAACCGCCTTGTTTTCGGCTTCCGCTTTTATCCACCCGATAAAAACGCTCAAAAAGACGATGTAAATTTTCTTTGGCAACCCCTTCGCCGTTATCGGTAATGCGAATAATGATTTTATTATGATGAAGGTTTTCTATGGCTACTTCGGTCGTGCCGTTTTCTTTCCCGTATTTTATAGAATTTAGAATGATATTTGCCAAAACCTGCCCTATTCGCTCTCGGTCTGCAAAAACTATTATTGGCTGATAATTTTTGTCCAAAGTAAGGGTAATATTACGTTTTTTTGCCCGAATTTCAAAGAGTTCAAACGTAGAATTAATTAACTCAACCACATCAAAATGAGAATATTCCAAGAGTAATTCGCCTGCTTCCAATTTGGAAATCATTTCCAAATCTTTCACTACAAAAATAAGTCTTTCTACATTTTTTGCAGCTCGTTGTAAGTATTTTTTACAAATATTTTTATCTTCCATTGCGCCATCAAGGAGTGTTAAAATATAACTTTGCAAAGTAAAAAGTGGCGTATTGAGCTCGTGAGAGACATTTCCGATAAATTCTTTTCGGTAATCTTCTCGTATTTTAAGGTCTTCTATTTCGTTATTTTTATTCTGTGCAAATCTACTAATTTCAGATTTTAGAGAAAAAAAGTCTGTTTTTGTAGAAAAATTTTCTGAAAATTCTTTATATACAGAAACAGATTCTTTGTGTAAAAATCTTTTTATTTGAGCAAGAAGAATAAAAAAACAAAGAAAATACAAGATTAGGCAAAAAATCGGGACAAACCAAAGCATTTCTGAATGAATTTTCCAAATAAAAAAACCTATAAAAACACCCGATAATAACGAAATAATTAATGAAATTCTCCCCACCAAAGGGGTTATTCTCTTTGGGTTTTGCATTTTTTAGTTTTTAAACAATAAATTTATAACCAACACCTTTGACCGCTTTAAAGTAATCATCGCCTATTTTCTCACGAAGTTTTCGGATATGAACATCAATGGTGCGCCCGCCTACAACTACATCATTACCCCATACTTTGTCTAAAATTTCATCACGTTTAAATACTTTATTAGGTAAAGAAGCTAAAAGAGATAGTAATTCAAATTCTTTTTTAGGTAAAAGAATTTCATTCCCATTAATCGTAATAGTATATTCTATTCTGTTGATTGTCAAGTTGTTAAAATATAAAATATCTTCATTGGTTCGTTCGTAAGAAGGTAGCCTCCTTAGCAAGGCTTTTATTTTACTAATTAGCAATTTAGGTTTTATAGGTTTGGTTATATAATCATCTGCACCCGCCTCAAAACCAGCAAGTTGCGAATAATCTTCACTACGAGCAGTAAGGAAAGTAATTATCGTTTGCGACAATTCTGGAATAGCACGAATACGCTCACAGGCTTCAATACCGTCTATTTCGGGCATCATAACATCCATTATTATAAGCTGGGGCAAGGCTTTTTTAGCTATTTTTATGGCTTGTTTTCCGTTTTTGGCTGTAAGAACTTCAAAGCCTTCTTGTTCCAAATTATACGCTATAATTTCTAAAATATCTTCTTCGTCATCTACAAGTAAGATACGTATATCTTTGTTTTTCATACACTTATTTTTCGGTTCAAAGATAAGAAAAAAAATATTTTTTTCTCTATTTTTCAAAAAAATATTTTAACCCCAATAATAAAGAAAAAAATATATATATTTGCATTTATTAAATATCGGAAAATGATTACCTCTTTAAGAAATATTTTTTTTATACTTATTTTATTATTTTCTCACGGAATTTTTTCTCAAAAAAAAGAAAAATCTCCTCACCCAAATTTTGTAAATATTCTTTCCTTATCCTCTGATTTTGTGTTAGATATAAAATATGCCACTACGGACAATTTCTTAAAGCAAGCCGTATATGATTGCCCTGCGTGTTACCTTCGGGAAAGTACTGCTAAGGCATTATTACAAGCCAATGAAGAGTTTAAAAAATACGGCTATCGGATAAAAATTTTTGATTGCTACCGCCCGCTTTCTGTTCAGAAAAAAATGTGGAATATTTTGCCAGGTACGCATTATGTAGCCAACCCTGCCAAAGGCTCTAAACACAACAGAGGAGCTGCGATAGACCTTACTTTGATAGACGCACAAGGCAACGAATTGGATATGGGAACGCCTTTTGATTTTTTTGGAGAAAAAGCCCACCATACGTATGAAAAATTGCCTCAAAAAGTATTGGAAAACAGAAAATTACTCAAAAATATAATGGATAAATACGGCTTTCGGTCTATTTATTCAGAATGGTGGCATTATGAATATCGCCCAGAGCGACAAGCTCCCATTGAGAATTTCTCTTGGGAGTGTAAATAACCTATTGTTTTTCAGTTGTTTTATTCTTATTTTCTTTTAAAAATAAATTTTTTCAATAATATTATTACAAAAATCAATACAAATAATAATTGCAATTGAAATTATTTTCGTAATTTTGCACTAAACTAAAAAAATAGAATTTATGGCATTACAAATAACAGATGCTTCTTTTGAAGAAGTGGTATTGAAAAGTGAAAAACCTGTATTGGTTGATTTTTGGGCAACTTGGTGTGGCCCTTGCCGTATGCTTGGACCTGTAATTGAAGAAATAGCAAACGAATATGATGGCAAAGTAGTTGTTGGTAAAGTAGATGTAGATAACAACCAAGACTTTGCTGGCAAATATGGAGTAAGAAATATTCCTACGGTGCTTGTTTTCCAAAATGGGGAAGTAGTAGGCAGACAAGTAGGGGTGGCTCCTAAGAAAACTTATACCGATGCGTTAGACCAACTTTTATAATAGTTTTAGGTTTTCATAATTTTATCTAAAAAGGTAGTCGTAAAGATTGCCTTTTTTCTTACAACATCTAAAAAAAACTCTAACCTTTTATATATGATACATTTAGAAAAATACATTGACCACACTTTGCTAAAACCAACGGCAACAGTTAATGAAATAGAAAAACTTTGCCAAGAAGCTATGGAGTACCAATTCTTTTCCGTGTGCGTAAATAGTGGTTATGTACCTTTGGCAAAGCAAATTCTAAAAGCTACCGATGTGAAAGTGTGTAGCGTAGTAGGCTTCCCACTTGGAGCGATGAGTACTTTTGCTAAAATATACGAAACCACACAAGCCCTTCAAGATGGAGCAGACGAAATTGATATGGTAATGAACGTTGGCTACTTCCTTTCGGGGCAAACCGACAAAGTTTTGGAAGAAATAGCTTTAATAAAACGTGAAACCGACAAAAAAATCCTGAAAGTAATCTTGGAAACTTGTTTTTTAAATGATGAACAGAAAAAACTTGCTTGCCAAATTTGCGTAGATGCAGGAGCTGATTTTGTGAAAACTTCCACAGGCTTCGGTTCGGGCGGAGCTACCCCAGAAGATGTTATCCTGATGCGTGACACCGTAGCAGGTAAGGCAAAAGTGAAGGCTTCGGGTGGTATCCGAGACCAAAAAACTGCCTTAGAATATATCGCCTTAGGTGTGGAACGAATAGGAACTTCCAACGGAATAGCCATCGTAAAAGGAGGTACAGGAAGCGGATATTAAAAAAATATTTTGAAGTAATTGTAAAATTTTATACTTTTGCAATTACTTTTTTATTTAAAACAATTATAAATATGAAGAAACTTATTCTACTCTTATTCGGTGCTACTTTTATTAGTGCTTGCTGGGAAGAATATGATTATTCTAAGTACGACCCAGAGATAATGTCCCGTACGGAATTTGAAAATTCTGTTAGTATAATTGGCTCAAAACCAATGGAAAAGGCTGGTAAAATCTATTTGGTAGAAGATATGCTATTTCTTGGAGATGAAAATAAAGGATTTCACATTTATGATAATTCTGACCCTACTGCCCCAAAATCTATTGGTTTTCTAAGAATACCAGGTGCTAGCGACCTTGCTGTTAAAGAAAATAGTGAAGTGATTTATGTAAATCAGGCTGTGGATTTGATAGCTTTTAGCATTGATAAAACTTCACTACAAATAACAATGCACAAACGTTTGAAAGATGTTTTCCCTGTTTTACGTTCGCCTGACGGATATTATCCTGCGGAAAACTTTACCAAAGATAAAATTGTTGTTGATTGGCATAAAAAATAATCCATTATGAAAAAATATTTTTTCTTCTTTCTGCTAAGTATTGTGGCAGTGGCTTGTAGCAAAGACTCTTCTTCCTCTGGGCATTCTTCTTCCTCCGCAAGTATGGGAGGTTCGCTTTCTAGTTTTATTATTAAAGGAGATTATTTATATACTACGGATAATCAGAGACTTAACGTTTTTAACATAAAAAATGAAACCAATCCTATCCAAGTAAATTATATAACAATTGGCTTTGATATTGAAACGTTGTATTCGCTGGGGCAATATTTATTCATTGGTGCCCAAGACGGAATGTATATTTATTCGGTAGAAAATCCTGAAACGCCAAAACGTCTTTCCAAAAGCACGCACTTCCGCTCTTGCGACCCTGTGGTAGCAACAGAAACACACGCTTTTGTTACTTTACATTCTTCCACTTCGTGTAATGGAAATGTAAATGAATTACAAATTTATGATATTACCGATCCCAAAAAACCGAAATTGCTTAGCAAACGTGGGCTCACGCATCCGAGAGGATTGGCTATTTCGCCAGATAAAAACTATTTATTAGTTTGCGATGATGCTTTGAAAGTATTTTCCATAGAAAACCCCGAAGATACGAAATTGGTATCTTCTTTGGATAAAAACTATAAAGATTTGATTTTTTATAAAAATAAATTATTTGCCTTCGGGGAAAGAGAAATCACGCAATACCAATGGAGTTCTACGGATTTTTCGGACTTAACCGAAATTAGTTCTGTAAAATTTTAAGTTATTACATATTTATGAAAGCTCCAAAGGAAATTCTTTTGGAGTTTTCTTTTGCCTAAAACTAATTATCCATAATGGCATTTTGTATAATTTGCTGAATTTTAGTTCGTATCCCTTCGGTGATGAGTTTTTTGTTCTCAGCATCAGGATAAGTACGATTGGAGAGGAAAACATACACGATTTTAGACTTTGGGTCAGCCCAAGCGTACGTACCTGTAAAACCCGAATGCCCGAAACTTTCAGGCGAAGTACAATCGCAAGTGGGACCAGATTCCCCTTTGGGTTGTGGTTTATCAAACCCCAGCCCTCGTCTATTTTGTTTATCCCAAAAATAAGTAGTATTGAAGGCATCAAAAGCCGTTTCTGAAAAATACCGAACCCCGCCGTAATAGCCTTTTTGCAGATACATTTGCATCATTTTAGCCACATCATTAGCCGTACCGAATAACCCAGCGTGCCCAGCCACACCGCCAAGCATAGCCGCTCCTTGATCGTGAACAAAACCTCTAACTTCTTGTTTTCTAAACACTTTATCATTCTCTGAAGGAACAATTTCAGCTTTTGTAAATTTTTTCAAAGGTAAAAAAGTGAGCCTATACGCACCCATACTTTTGTAAAAATCGTTCTCTACAATTTCGTTTAAAGGCTTTTTTTGATAATTTTCTATATATTTTTGAAACAAATAATAAGGTAAATCGCTGTACAAATAACGTTTTCTTTTTATCAAATCACTATCAAAAATAGATTTTAAAATCACTTGGTCATAATCTTTCTTAATGTACATATTATCAGCTACTTGTATAGGATATTCTGCGGATTTTGTTGTCCGATAAATATCCGTTGAAAGAGTTTTTGCCTTCATATCCATCGTTTTTTGGTAAAACGGAATCCAAGATTGTAATTGGGCATAATGTGCCAGAGCTTCTTTTATGGTAATATTGCCTTTATTGGTATTTTTAAGCTCGGGCAAAAGCTGTGATAATGAAGTATTTAAGTTTATTTTTTTTTGGTCGTACAACTGAATTATTTCAGGTAAAGTAGCCAAAATTTTTGTTAAGGAAGCCAAATCATACAGAGTATTTTCGGTTACTTTTTCTTTTTTATCATAAGTAAAATGTCCGAAATTTTTATTATAAACCACCACACCATTACGCGCTACCAACACCTGCGCTGAAGGAGTCATTTGCTTTTGTATTGCATCGGTTACAACAGAATCTATTTTATTAAGAACCAAAGAGTTAAGCCCTACATTTTCAGGAAGTCCGTAGCCTAATCGTTTTATATTTTCGGTAGAAAAACTCGTTTGAACAGGAATATTTTTATGAATAGAAACAGGCAAAACTCCTTTGGCTTGTAACGCTCCATAAATGATTTGTGCTGCCTTTTGTTGCGCTGTGGTGTGGTTTTGGTAAGCCACCACAATTGTGTTAACATTCTCTATATCAGGTATTTCCAAAAGGGAATAAGGCTTCACAAAGAGCGTAAGAATTACTTTTTTGTTTTGCGCAATTTTAGCAAGAAGTGTCTTTTCTGTTTCTGTAAATTTATAATTTGTCCAAGGAGTAGCGTTGGAACGATGAAGCCCGATGATTATTCGGTCATACGGAGCCATTTCTTTGCTTAACGCTTCCCAAGAGCCACTTTTCAGCTGAGGAATATTTTCATAATAATTCAAATTTTTATAAAATTCCCACGCAGAATCATCGCCAAATTTTATATATGCTGTTTTTTGAGTAAGATTTTTCAACGGAAGAATATTTTCGCTATTTTTTACTACGGTAATTGCATTTTCATAAATTTTTTCCGTAAGAAGATCGTCTTCTTTGGTTTTCAAATCTTTGCTAAGCCCTTTTAAATCAATAGGTTGATATTTATTAAGCCCTGCCCAATATTTCCCTTTTAATATTTTTTTAACGGAATATGCTAACCTTTCTTCGGTTATAATTCCTTGATTATAAGCACTTTTTAGTTTATTAATTCCTTTAACCGCATCGGAAGACATCAAAAGAATATCATTTCCTGCCAAGAAGGCTTGCAAATCTACTTCGGCTGTATCGGCGTAGTTGGCAACACCTTTCATTCCGAGTGCATCGGTGAAAATCAGCCCTTTATACCTCATTTGGTTTTTAAGAATTCCTGTAATAATTTTATGAGAAATAGACGAAGGCTTATCGTCTAACGCAGGAATATGCAAATGCCCCACCATCACAGAAGCCACATTTTCAGTAATGAGTTTTTGGAACGGATAAAGCTCTATTTCTTCTATTCGTTCTTTGGAAAAATTAATTGTAGGAAGCGTTAAGTGAGAGTCTTTGGAGGTGTCGCCGTGTCCTGGGAAATGTTTTGCATTGGCAAGAACGCCTTCGCTTTGCATTCCTTTGGTAAAGGCAATTCCTTTTTGGGCTACATTTTCTTTATTTTCGCCAAAAGAACGATTCCCAATGATAGGATTGTCTGGATTGGTATTAATATCAATATCAGGAGCAAAATCAATATGCACGCCCAATCGTTTGCAATGTTTTGCAACGTGTTTTCCCGTTTGTTCTACCAAAGAATTGTCTTTAACCGCACCAAGAGTCATATTCCAAGGAAAAGCATAGACAGAATCTAAGCGCATAGCCAATCCCCACTCAGCATCCATTGCTATAAATAGAGGTATTTTGGCTAATTTTTGGAAATCATTGGTCATTTTTGCTTGTCGCATTGGTCCTCCTTTCGAGAAAATAACCCCACCGATATGGTTTTTGCTTATTAAATCTTTAACGTTTTGAATACTTTTCCCTGTATGGGAGCTAAACACCTGAACCATAAATAGTTGTCCTATTTTTTCATCCAAAGACATTTTGCTATAAATGCTATCCACCCAACGCTCTTGGGCTTGGGCATCTGTCGTTAGTAAAGGATCTGTTTGCTGAGCAGAACCAACAAAAGGTAGTAATAAAAACCAGAAAAAACGCTTCATTTCAAAAAAAATTAAGGCGCAAATATACAATATAATTTTTAGTAGAAATGGGCTTTATTTTATTTTGTTGAAAACTCTTTGGCAAAACTTTCATTTTTTTATTCTTTTAAGAAATAATATCATTCTTTAATAAAATTTATACACATAAAAAGAAGAAAAAAAAAGTTTAAAAATGTTTTTTGTTTTATTTCTTAAAAAGAATTATTTTTGCACGCTTAAAACAACTATGATATGGAAAAAGTAATTGATGAGAACAAACAAGGTACAAGCCTTGTTATGGAGGGCAATCATAATAACACACGTAAGCTATACATAGAGAGTTACGGCTGTCAGATGAATTTTTCGGATAGCGAAATCGTAGCTTCTATTCTCAATAAAGTAGGATTTAACACCACCAATGAACTCAACGAAGCCGATTTGGTGCTTATTAACACGTGTTCCGTTCGGGAAAAAGCAGAGCAAACCATTCGCAAACGTTTGGAACAATTCAATGCCGTAAAACGACACAAACCCGCTATGAAAGTAGGCGTACTTGGTTGTATGGCAGAACGACTCAAACATAAATTTTTGGAAGAAGAACACATCGTGGATTTGGTCGTTGGTCCCGATGCCTATAAAGACTTGCCTAACCTTTTGGAAGAAGTTGATAGCGGACGCGATGCCGTAAATGTACAACTCTCCAAAGACGAAACCTATGCCGATATTTCTCCTATTCGCCTCAATAGCAACGGAGTAACGGCTTTTGTTTCCATCACTCGTGGGTGTGATAATATGTGTACTTTCTGTATCGTTCCTTTTACTCGTGGTAGAGAACGTAGCCGAGACCCACATTCTATCATTAGTGAAATATCAGAACTAAAAGAAAGAGGATTTAAAGAAATTACCCTTTTGGGGCAAAATGTAGATAGCTACCTGTGGTATGGAGGCGGTTTGAAAAAAGATTTTGAAAAGGCAACTCCTATTCAGCAAGCTACGGCGGTGAATTTCGCTCAGCTTTTGGATATGGTAGCCACACAATTCCCTAAAATGCGTATCCGTTTCTCCACTTCTAACCCACAAGATATGACCTTAGAGGTTATTGATACAATGGCAAAACATCATAACATTTGCAAATACATACACCTCCCTGTTCAAAGTGGAAGTAATCGTATCTTAAAGGCTATGAACCGATTACATACACGCGAAGAATATTTTACACTTATTGATGGCATTCGGGAGCGCATTCCTGATTGTGCCATCTCTCAAGATATGATTACGGGCTTCCCGACAGAAACGGAAGAAGACCACCAAGATACTCTTTCCTTAATGGAATATGTAAAATATGACTTCGGTTTTATGTTTGCTTACTCAGAAAGACCAGGAACGCTGGCGGCTCGCAAAATTTTGGACGATGTTCCTGAAGAAGTAAAAAAACGCCGATTAACAGAAATCATTGACCTTCAACAAAAACACAGTCATTTCCGCACCCAAGCACAATTGGGCAAAGTGGTAGAGGTTCTCATTGAAGGAAATTCTAAAAAATCGGATAAAGAATGGATGGGGCGCAATACACAAAACACCGTTGTTGTTTTCCCAAAAGAAAATTACCAAGTTGGTGATTTTGTGAATGTTAAAATTACGAATTGTACCTCTACTACCCTCATTGGGGAAGCTGTTGGGTATAGTGATATGAATGAATAATCTAACTTAAAACTCTAATATAATATATATTAGAGTTTTTTTATTTTCAGGAAGCTACACAAAAGGATTTTTATTCGTTTCAATCTTCTTTTTACCGTTAAAATACTAAACTCACCCTCTTCGGAAGGCATTAACACCTCTGTTTTACGGATTAATACCTCTCCCGAACACCTTTTTACCTCTTCGGAAGGGGTTTTTATTTGTATTTTAGAGATGTTTATGATTAATAAAGTCCTTTTTTGTAGTACAGAGCGACTATTTAGTTCTTCATAAGTGGTTATTTCTTCTTCTTTTCTACAAAATAGTAGTAAAACAGAACCTATTTCTTCTTCTTTTCTCCTTAAAAGAATACAAATATAGAAAAAAAGATTTGTTCAATTACTTTTTACCTATTAATTATTTTTTACCCTATCTTAATTTATCCAAAATAATAGTGTTTTCCCTTCGTTTTGTACTAAATTTTTACTACTTTTGCCATTCTTTACAATTTAAAGGATAAAATAATGAAAGAAATTCAGTACTACGACAGCATTTTAGATTTAGTTGGCAATACTCCCCTTATTTCCTTGAAAAAAATTACCCAAAATATGGAAGGAAATTATTTTGCCAAAGTAGAAGCCTTCAACCCTGGGCATTCTGCCAAAGACAGAACCGCTCTTTACATCATCAATGAAGCCGAAAAGCGAGGCGATCTCAAAGAAGGAAGCGTAATTGTAGAAACTACTTCTGGCAATACGGGTTTTAGCCTTGCAATGATTAGTGCCGTACGTGGTTATCGTTGTATCTTGGCTATCAGCGACAAATCTTCACAAGATAAAATAGATATGCTCCGCGCTCTTGGTGCCGAAGTGCATATTTGTCCTGCAAAAGTACCTGCCGATGACCCTCGTTCTTATTATGAAGTAGCCAAACGCATTCATAAAGAAACTCCAAATTCTATTTATATCAATCAGTATTTCAATAAGTTAAATATTGACGCTCATTTTCACCTAACGGGAAGAGAAATTTGGGAACAAACCGCTGGGAAAGTTACTCACGTAGTGGCGTGTAGCGGAACAGGCGGAACCATATCGGGCATAGGGCGTTACCTTAAAAGTAAAAATACTAAAATAAAAATATTAGGCGTTGATGCCGAAGGTTCTGCCATTAAAAAATACCACGAAACCCGAGAGTTTGACCCCAATGAACTTCACCCATATTATATAGAAGGATTAGGAAAAAATCTTATCCCTTCTGCTACTGATTTTGATGTTATTGATGAATTTATTAAAGTAAATGATGTAGAAAGTGCCTTAGCAGCAAAGAAAATAACACAAAAAACAGGCATTTTCTGTGGTTATACCAGCGGAGCAGCTTTTGTTGCTACAGAAAAATATGCTCAAAAAGGAGAATTTGACAAAGAAAGTAATGTTGTTATTATATTTCCAGACCACGGCTCTCGTTATATGAGTAAAATTTACAATGATGAATGGCTAAAAACTACTTTACATATATAATTTTCTCCTAAAAAAGAAGTTTTTTTGCTTAAATAAAAAGGAATTATACCAAAAAAATAGAAAATAATGAAAAAAATAGTACAAAATTTATTATTTAAAGTTTTTATAGGAATAATTTTAGGTATTCTCTTCGGGAAATATGCTCCTGAATGGTTTTTGAGGGCTTTGCTAACGTTTAAAGATTTATTTGGCAATTTCTTGGGCTTTGCTATTCCTTTGATAATCATAGGGCTTGTTATGCCTTCCATTGCAGAATTAGGAAAAAATGCAGGCAGGTTGTTACTAATTACCATCGGGATAGCCTATACTTTTACGCTTTTTTCTGGTTTTTCTACTTTTTTTGTTGGTGAAGTTATTTTCCCTTCTTTATTACAAAACGAACATTTAAATTCTATTTCTGAAGAGGGAAAAAATCTCACTCCTTTCTTTCGGGTAGAAATGCCTCCGATTGCCGATGTGATGAGTGCACTACTCTTGGCATTTATCACAGGAATTGGGCTTTCTGTAAAAGGGAAATCGTCTCTTTTTGAAGTTGTGAAAGACTTCGGAGAAATAGTTAGTTGGTTCATTTCCAAAGCGATAATCCCCGTGCTTCCGTTTTATATTTTAAGTATTTTTGCCGAAATTACTTTTAGCGGAAAAGTAGTGGCTATTATGGAAGTGTTTTTCAAGCTCATCGGAATTATTTTCATAATGAATATTCTTTTGTTAGTAATTCAATTTATGGTAGCAGGTGGCATAGCGAAAAGAAATCCGTTCCGAACACTCTGGACAATGCTCCCTGCCTACGCCACTGCACTCGGTACGCAATCTTCGGCAGCTACCATTCCTGTTACGCTTCGGCAGACTATAAAAATGGGCGTTTCAGAGCGTATTGCTGGCTTTGTTATTCCGCTATGCGCTACTATTCATCTTTCAGGAAGTACAATGAAAATTACGGCTTGCGCAATGGCTCTGATGCTATTGGAAGGCATTCCGTATGATTTGCATCTTTTTTCAGGTTTCATAATGATGCTTGGAGTAATAATGGTAGCCGCTCCTGGTGTGCCTGGTGGTGGTATTATGGCAGCTTTGGGTGTTTTACAATCTATTTTAGGCTTTGATGAAGCACAACAAGGCTTAATGATAGCATTATATATGGCAATGGATAGTTTTGGCACGGCTTGCAACGTTACAGGCGATGGAGCAGTGGCTCTTATTGTTGATAAAATAGAAAAAAAATAATTTTTTACACAGAAAATACGGATAATGTCTAATTTTGAAATAAAAATAACCAAAGAAAACAGAAAATGGTTGGATAATCTTCAAAAACCATTACTTATTGCAGGTCCTTGCAGTGCCGAAACGGAAGAACAAGTATTGGAAACGGCTTTTCGCTTGAAAGACCAAAATGTTGCTTACTATCGGGCTGGCATCTGGAAGCCTCGTACGCGTCCTGGTATGTTTGAAGGCATAGGAGCATTAGGGCTCAAATGGTTAGAAAAAGTAAAAAAAGAAACAGGGCTAAAAGTAGCCACCGAAGTAGCCAACCGAGACCATATAAAACTTGCCTTACAATACGATATAGATATGCTTTGGATAGGGGCGCGCTCTACCGTAAGCCCTTTCATTATCCAAGAAATAGCCGATGCACTTGAAGGCACTGACAAAATTATTTTAGTAAAAAACCCTATAAACCCCGATTTAGCTTTATGGATTGGGGCTTTGGAACGGCTACAACGTGCTAATATTCAAAACATTGGCGTTATTCACAGAGGATTTTCTACTTACGAGAAAACAAAATACAGAAACATTCCCGAATGGCAAATTGTGGTAGATTTACAAAGTAAATTTCCTGATTTACCTATTATTTGCGATCCTTCCCATATTACAGGCAATCGGGAATTAATTTTTGATGTAGCACAAACCGCATTAGATCTCAATTTTGATGGATTAATGATAGAAACTCACTGCGCTCCTGATAAGGCTTGGAGCGATGCCTCTCAGCAAATAACCCCAGAAAAATTGCGAGATATAATAAATTCTTTACGTATTCGAACAGAAACTACCAACGAAGTAGAGTTCCTAAACACACTTCAACAACTTCGTACACAAATAGATTTTTTAGACGAACAAGTCTTAGAAATCCTCAAAAAACGTATGGAAGCCTCTGACCGAATAGGAAAACTCAAACGCGAAGCCAATGTTGCCATTCTGCAAAATAAACGTTGGAATGAATTATTAGCCAAAATGTTAAAAATAGGGCAAGAAAAAGGGTTTAGCGAAGAATTTATTGATAAATTATTCAAAACCATTCACCAAGAGTCTATCCTTCGGCAAGAAACCATTTTTAGAGAATAATCAAATCCTGAAATTTATATTTGCTATTTCAGTTTTAATTAGTATTTTTGCACAAATTTATCAAAATGAGTGCAATAGTAGCCATTGTGGGGCGACCCAATGTAGGAAAATCTACCTTTTTTAACCGACTTATTCAACGCCGTGAGGCAATTGTAGATAGTATCAGCGGGGTAACTCGCGACCGTCATTACGGAAAAACCGACTGGAACGGAAAAGAATTTTCGGTTATTGATACAGGCGGATATGTCGTAGGAAGTGATGATATTTTTGAGCAAGAAATTGACAAACAAGTAAATCTGGCAGTAGAAGAAGCCGATGCTATCATCTTTGTCGTTGATGTGGAAAATGGTATTTTGGGTATGGACGAAGATGTTGCCAACCTCCTTCGCAAAAGCAAAAAACCTGTTTTCTTGACGGTCAATAAAGTAGATAGCGCAAAGCGAATGTTAGATGCTACCGAATTTTACTCGCTTGGTTTTGAGCAAATTTTCCCAATTTCTGCCATTAACGGAAGCGGAACAGGCGACCTTTTGGACGCTGTCGTAGCCGTTCTTCCTGAAAATGAAGAAAACGAAGAAAACCAACTACCGCGTTTTGCCGTTGTGGGGCGACCCAATGCTGGGAAATCTTCTTTTATCAATGCGCTTATTGGAGAAGATAGATACATTGTTACAAACATCGCAGGTACAACGCGCGACGCTATTGATACCAAATACAATCGTTTTGGGTTTGAGTTTAACTTGGTAGATACGGCAGGTATTCGCCGTAAGGCAAAAGTAAAAGAAGATTTAGAATTTTATTCGGTAATGCGCTCTGTCAGAGCCATTGAGCATTCTGATGTTTGTATTTTACTCATAGATGCTACTCGTGGTTTTGAAGGGCAAGATGCTAATATTTTTTGGCTTGCCGAGCGTAACCGAAAAGGAATTGTTATTTTAGTAAATAAATGGGATTTGGTAGAAAAAGAAACCAACACCGCCAAAGAATTTGAAGCACGCATTCGTAAGGAAATTGCTCCTTTTACCAACGTGCCTATTATCTTTATTTCGGCTCTTACCAAACAGCGTATTTATAAAGCAATTGAAAAAGCTGTAGAGGTGTATAACAATCGTTCACAACGTATAAAAACCTCAGAATTAAACGATTATATGTTGCCAATTATTGAAGCTACTCCACCTCCTGCCACCAAAGGGAAATATATCAAAATTAAATATTGTATGCAATTACCTACCGAGTTGCCTCAATTTGTATTTTTTGCCAATTTGCCTCAATACATAAAAGACCCTTATCGTAGGTTTGTAGAGAATAAACTCCGCGAAAAATTTAACTTTGAAGGAGTTCCGATAGATATTTATTTCCGACAAAAATAATTTCAAAATAGGCTTTTTATTTACAGAATTTTTTTCTTAAATATGAAGCTCATTTTTTATTTAATTTACAAATGACAAAATTACACCGAAATTTGGTAGATGCCGTTACCGATGGTTTTCTACAAATATGCAATGACAATTTATACGCGGATAAAGTAATTGAAAAACTCTTAAAACGCGATAAACGTTGGGGAAGTAAAGACAGAGCCTTCATTGCAGAAACGCTCTATGATATGATTCGTTGGAAACGACTCTACACCGAAATAGCCTCTGTACCAACACCTTACACCACCATTTCTGCTCGTAGAGTTTTTGCCGTTTGGGCTATTCTTCGTGGTTATACGTTGCCCGAATGGTACTTTGAAGGAACGCCTGAAAGACGTATAAAAGGAAAATTTGATGAACTTTCTAAAATACGAAAGTTTAAAGAATCTATTCCTGATTGGTTAGATGAGCTTGGCGAAAAAGAATTGGGCAACGACCGATGGACAAAAGAAATACACGCTCTCAACCAACAGGCTTCGGTTGTTTTACGTGTTAATACTTTAAAAATCAATAAAAAAGATTTGCAAAAAGAACTTCTAAAAGAAGATATTGAAACGCAAACTCTTAAAGAATATCCTGAGGCTTTACAACTTGTAAAACGAAGTAATGTGTTTCTTTCTGAGGCTTTCAAAAACGGATTTTTTGAAGTACAAGATGCTTCTTCTCAAAGAGTTGCGCCTTTCCTTGATGTACAAAAAGGAATGCGCGTGATAGATTGTTGTGCAGGCGCAGGCGGGAAAACATTGCATCTTTCTGCTCTGATGGAAAACAAAGGGCAACTCATCGCAATGGATATTTATGAAAATAAACTTTTTGAGCTAAAACGAAGAGCCAAACGCAACGGAGCTTTTAATATTGAAACCAAAGTTGTAGATGCTAAAAATATAAAACGCTGGCAAGGAACGTTTGACCGAGTTTTAATAGATGCGCCTTGTAGCGGACTGGGCGTTCTTCGCAGAAATCCTGATGCGAAATGGAAACTCCAGCCCGAGTTTATAGAAGAAATCCGAGCTACTCAACAAGATATTTTGCAAAAATATAGCAAACTTGCCAAAGTAGGAGGGAAGCTCGTTTATGCAACTTGCTCTATCCTTCCGTCTGAAAATGAAAAACAAATAGAAGCCTTTTTATCTTCGCCCGCTGGCAAATCTTTTCAACTTATTCAAGAAGAAAAAATATCTGCCACAGATGGCTATGATGGCTTTTATATGGCAAAATTAGAGAGAATAGAGTAACTTTAAAATCAAAAATAATGAAAAAAATTAATACAAACGTATATTTTGAAAACACAGAAATTTCCTTAGAAGAAATTAAAGAAATTATTCAAGAATTACCTTTTGATGAACATCAATATATCGTACTTTTTGAAGATAATTCGAACAATTATATACAAACTGCCTTAGAAAATCCTGAATTAGATGAAGAAAGCCGATATTTAATAGAAACTCGTATATACAAAACTCCTGACAAATTCAATCATTATTGCACTTTTGTAAATACAGCTCAAGAAGTAATCGCTCCTTTTGAAGCATTTTATAATAACACTGCTTTTTCTTATGATAATTGGAAGGATATTACTGCTGAATTTGTGGAAAATTAAGAAAAAACAAGAACTATAATTAAGAAAGGTCAAACGGAAGTTACTTCATTTCTCTTTTGGTAAGAACTTACTTCCGTGATTACCTTTCTTTTTTTATACCTAATAGATATGGAAAAGACAAACGCATTATTAAAAGTAGCTTTAAGGCAAAACGCTTTGTATATCCCTGATAGTATGGCTTCACAGCGTGCTGTACAATCAGGTACGTTAGAATTGGTAGCTGCCCTACGCAAACACGGCTTTGGTGTTACCGAACCCCTTTTGCACGCTATCAACGGTACTAATACTAATAGTAAGTACCGAAAGCTCATAGTGCGTACTATCAAGGAAATTCTCAATGTCAATCTCAATTGGGCACCCCTTATCAAAAATTGGAAAGTGCCTACGGGGGAAAGTGTGGTAGAACATCTTATTACGGAGTTCTATAATCTATTTCCAGAACTGATAACCTTAGAAGAATACGATGAAATAACTGAATGGGAAGATACCTTAGGTTTGAAAAGAAGTCCCCTACCGTGTGGGCACTATATCCCTTATGGCACTTTTCCATTAGAACGATATAATGGTTGTCCGTTCTGTGGGACACCTTTTGAATTAGGCGAGATAGAACACACAGGGCAAGGGAGCAAACTCAAAATTCTTGACCTTTGGCGCGAGGAACAGGCAAATACGTATTACCAAAACCTACTTGCTTCCAAAACAGCCTTAGATGCCACTCAGGTCAATTCGCTTAAACTCCTGTTGCCTTATTTTTCAGTAGAAAAGGAAACTACTATTGAGATGAAAGAGACCCTAATGTTAGTGGTTGATAGTTATCTCACAGAAGGCAAAGAGCAGGAGGCTGAGGCTTGCTTCCGTACTCCTACGGACATTTTGCGCTACTTATGGTATAAGAAAACAGGCTTCTTGCAAATAATCCCTCCTAAAACGATTATCGCTAAAAATGCTAAAAACCACCAACATATTCGCTACTCTTTGGATACCAGCGCTCAGGCTAAAATAGAAGCTGAGAAAACCCTCAAACTCAAATATACCCGACAAGAATGTGCCAGAGTAGCACGATGGCTCAATGCCTTGCCTATTTCCGTAGAAAAGTCTTGTGAGCTGATGCACCCCAAACGCGAAATGTGGGTGCGCTTTATCCGTGCGTTGCGCTTAGCCGAATATAGCAAGAAAAAAGGTTTTGAAAAATTAGCTTCCCTTTTAGATACTTTTTATCACCAAAAATATGAAGTATGGCAAGGAAAAGTACAACAGGCTTACCTGAATGTAGATACGGAGGTGGTTTTAGGCTATTTAAAACAACGTCCCTCACAGTTTGCCCGCTCGCTCTTTGCTACGATGTTATGGCTAGGAGCTGAGGATACTATTGCAGCCTTCAAAGAGGTAATAGACCAAGTGCCTACACGCTTGCTCTTTACCCTTAATAGTTATGCCGACCTTTACTTTACACCACTTGGCACACGCTCTGTTAAAATCATCACAGGGGATTATATACAAGCTCCTAAGAACCAATGGGTAAATTTAGGCTATAACGAAGCACAATTAGCTGAGATGAAAGCAGCGGTGGAAGACCTTTGTTTGTGGGTAATACGCCGAAAATTCGCCGCACAAGACAATTCTCATAAAACTATATTTATAGATGAACAACTGTATCATATTCCCTTACCAATAGGTGATAGAAGCTCTACGATACACGACTTTAACGCTACCTTAATGGGTACGAAGTTTCCGTTAGAAGGCAATGAAATACGCCTTTTTATGCAATGGGGGAAAGACCTGTCAGCGCAACACCTTGATATGGATTTGTCGTGCCATATCATCTTTGATGAAGCGTGTAAAAAAGAATATGATATATGCTATTTTGGAAGGCTTACCGCTACGGGTTGTCAGCATAGTGGCGATATCCGCAGTATTCCTAACAAGGTAGGTACTGCCGAATATATCAATATTGATGTGAATACCCTACGCCAGCAAAAAGCGAAGTACGTAACTTTTGTGTGTAATGCCTATTCCAATGGGGCTCTTTCGCCTAATTTAGTAGTAGGTTGGATGGATAGCAAACACAAGATGAAGGTATCCGAACGCACAGGGGTAGCTTACGACCCTTCTACCGTCATTCATCAGGTGCGTATTACACAGCCGTTACAAAAGGGATTACTCTTTGGTGTATTAGATGTAGAAGCCAAAGAGATTATTTGGTTAGAAGTACCTTTCCAAGGGCAACTTGCCAACGATATATCCCTACGTACAGTAAAAGCGTTACTAGACAAGTTAGAGGCTAAAACCACTATCGGCAACCTGCTAACCCTCAAAGCCGAAGCGCAAGGGTTACAGATACTAAGTGATAAAACACTTGCCGAAGAGGTGTATGATATGCAGTGGTTATCTACTAATAATTTACAAATGTTCTTATAAAACCAATAGAGTAGGGGAGGGGAGTTACTTTTAACAACAGCCTCCCTTACGTATATTAATCAGATAGATTTTTTATAACAAAACCTTCCTTTAACACTTCATTTTTATAGATAAATATCTATATAATTCTTCTCTCATATCATTTTCGTATAACTAATTTATTTTTAGCTATCCTTCTAACATCTTAGAAGGATATTTTTATATACTAAAACCCTGTTTTAATTTTTTAGAAGGATACTTTTATATACTGAAACCCCATT
>JAUMUT010000021.1 GCA_030530525.1 Capnocytophaga sp. | reverse complement strand
TTATTACTCATTATCCTTAGATAAATCTTCTTTTATTTTGATTTTTCCTTTGTTTTCTTCATCTTTTAAATGTTTTTTTATTGTATTTTCTTCAACATCTGATAGATTTTTTTCAAAAATAACTTTCAAAAACTTGACAATACTTTCTTGTTTTCCAATTTTAAAATGATTCCATATATTCCAACCAAAGTGGTATAAATCCAGATTTTTTAAATTCTCAATATTTATAGAATGATTATTTGAAAAATCGGTTTCTCCATTAGAATATCTTTTTACCGCAGTAGAAATGTTTTCAATGTCTTCATTTGAACAATATGGAGAAAAAGTATCTGTTATATATCTTTCAGCAATATCTTGTTTATTATTAATTCCTTTTTCTCTGTCTTGTTTTTTTATTTTACGAATATTATTGATAGTGATAGAAATGGTATTTTCTTTATTGGGCAAATTTATAAGGTCTTGTTTTGCTTTTTTATATAGTTTCTGATTATATTTTGATTGTAAAAAGAAAATTATCTTTTGAATGATATTTTTTTTATTTTGTATAAGTAGTTGAAAAGCTTTAGCAAAAATCATACACATTAGGAAAAGACAGATAAATACTACTCCCACTAAAAGAGACATAAAATCTATATAAATCGTACTTTGTAGTCTATTGGTTAAAATTCCATTTATATATAACAGAAATATCATTATCAGCACAATAGTAAACACAACAGGAATATAATAACCTTTTTCATTTATTTTTTTCAGTATCATAATCTATTAATTTAAAAAATTCAACTTAATAACTTCTGCTGCTTTTATTTTCTTTTCATCAATTACTTTTGCATAAACCTGAGTTGTTTTCACATTTGTATGCCCTAGCATTTTGCTTACAGTGTAAATGTCTGTTCCGTTTGCAAGTTGCAAGGTCGCAAATGTATGTCTAAAACAATGAAATGTAATATTTCTATGAATCCCTGCGTCTAAAATCCACTTCTTCAAAGGGCGAGAAATCCAAGAAGGATTAGGCAAATCTTCAAAAACTAAATCCTCCAAACCTCTTCTCTCTCCACATAATTTCAAGGCTTGTTTTGAAATAGGCTTATATTCAACCCCTTTGGTTTTTTTCTGAGTAAAACGGAGTTCTATTTTTTCATTATCTTCTATAATTTCTTTCCATTTCAATTTTTGAATATCTGAATGCCTAAGCCCTGTGAGAGCAGAGAAAAGCGAAGCTCGTTTCAAAACATCATTATCACAAGGTGTATTTGCTAAAATATTTAACTCTTCTTCTGAAAGGTATTCCCTTCTTGACTCTCTATCTGTTATCCCCTTAATTTTTCCTGATAAATCTGATAAAAAATACCCATCTATAAAAGCTTGTTTTAGAATAGCTTTGAAAATAGAAAAATATGTTGCAGAAGTATTAATAGAAATAGTTCCTTTTTTATTTCCTCCACAAGGTGCAGACAATAAGAAATTTTTAAAATCCTCTGAAAATTTCATATCTATTTGTGCAAATTTCACTTCTTCACCAGAAAATAATTTCAAAAGATTTATTGTTCTTTTCCAGTTTATACGAATTGCCTCTGAACTATTTTTATGTCGTTTTTTCAATAGTTCTTCACAATATGCAACAAAATTTTCCTCTAATAATTCTTTTTGTTTTAATTGTTGATTATCTCCTAATAAAGATTTTTCATCATATTCTTTTTGCAATTTTCTACGGAAAGCATCAGCAAATAACATTGTTTCTTTATCCGAATCACTTTTACAAACAATTACTCCATTTTCATCTCGCTTTGGTTTATAGGAAACATTTCCTTTATCATCAGTTCTAGCTGAACGAGTTTTGTCAAAAACTACAGAACTAACACTTCTGTTGAGATATTCTCTAACTCTTCTGGGAGTTTCTTTATTTGCTTCATAAATAGGATAGCATTCTATATAGACATACCATTCTTTCTTAAATTCTGCCTTCCGAAGCCTAACTGTGCATTTTGTAGGTTTTATTTTCATTGTCTAATAAATATTTTATCAATTTCAACTTTTGGAACATATACAAAACTTCCTATTTTTTCTTTAGGAATATTAAATTTTTTAATGATATTATTCACTGTTGAAGGATTTGCTCCAAACTTTTTACTCACTTGCGAAAGTGTATAACAATCTTCTTTTTTACATTTTTTAGAAAAATTTTCTTCTTGTACTTCTTTTTGTTCAATAAGTATTGGTGAAAAAAGTTTTTCTAATTCCGTTTTATTTATCCTTGTTAATCGTTCTCCTAAATTCACACTACTAATGACTTTTTGCTTAATCAATCTATGAATAGTGCTTTTTGAAATTCCAAATAAAACAACTGCTTCACTTATAGAAATAAATTCTCTATATTGAAGGATTGCAATTTTATCTGCATATTTTTCTAAAACTTTTTCTCTTTTCTGCAATTCTTGTTGTTGCTTTTTTCGTTCTTTCCCATTTTTATCAGCACAAGAGTGCGAACAAAAACGAGTAGTTATTGTTTTTGCTTCAAATGGTTTTTGGCATTGCTCACAAATTTTTGGTATTTTCAAATTACTAAATCCCATTATTTATCTTTTAAATATACATAATATCTATATTAAGGTTGTTTAAGACTTTTAAGACCCACATTGTAGAATATTAAGCCTCGTTATAAATATGGTACAAAATTATAATTAAAAAATAATAAAAACAAATATTATTGATTAATTATGAAAATAAAAAAACTACTATAAACACTTGGTTTATAGTAGTTTTTAATATTTACTAATTGTTGATAATCAGTTCTTACTTCACTTCTTCAAAATCTACATCTTGAACATTGTCGCCTCCTTGCTGTTGATTGGTATTAGGCTGAGGCTCACTCTGCGTTTGTTGTTGCGCTTTATAAATATCCTCAGAGGCCTGTTTCCAAACTTCATTTATTCTATCCAAAGCCGACTGAACACTGTTTATCTCTTTGCTTTCGTAAGCCTTTTTAAGTCCGTCCAAAGCATTTTCTATGGCAGATTTTCTATCCGCTGGTATTTTATCTCCAAATTCTTTCAGTTGTTTTTCTGTTTGGAAAATCATAGCATCTGCTTCATTGAGTTTATCTACTTTCTCTTTGGCTTTCTTATCTGCTTCGGCATTAGCTTCCGCTTCGCGTTTCATTTTTTCTATTTCTTCTTTGGAAAGCCCAGAAGAGGCTTCTATACGAATATCGTGTGTTTTGCCTGTTCCTTTATCTGTTGCAGATACGTGTATAATACCATTGGCATCAATATCAAAAGTAACTTCAATTTGTGGAACGCCTCGTGGTGCAGGTGGAATACCATCTAAGTGGAAACGACCGATAGTTTTGTTGTCATTCGCCATTGGTCTTTCTCCTTGTAATACGTGAATTTCCACACTTGGCTGATTGTCAGCAGCGGTAGAGAACACTTGCGATTTTTTAGTCGGAATGGTTGTATTGGCTTCTATTAATTTAGTCATTACACCGCCCATTGTTTCAATTCCTAAAGAAAGTGGAGTAACATCTAAAAGCAATACATCTTTTACATCTCCTGTAAGAACCCCACCTTGAATAGCAGCTCCAATAGCCACCACTTCGTCAGGATTTACGCTCTTGTTAGGTTTTTTACCAAAGAATTTTTCAACAGCTTCCTGTACCGCTGGGATACGAGTAGAACCACCTACGAGGATAACTTCATCAATATCACTTACGCTAAGACCTGCATTTTGTAAGGCTTTTTTACAAGGTTCAATAGTTCGTTTTACTAAATCATCAATTAATTGTTCAAATTTAGCTCGGCTCAATTTACGCACCAAGTGTTTAGGGCCTGATGCAGTAGCGGTGATATATGGTAAATTAATTTCCGTTTCGGTGGAAGAAGAAAGCTCAATTTTTGCCTTTTCTGCCGCTTCTTTCAAACGTTGCAAAGCCATTGCATCTTTACGAAGGTCTATTCCTTCTTCATTTTGAAATTCTTCGGCAAGCCAATTAATGATTTTTTCATCTACGTCATCTCCTCCAAGATGCGTATCTCCGTCTGTTGCCAATACTTCAAAAACACCTTCTCCAAGCTCTAAGATAGAAACATCGTGCGTACCACCACCGAAGTCAAATACTACGATTTTATGGTCATTATGTTGTTTATCCAAGCCATAAGCCAAAGCAGCCGCAGTAGGCTCATTGATAATACGTTGCACTTTCAATCCTGCTATTTCGCCTGCTTCCTTAGTTGCTTGTCGTTGTGCATCATTAAAGTATGCTGGCACAGTAATAACCGCTTCGGTAACTGGTTGTCCTAAGAAATCCTCGGCTGTTTTTTTCATTTTTTGAAGAATCATAGCTGAAATTTCTTGCGGTGTATATAAGCGTCCTTCCACATCTACACGAGGAGTGTCGTTATCTCCACGCACTACTTGGTAAGGCACACGAGCAATTTCTTTTTCTAATTCAGAAAATTTATTCCCCATAAAACGTTTTATAGAATAAATCGTATTTTTGGGATTAGTAACTGCCTGACGCTTAGCGGCATCACCTACTTTTATTTCGCCATTTTCAGTAAAAGCTACTACCGACGGAGTGGTTCTTTTACCTTCGGCATTGGTAATTACTACGGGGTCATTACCTTCCATTACAGAAACACACGAGTTGGTGGTTCCTAAGTCAATTCCTATAATTTTACTCATATTAATTTATTATCTTTTTTAATTCAACTTTATTTTAAACTTTACGATATTCTAATAGTCAATCATTATGCCAAAAACCATTTTATGACAAATTGTCATATTTTTATTCATAAATAATTATTTCCTACTGAAAATAAAGAAAAAAGCCAAAGAAAACTTCCTTTGGCTAACTGACAATATCTATTTTTTTGTTTTTTTCTCTTTTCTTTCCTTATGATATTTGAAATAATATGCTAACATTTTATAATATAATTTAGCTGCTAAAAATGCGGTTGGTTTTGCCATTGGGCTATCCATAAGTTCCACAATATCAAAGGCTACGACATTACATTTTTTGAATACTTTTCTAAGTAATTTTAAGGTAGGATACCACTCTAACCCGCCTGGCTCTGGCGTTCCGGTTGAAGGAGCTATGGCAGGGTCAAAAGCATCTAAATCTATGGTAATATACACATTTCCAGATACTTTTTCAAGAACATCATCTATCCAATTTTTATTTTTAGCTATTTGGTGCGCAAAAAATACTCTTCCTTTTGGCAGATATTGCTTCTCTTCTATATCCATAGAACGAATGCCCACTTGCACGAGTTTATGTTTTTGGTTGGCTTCAAAAACGGCACAAGCGTGGTTGGAGGTAGAGCCGTGAAACTCTGGGCGCAAATCGGTATGAGCGTCCAATTGAAGTACGGTCAAATTCTCATATTTTTCTCCCACAGCACGAATAGAGCCAATAGAAACAGAATGTTCGCCTCCAAAAAGGGTAAAAAGTTTATTTTCGTGTTGTAATAATTCTTTGGTTTTTTCATAAACCGCTTGGGTCATTGCCTCTGGCGAACTATTTTCTGACACTTCGCCTGCCAAAAAAACTCCGTTAAGGTAAGGCTCTGTATCGGTTTCAATATCATAAAGCTCCATATTTTCAGAAGCATTTAAGAATAATTCTGGTCCTTTATCCGCTCCTTTTCCCCAAGTAGAAGTACCATCATAAGGCACTGTGAGTAAGGTAACTTTGGAGTTCTCTAAGGTTGCGTTTTCTTCTGGGATACCTGCGTATGTTTTCATCTTTAAATTTTTGTGCAAAGATAGAAAATTATTATAAATATTTGCTAAAAAAAATAATTTTTATCGGGGGTGGCACAATATTGCAACGGAATATCGGTAGGCACAATATCGGTTATTTTTTCTTCGGGCGGAAAAAAAGAAAGTCCTACTTTGGTAACATTTTCTTTACATTCGGATAAAAATTTATCATAAAATCCTTTCCCATACCCTACTCTATTTCCTTGATTATCAAAGGCTAACAACGGAATAAAAACTACATCTATTTCTTTTGGAGATATTTCTTGACCGTCCAAAGGCTCAGGAATATCCCATTTATTTTTTTTTATAATAGTCTCTTCGGTAAAAAGAAAATGCAAAAGCCTATCTCTTTGAAAATCAGTACGTGATAGAATTATATTTTTATTTTTCCCCCATAAAATATTAATAAATAGAAAAGTATCTACTTCCTTAAATTTTTTTATCGGCAAAAAAAGATGATAATTTTTTTCATCCCAAATAGGCAATTTAAGTACCTGATTAGCAATAGATAAACTTTTCTTTTCTTGTTCTTCTTCTGTTAATAAAGTGCGTTTTTGTTGGTATAATTGTCGTAAATCTTTTTTTAGCATTTTATAGATTTAAAATTTTGCCAAATGTAGAAAAAATATTTATTTTGCAAAAGAAAATTTTCATTTTTTCTAAATTATTCCAAAAGTAATGTTTTTATATTAGAATAATTTTCTGGAAGTATTTTACTTACTTTTTTGTCTTTAAACATAAAAATAAAATCACAATCATTTAAAATTTCTAAGATATGAGAGGAAATAAAAACAATATGCTTTTTGGCTAATTCTTTTATCTTTTTCTGTAATTCATAAACACTTTCCATATCTAAACCATTAAAAGGCTCATCAAAAATATAAATTTCATATTCTTTCTGAAAGACAGCATTTATATAACATTTTTTTCGCATCCCTGTGGAAAGGTCTTTTATTAGTAAAGAAGTTTCTAATTGGAAAAAAGGCGATTTACAAGAAGAAATATTTAGTAATAAAGAATAGAATTTATAAAATTCTTTTATGCTTAAATAATCGTACAAATAAGGTTCTGTTGGGATAAATGCTATCTTATCCAAAAAATTTTCTTTCTTTTTGTATAAAATATTTCCTTGAAAATCAGTCAAATAAGATAAACATTTAAAAAAAGTGGTTTTCCCCGATCCATTTTTACCAACAACTCCATATAACCCATTTTTTTCCAAATGGATATTTAAATTTTCAAAGATAATTTTTTCTCCAAATTTTTTTTCTAAAATATTAATCTGTAACATTTTGTATTCTTTTTATTTTTTTAATAGATTTCCAATATAAAAACGGCAAACTAATCAAAGGTAATCCCAAAGAATATCCTAATAGAATGCTTATATAGAAAATACTTTGAAGCAATGGATTTTCAAAAAAAGTGTATTTACTTAAAACTCCTAACAAAGGAAATATAAAAAATAATAAAGAAAAAAGAGCTATTTCCCAACCCAATAAAATTAAAACAAATACAGAAAAAGGGAAAGAAAGAATAATATAATTTAAAAATCCATAAAATATTTGTTTGTACAAGAATTTTTCCCCTTTAAAATCAGAAAAAACAACGTGAGCTATATATTCTCTTTCAAAATAAGGAATTGTTGCTAAAAAAGACAATAAAAACAGCGAAAATAATGCTAAATTTGGGTTGTTATATACTTTCGCTATCCCAATTAAAAATAAAAATAAAGGGAATGTAAAAATTAATTTATATTTACGAAAGGAAATAATCCAAAAAGGATTAAAAAGTAAGAATGGAAGACTTATTTTTAAACGCTTTTGAGGTAAAAAAATCAAAAAAATAAGAAATAAAACACACAAAAAAGCATTTAAGAAATCCTTTTTTATACAGAAAATAATAAATATAAAAATATTATTGAAAAAATACTCCAAAAAAACAATAAATCTCCATTTTGAAAGACTTTTTAATAAGGAAAAATCTTTTCTTTGTAAGTGATGAGTGAGTGGTATAAAGAAAAATAAAAAAAGAAAGTAATAATTATCTTCATACGTTTTAAAAATTCCAATAATGGAGAATGTAAATATAAAAACAATGAATCCTAATGCTAAAAAATCTCCTTTTACAAAGAATTTTCGCCAAAAAATATAAATTAAATAGAAAATTATTTTAAAATTCATACTCCATATTTTTCTTAGCAAAGATACAAATTATTATCATTAAAATTATTTTTTTATTGATTTTTTATAAAATAACACCTTTCACAAAAAAATATTTTTTTAGATAAAAATAATTAGCTAATTCATAAAATATTATTATTTTTGCCGAATATTTTAAAAAATCAAATGGGACAGACAAAATATATATTTGTAACAGGAGGCGTTACCTCTTCCCTCGGGAAAGGAATTATCGCTGCTTCATTAGCTAAGTTATTGCAAGCCAGAGGATACCGAGTAACTATTCAAAAACTTGACCCATACATAAACATTGACCCTGGCACGCTAAACCCATACGAACACGGCGAATGCTATGTTACCGAAGATGGCGCAGAAACCGACCTCGATTTGGGGCATTACGAACGTTTCCTTAACGTGCAAACCTCACAAGCCAATAACGTTACCACAGGAAGAATTTACCAAAGCGTCATTGAAAAAGAACGCAAAGGAGAATTTTTGGGCAAAACTGTCCAAGTTATTCCTCACATTACCAACGAAATAAAAGACAGAATACAATTACTTGGCAAAACCGATGAGTATGATATTGTCATCACAGAAATTGGCGGTACCGTAGGCGATATTGAATCTTTACCTTATATAGAAGCCGTACGCCAACTACAATGGGAACTTGGCGATAACAATGCCATTGTGGTACATCTGACGCTCGTTCCTTACCTTGCCGCAGCAGGCGAACTAAAAACAAAGCCTACCCAACACAGCGTAAAAACCCTTATGGAAAGCGGGCTAAAAGCAGATATTTTAGTATGCCGTACAGAACACGAAATTCCTGATGAGCTAAGAGAAAAACTCGCTTTATTCTGTAACGTAAAAAAAGAAGCCGTTATCCAGTCTATTGACGTTGCTACTATTTACGATGTTCCTAACCTAATGTTATTAGAAGGATTGGATAAAGTAGTGTTAAAAAAATTAAATCTTTCGGATAAAAATCTTCCTAATTTAGATAAATGGAATGATTTCCTTCAACGCCATAAAAATCCTAAAAACAGAGTAAAAATAGGCTTGGTTGGCAAATATGTGGAACTCCCCGATGCGTACAAATCTATCTTAGAGGCATTTATACACGCTGGCGCAGAAAATGAAGTAAAAGTAGAAGTAGTTATGATTCATTCCGAATATTTGGATAAACAAAATATTCAGGATAAACTCGGAAACTTGGACGGAGTACTCGTAGCACCAGGATTTGGCGAACGCGGTCTTGAAGGAAAAATACTTGCTATTCAATACATTAGAGAAAATAAAATCCCTTTTTTAGGTATTTGTTTAGGTATGCAAATGGCAGTTATAGAATACGCCCGAAATGTTGCCAACATAGAAAATGCCATTACCGCCGAAGTAAATCCGCAAGCGGAAAATAAAGTTATTGACCTTATGAAAGCTCAAAAACAAATCACACAAAAGGGCGGTACTATGCGCCTTGGTGCTTGGGATTGTTCTCTAAAAAAAGGAAGTAAAATTTATGAGGCTTACCAAAAAGAAAACATCTCCGAACGACACCGACATCGTTATGAATTTAACAATAATTATAAAAAAATATTAGAAGATGCTGGTTTGCTATGCTCTGGGGTAAATCCTACAACAGGATTGGTAGAAGTGGTAGAAGTTCCTGCTCACCCTTGGTTTGTAGGCGTACAATATCACCCAGAATACAAAAGTACGGTTGCCAATCCGCATCCGCTTTTTGTAGCATTTATAAAGGCTTGTTTAACTTACAAATTACAAAAATAATAAATTAATGGAAGAAAGAAAACTTGACACAAGAACTATTCTTGGTTTTGCTTTGATGATGGTTGCCGTAATGTGGATTTTCTATACACAACCAACACCAGAACAACAGCAAGAAGCTCAAAAAGAAACTCTTACGACAGAAAATAAAGAAGAATTTAACAACGCTCCTATTAATTTTTCTGATTCTTTGGCTCTTGCCAAATACCAATCTCAATTAGGAGCTTTTGGCTATTCTTTATCTTTACCTTCGGCAAAAGAAGATGCTTTTACAGAAATAGAAAATGAAGTTATTTCCTTGAAAATCAATAATAAAGGTGGGCAAATTACAGAAGTATTTGTAAAAGACCAACTTACTTATGATAAAAAGCCTGTTTATCTAATAAAAGATAATAATTCTAACTTCGGGATAGAATTTGCTACCAATGATAACAGAACCTTGAATACCAAAGATTTATTCTTTGAGCCAAGTGTTTCAGGTAATTCTGTTTCTTTAAAATTAAAATCTTCTGAAAATCAATACATTGAATATATTTATTCACTTCGCCCAAATGAATATATGGTGGATTTCCAAGTGCGTTCTGTTGGGTTAAATAATATTCTTAATCATCAGAAAAACAGCACTTTAACTTGGGATTTTACCGCTCGCCGTATGGAACGAAGCGTTACCTACGAAAATCGTTATACGCAAGCCATCGCCCAGTATGAAGATGACCGAATAGAAAAACTTAGCGAAGGCGGTGAAGACAAAGAAGATGTAAAACAAGTGAATTGGATAGGCTTCAAACAACATTTATTTAGTTCTTTTCTAATAACCGACAAACCTTTTTCTTCGGCTAATATTACTTCCAATAGTTTAGTAAAAGACGAAGATGAGCAAGAACATTTTACAAAATCTTTCCATTTTTCTGCTCCCTTAGAAGTAGCTTCGGGCGAATGGAACGAGCCTTTCCATTTGTATTTTGGACCTTCTGATTATCAAATATTTAAAAAATATAATGATAAATATGAGCTTACCAAAGCCATTCCTCTTGGTTGGGGTATTTTTGGGTGGATAAATAAAGGATTTGTTATCCCTGTTTTTGATTTTCTAAGTAATTATATGTCTGTTGGTATCGCTATTATTGTCCTTACTATCATTGTGCGTATTTTACTCTCTCCTATTCAGTACAAATCGTATCTTTCACAAGCTAAAATGAAAGCCTTAAAGCCTGAAATAGAAGAAATTAATAACAAATTCAAAGAACCTATGAAACGCCAGCAAGAAACGATGGCTCTTTACAACAAAGCAGGTGTAAATCCTATGAGTGGTTGTATTCCTGCATTGTTACAAATGCCTGTTTTCTTTGCGTTATTTAGCTTCTTCCCTGCGGCTTTTATATTAAGAAATAAAGAATTTTTATGGGCAAAAGATTTATCGTCTTATGACTCTGTTTTCCAATTGCCTTTCACGATTCCTTTCTACGGAAACCACATTAGTTTGTTCCCTATTTTGGCTTCGTTGATGACTTTCATTTATATGCTAATGACCACAGGGCAAATGCAACAACCCAAGCAAGAAGGCGTGCCAAATATGAAATTTATGATTTATCTTTCGCCGATAATGATGTTATTTTTCTTTAACAATTATGCAAGCGGATTGAGTTTATATTATTTTATTTCCAACTTGATTACTATTTTAATTATGTTAGCGATAAAATATTTAATCATTGATGAGAAAAAAATTCACGCAAAAATAGAAGAAAACAAACAAAAACCTCGTAAAGAAAGTAAATTTCAACGAAAAATGCGCGAAATGATGGAACAAGCAGAAGCGCAACGCAAACAACAGAAGAAATAAATAAGTTGGGCATATATTAACGAAAAAAGAGTAATTATATAATTACTCTTTTTTTATTTATGGTTGTACATTCAAAACATCAAGGCTATCTTTATTCAAAATATTTTCCAACTTATCGTTTAAATTTTCTTCATTAATAAAATTAATATAATTTATTAGCGAAGCGAAAGATTCTCTAATGTGTAAAATACCTTCTTGTATGGCTTCTTTACTCAAATTGGGGTCTTCTTTTACATTACTGGAAAGCTCTCGCACATAAGTTTCCAATAGTTTTAGCCGTGCTTTTATTTCATTTCGGTTGAGGTTTTCTGGGAAATATCCTTTTGCCCAAAGTTGCTTCAATTCATCTTCCAATTGGAAAAGCCAAAAATAAACTCCCGTGTAAGAACTTTTTACATTTTTTTGGTTATACACCAATTTCTCCGAAGACTTGTCTATTTCTTCTCTATATTTCATAGGAAGTAACAACATAGAACGCCCAAAAGACACATAATCATTCTCTGCTTCTTTATCACTATAATTGACAGAAAACACATAACTTCCGTTCAAAGGCGAAACAATTTGCATATCCACTTGTAGCCAATTATCTCGTAAGGGAGTAAATTTGGTATAATTTTGCGGAATGTTTAATTCTATGGAATCCAACCGAATAAATTGCTCCCGAACAATTTTATCATCTCTCTCTCGTAAAATCTCTATTTTTACATTTTTAATAGCAGAAGAATGCAACAATTGTATAGAAAAAGTATAAGGTAATTCTTTTAACAACAATTCTCGCCAGCCTACAAAGGCAAATTCATCTTTTTTGGCTTTAACAAATCTATAAATCGTATCCGAAGGAGAATCTGCCACACGCCAATCGCGCTCTACTCGCCCATTGAATATTTCTTTATTAATTGTGTTGGGGTACAATCGTTTATAAATATACAACGAATCGGGATTAATATTCTCTAATATATTTACCGACTGTTTTTGAGGCGAAATACTGAGTAATATTTGGTAAATGGTTTTAAAATCATACCAATCTTTTATAGAATTTACTGATTTTTCCGTCAATTCTGGGAAGATATATTCTTTTATATATATCGTTTTTGCCTCGCGCTCGGCTTGTTCTTTCTCTTTATTTCTTTCTTGGCACGAAAGGAAAAAACAAAGGGAAATTACGGAAAGAAAAATATTTTTTTTCATTTTTATAATTTTATTCTTTTACAATTGGGGTTTCCCAGCCGTCATATGTTCCGTTGGTATCCAAGGCGATGTCTATCAAATCCCAAGTATCTGTATCAATATCCAAAGGTGTATTCGCTTTGGAAAGGACAAGCCGATACCCCAAATTTTCTTGCGTTTCTTCCCCTTCTTCGGGTTCTATTTTTTCGTTATATTCTACGGCATAGTCTATCGCTTTGGCTTTCTCTATCGCTTTTTGCATATCCGTTTCGGTATCAAAATACAACCAATGTTCAATAGGTCGTTCTCTATCCACAAGGTCACCATATTGCTCACAATTGTGAATTACACTTCGGTTATAAATGGCTTGCATTTCATACAAATTAGGATAAATCCCTTTTAGGAATAATTCCCAATTTTTATCTTCATTTATTTCTATTTGACAAGGATAATCCTGATTTTTAGAGCATTTTTCCCTTGCTTTTTCTTCCAATTCCGAAGCATTTTGCGAATAAAAATACCACGTTACGCTTCCTTTAAAGGTAATTACGGCTACAAAAATATTCTTTTCATTATCCAAAAAAGAAACTAAATCATCTTCTATTTGGTAGATTTTTTCTCGCTCTTCATTGGTTGAAAATCCTTGTTCATCAGGATTTTTTAGTGCCACTGATATTTTTACACAATGAGAAAAATTGGCTATCGGTGCTACTCTATCCAAAGCCAAATTCAAACGAATGATAGCAGGTATTTCCTCTAAATATCCTCTATATACATTCCAGTTGGGTTCTATTAAATTGGTCATTTTATTTTTTTTTAATATTTTTTATAATACAATTTACGGAAATATTCCATAAGGTAATGCGCTTTTCCCACAAGATAAAGGATATTTTCCATAAATCTGTGTAGATTCTCCACAATATCGTGGAAGTTTTCCTCAATATATCAAACCATCTCCACAACATCGTGGAAGTTTTCCACAAAGTGGTGGATATTCTCCATTACATTATTTTATATCTTATTCTTATTTTTTATAAAAGAATTTTACTGATACGCTTCTGTTTTTGCTATTATATACTTCCCGATTACGTCAAATTCCAGATTTACAATAGAATTTTCCTTTATATACTGAAAATTGGTATGGGCAAAAGTATATGGGATAATGGCAACGCTAAATTTTCCTTTTTGCGAATTAACCACCGTAAGGCTCACACCATTAACCGTGATAGACCCTTTTTCTATGGTCATATTTCCTTTTTGGGTATCATAAGTAAAAGTAAAAATTCGGCTTCCTTGTTCTTCTGTAACAGATTGGCACACAGCAGTTTGGTCAATATGCCCTTGTACAATATGCCCATCTAATCGGTCACCGAGCTTCATTGCGCGTTCCAAATTGACCTCCTCGCCTACTCTCCACATAGAGAGATTGGTTTTTTGCAAAGTTTCATCAATGGCAACTACCTCATACACTTGGTTTTGCACACTTACCACTGTAAGGCAAACGCCATTATGCGCCACACTCTGGTCTATTTTCAGTTCCGTAGCCAATTCACTTTCTATAAAAAAATGAATATTTTTCCCATTGGGAGTAATTTTTACTACTTTTCCAATTTTTTCTATAATTCCTGTAAACATATTAATTATTTTATGTATTTTTGCGCGGACAAAATGCACGCACTAAATTCTGGTGCAAATTAACTAAAAAATGACTGAAAAAACAAATATTCGTATAGGAGTTTCTATCGGCGACCTCAATGGCGTTGGTTTAGAGGTAGTAATGAAGACTTTTGCCGATGAGCGTATGCTTGATTTTTGTACTCCTGTCCTATTTGCTTCTAATAAAGTAATTGCATTAGGAAAAAAATTATTCGGGATAGACTTTGCCTATAACGGCATTACACATTTAAATTCTATCATTGACCATAAAATCAATGTAATGAACATTTGGCGTGAGCTTCCGCCTATGGAATTGGGAGTGCCTACGGCGGAGAGCGGTCGTTGTGCTTTCGAGTCGCTTTCTATGGCGGTCAATGCCTTGAAAGAGGGGCTGGTAGATGTGTTGGTTACTGCGCCTATTAACAAAAAAAATATCCAATCAGAAGATTTTCATTTCCCAGGACACACGGATTATCTTGCGCAAGAGCTGGAAGGCGAAAGCCTTATGTTTATGGTTTCGGACGAGCTTCGGGTGGGCTTGCTTACAGATCATTTGCCTATTAGCGAAGTAGCTAAGCACATCACAAAAGAGTTGGTAGAGAAAAAAGTTCGTCAAATGGATAAATCTCTCCGAATAGATTTTGGCATAAGCCGACCCAAAATAGCCGTTTTAGGGCTTAATCCGCATTGTGGCGACCAAGGCGTTATCGGGAATGAGGAAGAAAATATCATTCATCCTGCTATTGAAACGCTTTATGAAGAAGGTATTTTAGTTTTCGGAACATATAGTGCGGATAGCTTCTTTGTGTCTGATTATAAACACTTTGACGGAGTTATAGCTCCTTACCACGACCAAGGGCTTATTCCGTTTAAAATGATGTCTTTCGGGAAAGGAGTGAATTTTACGGCAGGGCTTTCCAAAATACGTACTTCGCCAGACCACGGAACGGCTTACGGAATTGCAGGCAAAGGAATTGCAGACGAAAGTTCTTTCCGTGAGGCTATTTATACCGCTATTGATATTCATAGAAAACGTACCGAAAACGAAGAACTCATCGCCAATGCCTTAGATGTTTCTGCTATTAATAGAAATTTAAATTGGCAATAATCTATTATAAAACACTATTAATCAACACATTAAATAAAAGAAACTAATTTTCAAATATTTAGAGTAATTTTTTTCATAAATATTTGGAAATTAATAAAATAAAATTGTATTTTTGCAAAATCTTTGGAGCATAATAAGAGAACAAAGATTTTTATTAATTAATAAAGTATAACCTCTCGTGGGTTGGGCTCTAATCTCTTAAAAACGTACGAGAATATTTTTTTATCAGCAATGGCTGAATTAACAAAAGAACAACAAGAACAATTGAATGATTTCAATTGGAACAAGTATGAACAAGGTATTGACGAAGTACAAGAAGACAAACTAAGAGAGTTTGAAAAACTTGTAGAAGAGAATTTTGTAGATACCAAAGCGGACGAACTCGTTATCGGGACAGTAACTCACCTTACTGACAGAGAAGCAATTATTGACATCAATGCAAAATCTGAAGGAGTTATTTCTTTAAACGAATTTCGTTACAATCCTAACCTAAAAGTAGGGGACAAAGTAGAAGTATTAGTAGATGTTCGTGAAGACAGAACAGGACAACTTGTACTTTCTCACAAAAAAGCACGTACTATCAAGGCTTGGGATAGAGTAAATGCTGCACACGACAGCGGAGAAATCGTTAATGGTTTCGTAAAATGTAGAACAAAAGGTGGTATGATTGTAGATGTATTTGGCATTGAAGCATTCCTTCCTGGTTCTCAAATTGATGTAAAACCAATTCGCGATTACGACCAATTTGTAAATAAAACAATGGAGTTCAAAGTAGTGAAAATCAATCACGAATTTAAAAACGTGGTAGTTTCTCACAAAGCTCTTATTGAAGCGGATATTGAAGAACAGAAAAAAGAAATCATCGGACAACTTGAAAAAGGACAAGTATTGGAAGGTGTGGTTAAAAACATTACTTCATACGGAGTATTTATTGACCTTGGTGGCGTAGATGGTCTTATCCATATTACAGACCTTTCTTGGTCTCGCATCAACCACCCAACAGAAGTACTTGAATTAGACCAAAAACTAAACGTGGTTATCCTTGATTTTGATGATAACAAATCTCGTATCCAATTGGGTCTTAAACAATTACAAAAACATCCTTGGGAAGCTCTTCCTGCTGAATTGAAAGTAGGAGATAAAGTAAAAGGAAAAGTAGTGGTTATTGCTGATTATGGTGCATTCATTGAAGTAGCAGATGGTGTAGAAGGTCTTATCCACGTTTCTGAAATGTCTTGGAGTACTCACCTTCGTTCAGCACAAGACTTCGTTAATATAGGAGATGAAGTAGAAGCGGTTATCCTTACTTTGGACAGAGACGAGCGTAAAATGTCATTGGGTATCAAACAATTAACTACTGACCCTTGGACTGATATTACAGCAAAATACCCTGTTGGTTCTCGCCACACAGGTACAGTTCGTAACTTTACTAACTTTGGTGTTTTTGTTGAATTAGAAGAAGGAATTGATGGACTTATTTATATTTCTGACCTTTCTTGGACTAAGAAAATTAAACACCCATCAGAATTTGTTAATGTTGGAGATAAATTGGAAGTTGTTGTTCTTGAATTGGATGTTAATGGACGCAAACTATCTCTCGGACACAAACAAATTACTCCAAACCCTTGGGATAAATACGAAGTAGAATTTGCCGTAGGTACTATCCATAACGGAACTATTTCTAAACTTACAGACAAAGGTGCAACCGTTGAATTTAACGAAGATATCGTAGCTTTCATTCCTTCACGCCATCTTGAAAAAGAAGACGGAAAAAAATTAGTAAAAGGAGATACCGCTGACTTTAAAATTATTGAATTCAATAAAGAATTTAAACGAGTGGTAGCATCTCACACTGCTATTTTTAAAGAAGAAGAAGCTAAAATAGTGAAAGAAGCAACCGCTCAAAACACAAATACTTCTTCTGAAAAATCTACTCTTGGTGATTTAGATGTTCTTCAAGAGCTAAAAGATAAGATGGAAAAAGGACAATAGTGGTTTCACTTTTTCATAATTTTGTTTTAGGGTGTTATCGTAAGATAGCACCTTTTTACTTTATTTATAATTTTTTATTTCAACTTTTTTATGATTTCAGTTAATAGTCTTGCCGTAGAATTTGGTGGTACTACCCTTTTTTCAGATGTTTCGTTTGTCATCAATCCACAAGATAGAATAGCCTTGATGGGAAAAAATGGAGCAGGCAAATCTACTTTGTTAAAAATATTAGCAGGAGAACGCACTCCAACACGAGGAAATGTAAGTATTCCCAAAGATTTTGTGGTAGCTTACCTCCCTCAACATTTAATAATGGAAGGCAATTGTAGCGTTTTTGAACAAGTTGCTAAGGCATTTGCTCAACGAAATGCTATGGAAGCTCGTATTAATTTTATCAATGAAGAACTCACCAAACGCACAGATTATGAGTCTGATGAGTATATGAAATTAATAGAAGAAGTTTCTTCCCTAAGTGAAAAATTTTATAGCATTGAAGACACTAATATTAATGAAAAAATAGAAAAAACACTCTTGGGGCTTGGATTTTCTCGGGAAGATTTTTCCAAAAACGTAGAAGAATTTAGCGGTGGCTGGCGTATGCGAATAGAGCTTGCCAAACTTCTTTTGCAAAATCCTGATGTCCTTTTATTAGACGAACCTACCAACCACTTGGATATCAATTCTATTGAATGGTTTGAAGATTTTCTGTTAAATAATGCTAAAGCCGTTGTTCTTATATCGCACGATAGGGCTTTTGTTGATAATATCACCAATCGTACGATTGAAGTTACTATGGGGCGTATTTATGACTATAAAGCAAAATACTCTCATTATCTGGAACTTAGAAAAGAACGAAGACAACAACAACAAAAGCAATTTGAAGAACAACAAAAAATGATTAATGAAACGAAAGAATTCATTGAACGTTTCAAAGGTACTTATTCCAAAACATTACAAGTACAATCGCGTGTAAAAATGTTGGAAAAATTACAAATCATAGAAGTAGATGAAGAAGATACTTCCGCTTTGAAATTAAAATTCCCGCCTTCTCCTCGTTCAGGAAATTATCCTATTATTGCAGAAAATATCAGTAAATCTTACGGAGACAAAACCGTTTTTTCTAATGTAAATTTTACTATAAAACGTGGAGATAAAGTCGCTTTTGTAGGAAAAAACGGAGAAGGAAAATCTACTTTTGTTAAATGTATAATGAAAGAAATTGAACATCAAGGAACTTTACAATTAGGACACAATATTCAAATAGGGTATTTTGCTCAAAATCAGGCTTCTCTCCTTGATGGCGAACTATCTGTTTTTCAGACTATTGACGATATTGCAGTTGGAGATATTCGTACAAAAATCCGAGATATTCTAGGGGCTTTTATGTTTAACAAAGAAGAAAGTGAAAAAAAAGTTAAAGTCCTTTCAGGAGGAGAACGTACTCGCCTTGCTATGATAAAACTTTTGTTAGAACCTGTTAATTTATTAATTTTAGATGAGCCTACCAATCATTTGGATATGAAAACCAAAGACATTCTTAAACAAGCTTTGTTGGATTTTGACGGAACGCTCATTGTAGTTTCTCACGACCGCGATTTCCTTGATGGGTTAGTTAATAAAGTTTATGAATTTTCTAACGGAAAAGTTATTGAGCATTTAGAAACTATTTACGGATTTTTACAGAAGAAAAAAATGGAAAATCTTAAACAAATTGAACGATAATTATATAAAATATACAAAAAAAGCATATAAAAATTTTAATTTATATGCTTTTTTTTGTTTTATCGAAACTCTATCGTTAATTTATCTGTTATTGGATGCGATTGGCAAGTCAAAATATACCCTTTTGCAACTTCTTCTTCGGATAACACCTGATTTTTTTCCATTTCTGCGCTCCCTTCGGTTATTTTTCCTATACAACTACTACAAACTCCTCCCCTACACGAATAAGAAACTTCAATTTCATTAGCCAAAAGCTCATCTAAAATCATATTTTTTCGTTGTATTTGCAAATCCTCTTCTATTCCATTTATAAAAACTTTTATCTGAGCCGTGCCTTCATAAACTTTTTTCGTTTCAGCTTCTACAACAAAAAGTTCCGTATGAATTTTTTTCTTATCATAATTTTCTGAAAGATAATCTTTTACCGAAATTACCATTTGTTGTGGCCCACAAATATAAAATCTCCCAAAGGGAATAGAGGCATATTTATTTTTTAACAAATGATTAATCATTGTAGTGTCCATTCTTCCGAAAAATGCTTCTTTCTCGTGAGATTTGCTATAAATATATTGTACAAAAAATCTATCCGAATTTTGCTTCCTAAGTTCCTCTATTTCAGATAAAAACATTGTAGATTGAGGAGTTTTATTCCCATAAATAAGTAATATTTTTTGAGTTGTTTGCGCCAAAGCAACTTTTATAATACTCAACATAGGAGTAATTCCACTTCCTGCCGCAAAGAAAACTAAGTCTTCTGTATAAATTTCAGAAATATAAGCAAATTTCCCTTCTGGAACAAAAACCTCTAAAAAATCTCCCTCTTTGAGCGTTGTGTTAGCAAAAGTAGAAAATATTCCATTCGGAATTTGTTTAATAGCCACACTAATTTCCTTTTCCGAAGGGGCAGAACAAATAGAATACGCTCTACGAATTTTATTTCCGTTTATTTCTGCTTGAAGTGTAACGTATTGTCCTGCAAAAAAGTCAAAAGAAAGTCTTTCATTTTCAGGTATTTCCAAAGATATTTTCACAGCATCCTCTGTTAATTTCTGAATATGAGAAACTTTTAAAGGAAATGATTTCATTTTTTATTGTTAATTTTTATTAAAATATTATCTAAATATATTTATAATTTAAAATCAAATGAATTTTAAAATTAAAATAATAAAAGCAGAAATAAATGTTGCTATCAACACTCCACGTGCTTTATAATCAAAAGACAACCGAATAAAACCAAAAAAAGCTAATAAATTTAACAAAGCTCCCAGCCCTATAATAGCGGATAGTGTTCGTTCTTCATAAGCGATTTGGATAGTTTCCCAAAAATCAAAATTCATTTTAGTAAATAAAGCCCACCAAAGCAATATTCCAAACGAATTGGCTATAATACCAACAATAATTCCTGTGATAACATCTTTACTATTTCTGTTAATTTTCATTAAAATTCCATTGTTTTAGTTGGTCAATAGTTGTATAAGAAGTAAGGTCTGCCTCTGTTGGTACGATAGAAATATATCCATTTTCTAATGCCCAAATATCTGTATCTGTTCCTTCATCTTCACAAAGAAACTCTCCTGTAAGCCAGTAATAATCACGTCCTTGCGGATTTATTCGTTTATCAAATTTTTCTACCCAACGCGCTTTGGCTTGCCTACATATTTTCACTCCTTTTATCTCATTTTTCTTTATATTAGGAATATTTACGTTTAAAACAATTCCTTTTGGCAATCCATTTTGTAATACATTTAAAGCAATATTTTTTACAAAATTTTCACATTGCGAAAAATCAGCATTCCAATTAGAATCTAAAAGCGAGAAGCCTATTGCAGGAATACCTTCTGTACCAGCCTCAATAGCAGCACTCATTGTCCCTGAATAAATAACGTTTATAGAAGAATTTGCCCCGTGGTTAATACCACTTACACAAAGATCTGGCATTCGTTTTAAAATTTCGTGTTTTGCTATTTTAACACAATCGGCAGGCGTACCATTACAACTATATTCCGTTTGTGCGCCATTATCTATTGTTACGGGGTCGCAATACAGCGTGGAAGTCATCGTAATGGCGTGCCCCATACCACTCTGAGGCGAGTCAGGGGCTACCACTACCACCTCCCCTATTTTATTCATTATCTTAATAAGATGGCGTATTCCTGGTGCGGTTATCCCGTCATCATTAGTAATCAAAATCAAAGGTTTTTCTTGCATTTTCCTAAAAAATTATCCTGCAAATGTACGAATTTTTTATTATTCTAAAAATAAAAAAGAAAGATAAAATTTAAACTAAAAAACGTTAAAAATACTATAATTATTTTTTATACAATTAATATGCATTTTTTTATATTTTTGTTTTATCTTTGCACCAAAAAAAGATGACCATTTCTCAAATACAAGAAGAAATTATTGCAGATTTTTCAATGTTTGACGATTGGGAAGGCAAGTACGAATATATGATTGACTTAGGAAAAAGCCTTCCTTTGATTGATGCAAAATACAAAACCGATGAATTTTTAATTAAAGGATGCCAAAGCCAAGTATGGTTACACGCTGATTTAGAGCAAGATAGAGTTATATTTACAGCCGACAGCGATGCCATTATTACCAAGGGGATTGTTGCTATTTTGATTCGTGTCTTTTCAGGACAAAAGGCTACGGATATTCTCGTTGCAAACCTTGATTTTATTGATAAAATTGGGCTAAAAGAACATCTTTCTCCTACTCGTGCCAACGGATTGGTAAGTATGATTGAACAAATAAAACTATATGCGAAAGCATTTTCATTAAAATAATTTTTATGCAAGAACAAGAAATTAATACCGAAATAATTGGAGAAAAAATAGTAGAAATTTTACATACTATTTATGACCCCGAAATTCCTGTGGATATTTATGAATTAGGGTTAGTTTATGACGTTTTTATTAACGAAAACAGAGATGTCCGAATACTAATGACCCTTACTTCCCCAAACTGCCCCGTTGCGGAAGTTCTGCCTATGGAAGTACAAGAAAAAATTAAAACTATTGATGAAATTAATGAAGTGGAGGTAGAATTAACATTTGACCCGCCTTGGAACCAAGATATGATGAGCGAAGAAGCAAAATTAGAATTAGGTTTCCTCTAAAATATTGATAATGAAAAAGATAGCTGTTATTCCTGCTCGCTTAGCTGCTACTCGTTTCCCCGCCAAGTTAATACAAGATTTGGGCGGAAAACCCGTTATTGTACAAACATATTTGGCTACCAAAAACACGCAACTATTTGATGATGTGTATGTTGTAACCGATAGTGAAGAAATTTTTTCTCTTATTGAAAAACATAACGGCAAAGCAATAATGAGCCAAAAAGAACATTCTTGCGGTAGCGACCGAATTGCCGAAGCCGTTGAAAATATGGAGGTGGATATTATCGTTAATGTGCAAGGAGATGAACCTTTTATTGAAACAGAAAGCCTAAAAAAATTATTGGACGTTTTTGAAAATGATTCTTCTAAACAAATTGATTTAGCTTCTTTAATGACTCCTTTACAAAACAAAGAAGATATCCAAAACCCTAATAATGTGAAAGTTATAACGGATATTAACGGAATGGCTTTGTATTTTTCTCGGTCTGTTATCCCGTTCCAAAGAGATGAAAATATTTCCTTCCCTTATAAAAAACATATCGGTGTTTATGCTTTTCGGAAAGAAGCGTTACTTGATTTTTATCACTTACCAATGAGAGGCTTAGAAGCATCTGAAAAGTTAGAGCAACTCCGTTATTTAGAATACGGAAAACGAATAAAAATGATAGAAACAAATAAGCAAAATATTGGGATAGATACACCTGAGGATTTAGAAAAAGCTCGTATCCTCTGGAAATCATAATTTTTCATAAAATCATAAAAAAAGCAGTTCATTTTTAGAACTGCTTTTATTTTTCTATAAATGCACCTGCAAAAGTTCTATTCCTTTGGTTTTCAATTCTATATGCTTACAATTTGCTGGAACAAGTATCGTTTCTCCTTTTTGTATTTTCAAAATAGAATCTTTGCTAAACACCTCCCCTTCTCCTTTTACACACATATAAATATAAAAAGAGTCTTCCGTATGTGCAATTGTATAATTTTCTGTTAATTTAATATAGTTTGTAATAAAATAAGGACAAGAAACCATTTTATTAATTTGATTCTCTGTGGTAGAATAATCTACCTTAAAATCATCTTTTTTCTGATAATCAATAGCATCAAGAGCTAATTCTGTGTGTAATTCTCTTAGATTTCCATTTTTATCTTTTCGGTCAAAATCATACACTCGGTAAGTAATATCACTGGTTTGCTGTATTTCCGCAAGCAAAATTCCAGCTCCTATGGCGTGAACTTTTCCTGTATTGATAAAAAAAGTACTTCCTTCTTTTACCGATTCATAATTCAAAATTTCTGTTAAAGTTTTGTTTTCCAAATGATTTTGATACTCTTCCTTATCTACATTTTTATTAAATCCTACGATAAGTTGCGCATTGGGATCGGCATCCATCACGTACCACATTTCCGTTTTGCCAAATGAATTATGGCGTTTCTTTGCCAACTCGTCATTAGGATGCACTTGTATAGACAAATCTTGTTTGGCATCAATAAACTTTATCAAAATAGGAAAATCATTTCCAAAACGCTGATACACAGCATTTCCCAATAAATCTCCTTTATATTTTTCTATCACCTCTTGTAAGGAATGCCCTACCAAAGCCCCATTTGCAATAACAGAAACATCGCCTGCCACGCCAGAAAGCTCCCAGCTTTCGCCTATAATATCACTATCCAAAGGTTTTCCTAAAACAGATTGTAACTTCGTTCCGCCCCAAAGACGCTCTTTCAGAATTGGTTGAAACTTAAAAGGATATAAACTTGTCATATATTGTATTTTTTTTATGCAAATTTACGATTTTTTCAGAAGAAAAACGTATTTTTTTCCTAAAAAATAACTCCTATTTCAAAAAAAATATTTAATTTTATACACTGAAAAAAAATTCTTTTCAAAATATATAAAATATTAATTTACAACATATTAAAATTATCTTTATGAGAAAAAAAGTAATCGCAGGTAACTGGAAAATGAACAACAACGCACAACAAACAACGCAACTCATTGAAGAACTTAGCAAAAAACTTCCGCAAACCAATGCCGAAGTAATCATTGCTCCTTCTTTCGTGAATTTGTCTTTGGCGGTGCAAGCAACACAAGGAAAACCTATCGTTGTGGCTGCTCAAAATATGCATTTTGCAGAAAAAGGTGCTTACACAGGAGAAATATCTGCTGCAATGTTAGAAAGTATTGGCGTAAAAACTATTATACTTGGACATTCTGAACGTAGAGAATACTTCAATGAAACCGACGAAAGCCTTGCAAAAAAAGTAGATACTGCCTTGGCGCACCAATTTAGAGTTATCTTCTGTATAGGGGAAAAACTTGCAGAACGCAAAGCCGAAAAACACTTTGAAGTAGTTAAAAATCAAATTGAAAAGGCTCTTTTCCATCTACCAGCAAGTGCGTGGGATAATATTATCTTAGCTTACGAACCTGTATGGGCTATCGGGACGGGCGAAACCGCAACTCCTGAACAAGCACAAGAAATACACGCTTTCATACGCAAAACCATAGCTGACAAATACGGAAACGAGGTAGCTGATAACGTTTCTATCTTATACGGAGGTAGTTGCAATGCTAAAAATGCGGCTTCTCTCTTTGCCAATCCTGATGTTGATGGAGGCTTAATAGGTGGTGCGGCTCTTATAGCTGATGATTTCGTTACTATCATTCAAGCTATATAACACAAATGCAAGCATATTTAAAAGGGATAGATTAATATTTATCCCTTTTTTATTTATATTTAACTCAAATGTTTATAAAAATATATTTTATATATAAAAATTTTATCTATATTTGCACTTAACTTTCTAAAATCTTTATTTGACTAAGTCAGATTTACTTTTGACTTTATAAAATATTTATTTGACTAAATTCGATTTATTTTTGGCTTTATAAAATCTTTATTTGACCAAATCAGATTTATTTTTGACTTTATTATAAGTAAGAAAAAAGATTTTATATATATATAAATAGAAACAATATATTACACCATATCTTTTATATATTAACACATAGATATATAACCTAAATACATTATTACTAAATTAAAATAATATATTATGAAAACTTATTTTTGTTTTATTTTATTAAGTATATTTCTACTAATATCCTGTAAAAGCTCTCGTGTAGATATGTCTGTATTAGAGGGAGGTTATTATTCTGCTTATTCAGATAATAAAAATGTAGAATTAGGAGATACTTTTTATTTCCTACCAAGTGAAAAAGAAAGCAAAACACCTATTTCTCGTTTTAAAGTTCAATTCAAGAAAGATTCTCTTTATGTTATCTATGATATACAAAAAGATACTGTAACACAAACTATTAAAAAAGGATACAAAGGGAAACAAAAAAGAAACCATTGGCAATATTATTCTTCTTATCATATCATTCCTTTTTTTCCTATTTATTCTATGATAGAAATATATCGTACGCGCATTGTTCCAAATAAAAATGGAGATATGTTAGTTTATAATTATAGAAATGTAGGTGGTACTATTCTATTTTTTAGTGCAGGAAGTGCATATGAATATGTTAATATCTATAAGAAAGAAGAGAAAACGGACAATGTACTTCCATTTTACCAAGATGGACTTTATGGAATTTCTTACCAAGGGAAGAACATTATTCCTCCTACTTATACTTACATTAGACCATTTAAAAAAGATTTTTTCTTTGTTAAAAATGATCAAAAGTGGGGAGTTATTAATGAAAAAGGAGACGTTGTCATTCCGTTGGAATATGATTTTTTAAAATATGAAAGCGTTTTTGACGTTATATTAGCTAAAAAAGAGCAACGTTATGGCTTTTTAAATTTAGACGGAAGTATTAAACTTCCTCTAATATATACCAATATCAAAAGAAATGCTTATAATGGTTATTTTTTAGAATTAGGAGAAAAAGTAGGATATATAAAATATGTTTCTCTATATTCTAGCAATAGTATATTTATTCCTTCCGTATATACAAAAATAGAGAAAAAAAGTGTAAATAGTAAATATGTTTTAGTATATGATGATTTTATTCCTCTTTTTGTAGATAGAGATGGTAATGAATATGATGCAAAACATATACAAAAGAAAAAAGGAGATATATTTGCTAATGATTTGGATAAAGAAGGTGCTATAAAAGTAGATAAAACCATATATTATCCTGACTTAGATAGCAAAAGGAATATATTAAGGAAAGAAATGATTATTCCTATTCTTGAAAATGACCTAAAATAACTATTTTTCTGTTTAAAATAAACAAAAAAAGATTTTTTATAATAAAAAAATATGCTATTACTCAATAAAAAATAGAATATATAGAATACAAAAGGAGGAAAATATATTAAAAAAGATACAATAAACGAAAAAAAGATGATAAAAGTATTATACTTGCACGGCTTAGATAGCTTTTTACAAGAGGATAGAAGAGAAGTTTTATCCCAATATTGTCAAATAGAAGCCCCAGTGTTAGATTATTTACACTCAACCGGCTTATTTGAGCAATTATTAGAAAAATATAAGGATATAACAGCGATAATAGGGTCTAGTGCTGGCGGATTAATAGCATATTACTTAGCCCAGAAACTACAAAAGCCTTGTTTGTTATTCAATCCTGCGCTTAGCCATCATTCACAAATGCCTTTCCCTCATTTCTTTGATAAAAATTATACACAATATATGCAAATTGTATTAGGACGGCAAGATGAGGTTATTTCTTATGAAGTAAGTTTAAAAATACTCCTTAATGACCTAAGCGAAAAACAGGATGCAGAGGTGCATCTTATCAACAAGATGCAACACTCTTATCCTATTTCTATATTTAAGCAAGAAGTTTCTTACTTTTTTGATAAAATTCTACATAAATAAGTTGGAATTTATCGTTAATGTGAGGTCATTGAGGTCATTCATAGCATTAATGAGTCCTATTTTTTCAAAATGGAAGACATCTTTAACCGAAATAGGGCTTTCTTTTATTTTATTCTCTGCTAATAGACGTTGTCTCTGGGTGCCATTGAGTAAAAATGTATGCGGAGTAACCCAATGCGAACCATCATAAAAGACAATGTTAGAATAGCTTGTATCCGTGAGGTAATTGTTTTTCACAAAGATTACTTCATCGGCTTTGCTTTGTTGCTTATAAGCGTCTAACGCTTGTCTATTAACCGACTTGAAGGGATATTCTATCGTGGTGGAGACAAATGCAAAGTTGTTTATCTTTCTAAAAGAATAAGGCAATACTTCTATAACACAATGGTTTTCAGAATATTCCAAACGCACCTTAAATAGCCCTATGGAGGGTAAAGATAGTTTATCAAGCTCTTTATAAAGCTGTAAAATGGGAGCGTTTTTAAAGAAATGCAAGAAAGTTCGTTCCACACGCTGTTGATGGTAGTCTAAATTATATATTTTACCATCGTTTAGCTTTATTGTCTCAATAAATTTTTGCATATTTTAACAAGGAATATAAATTTTTTGTTGTACTTCATCATATTCAGCCTCTGGGTTACTTGCGGCAGTTATTCCTCCTCCACTTTTGTAAAAATATTGATTATCAATGTTTTCAATAAAACGAATAAGCACGCAAGAATCAAAAGTTTCCCCATCAAAAACACCCGCGATGCCTGTATAATAACCACGATGATAGGTTTCGGCTTCTTTAATGATTTGCCAAGATTTATCTTTTGGTGCGCCAAAAATAGAACCCGCAGGCAACAAATCTGCGAGAATATTTCCAAGATTTTCTTTCCAATTTTCAGGTAAATCTCCTTTTATTTCGGAACTTGTTTGCAATATTTCTCCTTGTTGTCTTTTAATTCTATCAATGTAACGAAATTTTGTAACTTCTACATTATCAGATACTTTTTTCAAATCTTCACTAAGTAAATCTACGATGGTTTGGTGTTCGGCTTTTTCTTTTGGATTGTTTAAGATAGTGTTTTCAGCGTCGGGCAAACTAGCGTTAATTGTACCTTTCATAGGATAGGTAAATATCTGATTATCTTGCATTTTAACAAATATTTCAGGCGAAAAACATATCCAATTATTTTTATATAAAATTTTATATTTTGCCTTTGCTATTTTATAAACTTCTTGCAAGTTAAGTGGCTCGATAGGTGTTGCAAATGTTAAATTTATTAAGGAAGAATCTCCTTTTTGCAAATAATGTAATACTTTATCAAAAGCTGTTTTAAATTCCTTAAAATCAATAGGATAAGATTTTATTTGCTGATTTGTTGTAGAATGAGAATTTTCATTATTTGAAAAATCAAAGAATATTCCTTCTTTTTCTAAATCTTCCAAACGATAGATTTCCGCATTAACACCTTCAAAATCAATAATAAAGAAAAAAGGAGTTTTGTTTTTTCCTAAATTATTTAACGTTCCTGTCCAATTTTTTTTCATAAATGTAAAGATTAAAAAAAGACTATTTTTCAATAGTCTTAAAATATAATAAAAAAATATAAAATTAACTTTTTACTTCATCGTTAAAATATACTAAATAATAGTACATTTGTCGTTCTTCGTCCCAGCCTTTTTCAATGAATTTCTCAGCAGATTCTGGATTGATAAAATCCATACGTATCTGGATATTCGTATCCAAATCTATCACATTTTTAATTTTCTTACGAGCTTCGCTAACTGCCTTATTTACAATAGGAAAGGAAGAAACATCTTCTATATGATATTTTTTTCCTTTGGTTTCTTTAAAGTTTTTAAATTCTGAAATTAAGTCTGTGTAGCCTTCTTTATTAGGTTCAAAATCGTCTTCTTCTACTGGGGAAAATTCTTTTTTAAACACTTTGTCGCCCAAAACTTCGTTCAGGAAGTGAGTTTCTTCAAAATCATCATTTTTAGCAAAATGATTAACCGCCCGATTCATAAAAAGGATTTCTTGTTGCTTATCTTCAGCAGGAAGCACTACTTCTTTTGCAAAATCTTGACAAAATTTTAAGTATTTTTTAGTAAAAAAAGCATCATCTGCTAAGGCATCAATACCAAGAAAATTGTTAGTCCAATATTTAGCATCATACCGATTACTATCAACGGAAAGTACTTTATAACCTTCATCGGCATTAGTGTTAAAAATAATACAACCTTTATCCAACTTATGAATATTTACCCCTTCTTGAATAATGATTTCCAGCTGTGTTTCATCAGGTTGAAATTGAAGAAAATTTTGCTTCATTTCTGATTTAAAAATTCCGATGGCATCTACTTTTTCGTTATCTAAACCTATGTTAGTCAAGTAAGTAACATATAATTCTCCTGATTTTATATGAGGGTTGTTGGATTGTTCAAAAAGTAATTGAGCTATACGAAGAGAATGCGAATGGATAGTATTTGGCGCAGCAAAAATCTCTCGAGAAATAGTATAAATTTCGTTAAAATCAATATCCGTTTCATTAACAAATCGCATATAATTTTCTTCTTTTTCTCGAAAAGATTTGAAAAAATATTCTTTTAAAAGTCCGCTAATTTCATCATCTAACGGATATGGTTTTTGGGAAAGGAAAATATTTTCCCCTTTCTGCATATTCCCTACCCGATGAATGGATAAAGATTCTATTTGAGTATTATAAAAATTTAACATAAAATATTTTAGTAATAATCTTCGTTATTATAGCCGTGATATTCGTCAAATTCGTCTTCATCAAATTCAAAATCGTTAAATTCGCTTTCAAATTCGTCAAAATCTTCGGCTACAAATTGTTTTTCAGGCGCATCTTCAGGAACAAATCCGTGCGATAATAACACGTTCGGGTAAGACGTACCTGATTGATAATCAGCAACTTCTTTTAGTTCTATAAAGAAAGTCCACATATTATAAAAATCATAGATATACAACAAATTTCGCTGGTCTTCATCTACGATACTTTCCAAAATAGTATCCGCCATTGCAGGGGTATCTCCTTCGGTATCAAACAGGCTGTATTCGTCTCCTTGGTTCCAATCTTCATCACTTTTATAAAAAGAAGCCATTTCTTCGCCATTAAAACCGAAAGAATGCGAAATAATATTATGAAAATCTTCTAAATTAATATGGCTTTCTACTTCAATATCCCGAAAAACATCGGTATCAACGTCTAAAATTATACGAAATCTGTAAATCATTTTGTTATAAAATTATTTTGCAAAAGTACAATTTTTGATATAAAAAACCTATTTTTTTACAAAAAAATATCATCGTGTTCATTTTTTTTAGATTATAAATGCTTTGTTTTAATGTTTATAAAATTCTTTATTTTTCTCTATAAAAAAAGAAATAATTCATTTATTTATTGTAACTTTGCATAAAGTTATTTGGAATAATCGTAATTTTCCAAGAATGTTTTTTTATTATTTTAACATTTTTAAAACAAAATTACGAATAAAAAGCAAAACTACAAAAAATAATGTAATTAGCTCATACAAAGAGGATTAATTTTTTGACAGGAAGATAAGAGAAGACAGAGTCTTAGATGTTTTAGATAGGTTTTTTCAAAATTAGGTTTCTAAATCGTTACCTAATACATTGAAAAATATTTTTTATTAATAGGTTATATTTCAGTGTTTTACACCTTTTTTCATATTGTACAGTAACTTGATAAAAAGTACTTTCGCAAATTAAAAAATTAGAGTATGAAAAAAGTAAAACGCTCAACTTTTAAGGTATTGTTCTACCTTAAAAAGAATGCCCCAAAAAAGAACGGTAAGGTTGCTATTATGGGGCGTATTACCATTGACAATCAGGTAGCTCAGTTTAGTACCAAACTTGAAATCCTTCCACAGAAATGGGATTTGAAGTACGGAAGGGTAACAGGTAAAACAGAAGAAGCTACCCAACTTAATCGCAAGCTGGAAGAGATTCGCTCACGTATCATTACTCATTATGAGGAGTTGATGAAGTACGAGGGAGTGGTTACTGCTCAGAAGCTAAAAGCTACTTTTCTAGGTATAGGAGTAATGGAAGAGTCTTTGCTAAAAGTCTATGAGAAGTTCAAAGAGGACTTTGCCTTGATGGTAGAAAAAGGTGTTAGAAGTTACAGCACTCTTAACAAATATGAGAATGTATATACTCATTTGAGCGAGTTTATCCAGTACAAATACCGCAGAAGTGATATTTCTTTCAAAGAGCTTACAGAAGACTTTATCAACGATTTTGACTTCTATCTTAGAGTTAATAAAAGCCTTACTCACAACACAATATGGGTTTATATGATGCCCCTTTGTAAAATGGTAGAAATAGCTATAGACAAGGGTATCATCTATCGCAATCCTTTTAAGAATTATATAAGTTCTATGGAGGAGAAAGATAGAGGCTATTTGCTTAGAGAGGAAGTAGAAACTCTTTTACAATATCACCCTAAGAGTGCTTCTGCTGAATTAGTACGAGACCTATTTGTTTTTAGTTGCTTTACAGGCTTCTCTTACATTGACATCAAGCAGCTCAAGAAAAGTCATTTACAATCGTTCTTTGACGGTAACAAATGGCTTATCAAACGACGTCAGAAATCCGATGTGCCCTGTAATGTACGTCTGTTAGATATAGCCGAGAAAATTATTGAAAAATATGAGGGTACGACTCGTACTGAGGCATTGTTTCCTACGCCCTCCAACACTAATTGCAATCTCTTAATCAGAAAGATGATGAAAGATTGTAACATCATTCGTGAAAAACCCATTTCATTTCACTGGGCACGCCATACCTTTGGTACTCTGTTCTTAACAGAAGGGGTTCCCTTGGAAAGTGTTAGCAAGATGATGGGACATAAGAATATCAAAACCACGCAGATTTATGCTAAAATCACCAATGAGAAAATCAGCAAGGATATGGAAATTGCTGCCGAACGATTAAAAAACTTAAAGATAGGATAACTAACAAATTTCTTCTTAGAATTAAAATCCATTGACACATCTCTTTTTGAAATGTTATCAATGGATTTTTTTGTTGCCTTATAGAAAGCCATCCAAAGATAAGAGTGTTATTAAGGCTTACCTATTTTCCCTGTTTTAAACACTTAAGGCACGTAATGGCGGTTCGTTGTTCGAGTGCAAAGGTATTTCTGTGTTATTAACACTTCTTGCAAGGTCAAGCCCGATGGGTTTTCAAAAAAATCTCCAGCCCTTGTCCGTTGTCCTGCGGGTAGTATTTTTTTGAAAAACCTTGCAGAAGCTAAACACAGACCTTATTATGGCACTCGAAACGAAACCAGCTCATTCCGACCTTTAAGCGAATATAAAAAAATGTCAAATATGAGAAAAATGCCGCTTCTTACAGATTGTTTTTTAAAACGAATACCGCTTTTCCTCCCATTGTCGAATAAAAAAATTCAAACTATGTAGCTACTTAATTACGTTTTTACCTTCGTACATACTTGCTTGCGTTGATACGTGAATGCAAAGTAATGTACAAATATACATATAGCTTTACATAGAATTGTAAATAACTCTGTAAGTAAGTGATTAAATATATTGCTAATATGCCCTAAATCACTTTATGAGCTTGTAGTGTTTATCTTATTTTCTTATGGTTAATTAAAATTTGACCTTTAGGGAAAATTTTCTGTTCACCGGAACAGAGCAAGTTGTGTTTTGAGGCACGCATTAGGCGTTTAGGCACTCAAAACAACTTGCCCTTGCAGGGAGCTTAAAACGCACTCCAAAGTCGTGGTTTTTTACTTTTATATTTTTATATTTTTATTGCATTAAACTAAACGACAAAAAAAGTCCTTATAAAGTTTTCTTTCATAAGGACTTTTTTATTTATTATATTTCTATTAGACTTATTCTTAAGCATAGAAGTGAAAAATATTTTTCTCTATGAATTCTAAAATGAAATAAACCTTTGTTGTTTTTGTGTTAGATTGACTTCTAATGTAACAAAATTTTAACAACACATTTGGAACATTACCGTAAATCTGTAACAGAGCTACAAGCTCACTTCAATGGGGGAGGTGAAATACTCTTGGTTTTTATTAACTCTATTCTTTCCTTTAAAAAAGGTAAAAATTTTATAGCATCAAAATTATTATAATGTTTTTTATATTTAAAAAGATAATGCTCAAAAATAGAATACACAGTATCAGCCATTTTTTCTCTCATTGTGCATTCATCATAATTAATATAATCATCAATTATAATAATAGGGTCTATTATAAGTTCTTCTTTTTGTTTCGAGAATTTCACATAGGTTTTTAGATTTAAGTTTTCCTGAAAAAAAAGTCTAAAATATATTGCTATATACACCCTATAAACATTTTTATCAGAATCAATACTATTTATAAAATGTTTTGAGATAGAATTTTGCCAGTTATAGTCTCCCAAAGTGTGAGAAATATAACTAATCACATTAAAAATTTCTTCTTTTTTAGTTGAGTATTCTAGTTGAAATCTAGTTATTAAAAATATCATATTCTTTTATTTTTTATTTACAGACTTTGTTACCAGCAGGTAACTCACCATTATTATTATCCATATAGTCCTGAAGTTCTTTCTTTTCAGTTACAAGGTCTTGTGCTTTAGTGCCTCCTGTTGATATGATGACTGGATTTAAACCAATAGGAATTGGATTTCCATTAGCATCTTTACCTTTAAAAGCTCCTGCATTAGAACGATTTATTATTCCTTCAGTCATTAGCTTTTTCTGAGAATATCTAGTTTTTATATCTTGTGTTTCTCCAATTTTATATAAATCATTTTGATTTAATTTCACATATGAAGTAGGTTGCACTTTACCTCTCTCAAAAACAGGATACCACCCATCCTCTGCTGCTAATAAATAATAAACATCCAACCCAAACACATCCAATTGCCAGTTATTATCCCCAACATACGCATATAAGTTGGGATTGTTACCATTTAGCTTTATAGGATCTTGTGAGATATACATTCCGCTTTCAGGAGAATAGTAACGATAACGATTATAAGCCAATTTAGTTTCAAAATCATAGTACTGCCCTTGGTAAAGGAATGGTATAAATGGGCGCACATCGTCGCCTAAGGAGGACGCTTTAATTTCTCTTTTTACCCGTCCATATATATCTAACTGTCGATTCCAAACCTCATTCCCTTCGCTGTCAATAGCAAGTATAGGAGTACCCAAGTGGTCACTAATGATAGAGTAAGCCTTACCATTCACGAGTTTAGCAGTAGGCACAAAGCCTTCAAAGACCCAAGTGGTGAGTTCGGTGTTTTCGGAGTTGTCTTTCTTAAAGGTCTCGTGCAGGAGTACGTTGCCATCCCATACAAAACGGAACGTGGAAGCCATACGGCGTTTTTCTAAACGCCTACCGAAAGCATCGTATCTAAATCTATAAGTAACGCCTTTTAGGTCTGTAACAGAGCGGAGTGAGCCATTCGCGTTCCAAGTATATAAAAAGCCTTTACTGGTGCTTTTGGGGTTTATGCCTCTATCGCGTAACTCTCCACCACTAAAGACTGGTCTATAACCAACATCTTTGATATACTCCTTAAAAATCAAGTTGCCCTCTACATCGTAGTGATAGTAGTAGGTGCGGTCTTCTTGGAGTTGGCTGTTTTTATACTTGCGGTCTTTCTTGTCCTTTGTCTCGTATAGGTTACCGAGTTTGTCAGGAGTACGGAACTGTTCTTCTTTCTTGGCATAAATAGCACGTACGAGATAGCCCTTATCGTCATAGTCAAAGGCAACATCGCGGTCTTTATAGGTATGGTCTATGATGTTGTACAAGCGGTAGTCTATGCCCCATTGGTATTCTTTCCAATAGATATTAGCCCCTTGTCCATCTTTGGTTACTTGGTGACGCATACGCCCCAAGCGGTCTCTTCGGGTTTCGTGTTTTACACCTCCTGTAAGCTGTCGGTAGATTTCTAAACCTAACTCGTCATAGTCTATTTTAGCCTCCCAAGAATCCTGCCCCTCCAAAGAAGGGGTGGTTGTGGCGTGAATATGAGAGATGTTACTTAGTTTATCAAGTTCAAAAGAAATATCCGCTCCTAAGTTGCTACTTAGTTTAATACGTCTGCCGAGAATATCGTATTCGCTATAGA
>JAUMUT010000076.1 GCA_030530525.1 Capnocytophaga sp. | reverse complement strand
AATGCTTTTATGATAGCAGAGATAGAGGAGACAGATTTTTTAGCCTCGCCATATAAAAATATCCCGGAATCTTTGAGAAAAAAATAAACTGTAATTTTAAAGGAATTAATTTTATGAAATATTTATTAAAAAAAGAAGATTTTATTTTAAATGATTCAAGGTATGTTTCGAATTATGAATTTGAGGATGAAAATTTTAAAGTAACTATTTATAAAGAAGATTTTACGCAGAAAGAAATTGATTTCACTAATAAGCTAATTAATCTTTATGAAGAAAATTTATCTAAAATAGCTTTGGCTTGTGTAGAATCAGATACTTTTAAATACTGTTATCCTGATGAAAATATTGAAAGTATTATCTCAAAATTAGGTAAGCCGATATTTAGAAGAATGGGAAATACAACTTTATTAACATATACAGAGCACACTATTGATTATCATCATATTTTAGACATTGAATTTGAAGGGTTATATGAAGATATTTTCAACATAAGAATTGATGGATAAAGTAAAAGATATTATATTTAGAAACAAAGAATTTACTTAAAGAATATAGTATTCAAAGTAGAGAAGACTATTTGAATAAAATACCATAAGCACTAGCTGAAATTTATGAAAATATAAAAATAGTACAAGAAAAATATAATTTAGCTGATGAGGAGCTGGAAGATATATTTGAAAGTATTTTATTGGAATTTGAAAAATAGAAAAGGATATTTATGGTAATTGAAAGAAGAAAATAAATGGGATTATTTTATGAAGATAGCAAAAATGGCACCTAAAAAGATTGGAGAAACAAGTTTTTTGGTACTTATAAGCAAGAATATTGAAGAAATTTCTAATGAATACAAAGAAAAAGTTATTCGTTTTTTTAATGAAAAATGAGAAAAAACAAATAATGATGGTGGAAAAAATATTATTAAGCATTGATAAATAAGATTTAATAAAATAAATAAACTTTAATTTTTAAGAGAGTTTTAAAACATGGAAAAACTTGTAATAGATAATAAGTGATTTTATTTAATAGGGGAAAATGAATTTGAAGGAAAATTAACAATTTTGAGAAAAGAGGCCTTTGTTTTTATAGATGATTTTAAGGAATTCAATATAGAATTCGGAGGCTTAATGGATAAGAAGAAATGTATGGAGAATGATTATATGAAAAGCAAAAAAATAAAAATTTGTGATGAATGTGAAAGTCAATATTTTGCAGAAACTTCAAAAATGGCTAACTTATGTCCTAATTGTTCTCACTATCTTTATGGTTATGAAAATTGCAATCATAAATTTGAAAATGGTAGATGTTTAAATTGCTATTTAGATGAAAAAATCTATAAAAAAATTACAATTCAGGATATTAAAAATCTTGATGAATCATGAAATATTTGTGATCCAATGTTTAAGACGATTACCTGTTATGAAGGGTATGAGAAATATTTGATGACTTCAGAAAGATTTACTTTAGAGCAAAGATATTTATACGCTATTCATAGGTATTTTGGAGAAGTTATTAAAAGAAGACATCATCAATTTTTCTATAATTCCACAGGGATTTTTTGGGAAGATGCTTTAAATGGTTTCAAACATTTT
>JAUMUT010000020.1 GCA_030530525.1 Capnocytophaga sp. | reverse complement strand
TTTTTATTTATTATCTGTCATTAAAGTATCATTTATAAAACAAAATAGCTCATATAAATATTTATACGAGCTATTATTTATTATTTTTTATTCTATTTTTTTATAAAATTACTATCTTTATTATTCATAAAATTGTATTCGTTTAGCATTTTTTTCATTAGATATTTTTCCATTTTCGTATGCTAAATATCCATTGACAAAAGTATGAGTAACTTGGTTGTGAAATGTAATATTTTCAAAAGGAGACCACCCACATTTATATAATATATTACTTTTATCTACATTAAATGGTTTATTTTGGTCTATCAATACCAAATCGGCGTAATATCCTTCTCGTAAAAATCCTCTTTCTTGTACTCGGAAGAGTATTGCAGGGTTATGGCACATCTTTTCTACTATTTTTTCTAAGGATATTTTACCTAAACGTTCGTTTTCTAACATTGCACAAAGGGAATGTTGTACCAAAGGACCTCCTGATGGTATTTTGGAATATATTTCACTCTGTTTTTCTTCTATTGTATGGGGTGCGTGGTCTGTTGCGATAACATCTAATCGGTTATCCAACAATGCATTCCATAGTTCTGTTCTATCTTGCGAGGTTTTTACCGCAGGATTCCACTTTATAAACGCTCCTTTCTCGTTATAATTTTCCTCAGAGAACCATAAATGGTGAATACATACTTCTGCGGTTATTTTTTTATCTTTTAAAGGAATAGAATTATCAAATAAAGTAGTTTCTTTGCCTGTGGAAATATGAAAAACGTGCAATCTTGCTCCTGTTTTCTTTGCTAATGCAACTGCTTTACTTGATGAAAGATAACAAGCCTCCGCACTACGAATCATAGGATGCATTGCAACAGGGATTTTTTCTCCATATTGCTCTAAAAAACGTTGGGTATTTGCCCGTATTGTCTGCTCATCTTCACAATGGGTAGCTATAACACTATCTATATTGTTAAAAATATTTTCTAACACACTTTCATTATCTACAAGCATATTTCCTGTGGAAGAACCTAAAAATAATTTTACCCCTACGACATTCTTTTTGTCTATTTTTTTGAGTTCTTCCAAATTATCATTCGTTCCACCAAGAAAAAAGGAATAATTAGCATAAGAAGTGTTTTTTGCAATAGCGAATTTTTCTTCTAAAAGTTCTATGGTTGTCGTTTGCGGAATGGTATTGGGTTGCTCAAAGAATGTGGTAACGCCTCCTGCTATTGCGGCAGCACTTTCCGTTGCTATATTGGCTTTATGCGTTAGTCCTGGCTCACGAAAATGTACTTGGTCATCTATTACCCCTGGTATAAGTAGCTTTCCGTTGGCATCTATTACTTTTTGTACATTTTTAGAAGAAATATTTTTTGCTATTTTACTAATTCTATCATTATCTATAAGCAAATCGCCTTCTAAAATAGTTCCTTCATTTACCATTTTAGCATTTTTAATAAGTGTTTTCATCTTTTAATTTTTTAAATAGACTTTATTTTATTATTTTTTACTCTTTTTATTCTATTTTGCTTCGGTTTTAACATAAAAAAAGGTTAGCTTTATTCACTAACCTTTTCTTTTTTCTGTATTATTTTTTATTTTAATAATTAATGTATTCTACAATTTCTAATCCGTAGCCAGACATTCCTACATAACGTGACTTTTCTGAATTGGTAAGGAGTTTCATACGGGTAATATCTAAATCTAAAACGATTTGCGCTCCTATTCCTATATCTTTTGTTTCTTGCGAAGTATTTTTTTGCTGTATTTCTCCACTTTGAGTGGCTTTTATAGCTTGTATTCGTTGCAATAAGTTGTGAGAATAGCCTTCTTGATGAATAACAACGACAGCTCCTTTGCCTTCATTGCTTATTTGTTGGAAAATTCGGTCTAATTCGTTATCTTTTTTGCTTACAATAAGGTCTAAAATATCATTACTGATAAAATTTGCGTGGATACGAGTTAAAACTGCTTCGTTTTTAGCCCAATTTCCTTTGGTAAAAGCCAAATGTATCTGTCCGTTGGTAGTTTGTTCGTAAGCTCGTAAGCGGAATTGCCCATAATCGGTATCAATCATAAAATCTTCTTTCTTCTGAATCAAGCTATCGTGTCGCATACGATATGCAACGAGGTCTTCAATAGAAATTAATTTGAGATTATGTTTTTTTGCAATTTCTGCAAGCTGTGGTAGGCGAGCCATAGAGCCGTCTTCGTTGAGGATTTCTATGAGAATCCCCACAGGATTGAGCCCTGCTAAACGCGCCAAATCTACTGCGGCTTCGGTGTGGCCTGTTCTTCGTAAAACGCCTCCTTCTTTGGCTTTAAGAGGGAAAATATGCCCTGGCCTACCGAAATCTTCTGGCTTTGTAGTTGGTTCTACGAGTGCTTTTATGGTTTTTGCTCTGTCAAAAACGGAAATACCTGTGGTACAACCATTTCCTTTTAGGTCAATAGAAACGGTGAATTGGGTATGATGCAGAACGGTATTGTTTTCCACCATCATATCTAAGCCAAGTTCTTTACAACGCTTTTCAGGAAGAGGAGTACAGAGCAAACCACGCCCGTGAAGGGTCATAAAATTAATCATTTCAGGGGTAACTTTCTCCGCAGCAGCAACAAAATCGCCTTCATTTTCGCGGTCTTCATCATCTACAACGATAATCATTTTCCCTTGTTTAATATCTTCAATGGCTTCTTCTATGGTATTAAGTTGAATTTTGTGTGACATTTTATAATGTATTGATTTACTTAAAGTTAGTTTTACTTTTCTCTTTTTTTAATAAAAAAAATTTATTTTCGGTACAAATTTATACTTTTTTTATGGAATTTTCTTTATTTTTCTTGAAAAAAGTTTTTATTCTACTAATAAATTCTCCTAATTGGAAGACAGGTTGGTCTTCATTAACTCGAATAGTTAAATACAAACCAAGCGGAAAGAGTATAAAAGTAGGAATCCAAGGGGCTATAACAGGGTTCAAACCTCCATTGGTTCCCATATTTTTGGTAAGCATTCCTAAGAAATAATAGGATAAGAACAACCCAATAGCCACCACCAAAGGCAAGCCTATTCCTCCTTTTCGGATAAGTGCGCCCAAGGGTGCGGCCACGAAAAATAGCACAAAACAAGTTATCGCAAGTGCAAATTTATCACTCAAAGTAAGCCTATACACACTGATATATGTATCTTTATATTGAAGCTCTTCTACTTTGAAATCCAAATTATTCCAAAGGGATTTGTTATTGTCTTTCGCTAAATTATACACTTGTGAAAGTTTATCCTTTTCTTGATAAATTTTCTTTAATTCCTCTATATTTCGGATAGTATCTTTAATTTTTTCTGGTGTATCTTTCTGAAAATGAAGCGTATTATTGGCGTCTATAATATAATTAACTCCTAATCTACGATAAAAACTCTCGCCAAACTCGGTTATATCTTGCTTATAATCTGTAAGTAAAGAATCCAAAGAATACGATAACTCTCTGACATTCATTGTTTTATAAGAATCTCCTCGTTCGTTAGCGTCAAAATTAATTTCTTGGTTTAGGCTACTTACATCAATATTAAGTGTGTAAGTATCAAATTTAGATTTTGCAAAAGGAAAAGTAATATTCGTTTTTGCATTTTTTACTTCCTTATAATACGTTCCATCTTTAAGGATTAGTTGCAAAACGTTAGCTATTTTGCTTTCCCCAATAAGCTCGCCTTCTTTGGCTTTGATAACGGTTCTATTTACATTGTCATTATCATTTTGGTGAATGATAATATCGTGCAGAAACTCCCCATTTTCGCCCGTTTTCTTTTGTACTTTTATAGAAAAAGACTGCACATTGTTAAAAATTCCTTCGCTAATGGCAAGGGAAGGTTGTTTGTTTTTGATATTATCCCGAATTGTTCCTGCTTTTCGATGCGCCCAAGGCTGTAAATTATTAGAAGTAAAAAAAACACCTACGCTAAGCAAAAACATAAATACAATAAGCGTTCGCGTACCTTTAAGTAAAGATACCCCAGAGGCTTTCATTGCGGCAAATTCATAACTTTCTGCAAATGCGCCAAGTGTCATAATAGAAGAAAGCACCACTGTTAGTGGTAAAATAAGCGGAATAAGATTGGGTAACATTAATGCAACAAACTTTACTATCACCCAGATACTCAGCCCTTTACCAGCTATCTCATCTATATAAAGCCATATAGTTTGAAAAATAAAAATAAGGACAATAATAAGAAAAGAACTAACAAAATTATATAAAAATCTTGTTAAAATATAGCGGTCTAATACTTTCATTAATGGTTAATTTTATTTTAATTACCTTAAAATTTATTAATATAGTATCCTTCTTTTTTGTATTTTGCTTCATCAAATTTAAATTCGTTTCCGCTAAGAGGCTGATTGGTTTTAAATTCGTTGATAACAATAGTTGTACGAGTATTATTTTTCCCTATTTGGATAAGATTATAAATATGTTTGGTGGTAGTATCAATTCCTAAAAGAATTTGTTTTACCTCAGAATTTGCTGTAACTGGTTTAAGCTCAATATATTGTATTTTTCTTCCTTTCACTTTTTGCTCAATATCCCATTTGTAGGTGTAGTCTTTTTTATAAAAAGTAAGCATTTGAGAAGGCATAATCATATTTGCATCTTTATTATCCGCAGATTCTATGGTAACTTCCTCATTTTCAGGAACTATGGTATATATTTTTTTCCCATCAAACATTTTAGTTATTCCCATATAATTAAGAAAATATTTATCTCCGCTAATGGTTACATTTCCGCGAGTATCTTGTTTTATGTTTTCTTTTGTATTTTCAAATGAATAACGAAAATCAACATAAATATTTTTATAAGAAATTACTTTATTATAGACTTCATCTAATAAATTTTTCGCTTTATTAGCTTGTGCGTGGGCAAAACTAACAAATAATATTGCTGAAAATAGAAAAATTTTTTTCATCTTTTTAGTATAAATATATTAACGAAAACGAACATCAATTTTTGTGCCACTTTTATCTTTTCTAACAAAAAATCTTTTTTTATTTTCTTAAAATAAAGTTTTTTGAATTTTATTTTCTATTTTTTTATACTTTGTAGAGATTTTATTATATTTGCTTCCATCTTTTTTTAAATAAAAAAATAATGTTTTATATTGATTATTAGATATTTATATTTTATAAATTAATGAAAAAATTCCTTCATTTTTTATTTACTATTTGGGGAGTAGTAAGTATTATTTTCTTTTTATTTAACATTTTGCCTGGCGACCCTGCCAGAATGATGTTAGACCAAAATGAGAATAGCGAACAACTTCAAATAATTAAGAAAAAATATGGTTTTGATAAGCCAATTTTAACACAATACGGATATTATCTTAATGATTTATCTCCGATTTCTTTTCATTCTACTGATAAAGAGAATTATAGTTTTTTTAACAAAGAAAAATATAATGGAGTAAAACTTTTTTCTATAAAAAAATATGAAATTTATATAAAAACACCATATTTAAGAGAATCTTTTCAAAAAAATGGAAAAAAAGTTAATGAAATAATAGCCGAAACGTTACCTAATACTATTATTTTGGCTACGGTTGCTATTTGTATTGCTACTTTTTTAGGAATTTTCTTAGGAAGTGTTTCCGCATTGTATAAAGATTCTTGGTTGGATAAAAGCATACAACTAATTAGTACTCTGGGAGTTAGCATACCTTCTTTTTTTAGTGCTATTTTATTTTCTTGGTTTTTTGGTTTTGTTTTACATTCTTATACACATTTGCCAATGACAGGAAATTTGTATGAAATTGATGATTACGGCACGGGTAAATATTTAAAAATCAGCAATTTAATTCTTCCTGCTTTGGCTCTGGGAGTACGCCCATTAGCAGTGGTTACACAATTGATGAGAAATTCTCTTTTGGAAGTATTAGGAAAAGATTATATCCGAACAGCATTTGCTAAGGGATTGAATTTCAAACAAGTAGTATTTCGGCACGCTTTAAAAAATTCTTTAAGTCCTGTGGTTACGGCTCTCTCAGGCTGGTTTGCGGGTATGCTTGCAGGAGCCGTTTTTATTGAGTATATCTTTGGTTGGAATGGCATAGGAAAAGAAATGGTAAATGCACTCCAAACCCTTGATTTACCAGTAATTATGGGAGCTGTATTGGTCATTTCTATTTTATTTATTTTTATAAATATGGCAGTGGATATTTTTTATAAAATGATAGATGCACGTATAAAATAATTTTGTTTTTGTATTTTATTTCCTATCTTTGCGCCCTAAAAACTATCTTTTTTATAAGATTTTTTATTTAATTTACTGAAAATCAAATATTAAAATGAAAAATATCTTTTTATTTTTTTGTATATTTTTTTATTCTTTATGCATAAATGCGCAAACTCGGATAGCGGGAAAAGTGATAGATGAACACGGAAATCCTGTCCCGTTTGCCAATCTTATTTTTAAGAAAAGTAATATAGGAACGGCATCTAACGAACACGGAGAATTTTCTCTTTATACCGAAAAAAATTTTAACACTTTGGAAGTTTCTTGCGTTGGATACACCAGCAAAGATGTAAAACTGAAAGGAAATGATAATCAAAATCTTAAAATTGTCTTAATAGAAGGAGAGGAATTGGAAGCGGTAACTATTATTGCAAAGCCAAAAAAACATCTTTCTAAAAAGGAAAATCCTGCGTATAAAATATTACAACAAATATGGGCGCATAAGCGTAAAAATGGACTAAAACAAGTAAATTCATACGATTATGAACGCTATTCTACGATAGAATTAGGATTGAATAATTTGGATTCTGTTTTCTTAAAAAAAGCATTACAATCTGAATATCAAGAGATTAGAAATATTCTTTCAGAAAAAAAATATAAAGAATATTTTTCTATGCCAATGTATTTGAAAGAAGAAATAGAGCATATTTACGGAAACAATGAAATACAAAAAACACGTACAGACTTAATAGCCGAACGCATTCAGGGAGTGGTACAGACTGGTTTTGGGCTGGAACGTATATCTCGTGCTTTTCAAGAATTTGATATTTATGATAATTCTTTCTTAATTTTAGATAAAACTTTTGTTAGCCCTATTTCTGAATTTGGATATAGTGTTTATTCGTATGTGCTTAGTGATTCGCTCGTTACGGATAATAAAAAAACTTATACGGTTCATTTTTTCCCTCGTGAAGACCAAGATTTGCTTTTGCAAGGAAATTTTAAAGTAAATGACCAAAATTACGCCATTGAGGAAATACAAATGTACACTACCAAAGACATAAATATGAACCTTGTGCGTAGTTTGGCTTTTGAAAAATCTTTCCAAATTATTGGAGATAGTTTATATTTGCCTTTACGAGATGTTTATGAAGGAGATTTTACAATTCTCTCCAAAAAAGATGACCAAAAAGGGATTTATGTAAAAAAGAATATTTCGTATTTCAATTATCAACTAAATACACCGCAAACTCCTGATTTTTATGATAATAGCATTGTAAAAATAAAAGCTAATCAGTTTGAAAAACCTGTGGAATATTGGGACGAATATACCATAGGAAATAAAGAAATGAGTAAAACAAAAGACCTTATCCAGAAAGTAGGCGACAATCGTAGAATAAAAGGAATTTCTGATGTAATTAACATAGTAGCAACAGGTTACGTCCCGATTGGCAAATATATAGAATATGGTTCTATTTGGGAGGCTATAACGTTTAACAATGTGGAAGGAGCACGTTTGCGCTTTGGTTTTCGTTCATTTTCTTCCCCAGAAGATAGATTTCGTGCTTATACCTATGGGGCTTACGGAACGAAAGATAAAACGCTAAAATACGGAATTAGTGCTAAATACCTACTCACTCACCAGCCAAGAGTAGTAGTTGGAGGAGCGTTCCAAGATGATTATTTGCAACTTGGTAGCCTTTTACAACAAGATAATTCTCAGCTAAATTTAAAAAGTTATACTAATTTTTGGTTTGCAAGGGGGGAAAATTATTTCTTAACCAGAACAAAAAAATTACAAGGAATTGTAGATTTTGGTCTTTTAGGAAGTAATTTACATTTTACCCTATCGGGGATTTATTCGCAAAATAAAGCTGCCGACCCCACTCATTTCTCTATCGGGTACCAAAAAGAAAGTGGAGAAATTGACACTATTTATGCAGATGCAAATATCGGAGCTACAATAACTTACACGCCAAAACGAAATGTTTATGGCTATGGAGTGGAACAATTGTATGGGCGGAATGTTTTCCCTACATTTAGCCTAAAATATACACAAGGAATAAAAGGAATACGCAATAGTGCATTTGATTATCAAAAAATAGAAGCTATGGCGAGCGTCCCTATTCCTGTTTGGCAATTTGGAATGCTTAGAGCCACCATTGAAGCAGGGAAAACCTTCGGGAATGTACCTTTGCCATTGCTTAGCCCAACGCCTGCCAACCAAACGTATTCTATCGTGGATAGAACCTTTATGCTCTTAGATTATTATGATTTCGTAACAGATGCTTATGTTAATGTATATGCCGAACATCATTTTAACGGATTTATTTTCAATAAGTTACCTCTTATTAAGAAAACAAAATGGCGAAGCGTTATTTTCGGACGAATGGCTTACGGAAGCATTTCGGAACAAAATATCAATATTAGCAAATCTAACATTATTTATAACGCACCAGAGCAATTGTATTGGGAATATGGATTTGGAGTGGAGAATATTGGTTTAGGAAATTTCCGACCTATTCGAGTAGATTTTATTTGGAGAAATGATTTCCTTGACCTCAACGGGGTTAGAAATCCAAAATTTGGTATCCGCGTGAAAATTCGTCCTGAATTTTAAATAATAAAAGCATCAATTATTTATCATAATTGATGCTTTTTCTTTTTAAATAAAATGATTTTTTTCTATTTCCAAAAGTTTTTCTTTTCGCCAAATGCCTCCCGCATAGCCTGTTAGCTTCCCGTTTGTTCCTATCACTCTGTGGCACGGAATAAGAATTGCTATTTTATTTTGCCCATTGGCATTGGCTACTGCTCGAACGGATTTAGGAATATCTAAATTATTAGCTTGTCGCTGGTAACTAATTGTTTTCCCGTAACTTATCTTACAAAGTTCTTCCCAAACTTTCTTTTGAAAATCTGTCCCGATAGGTTGTAAAGGAACGGAAAATTGTTTTAATTTACCTTGAAAATAAAGATTTAATTCTGTTTCTAATATGGCAAATAAAGGATTTTCTCCGTCTTTTATTTTTGCTTTTAATGATTTTTCTATTTGTTTTAGCTCCGTTTCTAGCCCTTTTCCGTCTGAAAATTCTAATAAACAAATCCCATTTTCCGAAGCACAAACAATAAGTGTGCCTAACGGCGAATATATTTCTTTTCTGTAAATTTTATTCATTTATTTTTTTTGCAAATTTACATTTATTTTTTATAATGAATTGACAAATAATAAAAACACTTATAAATTAATAATATTTTGTTAATTAGAGAAAAAAATACTATTTTTGCAAGAATCAAAACTAATCATAAAATGAAATATTTTTTATTACTTCTTTGTCCATTTTTGTTAATGGCGCAAAACCAAAAACCTAACGTTATTCTTATTGTTGCTGATGATTTGGGCTATGGCGATTTGAGTTGTTATGGCGAAAAGACCATTCATACGCCTCACGTTGATGCTTTGGCGCAACAAGGATTACGATTTACCAACGCTCACACTACCGCCGCTACCTGCACTCCGTCGCGATATTCTATCCTGACAGGGCATTACAATTGGCGAAGAAAAGATACAGGCATTGCCGATGGTGATGCTGCAATGGTTATTCGTCCTGAACAAACTACCATTGCCGATATTTTTAAAAGTGCAGACTACACCACAGCAGCTATTGGCAAATGGCACTTAGGTTTGGGCGCAGAGAAAGGAGGACAAAACTGGAACGGAATAATTTCACCTGGACCCGCTGATATTGGCTTTGACTACTCTTTTTTAATGGCTGCTACTGCCGACCGCGTTCCTTGTGTTTGGATAGAAAATCAACAAGTAGCAAATTATGACGTTTCTGCCCCTATTGAGGTGGATTATCTCTCCCCTTTTGAAGGCGAACCCACTGGGAAAACACACCCTGAGCTACTTACCAAGCTAAAACCTTCTCCCAACCACGGACACGACCAAGCAATAGTAAATGGTATTTCGCGTATTGGTTATATGAAAGGCGGAGGAAAAGCATTGTGGGAAGACGAACATTTAGCCGATACTATTATCGCTAAAACAACTAATTTTATCAAAAATAATAAAAATAATCCTTTTTTTCTATACGTTGGTACTAATGATATACACGTGCCACGCTATCCTAATCCTCGTTTTATGGGTAAAAGTGGTATGGGTTACAGAGGAGATGTTATTTTACAATTTGATGCCACAGTAGGTGAAATTGTTAAAACATTGAAAAATAACAAAATTTATGATAATACACTTATCATTTTATGTAGTGACAATGGTCCTGTTATAGATGATGGCTACCAAGATCAAGCCGAAGAACTCTTGGGCAAACATCGCCCGTGGAGTATTTTTCATAATCACGGCGGAAAATATAGCAACTATGAAGCAGGAACGCGTGTTCCTTTTATTGTAAGTTATCCTAAAAAAATAAAAAAAGGAACTACAAATGCGCTCTTCTCTCAGATAGATTTATTTGCTTCGTTAGCGCAATTTATTGGTAAAGATATTCCAACAGGAGTGGCTACGGATAGTAAAAATTACCTAAATACATTATTAGGAAAAGATAAAAAAGGAAGACCTTACGTTATTGCGTCAGGTGGTTCGCTTGCTATAACTGACGGAAGATGGAAATACATTGCCCCAAGCAATCAACTCGCTTATAACGCACTTACACGTAGCCATTTAGGCAATTATCCAGAAGAACAACTCTATGACCTTAAAGAAGACCCTGCAGAATTGGCTAATGTTGCCAAATTATACCCCGAAAAAGTAGCGGAACTAAAAGAAATTTTAAATAACATAATAAATACCAACAAATAATTATTTGCTAATTGATAATTATTTTTTACTTTTGTACTCTTAAATAAAAAATTATGGCAAGAATACTCACAGGCATACAAAGTACAGGAGTGCCTCATTTAGGAAATATTTTAGGTGCTATCCTTCCTGCCCTTGAAATGGCAAATCAGCCTCAGAACGACTCTTTTCTGTTTATTGCAGATATGCATTCGCTCACTCAAATAAAAAACGGAGCTTTACTTCGTGAAAATACGTACGGAGTTGCCGCTACTTGGCTCGCTTTTGGCTTAGATTATGAGCGTATTACTTTTTACCGACAAAGTGACGTACCACAAACCACCGAACTTTCTTGGTATTTGAGCTGTTTTTTCCCCTATCAAAGGCTTACTTTGGCGCATTCTTTTAAAGATAAAGCAGACCGATTGGACGATGTAAATACAGGACTTTTCACCTACCCAATGCTTATGGCGGCTGACATTCTTCTGTACGATGCTCAATTTGTTCCTGTCGGGAAAGACCAACTACAACATATTGAAATCACTCGCGATGTGGCAGCCAAATTCAACCACCAAATGGGCGAAACTTTCGTATTGCCAGAGGCTCGAATAAAAGAAGATATTATGATAATTCCTGGCACAGATGGCGAAAAAATGAGCAAATCTCGGAATAATTTTATTAATATTTTCCTTTCTGAAAAAGAAATAAAAAAACAAGTAATGGCTATACAAACCGATAGCACACCATTAGAAGAACCTAAAAATCCCGATACTTGCAACGTTTTTGCTATTTACAAACTATTAGCCTCTGAGGAAGATGTAAAACAAATGCGAGCAAAATACCAAGCGGGAGGCTATGGCTACGGACACGCTAAAACTGCCTTGTTAGAACTTATTTTGGAAAAATTTGCAGAACCAAGACGAAAATTTGATTATTATATAAATAACACCAACGAAATTGACCAAATTTTAGAAAAAGGTGCTATAAAAGCAGCTAAAATAGCAGAAAACACTCTAAAACGTGTAAGAGAAAAGATAGGTTATTAAAAACTACCAACAAAATCACCTCTAAAAGGCTTTTATTTTCCTTTTCCCTTTACTTTTTTTAATTTTTTACTATATGATTATACAAATTTATTCAGAAAACTCTAAATTATTAGATATTTTAAACAAAAACCCAAATACAGATTTTGGAATTTATGCCAAATCTTTACGAAATGGGCAAATTATCGGGAATGCTGTAAGCCCTAACCAGTACGATGTTTTCTTCCAAGACACTCGGTACAGCTATCTCGCCGAAGAAAGCAACCAAATTGATTTTCAGAGCTATTGCTCGCCTTTGGTTATTTTACATATTTGTAATGAATTTTTTAAGGAATTATTACAAGAAAAAGAAACTTATTTTAGCCAAGAAATCAAGTGGTTAGGTAAAACTCGGCAAGAAATAGACACGCTCCCCTGCCGTATTGAAGTGAAGAATTTGTACGTACATTCCAATTGGTACAAAAACGGACATTTCATATTAGAAAGATATTTTAAAACACTGAAAATAAAGCCTTTATCAGGAAATAATATTTCTATTTCTTTGGAAGGAAATACCATTTTTGAAGCGTTTAACTTATTGAATTTCATTGCAGTAACTACACATATTACCAATGAATATGGAGAATATACATATATTGATGATTCTTTTGCTCAAAAATATGTACGTATTTTAACTAATATTAACGATGTTCCTTATTTCGTTTTCTATCTTTTTATAAAAAAAGCGGTAAAAAGCGAACGACAACTCGCAGAAATAAAACCTTCTTTTGAAGCCTATTTTAAAAGAAAAAATATGGATATTGACTTCCAATTTGAAGACACTCACGGAAGCCGTATGAAATTCATTGTCAAAGAATTAGGCTTTGATTTTCCTATTTTGGATATTGGCTGCGGCGAGCTGAAATATTACCGCCGATTTATGCGAAAAAATTACAACTACACACACCCATATTTCGCAATGGATATAGACGAAAAAACGGCTAATTTTGCAGAAATATTAAAACAAAGATATGAAGCAGATAATTTAGTTTTCTTTACCAATTTATCTGATTTTCAATATGATAAGACTGTAAATATTATCTTAACAGAAGTAATTGAACATAATACAGAGGAAGAAGCAGAGAAATTAGTAAAATATATTTTAACTCTTAATTTTAACAAAATTATCATAACTACTCCTAATAGTGAATTTAACATTCATTATTTTGAAGGAGAAAATATGCGCCACGATGACCATAAATTTGAATGGAATAGAACAGAATTTGAGAATTTTATAACAAAATGTATAAATAAAACCGCTTTTTCTTATCATTTTGTAGGAATTGGAGATAAAATAAACGGAATTTGCCCTACACAAGCTGTGGTTATTCAAAAAAATAAATAAAATATGGAAGATAAAATTTTGTTAAAAAAACGTATTGATTGGTTTTGTAAAAATAAAATAAATGCTTTTGCGCCTACTATTTCTCCTGCTCCTAAATCATTGAAAAACAACGAAATAGAAAGTCTTTATGAGGGATTGCTTTGGTTCGTTCAAAAAGGAGTGAAAGAGATAGTTATTCAGAAAAAATATATGGGCTCATATTGTGATATTTATTTACATAAAGACCTGAATAACACTTATTTAGTAAGTAGAAATGGTTACCTAATTAATCACCTGAACCGAGAGAAATGGCTTTCTGCTTTGCAAGATTTGCACGCCCGATTGGATTGGGAAAAGGTAGAAATTCGTATCATTCAGTCGGAATTAATGCCGTGGTCGGCTATGGGAAAAGGTCTTATAACTGACGAATTTTCAGCATATTACATTTCTCATCAAATTCATTATGAATATTTGTCTAATAGTAATTTGTATGAAAAACTCCAAAAAATAAAACAAACTACGGAATATCGTACTTTCATTGAAGATGCTAAAACACTAAATAACAAAGAGTTAAAAGAAAAATATCCTTTCCATATTCTTCGGCAATATCTTGCCATAGAACATTTTAAATTTCTGGATTTAGAACGTTATCATAAAAATATTAACCTTTTTAAAGAACAATTAGATATTTTTGGGAAAGAAGCTGCTATTTACTTTAAACCTTTTAACATTTTAAAAGAAATTTACACCGATGGTTCGGAATATTTTGTGAATGATAATCTTAGTTTTCAGCAAATTAACGATGATGGTTTTTTACATTATTCGTTAGAAAATGAAGAAGATTTGAACAGAAAATTTGCTGAAATACAAAATTGGGTAGAAAAAGTAAATCAAAGTAATGAAGAAGGCGTGGTTATCAAGCCCCGAACGGCTTTTTTGCAAGGAATACCGCCTGCGTTTAAAGTTCGTAATAACCAGTATTTAACATTAATTTATGGCGTTGATTTTCAAGATCAATTGAAGGAACAAATAGATAAACGAAACATAAAAGGTAAGCTAAGTTGCTCTATTAATGACTGGGCAATACAACGCAAATTGGTAGAAACTCCTTACCGAGAAATTAATGAAGAAAATTATTATTTCAAGAATTTGGTTTTGGATAGAATTTTAGGAGAAGAAATTGAAAATCAATTAGATAACAGACTATGAGTATATATAAAAATAATCAGCCAAACCCTAAATTATTGATTTTGGTAGGTGCGCCAGGCTCTGGAAAATCTACTTTTGCGCGTTATTTTCTTCGGACGGAAGATAATTGGGTACGCATAAATCGTGATGATTTTAGAATGATGCAGTTTGGCGACTCGCTGATGTCCCCTTTCTACGAAGAACGTATTAGCAAAATGGTAAATGCTTCTGTTATTACTTTGTTAAAAAACAATACCAACGTAATAATAGACGCCACAAATAGCTCTTTGCGTACGCTGGAAGATATGGTACGGGTTTTTACGGAATATGCCGATATTTCTTTTAAAGTATTTGAATTATCTTTGGAAGAATTGGTGGCTCGTTGTGATAAACGTTATGCGGAAACAGGCAAATTTATCTCTAAAAGTGTCTTAGAAAAACATATTACGCAGTTGCAATATACGAAAGAAAAATTTAGCTTCTCGCTTATTCGCAGAACAATTAAAGAAAATAAAAATCATTATGTAGAACAAAACACCAATCTACCAAAGGCGATAATTTGTGATTTGGACGGCACTCTTTCTTTGCTCAATGGGCGAAACCCTTATGATGCAAGCACTTGCGATAAAGATTTGTTAAATACTCCCGTTGCTCGAGCACTTGCAATGGCAAAAGCACAAGGTTATAAAATTATTCTTTTATCGGGGCGAGAGTCGGCTTATCGTGAGCCGACGGAACGTTTTCTTACTATATATCATATTGATTATGATTTACTTATAATGAGAAATACTAATGATTTCCGAAAAGATAACATTATAAAACGAGAAATTTTTGAGCGAGAAATACAAGGAAAATACTTTATAGAATTTATCTTAGACGACCGCGACCAAGTGGTAAATATGTGGCGTGAAGAACTTGGTTTGCCTTGTTTTCAGGTAAATTATGGTGATTTTTAGTTATAAAAAAATCTTTATTTTGCTATTTCTAACAAAATAAAGATTTTTTGTTTTATTTTAACAATTCATATTCAAAGGTAGGATAACCGCGTTCGCCTTTTTCATTAGTCATTGATAAGAATTTTAATTTATATAAATTACCATCTACATCTTTGATAACATAGAAAATATTATTTTGTAAGCCACCGCCTTCTAATGCTGATTTTCGCCAAGATTTACCAATTTCCATTAAATAATTGCTACGAGCACCTGCATTTATTTTGAAATAGTTATCTACATCTCCTACGCTAATTTTTGTAAAATTTTTATATAAATTATCTATATTGCCATATTGTGAGGTTACTCTTTTTACTTTTACACCATATCCATTATGAATAACAATATCTGATGAAAAATAAGTATATATGCTTAAACCTCCCCCACTTCGATAAGTTACCAAAGCGGTATAAGAAATATCCCATTTTGCTTTTTCTGGTTGTACTTTTACTTCTTTTCCTTCTTCTATATTAATATAAACAAAGTTGTAATTTGTATCTTTTTTTATTATCATTTCTTTATATGTACTCTCTTTAAGCCCTGCATATTGAAAGACATAATCTCCATCTTTATTAATAGTAACCCGAATTTTTTTCCAGCCTCTGTGTATTCCGCTGTCTAAATTGGTACTTCCAAGTTCAGGTGTTTCTAAACCTACGGATTTTCCCATATTTACTAAATGTACTTTATTTTCAGCATCATTAACCGATACAGGTTTAATGGCTGTACCTGTTTTAGAACCTAAAAAGTTTCCATAAGGACTATCTACATATCCTTGATCAATATAAGTAGAAGGACCAGGAGCAACATCGTTATCTTCGTTTTGCAATAAGGTTATATTATTGGTAGGCAATTCTTTGGCAGCCATTCCTATGGTGCTATTAAGAAGTACTCGGAATTCTTCTTTTCCATTGTTTTTCCCTTTTCCGCAATAGAAAGCAAAATCCCAAGTGTCTCTTTTTACGGCAGTTTGCTCACCTGTGGAAAGGTCTATAAATACTTGATTGGGCTGATTTGGACCACCTACATTTGGCTGATAAACACTCCCATTTACTGAAATTCCTGGTTGCGTATTAGGCTTTGAAGGCTCTTCTGTTCCGCCACTTGAGTTGCCTGTATTGATTGGTTCATCATTATCCTTGGAGCAAGATGCTAACATTGTTGCTACAAGAGAAAAAAGTAATATGTGTTTTTTCATTATAAAAATAAATTAATAATTAATATTCAAATTATAAGCAAGTTTTACGAAAAATGTTCTTCCGTTTCCTAATGGTGTATTTCGGATATATTCTCGTCCTAACATATCTAAGGAAGTACGAACATCAATAATATTTAATACATTTCTTACTCCTAAAATAAGTTCTAAATTTTTGTTGAAAAATGTTTTTTTAGCAGATACATCTAACCAATCATAGGTGTCTATATTCCCAAAAGCATAATTATCAAAAAGGGTAACCCATTCTTGTGTTTTTCCTTTCCATTTATAATAAGCCGATACCGAAGCGTCCCATTTTGGTATTTTGTAAGTAACTCCCAAATTCGCTGCGACATTAAGGAATACTCTATCGTCCGTTTGATATTGGTATGTATCAATGAGTTGCGAACTCCAAGTAAAAGAAGCCCCCAAATTAATATCAAAATTATGAATCAGTACATTATTGGTAGTTGCCAAGTTAATGTATTTATATTCGCTAACATTTATATTTTTATAAATAGGCGTTCCTCCTTCTGTTCCTGTTCTTACTCTTGTTATCCAATCTTTTATTCGGTTTCTACTCAATGATATTTGATTTTTAAGCATTGTTCCGTTAGCGAAAGAGGTGGTTTTCTTAAAACTTGTATCCAAAGAAAGACTATTTTCTGGCAACAAGTCTGGGTTTCCTACTACATAATGATTGGAAAATATCACTTCGGAATATAATTCTTCAAAACTTGGAGTTCGGAAAGATTTCCCTAAGGAAGCTCGCCATTCTATATTATAAGGTAATAAATATCTTGTGCCAAAAGAAAGAGAATTTTGGTTTTCAAATAAAGATTGCCAAGAATATCTACCACCTGCACTAATAGAAAAATTATCTGTAAAATGATATTCAGAAACTAAAAAAGCATCGTAATTATCCAGATTTGCATTAATTTCTTTGGTTCTATTCTGTGGCGCACTTACAATAGCAAAGCCATTATTTAGAGTAATTTCATAACCTAAGGAAAGAGCTAATTTCTTATCATAGAAAGACTTAGCAAAATCTCCTTTGGAATAAAACACCTGCATAGACTCTGCTTTTTTTCGTTCGTTATTTATTTCTTTTCGGTGATTGATAATGTATCTGAATTTCTCTTCTTCCCGAGTTTGTTTTTGGTAAGAAAAGGAAAGATTATAATTGATAAAAGAAGTACCATTAAAATTCAAATGATGGAATTGTCTGTCGTAATACAATCTCCTATCATTTCCGTATTTATACGCTCCATAAGCTTGCCCATAACCAGATTGTACATTTCTATTAAAAAAGCTAACATCTTGATTCATAAGCTCAAACTTATAAAACGCATTGAAGTTATTTTTTTTATAATTAAGAAGAGCGTTGGTTTGTATATTGGTACGAGGTAAAAATTTATAGCCACGTTTTTGAGTGTCAGAAAGCACATTTTTCCCACCGAAATCATCAAAGAAACCATTATTTTTATTTCGGACAGTACCAGCGGTAATCATCCAATTTTCTGTTAGATTATGCGAAATTTTAACACTTTGTATATGTCGCCCTTTGTCCGTAAAATTATATTCTTTTCCTATACTTTCTTCTTGTGCCGAGTAGAGAATATCCCACTTATTATTAGCTTTTCGTTTGGTGATAATATTCAAAATACCACTAACAGCATTGGCTCCGTGTGTTACTCCCATTGAGCCTTCTATGATTTCAATACGCTCAATATCATCTAAATTTATTTGAGATAAATCGGTATTATTACCAAATCCATTTTCATTGACAAGCGGAACATTATCTACTAATATCTTAAAATAACTTCCATCTAACCCGAAAAGAGAAACGGTAGAACCACCAGAATTAACATCTGGCACAACGGTAATATTTATATATTGATTGAGTACATCTCCAAGATTAGTAGCTCCTAAGTTTTTTATTTGCTGTTGCGAGATTACTTGTACGTTTTTTATGGATTTTTTTACAGATTGTGGTTCTATTTGCGCCGAAACCACTACCTCATCAAGCTTGATAATTTTTTTTGTATTTAATGTATCTTTCTGAGCTACAATATTTTGCGTTCCTAAAAAGAGAACTGAAAAAAACAAAGCAAATTTCATTCTTAAAAATCGTTTTACGGGCGCAAAGATAGTGATTTTATTTTAATTAATTCCAAATTAACGTGAATATTTTTTAATTAATTCTAAATTAACAGAAAAAAATAAACGCTAACCGAAATTAGCGTTCATCTATCAACAAATTTTTAAAAGAAATAATGAATGAAAATTATTTTCCTCGCCCTACTTTATGCCCTAATAAAGCATAATATAAAATGAATACAAAACAAGGCAAACAGAGCCAATATGCATTTTGCATTCCGTAACTATCTTTGAGTGCCCCGAACAAGGTAGGCAATACCGCACCACCAGCAATTGCCATCGTAAGGATAGAAGCTCCTGTTTTGGTGAAATTACCAAGCCCGTCCATAGCCAAAGGCCAAATAGCAGGCCACATCAAAGAACAGCCCAACGCCATAAAAAATATAAAATAAATAGAAATATCCGATGGCATTACCGCTGCGGCTATCGTACCAAAAATTGCGATAAGAGAACAGATAACCAATGCCTTGGATTGAGAAATATATTTCGGAATAAATAAAACCCCACAAATATAACCAATTATCAACCCAAATGAAGGAATAAAAGATGCTAAATTACCAATGTTAGACTCCCAACCCAATATATTTATCTGCTGATTATCAATGCCTAACGCTTTGGAATAATCTACCATTGTAGCCAAAGAAATAGTCTCTACCCCTACATACAAAAATAAAGCAATTGCTCCTAAAATAAGATACGGGAAATTAAAAATACTTTTTTTGTTTGCTTCTGCAACTGTTTGATTATCACTAACTTCCTCGCCTTCTGCTTTTATTTCTGGTAGTGGAGCTTTTAAAGAAACTATTCCCAAAAGAAGAAACACAGCTATAATAATGTAAAAAGGCAAACTAAGGTCAGAAACCAACACATCATCGGTACTTTTCCCAATAACCGAAGCCAAAAATAATGGCGCAATAGGCCAAGCCAATTTATTACAAATCCCCATCATACTAATGCGTTTTGCCGCACTATCAATAGGTCCTAAAATAGTAGTATAAGGATTAACCGATGCTTGCAAAAAAGCATTCGCCGTTCCGCTAACAAAAGACGCTAATAGAAAAAGATAAAAATTTTCCGAATTGGTAGAAAGAATAAAAAAGCCAAAAGCTATGGCAAACAATAAAAACGAAAACGCCATCGTTCTTTTATAACCCATTTTCTTAATACATAAAGATGCTGGATAACCAAAAATAAGAAACGGAATAAAAGTAGCTGCCAAAAGCTGATAACTCTCTGCCGAAGTAATGTGCAAAGTCCCTTTCAAAACAGGAATAAGATAAGAATTTATCCCTAAGGCAAAGCCAATGGAAAAAAACATTAGCCCTATAAAAGCTAACGGAATTGCATAATTTTTGCTTGAATTTTGTACTGACATATTTTTCTAATATTTTGTTATTTATAATTTATTTTGATTAGCTATAAAATTTGGGTGCTAAATTACGAATTTTTAGCGAAATAAAAAATTAAAATATGTGAATTTTTTCTAATATTATACTTTGGAGTGCATAATTTATTTTATAAAAAATACTACAAAAAATTTGCCCAAATGAAGAAATTTTCGTAATTTAGCACCTGCGAAAAAAATGAAAAAATAATAATAAAAATGTCAGAAATTAAAAAAATAGCCATTCTTACTTCGGGAGGAGATGCCCCTGGTATGAATGCTGCTATACGAGCTGTGGTGCGCACTTGTGCCTACCATAACATTAAAACTCTTGGCGTATATCGTGGATATCAAGGAATGATTGAAAATGATTTTGAAGAACTGAATGCTCGTAGCGTTCGTAATATAATCAACCGAGGCGGAACATTCTTAAAATCTGCGCGTTCGCAAGAATTTAGAACCCCAGAAGGAAGAAAAAAAGCCTATGAAAACCTAAAAAACACTGGTGCTGATGCGCTTATTGTTATAGGTGGTGACGGCTCTTTTACTGGGGCTTTACTTTTTAATCAAGAATTTGGCTTCCCTGTTATGGGTATTCCGGGTACTATTGATAATGATATTTATGGTACTACTTATACCTTAGGTTATGACACTGCTCTTAATACCGTTGTGGAAGCAATTGACAAAATTCGTGATACGGCAAGCTCTCACAATCGTATGTTTTTCATTGAAGTAATGGGGCGCGATGCAGGTTTTATCGCTCTAAATACAGGTATTGGTGGCGGAGCCGAAAAAATATTAATCCCTGAACATCATAGCAATCTTGATGAACTTCTATCTGAAATTGAACAAAGCCATAATAAAGGAAAAACCTCTAATATTATTGTCGTTGCCGAAGGAGATAAAACCGGCAAAAATGTTTTTGAACTAAAAGAATATATCGAGAAAAAACACCCAGAATACGATATTCGTGTATCCGTTTTAGGGCATATGCAACGCGGAGGTGCGCCTTCTTGCTTTGATAGAGTATTGGCAAGCCGTATGGGCGTAAAAGCCGTAGAAGCATTATTAGAAGGAAAATCTAATTTTATGGTGGGTATCAATAATGATAAAATTGATTTAACGCCTTTGGAAAAAGCAATAAAAGGCGGTGAATCAAAATTAGACCCAGAACTTATTCGTATCGCTGAAATTATGAGCGTATAAAACAAAAATTCAATCTAAGTAATTAATAATATAAACAAAAAAATTATGTCAGTATTAAAAATTGGAATCAACGGATTCGGACGTATCGGGCGCTTAGTATTTCGTGTAGCAGCGCAAAGAGAAAATGTAGAAATAGTAGGTATCAATGATTTACAAGATGTAGAATACATCGCTTATTTATTAAAGTATGATTCTGTTCACGGAACTTTCCCAGGAGAAATTAAAGTAGAAAACGGAAATCTTGTAGTTAATGGAAAAACCATCCGTATCACTGCTGAAAAAGACCCTAATAACCTAAAATGGAATGAAATAGGTGCTACCGTTGTTGCAGAATGTACAGGTATTTTCACTACCTTAGAGAAAGCACAAGCACACATTAACGCAGGTGCGAAAAAAGTAGTTATTTCTGCTCCTTCTGCTGATGCGCCTATGTTCGTAATGGGGGTTAATCACCTTTCTGCAAAAGCATCAGATACTATCGTTTCTAACGCTTCTTGTACTACAAACTGCTTGGCTCCTCTTGCAAAAGTTATCAACGATAACTTCGGAATTGAAGAAGCTCTTATGACTACCGTTCACGCTACCACAGCTACTCAATTAACCGTTGATGGCCCTTCTAAAAAAGATTGGAGAGGCGGACGTTCTGCGCTTATCAATATCATCCCTTCTTCCACAGGTGCTGCAAAAGCCGTTGGTAAAGTAATTCCTGAACTAAACGGAAAACTTACAGGTATGGCATTCCGCGTTCCTACTGCCGATGTTTCTGTGGTAGATTTAACCGTAAGAACTAAAAAAGAAACTTCTTTGGAAGAAATCAACGCTGCTATGAAAAAAGCTTCAGAAGGCGAGCTTAAAGGTATTCTTGGTTACACTGATGAGTTAGTGGTTTCTCAAGATTTCGTAGGTTGCAAACTTACTTCTATCTATGACGCAAAAGCTGGTATTGGCTTAACTTCTAACTTCTTTAAAGTGGTTTCTTGGTATGATAATGAAGCTGGTTATTCTAACAAATTAGTGGATTTAGCACAACATATCGCTTCTTTATAAGAAAAAAAATCTATAAAAATGCCTGTTCCTTTTCAGGCATTTTTTATGTTATTTCATCAACTATTTTGATTTATTGTACAATAAATTAAAACTTAAACGATTTTTAAAATGATTTTAATTGTAGATAGTGGAGCTACCAAAGCAGACTGGACAGCTTTAAATGATAAAGGTATTAAACTTTTCGGAACACAAACCTTAGGGCTTAACCCCGAAGTACTTACTGAAGAAATTGTTACAGAACGACTTACTACCAATGAACTCCTTTTTGAAAACAGAAGACACGTTACCAATGTATATTTTTACGGTGCAGGTTGCGGAACAGAGCGTATGGTGAGCTTCTTAAAAGTTATTTTACAACGCTTCTTTTCAAGAGCAGAAATCGTAGTGCGTGAAGATACCTTTGCCGCCGTTTATGCTACTACCAACCCCGCTGAAAAAGCCATCGTTTGTATCTTAGGAACAGGCTCTAATTGTAGTTTTTGGAACGGAGAGAAATTAGTACAAGCCGTTGATTCTATGGGATATATTTTAATGGACGAATGTAGCGGCAACTTCTTCGGGAAACGACTTTTAGTTGATTATTATTTCCATAGAATGCCTCCGCATCTGGCTAAAAAGTTTGAACATCAGTACGAATTAAATTCTGATGTCGTAAAAAACCATCTTTATAAACTACCAAACCCTAATAGCTTCCTTGCTACCTTTGCGCGTTTCTTAGTAGAGAATAAAGATGAAGAATATTGCTATAACATAGCCAAAAGTGGCGTTCAATTATTCATTGACCACTGGGTTTCTCAATATGAAGAGCGTAACGAAGTACCTATTAACTTTGTAGGAAGTATCGCTTTTTATCTGCAAGACATCGTAAAAGAAGTTATTACTGCAAATGGGCTTAATGTAGGGAAAATTCTCCGTAAGCCAATTGACGGATTGGTAGAACACCACATTACACACAAAACACAAAGATAAACTATCCTTCCGTTAGGATATAAATTATATACTACAAAAAGAGATTTCCCAAAATAAGGAAGTCTCTTTTTTTATTTTATAATTAAAATAGCTTATTTACTTACCTTCTTCTCTCCTACTCTATTTATAATTACTTATTTAGTAATTAAAACCTCTTCATTACTCCTAAATGCTTCTTCATTAATCATTATTAATATACTTTTAGTTATTATTTACCCTAAAAAAGATATTTTAATTCCTTAAATAGAAACTATAATTATTTTTTTACTTATTTTTATTCTATTTTTAGTATAAAAAATAACTATTTAACTATTTTCTATCTCTATTTTACAACTAACAATCTCTAATTTAATACTTACAACCTCTAATTTACAAGTTATTATCTCTAAATTACGACTAATAATATCTAATTTAACACTTACAACCTCTAATTAACAGGTAATTGCCTCTACATTACTAATAAAAACTCCTTTTTTACTAATTGTTATCCTTACGATAGCGAATAAAAATACCTCTGAACTATATTTAATAGTTTCAGAGGTTATTTTTACAACTAATAAATCCATTTATTCGGTTACTTCTTTACGTTTTGTAGTTCCTCTACCCTGAAATTGGTCTTTCAAATCCTCATACACTACTTTTGCATTAGGCGCATTGGTTTGTGCAGATGCTTTTACCCCTTTATAATAAGAAATAGATGCATTGTAAAGGTCTGTACCTACTAACAAAGTAGTATCATCAAAACGAGTGGTAATAGCTTGTAGTCTTTTAAGGCGTGGAAGAAGTGCCTGACGTGCTGCAAAATCTTTCTCAAACTCTTGCGTATCAATATGACGGAGTACAAGGTCTGGGTATTGGTTCATATAGTTTCGCACACGAGTAATCCAGTCTTCTGTTCTACTCCCTACTCTTCCGTATTCCTTACGCTCTTCTGCGGTAAGGTTAATGAATTTACTTTTTACCACTTCTTCCAATTGCGAAAGAAGTCCGTCAATTTTTTCAAGCTCTTCGGCTGAAAATTCAATGTTAATAAGATTTTCTAATGCCATAATTTTTGTTTTTAATGGGTTAATAATTCCTTTTTTTGTTTGCAAATCTACTAAAAAATTTCTAATAAGCAATACAATTAAGAAAATTTTAATTTTTTCACTACAAAAAATAAAAACTTTTCCTATAATCGGAAAAGTTTTTACTATTTTTTTAATTTATTTAACTGTTATTTTTTCACTTACAAAGCCATTTCTAATTTGTCCTAAAAGTTTATCGTTTTTCACAATAATTTCATAGCTTCCTGCTTTCTTTATACTTAGTATTCCAGAAGAATTATCGTACTGATAAACACTACTATCTGTATCTTTTAGGCTCACTTGGGTTTGCTGACCATAATTAGGGTCTTGGCTAATAGCAAAAGTTACTTGGTTATTGGTAATTGTACCTACTTTAAAAGCACGTTGTTTTACATAACTACACGATTTGGAACTACTACCAGCTCCTGATAGTGAAAAATCAAGCGAAGGGAATGCTTTTTTAAGTGCATAGATAGCATCAGGGGTAAGCTCATTATTCTCACACTCTATAAGGCTTATTTTTTCTGAAATATTCTCTTGCCCATCGGTGTCAATGGTAGAAAGAGCATTCCAATTTGCTAATAAACGTTCTAACTTGGTAAGACCAGCAATTTTAAGATAAGACAAAGTACTTGGCGTAGTTGCAGAAGTAGCTCCTTTCTTATATCCGTTGATATTTACTAATGTAAGCTCTTTATAAGGCGACAAATCAACCGCTGTAAGCCCTTCATTGCCTTGCAAACTCAATGTTTCTACCGTTGTAGGAAGTTTAAAAGGAGTTGCGCCTTTTAGTTCATTATCATTCAGATATACTTTTGTTACTTTACTAAAAGAAGAAATATCTATATTCGCAATTTTATTCCCTGCAAGGTCAATCGTTTTAAGTTCGCTCAGCCCTTGTAGGGTAATATGTGTAAAATTACCATTTTGTATCATTAGCGAAGTAACTTTTGGGCAACCGCTAACCGAAGCCTTAGTAACCGAAGGGATTTTACTGATATTAATATCTGTTAAATTGGCTAATCCTTCTATATTAAGGCTTTGCGCAGAGTTATTCGTAAGTTTTTTAAGCGTCAAAGAAGTCAATTTAGGATAAGTAGAGGCATTAAAATCCAAATTTGTCAGTGTTGCATCTTCAATATTGAGTGTTTCTACATTAAGATTGTTTTGCAAACTAAGTTCTTGGAGTGTTTTTGTGGCACTTATCTGAATACTACTTGCTCCTATGTTATTTAAAGTAACATTTACCAAGTTTCCGTTATAATAATAGGTACTTACAGCGAAATAATCCTCATCATTAGTAGTTTTTAGGCTTGGAAAATCGGTTAAGGAAAGTGTTTCTAAGCCTTCTAAGTTGCGAATAGTAATTTTTTCTAACGTAGAAGTCTTTTCGGTGTCTTTTCCTTTTAGGATAATAGCTTTTAAAGACGGAATACTACCATCAATATACACGGTGGTAAGGTCTGGAGTAGTAAGTTCTACTTTTTCTAACTTAGTAAAGGCATTATTAACATCAAAAAAGTCTAATTTGGTAATACCTTTTCCACTACCTCTTGCTCCACCAAGTTCAGAAACGAAATAGGTATCTTTACCATTGGCTGTTTCTTTTTTCCAGATAATTGCTAAATGTTCCTTTTTCCATTGGGAAGGATCATCAGTTTTAAAATCCTCTTCAAAGCCATTCATTTTGGCTATTTCACGAAGGAATTTCACATCATCAGCATTACAGTTTGCTACGCTTTTTGGGTCGTCATAAATGGGAGTCGCTGGGGTGAGCTCTGTCCAAGGTGTAGTTGTTTTTTTATTATCTGGTGCTGGTGTTTCGCTGTCTTCGTTCTTCTGACAGCCGATTGCCACGCTCATTGCAAGGGCAACCATAGTGTAATTACGAATGTTACTCATTTTTAGTTTTGTTTATCATTAAAATTTTGGATTTTTGCTTGCTTTTTATAAGGCTTGGTACTCTACTTTTACATTTATGTAGCCTCCGCCTTTCTCGTGAGAGATTAAAAACTCAAACGTCATTTTCTTTTCAGTGAAATTAATCGTTCCCGAAGATGCTTTAAAGCCTACTCCGCTATATTCATCTTTTAAAATATCGGTATGGTTTAGATACAATGCAGGGTTGGGGCCTCCATCTTGCCCATCATTCTCTAAGGCTTCGGCATTACCTTCTGCTATTAGCTTTTTAAATCTTTCGTTAGCAGAATATGTGAATTGGAAAGGCACTACACTTATTTCGGTATCGTATTTATTCGTTTGTTTATGGATAAATTCTATTTGGCTAACTCCGTTGGTAGGTGTTCCTATCTTTATATTATCTAAAGTAACCGCCAAAGTTTCTTGGCTACTTGCATTCCAATTTATCAGACGACTAATAGCCTGAGCCACAGGAGATGCGTATTCTTTTTCTTCTTCCGTTAGAGGAAAATAAGCGGTATTTTCTACTGTATTTTTCCTAAGAAGGTAATACCAAAACTCAGTTAATCCCATTGGGTTCTCTGTCATTGTTAATACAGGAGTATCGGAAGCAGTTTCGCTAAGAGAAATAATAGAATTTCCTTCAATTGGTCTTGTAAATTCTGTTGCAAAGTCATCATAACCGTCCGCAGGGCTAAAAATACTTCCTGTTACCTTTACTTTACCCATAAAAGGATACAAATCCATTCCTTTTGCCTTATAAGCATCTAACAATTGACGTTGTGCTGTGGTAAGTGAGGCAATAGTAAGGCTTGGTTTTACTACGATTTGCAAATCTTCTTGTGCGGTAAGCCCTGTTACAGGTTCAAAGGTAACTTTAAGGCGTTGCTCTTCAGTTACGCTCTTATTTTCTGCCAAAGTGATGGTAAAAGTAGCTTCTTTTCCATCTTTTTGTATAGAAATAGGATTAGCGGAAAGGCTAACAAGGTCTGATGTTTGCCCTTGTGCATCTACTACCTTTAATTGAAGAGATGTATTAGTATCTACTTTGGTAGTAAGAGATATTTTGGCTTCTATTTTTTGGTCAGCCTCGCCTATGGTAAGGCTTTTATCGCCTTCGGCAGTGATATATACCCGATTTTCTCCGGAATATTGTACTTGGCTATCATTATCTTTGGAACAGCCAATGAATGTTAGTACTGCAAGAGCAGCAATTTTTAATGAAAATTTAATTTTTTTCATACTATAATGAATTAAATATGTTACTTAGTTTCTTCCTTCGCCTACATTCCAGCCATTATTTTGTAAAATGGTGGGGTTGTATAGTTTTTCAGAGGCAGGAATGGGGAGTGTCCAACGATAATCGATCGCTGGAATGGTAATTGTGGTGTTAATAGAGGTGGTTCGGTCTATGGGTAATTGGTTTTGTTTCAAGTCAAAGAAACGAAGGGGTTCGCCAACAAATTCTTTTCGTTTTTCTGTAAAAAGAATAGAAAGCAAAGCCGAAATATCGGTTTCCGAAGAGGAAATATTGGTAGCTCCACGAGCGGTTAGCACTTCATTTATCATAGAAAAGGCTGTATTTTTGTCGCCTTGCTTTATGTAGGCTTCTGCCAAAAGAAACGGAAGCTCTGCCACGCGCATAATAGTAAAATAAGAGGCTTGCTCACGCTCTCTGGCTTGTTTTCTGTACTTTCCTAACAGAAAAGTAGCTTGCCCATTTGGGTTAGCAATGCTATACACGTCTTTACGAAGGTCTTTATTCGCAAAAGTAATAGAAGAATTTACTACCAGATAGTCATCTAAGGTTGCGCTATACTCCAATTTCATAAACGGAGAAGTAGTTGTATTTTTGGTATCTAAGGCAAATAGTCGTAAAGGAGATGTATTCCTTGACCAAATAGTAGCCACCGCCTGCGAAGTGATTTGCGCTTTATATTTATCATAAATAGGCTGAGCCAAAGTAATGGTTTGGGAAGTGTTGCCTGTCCAAAGGGCTAATTTTGCCTGTAAAATGGTTGCCACATCGGGGGTAATGTAATAAGTATTGGTATCTTCTACTGCGGAAATAGATAATAGGCTATTTATTAGCGATACGGATTGATTTTGAGAGAGTCTTTGCTGATTGTTAGTCAGGTTAAAGGCTGATTTTTCTAAAATTCCGTATGCTTCATTGCCTGAAACTCCAAAAGTAGGGCAAAAAATACGTAACAAATCAAAATAACAGAGTGCTTTTAGGTAAGAAGTTCTCTGACGGATAAGTTGAAGCTCGCGTTCTTCTGCCGTTGAGGTGGTATTTACGTTTTGCAATCTCTCCAAAAGGACATTACAACGGGCAATGGTGTTATAAAGGTTCTTCCAGAGGTTATCGGCATCTAAAATGAGCTGTCTATCTGTCCAATCGTAGGAGTTTTTTAGGCTAATATCCCGAGAAAGATAGGTAGTTGGCTGCAAATCATCACTCCGAAGCACCCAATAGAAGGCATCGTTAAAGGCATCATAAGAAATATACGCCGAAGCGAGGGCTCTTTCCGCAGAAATAACCGAAGTAATAGCGTCTGGATCGCTTACTTCATCTTCTGGTGGGAGGTCTAAGGAGCAATTTATGCTAAAAAATGCAATACAAAAGACTAAAAGTAGGTTTATTTTTTTCATTTTACGGATTTAAAAGGCAATATTAAGGTTTAAAGTGATAGTTGGAGGCAACGGATTGACAATATTACTCGTTTCAGGGTCACTTTCTTTATAGGAAGACCATACGCCAATATTGGTAGCCGTTACGCCAAGGGTGGCATATTGTATTTTTCCGATAGAAGCGAGTTGCTCTCTTGTAAATTGGTAACGCAAAGACAAATTAGCAAATCGGATAAAATCTGTTTTCATTAACGTTTTATTATTTGCCTGTGAAAGATTCTCAATAGCGCTTGACGAATAAAAGGCTGTTGGGTAGCGTTTGTTTTCATCGCCTATTTGCCACCACATATCGGTAAGTTGGGCTTTGGCGGCGTTAAATCTGGCATTATCAATATCTCTGATATACCTATTGGAATAACTACGCACACCACCGAGTGCATAATAGAAATCGGCGTTTAATTGCCAATTCTTATAATTGATATAAAAGTCAATACTTCCGCTAATGGGCGGGGTAGATTGTCCTAAATAGATAAAATCATTTCCTGTTAAGGTAGTAGTAGCATTCACTTGCCTACCATCGGCCGTGATGAACTCGGGTAAGCCTGTGATGGGGTTTATCCCTGTGGAATTGAGCCCGTAAAGAGCTTCGGTAGATTTGCCAACTTGGTATTCGGGGAGCTTTTGGTCGGCACTGGTATAAATGCGGTCTCTTCCGTAGAGGTCAATAACCTTATTTTCATTATAAGAAATATTTCCGCCTACAACAATTCGCCAATTATCAGAAGTGTAAAGGGGTTGCGAAAGGCTTGCTTCTATTCCTTTATTCTCTAAAACTCCAATATTTTGCATTTGCACATCAAAGCCAGAAGAAGACGGGATAGGAATAGAGAGCAAAGCATCTTTGGTAGTTCTTTTATATACTGAAAATTGAAAATTGGTTTTAAAAATAGTAGCCGAAATTCCTAAATCAGTAATAAGATTCTGTTCTGCTTTCAAATTTGGGTTTGGCAAGGCATTGATAGTCATTAGCCGAGTATCTGCATAATTTTGAGAAAGATACTTAAACGTAGCGGTAATAAGCGAAGGCGAAATAGCCTGAGCGTTAGCCGTTTGCCCATACGAACCACGAATATCCAACTGGCTAAGCCAATCTGTTTGCTCTAAAAAAGGATATTTTTTGACATTAATACTCGCTCCGATAGCCCAAGCGGCATTCCAACGCTTTTGAGCAGGAAGAATAGAAGCCGCATCGAGCTTATACGTCCCGAATAGATTATAAATGCTGTTATAGGTGTAGCCCAAAAGCCCACCAAAACCGAGATTGCGGTCTGTTTGTTTCCTTCCGCCTACCGATGGTGCGCCTGCTCCTGTCAAGGAATTGTCAATGGCAGCTACTGAACGAATGTTTCCGTACAATCCGTGTCCTGTAACAGAAAGATTATCGGTAATAGAAGTGTAATTATCGGCATTTGCACCGATTGTAAATTCGTGTTTGCCAATGGCTTTTTCATAATTTACACGTATATTGGAAGTAAAATTAGTTAATGTATTTTTGGATTGAACAAGTGTGCCAAGTGCATTACGAGCGCGCCCTGAATTTCTTTCGGAAAAGGCTGTTTCAGGAGTAATTTGTAAATCTTCTGTAAGAGAAAAATCTAAACCAGTGATAGCAGAAAGTTCCAGATTGGGAAGTATTTTCCAGTTAAAACTAAGAGACGTTCCTAAGTTTTTTGTTGTATTTTCTTGCGAAAATTGATTAAATAAATCCGAATAACTACGATTGGGGTACGAATAAAGTCGTTTAGAATTTTTCGTTTCGTACGGATTGAGCCGATAAATAAGTTCTTCTGTGGAAAAATTTGCTCCGTTTGGGGTGTTCGTTTTTGCATAAGCCCCATTGACGGAAAGCGTGATTATCGCATTCTCTGCCAGAGCTTGGTCAAGAGCAAGACGAGCCGAAATACGGCGTAAATCATTGCCTTTTATCTGTCCATCTTGTTGTAAATAGCCTAAGGAGAAATAATAAGCACTTTTTTCTTTCCCATTCTGGAAACTAAGGTCGTGCTTTTGAAAAATCTGTAAATTGGTTAATTCTTTATGCCAATTGGTATTGATAGCCCGAAGAGAATCGAGCTTATGTTGCCCCTCGGCAAGGCGTGCCGTAAGCTCCGAAGTACCGCCATATCGTCTGTTAATATATTCTTCGCTGTACAAATAGCCTGGCGTTCCTTCATTTTTTAATAAACGCTCCAATTCGAGTTTTTCGGAGCTATTCATCAGTTGTACTTTCAAAGGGGAGGCGAAAGTAAAACCCGTTTGCGTATGATAATTAAAACGTTTTTCTCCTCCTCGCTTGGAAGTAATTTCTATCACTCCGTTAGAGGCTTTTATTCCGTAAAGAGCAGTAGCTACGGCATCTTTAAGGACTTTCATATCCTTAATATCTTCTGGATTTAGATAATAAAATGTATCGGCGGAAATCATTTTTCCGTCCAAAATAAAAAGTGGCTGATTGGCGTCATCTCCTTTGCGCAAAGACGAATTTCCGCGAATGCGAATTTGAGGTTTTTGCCCTAACTCTCCCCTATTGATGATGCGCAATCCTGGTACTTTTCCTTGTAGTGCGAGAGCCATACTTGCCACAGGAATATTTTTGATTTGTTCTACTTTTACCGAACCAACATTACCTGTCTTGGCTCGTACATCAATTTCGTTAATATTCTGTTTTGCAGTAACTTGCACACCATCAAGCACCAATAAATCTTCTTGCATTGTTATTTGAAAATTGGTATTGCCTTGAAAAGGACGCTTTATGGTTTTCATACCTATAAAAGTAAATACCAATTCTCCTTGCGGAAGATGTGTTTGAATAACAAAAGTTCCGTTTTTGGTAGTTGTAATTCCTTCGTAAGTACCTGATATTTGTAACGTTACCCCTTCTAAGGGAACACCTTCTTGGTCTTTTACCAAGCCTTTAAGCGTATAAATATTTTGGGCAGATAAGGCAAAGGATAGAATACTTATCCAACCTAATAATATGTATTTCATAACGTTATTCTAAATTTTGGGTTGCAAAGATAGTATTTTTATCTTATCTAAATAAAAAATAAGATTAACTTTAACATTAAATTGATAATCGTTTTTGAATTTTTTATTATCTTTTTAATCTAATATTTACAATTATTTTTCGTATCTTACAAATATTACTTATTTTTGCATTTTTAAATTTAAAATCAATATATTATGGCACGATTAGGAATGCTTTACGCTATTACTGATGAAGAATTAGCACAACTGAAAGCCCAAAAAATAGAAGAACGATACGAATATATGGTAGATGAAATCCAAGCAGAATTATTTGCCACAGAAGATTGTTGGGAATTGGATATGGCGTGGGAAGGTATTCAGTTTTGTCTTGGAGAAGGCACGTGGAAAGAAGGAAATAAAGTGCCTTACAATATTATTTTCGGAGGAGAAATTATCTGTGATTATAATAATGAAATCATTTCTTTGAAAAAAGCCAAAGACATTAAAGAAATCGTAGATTACTTAGAAATAAACAACCTTCAAGAAATCATAAAAAATAATTTTGAAGATATTCGAGAAGACGAATATTCTCTACCAAAAGATGAAGACGAACTCAACTATTTATTAGATTGGAGCAAAGGTATTTTAGAATTTTATCAGCACGCCTTAGACAACCAACTTAACGTTATTTTTACCGTAGATCTTTAATTAATCATTGACAATTAACAAATATACAATGTTATCAGTATCCAATTTATCCGTACAATTCGGCAAGCGTATCCTCTTTGATGAGGTCAATGTAACCTTTACACAAGGCAACTGCTACGGCATCATCGGTGCCAATGGAGCAGGCAAATCCACTTTCTTAAAAATCCTTTCAGGCAAGCAAGAACCTACTTCGGGGCGCGTGATTCTCGAACCAGGCAAGCGTATGTCGGTACTCGAACAAGACCACTACGCTTATGACGATTACACCGTGCTCGACACGGTGATTATGGGCAACAAAGTCCTCTCCAAAATCAAAAAAGAGATGGACGACCTCTATGCCGACTACTCCGATGAAAATGCCGAACGCATTGGCGAGCTACAAATGCAGTTTGACGAGATGAACGGCTGGAATGCCGAGAGCGATGCCGCTGCCCTGCTCTCCAATTTGGGCATTACCGAAGATATGCACTACACCCTAATGTCCGAAATGGACGGCAAGCTCAAAGTGCGGGTGCTTTTGGCGCAAGCGCTCTTCGGCAACCCCGATGTACTCATAATGGACGAGCCTACCAACGACCTTGACTTCGAGACTATCGGTTGGCTCGAGAACTTTTTGGCAAACTACGACAATACCGTGATTGTCGTTTCCCACGACCGCCACTTCCTCGATGCCGTTTGTACCCATATCTCCGATATTGACTTCGGGAAAATCAATCATTTTTCGGGGAACTATACCTTTTGGTACGAAAGTAGTCAGTTGGCAGCCCGTCAGCGTGCGCAACAGAACAAGAAGGCAGAAGAGAAAGCTAAAGAGTTGCAGGAATTTATCGCCCGTTTCAGTGCCAATGTGGCAAAGAGCAAGCAGGCGACCTCCCGCAAGAAGATGTTGGAGAAACTCAATATTGAGGAAATCAAACCCTCCTCTCGCCGTTATCCCGCTATCATCTTTGAGCGCGAACGCGAGGCAGGCGACCAAATCCTTCACGTGGAAAACCTCTCCGCTTCCATTGACGGACAGGTATTGTTCCAGAATGTGGATATCAACCTTGCCAAAGACGACAAAGTAGCTGTGATTTCTAAGGATTCGCGTGCCACCACTGCCTTTTATGAGATTTTGAACAACAACCTCAAGCCCGATACGGGTACCTTTGCGTGGGGTATTACCACTTCGCAGTCCTACCTGCCTGTGGATAATTCCGATTTCTTCACCCAAGATCTTTCCTTAGTGGATTGGTTGCACCAATGGGCGAAAACAGAGGAAGAGCGCGAGGAAGTATATGTACGTGGCTTCTTGGGCAAGATGTTGTTCAGCGGAGAGGAAGCCCTCAAAAACTGCAAGGTGCTTTCGGGAGGCGAGAAAGTGCGCTGTATGCTCAGCCGTATGATGATGTTGCGCGCCAACGTGCTAATGCTCAACGAACCTACCAACCATTTGGACTTGGAGAGTATTACCGCCTTCAACAACTCGCTGAAAAACTTCAAAGGCACTGTGCTATTCACCACCCACGACCACGAATTTTCGCAAACAGTCGCCAATCGTATCATTGAGCTTACTCCCAGTGGCATCATTGACCGCTATATGACCTTTGATGAGTATATGGACGACAAAAATATTCAGGAATTGAGGGAAAAGATGTATCGTAGCTAATAACTTACATTAACTTTGACAAAGTTTTGAGACTTTGTCAAAGTCTTTTGTAATGAAAAATATGTAGTAAGAATTTAAAAGAATGATTTTATGATAAACTCTATTACAATAAAGAATGTAGCAACCTATAATAATGAAGGTATTCAGATCAATAATTTAAAAAAAGTAAATTTTATTTATGGAGCTAATGGAACAGGAAAAACAACTATCTCTAATTACCTTGTTGGTGATATTGAAATTGAAAATGATAGTAAATATAAAGAATGTTCTATTGAATGGAGAAATAATACTCCTATAAAAACACTCGTGTATAATAGAAAATTTCGTGAAATAAATTTTGGACAAGAAAAATTAAAAGGAATTTTCACTCTTGGTCAGGCTACTACAGAACAAATTGCTGAAATCAATACCCTAAAAGAAAAATTAAATTCTATTAAAGAACAAGGTTTAGAAAGAAAAAAGCAATTAGAAAAAATAGAGTTAGAAAAACAAAATCTTGAAAATAAATTTGATGAGGATTGTTGGAATAACTTAAAAAGGGAATATGAAAATGATTTTTCAGAAGCTTTTTCAGGGGCTATAAAAAGCAAAAATAAGTTTAGAAATAGATTGGAAGATGAATTTAAAAGTAATAATTCAAATATATTAACTTATGAACAATTAAAAGAAAAAGCTAATATTCTTTTTGGAAAATATCCTCAAATGATAGAGTTAATAAATACTATTTCATTTGATACTATTTTAGAAATAGAAAATAATCCCATTTGGAAGAAGAAAATAGTAGGAAAAGCTGATATTGATATAGCAGGATTAATAAACCATTTAAATATTAGTGATTGGGTATATGAAGGGAAAAATTATCTACAAGAGGAAAGTGATATTTGTCCTTTTTGTCAAGAAAGAACAATTACAGAAGATTTTAGAGAAAAATTGAATAGCTTTTTTAATGAAAACTATATTAGTGATATATCTTGTTTAAAAGAACTAAAACAAAAATATGAGATGTCAGTTCAAAATCTTATAAATCAATTAAGTATTATTGAAACTAACCAGAAGAATATCAATTCTTCAAAATTAAATTTGGACATCTTTTCCACATATATAAGAACTTTAATTAGTCAATATGACAACAATAAAGAATTATTAAATAGCAAACTAAAAGAACCTAGTAGAAGTATTGATTTAGTTTTTCTAAAAGAGCAATTAGAACTTATATTAAACTTAATCGTTTCAGCTAATAAAGAGATAGAAAATTATAATCGTACGGTTGAAAATTTCCAAACAGAAAAAAATAAATTAATAACTTTAGTGTGGAAATATCTTACAGAAGAATATAAATCAAAGATAGAATCTTTCAACAAAGAAAAAAATAACTTAGAGAAAAGTATAAACGGATTAAATAATTCTTTAGAAAAAAATAGAAATGATTATAGAGAGATTGACAAAAAAATAAAAGAATTAAATCAAAATGTAACAAGTATACAACCTACCATAGATGAAATTAATAGGCTTTTAAATTCGTTTGGATTTCTTAATTTTAAAATAGTACCTTCTTCTGAGAATGGTTTTTATGAAATTCAAAGAGAAGATGGGTCTGACGCACAAAAAACATTAAGCGAAGGAGAAATAACCTTTATCACCTTTTTATATTATTATCAAAAGGTCAAAGGAGGAGATTCTGCAGATGTTGTAAACGAGGATAAAATTTTAGTAATTGATGATCCCATTTCAAGTTTAGATAGTAATGTATTATTTATTGTTAGTACTTTGATAAAAGATTTGATAAAAGAGATGAAAGACAATGAATACAAAGGAAATATAAAACAAATTATTTTACTAACACATAATGTTTATTTCCATAAAGAGGTTTCTTTTATGGATAGAGGAGCAAAAAGTGATAAATTAAATTATTGGATTTTGCGTAAAAATGGAAATATTAGTTCTATACAATCATATGATAAAGAAAATCCTATAAATTCCTCTTATCAGTTGTTATGGAAAGAATTGCAATCTAAAAATATAACTTCTACAATAACAATACAAAATATAATGCGAAGAATTTTGGAAAACTACTTTAAAGTTTTGGGATCTTATAAAGATGAAGAGAAAATCATAAAAGATTTTCCTAATTTAGAAGAACAACAAATATGTAGATCTCTATATTATTGGATAAACGATGGTTCTCATTGTTTTCCTGATGCTTTGGAAATAGATACACAAGATGAAACTACAGAAATATATATGAAAGTATTTAGAAAAATATTTGAATACTCAGGACATATAGCTCATTATAATATGATGATGGGTATTTCTGAAAATAATTAATAATAAATTATTATACAATTTTTTTATTGCTCCGTAGAATGCAATATTAACTCGGTAGA